>DASYZK010000013.1:0-36810 GCA_035946455.1 Candidatus Acidiferrales bacterium | reverse complement strand
CTGGCGACGATGCGGGCGCTGAATTCGGCCAGTTGCGACTCGGTGAAGCTTTCCTCCGCTCTCTCGAAGCGCACGCGGACGAGCAGGGAATACTTCCCGGCGGGAACCTGGCTGCCGCGGTACAAATCCACCGGCTCGGTGTAAACCAACTCGGCGACTCCGGCGGCGGCAATGGCCTCGCGCACCTGGGCGAACGTCGCCGCTTCGGGCAGGAGCAGTGAGAAATCGCGCTCGACGGCGGGCAGGCGGGGAATCGGCCGGCAACGGGAGCGGCCGCGAGCGCGCTCGACGGCTTCGAGGATCGGCTCGAGGTCGAGTTCGGCGAGGAAAACCGGCTGCCGCAGCTTCAGCGTTTCGGAAAGCCGCCGACCGAGTTCGCCGGCGAAGCCCACTTCGGCGCCCACCACGTCCAGCGACAAACGCAGCCGCGCCGCGCGCGCAGGATTGAGCCAGGGCGGCCCGCCAGGCTGCCAGGCGAGTCCGCCGCACAACTCGCCGAGCGCGTCGAGATCGCCTTTCAGGTCTTCGAAACCGAATTCACGCGCCGGCTCGTACATCGTTTTCTCGCGGGCGAAGCCGGTGAGCCCGAGAGTCAAAACTGCGGTTTCCACCGGCTTGCCCGAGGGAGCAAGGCGGTAGCGGCTGCCGATTTCAAACAGGCGCAAATTGCGCTGGCCGCGATTCAAATTCCATTCGAGCGCGGCGACAAGGCCGATCGTGCCGGTAGAGCGCAGCGTCGAGGCGTCCTCGGCCAGCGGGTTCGCCAAGCGGACGGGCGCGGCGTCCGCCGGACGGAACCGTTCGTCGAGCGCGGGATCGACCAGGGTGATGGCGATGAATTCCTGGTAGCCGAGCCCGACCAGGCGCGCGCGCAGCCGCTCACGCAAATCGGCGCGCGGCAGGGGCTGGGCCGGCTGGCGGGCGGCAGGCAGGCGCGAAGGGAAGCGATCGTAGCCGTAGTGGCGGGCGATTTCCTCCACCAGATCGATTTCGCGGGAGACGTCGAGCCGCCAACTCGGCCGGCGGCAGCGCCAGCGGCCGTCGCCAACCGGCTCGGGTTCGAAGCCAAGCGCCTTCAGAATCGATTCCACTTCCCGGCCGGGCACTGCGGCGCCCAGCACGCGGAGGATTTCCGCGGAATTCAATTCGATGGCGAGCGGCTCGAGCGGGCGGGGATAAACGTCGATCACCCCGGCAAGAGCTTCGCCGCCCGCCAGCTCGACGATCAGGGCGGCGGCGCGGCGCGAGGCCAGCTCCGCCATTTCGGGATCGCCGCCCCGGCCGAACCGCAGCGAGGCTTCGGTGCGCAGGCCCAGCGCCTTCGACGTCTTCCGAATCGATACCGGATCGAACCAGGCGGATTCCAGAAGAACGGCGTTCGTGCCGGAATGGATTTCGCTGGCTTGGCCGCCCATCACTCCGCCGATGCCGACGGCGCGGGCGGCGTCGGCGATAACGCACATTTCGCGGGTCAGTTTCCGGTCGACGCCGTCGAGCGTGCGCAGTGTCTCACCGGCGCGAGCGCGGCGAACGACGATGCGGCGCTCGGCGAGGCGGTGGAAATCGAAAGCATGGAGCGGATGGCCCAGCTCGAGCATGACGTAGTTGGTGACATCGACGATGTTATTGATGGATGGCTGGCCGAGAGCCTGGAGGCGCTTGCGGAGCCAATCGGGCGACGGGCCGACGGCGACGCCGCGGATGACTCGGGCGGTGAAGCGACCGCACAGCTCGGGCGAATCGATGGCGACGCTGGTTACCGAGGCGGCGTCCTCGGCGGCTTCGGCCAGGCGCAGGACGAGCGGCTTGAGTTCGGCGCGGTAGAGGGCGGCGATTTCCCGGGCGATGCCGCGGTGGCTCAAGGCGTCGGGGCGGTTCGAGGTCAAGTCGGCGTCGAAGACCGGTCCCACGGGCGAATCCTCGACCGCGTCGATGGCGATGCCGGCCAGCGAAAGCCGCTCGCGCAATTCGGCGGGTGACGCGGTGAAGCTGACGAATTCCTTCAGCCAATCGTAGAGGACTCTCACGCTCGTTTCCCACTGGAGGGGCGCACAGGCTGAAGCCTGTGCCACTGAAGCCGTGGCCGTCCGTGGGCTGACGCGGCACAGGGGAGTTCAGTCATTCTCCGGATTGTCTTTTCGAAGGCCATACGCTGCGATTCCCGTTTCGGACCTCCGGGAGGCCCCACAAGCCTTCTGCGCGCGCTAGGGGAACTGGCGGAGGAAGCGCACGTCGTTTTGGACCAGAAGCTGAATGTCGTCGATTCCGTATTTCAGCATCGCCAGCCGCTCGACGCCCATGCCGAAGGCGAAGCCGCAGATTTTCTTCGGGTCGTAGCCGACGAACCCGTAAACCGCCGGGTCCACCATCCCCGCGCCCATCAACTCGATCCAGCCGGTTTGCTTGCAGGTGCGGCAGCCGGCGCCGGAGCACACGATGCAGGTGGCGTCGACTTCGGCCGAAGGCTCGGTGAACGGGAAATAGCTGGGGCGCAGGCGGGTGCGCGCCCGCGCGCCCAGGAATTCGCGCACGAAAAACTCGATGGTGCCCTTGAAATCGGCGAAGGTGAGGTCGCAATCGACGGCGAGGCCCTCGACTTGGTGGAACATGAACAGGTGGCTGGCGTCGGGATTGTCCCGGCGATACACCTTGCCGGGAACAATCACCCGCACCGGGGGCGGCTGACGCTGCATCGTGCGGATCTGCATCGGCGAGGTGTGGGTGCGGAGCAGCAACGCGGCGGGTGCGCCTGGCGGCGCGTCGACGTAGAAGGTGTCCCACATGTCCCGCGCCGGATGAAATTCGGGCATGTTGAGCGCTTCGAAATTGTAGTAGGGCGTTTCGATCTCTGGCCCCTCGACAATCGCATAGCCTAGCCGGAGGAACACCTGGCCGATTTCGTCGAGCGTTTGCCGCACCAGGTGGCGCGTGCCCACCCCGCGAGCCACGCCGGGGAGCGACAGATCGACGCGCTCGGCGGCAGGGGCGCGCGAGGGCGCCTGCGACTCGATCCCGACGCGCCGGCTCTCGAGGACCTGTTCCACGCGCGCCCGCAGTTCGTTCAGGCCGCGCCCCACCGCTGGTTTCACCGCCGCGGGGGCCGGTTTGAGCCAGCGATCGGTGAGCAGCGACAACACACCCGAGCGGCGGCCCAGCCAGCCGTCCCGCAGCTTTTTCCAAGAAGCTTCGTCCCCGGCTTCGCGGACCCTGGCATCGAATTCCGCGCGCACGGCGGCGAACAGCTCGGCGACGCGCTCGGGCGTCGTCGCTCCCAACTCTTCGAGTGTTTGCCCAACCATGTGCAAGTTCAGCGGCATCGTTCGCTCGTGGGTGGAACAATGCGTCCGGAAAAGGGGATTGATTATAGCAAGGCGTCGGCCGGCGAAGGGACGAATGGGCTCTTGCGTGGCAACGTAGGAGCCGGAGATTGGGTAGGCAGTTGGGGGGGTCCCATAGGCAGCGAGAGCAACAGCAGATCCCTCACCACCGTTCGCCAAAGGCGGGCGACCGGGTTCGGGATGACAAGGCCTGCTTGCGGGGCTTGGTGGCTTGCGAGGGGCTACGCCGCGGGCGCTGGCAGGGCGGCGCGGGCCTGTTTGGCGAGTTCGGCGAAGGCGGCGGCGTCGGTGACGGCCATGTCGGCCAGCAGCTTGCGGTCGAGATCGATTTTGGCGCGCTTGAGGCCGCCGATGAAGGTGTTGTAGCTCAACCCGTTCAGGCGAGCGGCGGCGCCGATCCGCTGGATCCAGAGCCGGCGAAACTGGCGTTTGCGGTTGCGGCGATCGCGGAAACTGTAGCGCAGGGACCGCTCGCGGGCTTCCTTGGCCGAGCGGTAGAGCTTGCTCTTGGTAAGGAAGAAGCCCTTGGTGTGCTTCAGCAGCTTCTTGCGCCGGGCGCGGCGCTTGGTACCACGCTTCACTCGAGGCATGACTGGTCTCTCCGAATGGGGTTCGGGCCGATGACTGGGTGCGCAGTCAGCGGGAGTACGGCAGCATTCGCCGGACGCTCGGGACGTCGGCCGGGTTGACGGCGGCGCTCTTGCGCAGCCGCCGGGTGCGTTTGGACGGCTTGGTGCCCAGCAAGTGGCGTTTGCCCGAATGGCCGCGCATGTACTTGCCCGACGCCGTCACCCGGAACCGCTTTGCGGCTCCGCGTTTGGTTTTCATCTTCAGTTTCTTGGCCATAGACTCCTCGGTCAGGCGCCGGGCGGCGGCGCGCCGGCGGAAACCACCTTCGTCGCGCCTCGTTTCGGCGCCAGCAGCGCCAGCAGGATGTTCGCTTCCATCCGCGGCGAGATTTCCACCTGGGCAAACTCGCCGATGTCTTTGAGCAGGCGCTCCATCTTGGAGCGACCCACGTCCTGGTGGGCCATTTCGCGCCCGCGATGGAAAATCATCGCCTTCACCTTGTAGCCTTCTTCCAGGAAACGGATGATTTGATTTTTCCGCACCTGGTAATCATGCTCGGCGGTCATCGGCCGGAACTTCACTTCCTTGATTTGGTGGCCCTTCTGGTGCTTGCGCTGCTCGTGCGCCTTTTTGTTGAGCTGGTACAGGTAGCGTCCGTAATCGGTGATCTTGCAGACCGGGGGATCGGAATTGGGCACGATCTCGACCAGGTCCAGCGTCGACTGCCGGGCCAGGCGGAGGGCCTCGAGGGGCTGCATCACGCCCAACTGGTTTCCCTCGTCGTCGATCACGCGCACTTCACGCGCCCGGATGTACTCGTTGATGCGGATGCGTGGCCCGATGGGCACACGCCGGTTCCGGTCAAAGATGGGAAGTCACCTCCGGGAGGGTCATCGAAGCCCGGTCGCGGTCATGCGGATGGTTCCTGTCGATCGACCGACCATTGCCCGCAAAGTATAGCACAGCCCCGGCTCACGCCCCGCCGCCCCCAACCGCCTCGGAGGTCCCGCGGGAGGCGTTTTCCCGCGCCAATTCCGCCAGCACCTCCTCGAGCGGTTTCGGGCCCAGGTCGCCCCGGGAGCGGTGACGGACGGCAACCGCGCCTGCCGCGGCTTCCTTGGCGCCGAGGATCAGCATATAGGGGATCTTCTGCATCTGGGCGTCGCGGATTTTGGCCTGGAGCTTTTCGTTGCGGTCGTCGAGATGGACGCGGAAGCCGGCGGCCGAGAACTTTCCCAGCACTTCGGCGGCGTAGGCGTTCTGGCGTTCGGTGATCGGCAGCAGGTGCGCCTGAACCGGAGCCAGCCACAGCGGAAAGGCGCCGGCGTACAATTCGATCAAATAAGAAACCATGCGTTCCATCGTGCTGATGACGCCGCGGTGAATCATCACCGGCCGGTGCTCGTGGCCGTCGGCGCCGATGTACTTCAGGTTGAACTGGTTCGGCAGGTGGAAATCAATCTGTATAGTGGAATAGGTTTCCTGGTGGCCCATGACGTCGGCAAGCTGGATATCGAGTTTCGGGCCGTAAAAGGCGGCTTCGCCGGGGGCTTCGGTGTAGGGCAGGCCCAGGGAATTCATCGCTTCGCGGAGCACCCGCTCGGCCAATTCCCACATCGGGTCGTTATCGGCGTACTTGGCTTTATTAGCGGGGTCGCGCAGCGACAGCCGGTAATTGTATTGCCGGATGCCGAGGTCGCGGTACGCCTGCTCGACCAGGCGCATCACGCCGGCAAATTCTTCTTTGATCTGTTCCGGAGCGCAGAAAATGTGGGCGTCGTTGAGCGTCATGCAGCGGACCCGGCTCAAACCGCTGAGAACGCCGGAGCGTTCGTAGCGGTACATCTTTCCCAGTTCGGCGATACGCACCGGCAGGTCGCGGTAACTGTGCATTTTCGATTCGTAAATCAGGATATGATGCGGGCAATTCATCGGCCGCAACACCATCCGCTCGGTTTCGAGCTCCATCGGCGGGAACATATCCTCGTGGAAGTGGGCCCAATGGCCGGAGCGCTCGTACAACTCGACTTTGGCGAGGTCCGGAGTGTAGACGTGCATGTAGCCGGCCTGGCGCTCCCGTTCGAGAATATACTCTTCGAGCAGCCGGCGAATGGTGGCGCCCTTCGGCAGCCATAGGGGCAGCCCCGCGCCCACCAGGTCGTTGACCGTGAAAAGCTCGAGATCCTTGCCCAGCCGGCGGTGGTCGCGGCGCCTGGCTTCCTCGAGCCGGTGGAGATAGTCATCCAGCTCTTCCTGGGTGGGGAAACAGGCGGCGTACACCCGCTGCATCTGCGGATTGCCTTCCCGCCCTTTCCAGTAGGCTCCCGAGACGTTCATCACCTTGAACGCGCGGATGCGCCCGGTGGAAGGCACGTGCGGTCCCCGGCAGAAATCGATGAATTTACCGGTGCTATAGAGGGAAACCAGCGGCTCCTGGGCTTTTTCCTCCACTAACTCGCACTTGAATGGCTGGCTTGCCTCGCGGTACAGCCGGAGCGCCTCCGGTTTCGACACCAGCCGCCGCTGGTTGGGCAGGTCGCTCCCCGACAATTCCCGCATTTTGGCTTCGATTCGTTCGAGATCGGCGGGGGTGAAGGGTTCGGGGCGCTGGAATTCGTAGAAAAAGCCGTACTCGATGGGCGGGCCGATGCCGAATTTCACTTCGGGATAGAGTTCGGCCACCGCGGCGGCCATCAGGTGGGCCGCGGAATGACGAAAGATGGGAAGTACTTCCGGATCGCGGGCGGTGAGAAGCGCCAGAGTGGTGTCGCGCTCCAGCGGCCGGTTCAAGTCAATCAACTCGCCGTCGGTGCGCGCGATGAGGGCTTCGCGAGCCAATTCCGGCGCGAGTTTGCCCGCAATTTCGGCCGGGGTGGTGCCTTTGGGCACCTCGGCCGCCTTGCCGTCCGGCAATGTAACGCGAATACTCTCCATGGGTCGAGTCGCCTGGGAACACCAAGCTAGCGTTGCATTCCGAAAACAGGATTACCTATTTCTGCAAACTCATTCGTTGTGGCGTCGGGTTTTAGGCCCGTCATGCTGCCCTGAAGGGCAGCGCTACACGTAAACCTACTGCGCAAGGCAACACTAGCAGATGCCGAAAAGGAGGGTCAAGGCGGGCGGGAGCGGTGGTCGTTGCCCGCCCTGTTTCAGCATTTGCGGGATCCTTCGCTCCGCTCAGGATGACAGGGCTGCTTTGCCGGGAGATTGGTTGCGGTGCCGCCCGGCTGGAATACGATTGCCAATGGTATCTGGGTGCCGTGCCGGTTTCGTCATGCGGTGGCTGCGAGTGCACCCACGGTCGATTATAGAATCGTAATACTACATAGCCATGGACCCCGCTAACACGCCATTCGAGATTCTCGAGCATCCGGCCGACGTCGGATTTCTGGCGCACGGGGCCACGCTCGAGGAATTGTTTGCCAACGCGGCACTGGCGCTGATGTCGCTGGCCTGGGAACTGGAGGGTGTGGAAGAGCGCGAGAGCCGCGAGATCCGGGCCGAAGGCGGGGAGAGCGACTTGCTGCTTTACGACTGGCTGGCGGAAATCCTGGCGCTGGCCGACGGGGAGCGGCTGGTGCTGAAGCGGTTCGTGGTCAACGAGCTTGGTCCCTGCCGCGTGCGCGGTACCGCCTGGGGCGAGCCGTTCGACCGTTCGCGGCATCGGGCGCGCACCTACGTGAAAGCGGTGACCTTGCACCAATTCGAGCTGCGGCAGAGCGAGCGGGGCTGGAGCGCGCGCGTATTCCTCGACGTTTAATCGGAGTTCCAAAGCGGCTCAGCGGACGACGAGGAAGCTGGCGACGATCCTGATGGCGAGGAAATAGAACACGGCGAAGAAGGCGCCGGCCTCGAGCACGCCGCGATCGAGCCGGCGGCGCGGGAGATCGGCGAAGGCTTTCGCGGAACTGACCGCGAGCGCCAATCCCAGCGCCGCGCGCCAGCGAGTCAGCCGCAGCTCCGGTCCTGCAACCACGACCACGTGCCGCAACACGCTCGACAAGCGCAGGCGCCACGCCAGTTCGTACCACAGGTTCGTGGCGTGGGGCCAAAGCCACGCTCCGGCGGTTATCGCTCCCCAGGCGATTGCGAGCGCCAGACCCCATCGGCGGCCGCGTCCCCAGACGAGCAGAACGAGGAGCGCGGCGTAGGCCGCCAGCGTCATCACTTCGGCGCCGATCGCTGGGGGCAACAAGTCGCGAGCGAACACCAGCGCGCGCTCCCAGCCGGCCAGGGTGACGAGGCGGTCGATCGAGAGCGCTGCGAGGGCGGCGGCCGCCGCCACCGCCACCGCCACCGGAAGCCAGCGGCGCTGCTGGCGCGGATTTGCCGAAACGGTTGCCGCACTCATTGGCGTCCTTCAGGCTGAGCGGGTACGCCGGCGTTCCAACTCGCTCCAAAAGTCGGCCGGGGCCTGGAGCAGGTGGCTGAAGCCGCCAGCGCCGCAGGCCGATAGACCACCGTCGATGGCGATGCATTCGCCGTTGATATACTCGGCTTGGTCGCTCAGGAGAAAAGCGGCGAGGTTGGCCAACTCTTCCTGGCGCCCAAAGCGTCCCATCGGCTGCTGCTGCAGCCAACTGCGCTCGATCTCCGGCGAGGGCACCAGCCGCGACCAGGCGCCCTCGGTGGGAAACGGGCCGGGCGCGATGGCGTTTAAGCGGATATGGTGATGCGCCCACTCGACCGCGAGCGAGCGCGTCATCGCCAGCACGCCGGCCTTAGCCGACGCCGACGGCACCACGAAGGGCGAGCCGCTCGAGGCGTACGTGGTGAGGATGTTGACCACTCGCCCTGGCCGGCCGCCGTCGATCCAGCGGCGGCCGAGCGCCAGCGTGCAATGGAAGCTGCCTTGGAGGACAATGCCCACGACGGCGGCGAATCCGTTGGGGGAAAGGCGTTCGGTGCGAGCCAGAAAATTTCCCGCGGCGTTGTTGATGAGCGAATCCACCGGGCCCAACTCGCGCCCGGCGCATTCGATGGCCCGCTCGACCGCGGCGAAATCCCGCACGTCCGCCGACGCCCAGCCGGCGCTGGCGCCCCGGCGGCGAATTTCCCCGGCCGTCTCCTCGAGCGGCGCTTCGCGCCGCCCCACCAGAAACACCCCGGCCCCCAGCCCCGCCAGCCGCAGCGCCATCGCGCGGCCCAGCCCGGTGCCGCCGCCGGTGATCAGAACCACCCGTCCTTTCAAGAGGTCAGGCTCGAACATGACTCGCTCCTCGACTCCGCGGCGGCATTGTTGGCTGGCGCGGCCGCCGATGCAAGCGCCAATTGATCGCAACGATGCAGGGCGGCGATGAGCCGGAAGGATTTCATCCTCCTCACGCTGTTCCGCGCCACCCGCAGCGTCTCCGCCGGCATGATCATGATCGTGTTTCCCTACCTGGTGCTGCAACGGCTGCGCTACGGCCCCCTGACGCTCGGCCTGCTGTACGTCGCGGGCGCGCTGGCGACGGCGGCGCTTGGGTTGCTGATCGGTGCGCTGGGCGACGCCTGGGGACGCAAGCCGGCGCTGCTGGTGGCCGGGGCGCTGCTGCCGGTGAGTTCGCTGCTCGTGTTCCTTTCCGGCCACTTGTGGGTGCTGATGCTGGCGGCGGCATTCGGCGGCTATTCGGCCACCGGCTCGCTGGCGGGCGGGGGCATCGGCGGGGCTGCGGCGCCCATTCAGAGCGCAGTGATCGCCGACCTATCGGCCCGCGACAAGCGAACCTTCTATTACTCGACCTTTTCGTTCCTGAGCGGGGCGTTCGGAGCGGTGGGCTCGCTGACGGCGAGACTGTTCGACGTGCACGACGCCTTCCTGTGGGCGACGCTCATCGCGGCGGCGGGCGTGCCGCTGGTGGCATGGCTGGGCGTGGAAGACACTCCCGGCAGGCTCAGCCGGCTGCGCAGCAAGGTGGTGATCGGCCAGTTTTCCCTGACCGGCATGTTGAACGGCTTTGCCGGCGGCCTGATCGTTCCGTTCCTGATCCCGTTTTTCGTGCTGGTGTATTCGCTGCCGAAATCGAGCATGGCGGTGTACGGCTTCATCGCCGGACTGCTGGCGTCGGTGACGCTGCTGGCAGCTCCGGCGCTCGAGCGGTGGTTGGGATTCGTGAAGAGCATCGCCTGGACCCGTGGGATCGGCACGGCGATGCTGGTGCTCATGCCGCTGGTCCGCTGGCTGCCCTTGTCGCTGGCCATCTACATCCTCACCCCGGCGCTGCGCATCGCCGCCGTTCCGGTGCAGCAGGCGGCGCTGGCGGAGATGGTGGTGCCCGAGGAGCGGGGCCGGGCGCTGGCGGCGAACCAGGTGGCTCGGCTGGGAGCGAGCTCGGCCGCCATTGCTTTCACCGGCTGGATGTTCGACACCGCCGAGATCGCCTTGCCATTTTTCGTTTATGCTGCGGTGATGAGCGGGAACATTTATCTCTATTTCCGATTCTTTTCGGCCTGGGAGGCCCGCGGCGAGGAAGCCCATCCAGGCGGCGAGGCCAACGGGGTGAAGAGAGCATGACCGGGGGTAGCGGGTCAGTTCCGAAGCTTCGGGACTGACCCGCTACCCGACCGGACGGGAGAAGGAGACACTGCGAAATTCGTAGATTGGGCCAAGAGGAGGAATCCTTCCATGGGACGGTTCATCTTTGGGGTGATTGTGGGCATCTGCCTGGTCGCAGGCGGAGCGTATTACTATCTGACTTCGGGAAGGGCGCCGGTGGCGGCCACGGCGCAGCCCATGCCCTTCGAAACAACGTTGGCGAAACAAGCGCTGCATGCCACCCTGCAGCGCGAGGCCCCGAAACAGGTTCCCCTCGAGCCGGTGGCGGAGAATCTGGCGGCGGGAGCGCGGGTGTACGCGCAGAATTGCGCGTTCTGCCACGGATTTCCGCATCAGCCGGATTCGGTGGAGGGCAAGGGCATGTTCCCTCACGCGCCACAACTTTTCACGCCGGATGGCATGGTGACCGACGACCCTCCGGGAGTCACCTACTGGAAGGTGAAAAACGGCATCCGGTTGTCGGGCATGCCCAGTTTCCAATCAGCGCTCAGCGACCAGCAGATGTGGCAGGTGAGCCTGCTGCTCAGCAAAGCGGACAAGCTGCCGCCAGAGGCGGCTGGAGCGCTTCAGCCGGCGCCTGCGCCAACTCCCGCGCTCGCGCCCGCCCCGCCTCCCGCCCGGCGCCCGCGGAGACATCGATGAGCCGGCGGAAACGGACTTTCGCTCTCACCGCCGGGCTCCTGGCAGGCGGTTCCCTGGTGCTGCTGGCATCCGGAGCGCCCGCTCCGCAGGAGGGCCGCGGCGCGGCCCAGGGGGAAGCCGCTGTGGCGGCGCGCGAGTTCGAGCACGCGGCGCGGGTGGAACCGAAGGATTTGGCGAAAGGGGTGGAGGGGCCGAAAGCACGCGCGCCGGTCATCGTGCAGGTGGGTTTTGAAGTTCTCTATCGCAGCGGCCACATCCCCGGCGCCATTTACGCGGGGCCGGCGTCACGTCCTGAGGGCCTCGCCGCGCTCAGGCGCGCCGTTGCGGCGATTCCCCGCGACCGCGAAGTGGTGATCTATTGCGGCTGCTGCCCGATGGACAAGTGTCCGAACATCCGTCCCGCCTATCACGCGCTGCATCAGATGGGCTTCCGCCGACTGGAAGTGCTCGACCTTCCCGATGATTTCGCGCACGATTGGGCGGTGAAGCATTTGCCGGTCGTTCCCCCGCGAGCACCCTGATCGTCGCGGGAACGCCAGGCCCGGGTCAGCCGGAGGGCGTTGAGGCGATCTTGACCAGCGCGCCGGAGTGAAGCTCGCGCAGCGCTGAGAAGCTCCCTACCACAAGCTCATCTCCTGGCTTCGGGCCGCTCACAACTTCCACGTCGTTTTCACCCAGGATGCCGATGGTGACGGGCATGAAAATCGCCCGCCCCGATCGAACCACGAACACCCCTTGCACGCCAGGGTTCGTGTCGTCCGGCCCCTGGGGGCTGGCGGCGATTGCCACCGGCGCTTCCGGCTGGCTAATGGGCAGCGACGTACGCCCCACCTCGCTGGCCGGACGCAGCACGAGCGCCTGAAACGGAACGGCGACCACGCCGTCTTTGTGCGCGGTTTGAATCACCGTGGTGACGGCCATCCCCGGCCGCAAGCCGGGCGGGGGGTGGTCCAGAGTGACGTCGACCTTGAATTCCTTGGCCTGCTGGTTGCTGGTGGTCGATTGCATAGTGGTGAGTCCTGAAGTCTGGAGGATCGCTTGCGTTCCCACTTGGGTGACCCGGCCGGAAAAAGTTCTGCCGGGAGCGGCGTCGATTTGAGCGACGGCCGGCTGTCCCTCGCGGATGCCAACCACGTCATTTTCATTGAGTCGAACTTCGGCGATCATCACCGACATGTCCGAGATGGTCAACAGGTAGGCGCCCGAGGAGCTTTCGACCCCCGGCTCAATGGCTTCTCCAACGCGCGCGGCGATATAGGAAACGGTACCGCCAATGGGCGCGACGTAGGTGGTTTTGCGGAGCACGTCCGCGCCGCGGGCGAGAACCGCGTGGGCCCGGACGAGGTTTTCGGCCGCCTGCGCCTGTTGAGCGGCGGCCTGGGCCTGTTGGGCCTGGGCCGTGAGAAGAGCGGCTTGAGCGCGGTTGAAAGCGGACTTGAGGCCCTCGAAATTCTGGCGCGAGATCACCTCAGCCTCGAAGAGTTTTTGGCCTCTCTCCCAGTCGAACCGGGCCTTGGCCAAGTCGGCCTGCCGCTGGGCCACGAAGGCTTGGGCAGCGCGCAGCCCCGCTTTGGCGCCGGAGAGAGCGGCCTGGGTGGAGTCCAAAGCGGCCTGTTCGGCGCGAAGGTCGGCGGCAGGCTGGACGTCATCGACGCGCAGCAGCAAGTCTCCCGGGCGGACCGTCTGGCCATCCTTCACGAGAATTCCGGTGATTCTGCCGTAGCCCTGCGCCAGCACGTTGGTGTAGTTCAGGGGGCGAATTTCACCGGTGGCGCGCACCGTGGAGGTCAAGCTCATGCGCCGCACGCCGGCAACTTCGACCGCGACCTGGCTGCGGCCCGGCCACAAGCTGGCTGCCAGCACAACGGCCACCAGAGCGAGGATGCCAGCGGCGGGACGGAAATTCCGGTTGCGGCTCATTGCGTCTGGATTCATCGTGGGTCAAAAGCGGCCGGGAGGCAAGTGAACGCGCGAGTCGGGGCGGGTCAGTCCCGAAGTTTCATATCGCCGAGATCGTTGGCGCACCGCGACGATTTTGCGAAGTTGCGGCGGCGGCGGGCGAGCCACCGGCTCGCCCCTACCAAGGGAATGGATGGGTTGCGGCTGGCGGAGCTGTGCCACCGGCTGCAGACGATCACGATCGTGCAATGGGAATTGGTCCCGCTCCCCCGCTCTGCGGGGTCGCGGCTCGGACGGGTCGGTGACGGCTGGGGTTTGCGGCAAAAGTGGGCGGCGCACAAGTCCCGCAGAGCGGGATGCCACTGCCTCCCGATCCCGAAGGTCCGAAGCTTCGGACCGGGATTCGGGACTGAGCCACCACCCACCGGCAGGATTGCATACGACGCCGGCGCGAGTTGTGCTAGGGTACGCGGCGAGGGGGCGGCGGGCCCCCGAAGCTTCGGGGTGGCGCCGCGAAGGGATTGTGCGGAGGAGTTCCGGCATGGCGAACGACGAAGGGGCACCGGAAAACTCGGCGCAGCAAGGATCGATGGACCGGCTGGTGGGCGCGCTGGTGAGCCCCCGGGCCACTTTCGCCTCGATTGCCGCCAGGCCGAGCTGGTTGTGGCCGCTGGTGCTTCTGATCGTGCTGAACGTGGCGTTGACCTACAGCTACGGCCGCCGGGTGGGTTGGCGCGGGTTCATAGAAAAGCAATTTGCCCGCAGCACGCGCATTGCGGCGCTGAGCCCCAACCAGCGCGCCCAAGCGCTCGATCGCGCCGTGCGCACCGCGCCGATGTTCGGGTACGGCGGGGGCACGATTGGCACGGTGATCGTGCTTGCCGTGATTGCGGGGATCTTCGTTGGGGCGTTCAACATCATTTTCGGCACCAGCATCCGGTTTGGGGCATCGTTCGGGATCGCCGCTCACGCCTTTCTGCCGGAAGTGGTCCGGGGGTTGCTGGGAATCGTGATCGTGCTGACGAAGCCGCCTGAAGGGGTCGATTTGCAAAACCTGGTTGCTTCGAACGTCGGGGTATTCTTGCCGATCGACGCGGCGCAATGGCTGAGGGTCCTGGCGGGTTCGCTTGACGTGTTTGCCTTCTGGACGCTGGCGTTGCTGGCAATCGGCTATTCGGCCGCCGGCTCGTCTAGGAAAGTGAGTTTCGGCAGCGCGCTCGCCGTGGTGATCGTGCTCTGGTTGGTTTACCTGGCTGGCGCCGTAGGCGTTACCGCCATGTTTACGACCTGACCGGAACCCCCGCACCTGAGCAGGCCCCTCGACAATTTCGCCGAGCGCAACCAACCGTGCGCCGGCGGCGACCAACGAGGGCAGGCAAGCACACAGGTCCCGCAGGGCGGGATGCCACGGGGCCGTTGGTTGCGGCTTGCCGCCCGCCGCGGCGGGCGCCCCTGCCTGCCGATCCCGAAGGTCCGAAGCTTCGGACCGGGATTCGGGACTGAGCCATTACCGCGAGACTTCGAGCCACCCAACTCCCCTGGTTGGATATGCTATCTTTGCTGATTCGGAGGGGCTGGGGCCGGCCCCAAACGGGGGCTGGAGGGAACGAGTGAGGTCAGTCGGTCCGGCGGTGGGGGGAGTGGTTTTGGCGGCGATGATGGCCGCCCTGGCAGGCTGCAGCCAGTACATCCAATATCCAGTGCCGGCGATTTCGGCCATCTCGCCCGCCAGCGCCGTGGCTGGCGGCGCCACGTTCACGCTGACGGTGGCGGGAAAGAACTTCGTCTTCGGGACTTCGGTGCAGTGGAACGGCATACCGCTCGCCACATTCTTCATTAACGGCGGCGAACTCCAGGCCACCATCGACCAAAGCCTGCTTTCAACCCCGGGAACGGTGCCGGTGGTGGTCGTGAATCCGTCGCCGGGCGGCGGCAATTCCAATACCTTCAATTTCACTATCAAACCCTCGCCTACGAATATCCCGACAATCACCTCGATCCAGCCCACGGGGACCCAGGTGGGAGGCAGCGGGTTCACTCTGACGGTGAACGGCACCAAGTTTGCGACTACCTCGGTGGTCACCTGGAACGGAGAGAACCTGACGACGACGTTCGTGAACAGCGGGCAAATCCAGGGCTCGGTCCAGCCCACCGACATTCAGTTGTCGGGCATCATCAACGTAGCGGTGCTGAATCCGGTGCCCGGCGGCGGGCTGTCGAATGCCGTCCAGTTCTCGGTCAACAATCCGCAGCCCACGATTTCTTCGATCTCTCCCACGCAGGCGACGGCCAACGGCCCGGCCTTCGCGCTGACCGTCAACGGAAGGGGGTTCGTGTGCCAGGTGCTGAGCACGAACACGACCACCGGGGTGCAGACGTGCACCCAGTCGAACAGCGTGGTGAATTGGAACGGGAGCCCGCGCGGCACCACCTGGAATTCGAGTTCCCAGTTGGTGGCCACGATCACCCAAGCAGATCTGGGAGCCGCGGGCACCTCTTTCGTGACTGTCACCAATCCGTCTCCGGGCGGCGGTACGTCCGCTCCGGCGCTCTATCAGGTGATTCCCGGCCCGAACGGCGAGGGGCTGCCGAGCCTGGTGGATGTTTCCTCAAGCGGGGCGCAGGCGAGCGCCGGAATCGGCAATCCCGGCAAGTCGGGACCGGTGATTGGCGGCGGCCGGTTCATCGCCTTCAGTTCGATCTCGCAGAACCTGGTGGCGAACCTGGCGAACGCGGTGGCAAACGTGTTCGTCCGCGACACTTGCCTCGGCATCAGCCAGGGTTGCACTCCGCAAACCGTCCTCGGCAGCGTGGGCAACAATGCCCAGCCGCCCAATGGGGATTGTCTGGAGCCATCCATCTCGAGCGATGGCCGGTTCGTCGTCTACACCTCGGCATCGACGAACCTGGTAACCGGGGCCGGCACCGGAGCCAATGAAATTTATCTGAGCGATACCTGCCTGGGCACCACCGGTTCTTGCGCGCCTTCGACCAGCCTGATCAGCGTCGCTCCCGACGGGGTGACGCCGGCCAACGGAGCCAGCAGCCAGCCCTCCATCAGCCCCGACGGCCAGTATGTGGCCTTCGTTTCGACGGCAACGAATTTGGCGGGAACGACCACCACCGGCACCCCGGAAATCTACCTGCGCAGCACCTGCCTGAACGCCGCGGCCGGTTGCAGCCCGGCCACCAGGTTGGCCAGCGTCGCGGCGGACGGGATCACCCCCGCCGATGGCGCCAGTTCCGCGCCGGCGGTATCGAGCGGAGGGCGATTCGTGGCATTTTCCTCGACGGCAACCAACCTGGTGAGCATCCCCAGCGCGGGTACGCAACAACTCTACTGGCGCGATACCTGTATCGGGGCGGCCTCGTGCAATCCGGCCACCAGTCTGGTTTCCGTGGGTTCCGACGGCTCCAGCCCGGGCAACGGGCCAAGCGGCCCGGCCGCGCTCACCTCCGACGGCCGATTCGTCGCCTTCAGCTCCCAGGCAACCAACCTGCTCGCCGCCGCGCTGGCCCCGGGAACGCCACAACAGGTGTACGAGCGCGACATGTGCGCCGGAGCAAGCGCCGCTTGCACCCGGGCCACGGCGCTCGTTTCGCTGGCGAGCGACGGTATTTCTCCGGCCAACAGCGTCGCCGAGTTCCCCCAGGTGGACCAGTCCGGCCGGTTCATCCTGTTTGCCTCCGCCGCGTCGAACCTGGTTTCCACCACCACCAACGGCTTCGAGCAGATTTTCGGCCGCGACACCTGCGCTGGCGCCGCCGGCTGCACGGCGCGAACCGCGCTCATCTCCGTCGCCGCCGACGGCAAGACCCTGGGCAACGGCAACAGCCTCTACCCGGCCATCACCACCCAGGCCCACTTCGCCACTTTTCTATCGTTCGCCAACAACATCGTGGGTGACGACACGACCCCGACCATCGAGGACATTTTCCTCGCCATCACCACGTTCTAGCGCCCGTCCGGAGGAGCCGTCATGCCGCGCTACCTGTCGCTCCACACCCTGGCCTGCATGACCCGCCAGGGCGCCGAAGCTTTAGTCCAGAAACTCTCGGGTTCGGGCGGCGGCGTTGTCCTCCGCCGCACGGCGTGGAATTTCATCGAGGGGCGCATGCTCGCCGAAATGGAAGGCGCCGACCGGGAAGCAGTGGAAAGATGGCTGGCGGAAAACAACCTGCGGCCCGCCTGGGTGATGCGGATCGAATACGAGTCTGCGGGCGACGAGTTGAGAGCGGTGTGATCCTGGCGGGCTGCGGCATGTGCCGCCGCTTCAATCCCGGGAGAAGGTCTGAATCCGGCGGGCGGAAATTGAATCCCTAGTATGACTACGGTATTTTGGTTATCGGCTTCATGAACTCAATGGCGCGGAGGAGGTTTCCCCATGGGGGACTATAAGCATCCGGAAATGCTGGTTTCGACCAATTGGGTGGCGGAACACGGCCACGACGCGAACGTGCGGCTGGTGGAAGTGGACGTGGATACGTCGGCGTACGATCAGGGACACGTGGCAGGCGCGGTGGGCTGGAACTGGCAGACCCAATTGCAAGACGGCGTTCGCCGCGACATTCTCGACAAAAGTCAATTCGAGGAGTTGATGGGGCGTTCGGGAATCACGCCGGAGACGACGGTGATTCTTTACGGCGACAACAACAACTGGTTCGCAGCCTACGCCTTGTGGCAAATGAAGTATTTTCGTCACGGGGACGCGCGGCTGATGAACGGCGGGCGGAAGAAATGGCTGCTGGAAGGCCGTCCCACGGCCACCGACGCGCCCCGGATTGCTCCCTCCTCTTATCGAGCTCCGGCGCCCGACCCGTCGGTGCGGGCGTTTCGCGACGACGTGTTCGCGGTGATCGACGGGCGCTCGCGCGCCCATCTGGTGGACGTTCGCTCGGGGGACGAATTCACTGGCAAGGTGATTGCGCCGCCGGGCATGTCGGAGACGGCGCAGCGCGGCGGCCACATCCCCACGGCGATCAACGTGCCGTGGTCGCAGGCGGCGGGGGAGGACGGCACTTTCAAATCCTACGACGAGCTCGTTCAGCTCTACCAGGGCAAGGGAGTGCACGGCGCCGACGCCATCGCCTATTGCCGGATTGGCGAGCGCAGCTCGCACACCTGGTTCGCGCTCAAATACCTGCTGGGCCTTCAGAACGTCCGCAATTACGACGGTTCGTGGACCGAATGGGGCAATCTGGTGGGCGCGCCAATCGAAAAGGGAGTCGCCGCCTCGGCCTCCTGAGCGGCGCGGGCAGTTCCGGGGATCGCCGGCGGCGTTCGCCGGGCCGATCAGGATTTCCCGGCGAGCACTGCGATCATCTCCTCGAGCCGGAGGATGAGCTGGGCGGTTTCGGCGTCGAGTTTACGGCTGGCGGTTTCGGGCATCGGCCCGTAACCGCGCAAGCCGGCAGCGGTTGATTCCTGCAAGTTGACGATTTGGGCGGAAAGCAGCGCCAGAATCGTGCGGCGGGGCGATTTGAGAGCAGCGTCGAGCTCGATTTCGCGCTCCAGCCGGCCCAGTTCTGCGCGCAGGCTCTCGATCATGCGAGCCAGCTTTCTTCGTTGGGGAGCCGTCAGGTCGTCGACGAGGCGCTGGAGCGCCCCGGGGCGTGCCTGAAGGCAGGAGTCAATCGCTTCGCACATCCGCTCGACTTCCCGCAAGAGCACGGAGATGGCACGCCGGTGGTTCTCGCCGAGTTTCAATTTTTCCGTCATGACCGCCGGCCGCGGGTCAGCGACTGGACCGATACAGAATCACGCGCACTTTCTCCAAGGTGACCAGCCCCCCTTCTATCATGCGGTCGAGGGCGGGCAGGATGCGTTCGATCCGGTCGGAAGATTCCACCACCTCGACCACCATGGGCAGGTCCTGGGACAGCCGGAGGATGCGTTCGGTGTGGTAAATGCTGGAAGATCCGTAACCGCCCACCCCTCGCAGAACCGTGACCCCGGACAAGTTTTCCCGGCGAAACTACTCGACCAGCGCCTGGTGCAGCGGCTTGCCCTGCCAGCGGTCCGATTCTCCGATGTGAATCCTCATCAGCGTCCGTTCGCCCTCGAATCGTTCGTGTTCCATCGCCCTTGCCTCCTACAGGGCGCCGCCCAGGCGGATTCCCAGCAGCATGAGCAGCAAGCCGCCGAGGAGGCTCGCCGCGACGTACAGCCCTGCCTTCGTCCATTCCCCGCCATCGAGCAGCCGCACCGTTTCCCAACCAAACGTGGAGAAAGTGGTGAACGCCCCGAAAAATCCCACCGTCACTCCCACCCGCCAGTCGGCAGGCACCCAGGCGTGATTCAGGGAAAAGCGAGCGACGAGCCCCAGCAAGAAGCAGCCTGAGAGGTTGACCACCAGCGTGCCCAGCGGAAAGGCCGCCCCGGCCACAGACTGCACTGCGCCTTCCAGGCTGTACCGAGCCAGAGTTCCCGCCAGACCGAAAACGGCCACCAACAATACGCGCATTCTCGCTCCGTTTCAGTTGCCGGAGCGCCAAATAAAAACTCCCGGACGCCTCTCGGCAACCAGGAGTCATCAGCTCTTGCGAGCGGTTCAGGCGAACTCCATCGCCTTGTTTGTGGTTCTCGCCCCAGTCTACCCCCTAGGCATCGGCGAGCCAAATTTGCCTTGAGTTTTTGCGAAAGCGCGGCCCGGCTCGTGGCCGACGGAACCGCTTCGCGTCACGGGTCGGCGGGGAAACCGCGGCCGCTGGCGAGGTCGGCGCGAACCGCCTGGAGGGCCTGGAGAGGGACGCCGATGTAGCGATAGCGGCCGGTCACCGTTACCTTATGCTCGTTAAATCCAATAAAGAACTTCCGGCCGCGCAGGGAATACTCGACGCGGGCGGGGAGCCATACGCCCGGGCCGGCTTCCCGCTGCTCGATCGCGAAGCGCCCGCCGGCATAAATCTTGCCGATAAGCCCTCCGCCGGCGGAGATGTCGCTCGCAACCTCCGCTTCGCCGCGAGCCAACTGTGCCGCCTGCTCGTCGATCCAGACGGTGGCGCGGACGTGGCGGAGCAACTCGGTTTCGCGTGAAGGGGGCACGAAGGCAGGGTCGGGATCGAACCGGATGCGGGCGAGCGTTCGGCCGCTTTCCGTTGTTTCGCCCAGCCAAGTGAGCCGGAAAGCGCGGCCGATGGCGTCGATCAATTCGGCGCGGTCATGGTCCATCCGCTTCCGCTGGTCGGCGGAGCGCTGCTGCCGAGGGTCGTTAGGGTCGATTGCGTGAGTGAGCACTTCCTGCCAATCCCGCAATTCTTTCCGGTAGAGATCGAGATTCACCGGCTGGTGGCCGCGCTTGACGAGCAGGCTCAGGCGGCCGGTGCCGGTGGGGACGAGGCGATAGGTATTGTCGGAGGCGAGCGCAGCGCCGTCGTATTCGATCCGGCGCTGGACCCGCTCGTAGAAGTAAAGCGCGTCGTCGTCGCGGTGCTGGTTGGCGACGGTGCGATCGACGAGGCCGCGGGCGCGGTCCTGCGCGGCTGCCTGCCTTTGGGAAAGAAGCGCGGCGAGCAAGAAAATGACGGCGATGACTTTCCCCGACAGGGTCGGGCCCCGGAGGTTCGGGCCCGGGCGGGCGGAATCAGGCTGCGCTCCGCGGGCAGCCGTCAGCCGGCGGGCCGGGGCGGCAAATTTCTGGAATTGAGAAAGACACCGGATTCGAAGCCCTTGAGGGAGCACGATCGCCTTATTCTGGCACAATCCCGGTGGACGCGGCCGGGGCGTCGGATGCAAGCGAGCCCCTAGCCATTGTGTCTGTTTACCAGAAGAGCCAAACATCTTGTGAGAAGCCCTTGACATGGTTTCCACAAGGGGTACACTCATCGCCCGCGGGGGATGTCCTAAGGCCGACGTAAAAGACCGACGCCAGCGCATCGCGGCTTGGGCATCTTTTTTTCTTTCACCGCGACCGGCATTCTGCCACCGCTGGCAGGCGGCGGCACGAACGCTTCCGGAATTTCGAGTTACAATGAAATCGAGTTGGGCGACGATCGACTCTTTCTCACCCCTTCTTCCTCGCCGACCACACACTCCACTTGGGGGAATCGCTCATGGCAGATGAAAAAACCGTTGCGAATGGGGGAGAGCGCTATACCGAAACCGGCGCCGCCACCGGACTGGTTTTCCGGCGGCTGTTCACCGGCGGCCAACTGGCGCCGTTCGACGCGGTGGAGTGGGAGCGGCGCGGCGCGCTGATCACCAACGAAAAGGGCCAGGTGATCTTCTCCCAGGACAACGTCGAAGTGCCCAAGAACTGGTCGCAGACGGCGACGAACATCGTCGCCTCGAAATACTTTCACGGCCGCGTCGGCACGCCCGAGCGGGAGAGTTCCATCCGGCAGCTGATCGGCCGGGTGGCGAACACGATCGTGCGCTGGGGCGAGCAGGGAGGCTATTTTGCCGACGACGCCTCTCGCGACGCCTTTCGCGACGAACTGACGCACCTGCTGGTCGAGCAGAAAATGAGCTTCAATTCGCCGGTCTGGTTCAACGTGGGGGTCCAGGCCAAGCCGCAGTGTTCCGCCTGCTTCATCCAATCGCTGCAGGACGACATGGCTTCGATCATGGACCTGGCGAAGAGCGAAGGCCTGCTGTTCAAGTGGGGTTCGGGGACCGGGACGAACTTCTCCGCGCTCCGTTCGAGCCACGAAGCACTTTCCGGCGGGGGGACGGCCAGCGGTCCGGTGAGCTTCATGCGGGGATTCGACTCGTTCGCCGGAGTGATCAAGAGCGGGGGCAGGACGCGCCGAGCCGCCAAGATGGTGATCCTGAACATCGATCACCCGGACATCGTCGAGTTCATCGAATGCAAGATGCGGGAAGAGCGCAAGGCGCACATCCTGATCGAGCACGGCTACGATTCAGGCATCGACGGCGAAGCTTACAGCTCGGTTTTCTACCAGAACGCCAACCATTCGGTGCGGGTGACCGACGAGTTCATGGAAGCGGCCGAGCGCGACGGCGAGTGGTGGACCCGGCAGGTACGCACCGGCGAGCCGGCCACCTGCTACCGTGCGCGCGACCTGCTGCGCAAGCTCGCCGCGTCCACCTGGCACTGCGGCGATCCGGGCATGCAGTTCGACAGCACGATCAATCGCTGGCACACGTCGAAGGCCTCGGGCCGGATCAACGCCTCGAATCCCTGCAGCGAGTACATGTTCCTCGACGATACCGCTTGCAACCTGGCTTCCCTGAACCTGATGAAATTCCTGGGCCCGGCCGCCGAATTCGACGTCGAGGCGTTCCGCCAGGCGGTGGATATCACCATCACCGCCCAGGAGATTCTCGTCGATAACGCCAGCTATCCCACGGCTCGCATTTCCGACAATTCCCATCGTTTCCGGCCCCTCGGCCTGGGCTACGCCAATCTCGGGGCGCTGCTGATGTCGCTGGCCGTGCCTTACGACTCGGACTCCGGCCGCGACATGTGCGCCGCCATTACCGCAGTGATGACCGGCGAGGCTTATTTCCAATCGGCGCGTATCGCCGAGCGGATGGGCGCGTTTCCCGACTACCAACCCAATCGCGAGTCGATGCTCGACGTGATTCGCATGCACCGCAATTCGTTGCGGAGCGTTCATCCCGAGAACGTGCAGGCGCCCTTGCACCGCGCGGCGCAGCAGGCCTGGGACGGCGCTCTGGAGCTCGGCGAGCGGGCCGGCTACAAGAACTCTCAAGTGACCGTGCTGGCGCCGACCGGGACCATCGGCTTCATGATGGATTGCGACACCACCGGGATCGAGCCCGACCTGGCCCTGGTGAAATACAAGAAGCTGGTGGGCGGGGGCGTGCTGAAAATCGTCAACAACACCGTGCCTCAGGCGCTGATGCGCCTGGGCTACGAGCCCGAGCGCGTGGCGGAAATCGTCGATTTCGTCGACCGCTACGGCACGATCGAAGGCGCGCCGGGTCTCATGCCGGAGCATCTGCCGGTATTTGATTGTTCCCTCAAACCCGCCGCCGGCAGCCGGGCCATCGGCTGGCGCGGACACCTGCGGATGATGGCCGCCGCCCAGCCGTTCCTCTCCGGCGCCATCAGCAAAACCATCAACATGCCCGAGGAATCCACCGTCGACGCAATCATGGAAGCCTACATCGAGTCCTGGAAGCTGGGACTGAAAGCCGTCGCCATCTACCGCGACAACTCGAAGCGCTCCCAGCCGCTCTCGGCCGCCGGGGAGAGGAAGGCCGAAGAAAAGGCAGCCGCCCCGGCGCCGGCCGCCTCCCAGCACCCGACGCCCGCCGCGGCTGCCGCTTCGGCGCCGATTCCCGCCGCCGGCTCCGCCCCCAGCCAGAAGGAGTTGTTTGCCAACGTGCAGCGGCGCAAGCTGCCCCCCGAGCGTCATTCGATCACGCACCGCTTCTCGATCTCGGGAACCGAGGGTTACATGACGGTGGGGATGTACGCCGACGGTGCGCCGGGCGAGCTGTTCATCAAGATGGCGAAGCAAGGCTCGACGCTGGCGGGCATCATGGACGGCTTCGCCGTGTCGGTGTCGATTGCGTTGCAGTACGGCGTGCCGGCCCGGGCGCTGGTCGACAAGCTGCTCAATACCCGCTTCGAGCCTTCCGGCTTTACCGGCAATCCGGAAATCCCCTACGCCAAGTCCATCCTCGACTACGTGGCCCGCTGGCTCGGCGGGAAATTCATCTCCCGCGAGTATCTGGCGAATCCGGCGGCGCAGGCCGCGCTCACGACGCCGGCGCCTGCCGGCGAGGCCGGCAAACCAGCCATGGGAGAACCCCAGCCCGCTGCGAGCCGCTCGCCGTTTGCCGCCTCGCTCGACGACGCCCCCTCCTGCTCCGAATGCGGGATGCTGATGGTGCCCAACGGCAGTTGCTACAAGTGCATCAATTGCGGCGCCACAAGCGGCTGCAGTTAGCGCCGTCCCCGGAATTCGAAGCAGCGCCGGGCCGCCGCCCGGCCCGGCACGGCTCCCCTCAATGCCCTGACTGCCTTCCGAGCGTTTCTTCGATCGCCCGGGCGATGGTTCCCGACCAGCGCTCGACGTCCTCTTCGCGCTCGGCTTCCACCATCACTCGCGCCAGGGATTCGGTGCCGGAATAGCGGAGGACGATGCGGCCACGGTCGCCCAGAGCGCTGCGGGCTTCGCGAGCGGCGTGAGCGACGGCGGGCAGGGAATCGAGCGGCGGCTTGGAGCGCACGCGGACGTTGACGATTTTCTGCGGATAGCAGGCCAGGCCGGCGACCAAGTTTTCGAGCGGGCCCTGCCGCGCCACCCACTCGGCGACTTTCAGGGCGGTGGCCAAGCCGTCGCCTGCCGGGGAGTCGTCGAGGAAAATGACATGGCCGGAGGGCTCGCCGCCCAGATTGCCGCCGCGGCGCACCAGTTCCTCGAGCACGTAGCGGTCGCCCACCGGAACGCGCACCAGCCCGATACCTTCGCCGGCCAAGGCGCGTTCGAGACCGAGGTTGGTCATCGTCGTACCCACCACGAGGTTGCCCGCCAGCTTGCCGCTGGCGCGCAGCGCTCGCGCCGCCATGTAGAGCACGCCGTCGCCATCGACCAGTTTTCCGGAGGCAGCGGCGAAGATGGCGCGATCGGCATCGCCGTCGAAGGCGGCGCCGAATGCGGCGCCGCAACCGACGACGGCGCGGGACATCCCCTGCGGGTGCAGCGAGCCGCAGCCGGCATTGATGTTGCGCCCGTCGGGCGCGGCGTTGATGGCGGTGACGCGGGCGCCGAGCGAGACGAAGAGTTCGGGCGCCAGGCCGCTGGCGGCGCCGTTGGCGCAATCCAGAACCACCGAGAGGCCGTCGAGTTTCGCGCCGGCGCGGGCTCGCAGCAAATCCAGATATTCGGCGGCGAGCGCCGGGTCGGTATCGAGGGCGGCGGCGCCGGTGGCGGGAGCGCGGCGGTGGCGGGCGATTTCCGCTTCCAGCCGCTCTTCGGTTTCATCGGGGAATTTGGTTCCCCGCTCGCTGAACACTTTGATGCCGTTGTCGGTGAATGGATTGTGCGACGCGGAAATCACCGCGCCGGCGGCGAAGCCTTTGGCCCGCACCAGCGCCGCCACGCCGGGCGTTGGCAACACGCCCGCGGAGACCGGCACGACGCCCGCCGCCCTGAGCCCGGCGGCGAGCCGTAGGGCGAGATGAGGGCCCGATTCCCGCGTGTCCCTGCCGATGAGGACGCGGGGTTCGGCTCCGTCTCCGCGACGCCCAACCAACTCGCCGAGCGCCAGGCCGACGGCGTAAACAGTGGCGTCATCGAGCGGAAAGCAGCCGGGAACGCCTCGAATGCCGTCGGTGCCGAATAATTCTCGCGTCATGACCGAGATAAGGATTGTAGCGTGGCTGTCCGGTTCCCTGGTAAGGGGGGAGAGAGGGGCTGGCGGTGCTGAGGGCGCACGAGAACGGGGCGGGGTGACCCGGCGGGCACCGTAGATTCCGGCGGGATTAACGGGATGCTTCGCCCGCCGCGGCGGGCTCAGCATGACAGGCGCTGGCGGGCATGCGCGCGGAAATCAGGAGAACACCCGCACCCTTAAACCCGAAGGGTGCGCCACCCCTCAGCCCGAGGGGGGCGCGAGGACCCCGCCCTCCGCGCCACCTCAATCAAAGACACCTTGAGAGCCAAGACAGAATCTACTTGCCCGCCCAGCACGGCTGTCGCTTGGCGAGGAAGGCGGAGATGCCTTCCTGGGCGTCGGCGGCAAGCGAATTCATGCTCATGACCTCTTTGGCGTAGGCGTAGGCCTTCGGCTGGTCCAAATCGACTTGCGCGTAGAACGCCGCCTTGCCCAAGGCGACAGTGAACGCGCTGGCGGAGGAAATCCGCGTCGCCAGATTCCTGGCAGCCGCGGCGAGTTCGGAGGAGGGGACAACCAAGTTGATCAAGCCCCACTCGGCGGCGGTTGGCGCATCGACCAGTTCGCCGGTGAGCAGCATCTGGAGCGCGCGCTTGCGGCCGATCGCCCGGCTAAGCGCGACCATGGGGGTGGTGCAAAACAACCCGATTTTCACGCCCGGGGTGGAGAAGGCAGCATCTTCGGATGCCACCGCCAGGTCGCAGGTGGCGACCAACTGGCATCCGGCCGCTGTAGCGATGCCCTGGACCTGGGCGATCACCGGCTGGGGAATCGACTGGACCGTCGTCATCAATTCGGAGCAGACGTCGAAGATGAGCCGGTATTCATTGATGTCGCGGCCCACCATCTCGCCGAGGTCGTGTCCCGACGAGAAGACCTTGCCGGCGGCGGCGAGGATGACGGCGCGGCAGGCGCGGTCATCACCGACGCGGCGCAAGCAATCGATGAGTTCGCGCATGAGTTCGAGCGAGAGCGCGTTCCGGCGGTTCGGCCGGTTCAAGGTGAGGATCGCCAGATTGCCTTCGCTCTCAAAACGGATCGTTTCGTACGGCATGATTCACGCTCCTTCGCCCGCCGGCCGCCGCTCGCTGCGCAGGATGTTCTTGCGAACCTTCCCCGTCGAGGTTTTCGGCAGCGGCCCGAATCTCACGTACTTCGGGCATTTGAAATGGGCCAGCCGGCCGCGGCAGAAGTCGATCAGGTCGCGCTCGCTCGCCCCGAGGCCGTCTCTTAAGGCGACCTGAGCGAGCGGCACTTCTCCCCACTTCGGGTCGGGTACGCCGACGACGGCGGCTTCGAGCACCGCCGGATGCTCGGCCAGCACTTTCTCCACTTCGACCGAGGAAATGTTCTCCCCGCCGGAGATGATGATGTCTTTGCTGCGGTCGCGCAACTCGATGTAGCCGTCGGGGTGGGCCACCGCGAGATCGCCCGAATGAAACCAGCCGCCGCGAAAGGCGGTGGCGGTGGCGGCGGGATCGCGATAGTAGCCGAGCATCACGTTGTTGCCCCGCATGACGACTTCTCCCATCGTCTTTCCATCGGCGGGAACGTCGTTCATCTCGGCATCGACAACCCGCATTCCGGTTCCGGCGATCAGGTAGGGAACGCCCTGGCGGGATTTCAGTTGCGCCCGCTCGTCCTGGGGCAGCCCGTCCCATTGCGGCTGCCACGCGCAGATCGAATGCGGTCCGTAAGTCTCGGTGAGACCGTAGGCGTGGGCCACCTCGGCGCCCATCTGCTCGGCCGCCCGAATCACCGCCGGCGTGGGCGGAGCGCCCGCGGTGACGATTTTCAGCCGTTGGTTCAGCCGGATTCCCCGTTCCCGGCAATATTCGGTCAAGGTGAGCAGCACGACCGGGGCGCCGCACAGGTGGGTGACGCCTTCCTGGAGAATCAGCTCGACCACGAGAGCCGGATTCACATCCGGCA
The DNA here is from genome assembly GCA_035946455.1 of Candidatus Acidiferrales bacterium. Taxonomy (GTDB): domain Bacteria; phylum Acidobacteriota; class Terriglobia; order Acidiferrales; family UBA7541; genus JAKASX01. Next base: position 9,557 of record DASYZK010000013.1, on the reverse strand, counting down.
GACACACGTGCCGGGCTCCCGCCGCCGTCACCGCCCAAGGGAAACACCAGCCGTTGCAATGAAACATCGGTAGGGTCCACAGATAGGTGGCATAAGGGGAAAGACCGTGTTCGAGAATCTCGCCCACGGCGTTCAGGTACGCGCCGCGATGCGTGTACATGACGCCTTTGGGCTCCCCGGTGGTTCCGCTGGTGTAGTTGATGGCAATCACGCTTTCTTCTTCCGGCGGGATGGATTCGAAGGACGGATCGCCCTCGCCGAGGAACTGTTCGTAATCGGCGACGACCTCGCGGAGCGCGGGGATAGTTCCTCTTAGCGACTCGAGCGGAGCGAGCAGGCGGGGTTCGCCCAGCAGCAGCTTGGCGCCGCAATGGGTGAGGATCCGCGCCAATTCGGCGGGCTGGAGGCGGACGTTCAGCATCACCAGGGCCGCGCCGGCCAGCGGCACGCCGAAATGGCTCTCGAGGGCGAGGCTGCCATTCCGGGCGAGCACGGCGACGCGATCCCGCGGCGCGACTCCCTGGCGGGCGAGGGCGGAGGCGAACCGGTGAACGCGCTGGTTGAACTGGGAATAGGTGATCCGCCGCTCGCCGTCAACCACCGCAATCGAATCGCGATAGACCGAGGCGCTGCGAGCCAGCAGTTCCAGCGGCGTCAATACGGACTGCAAGGGGGCTTTGCCTCCACCGGGCGGAGCCGCAGGAAATTATACTAGAGCCCGTTGGTTTCTGTTGACATCCCCCGGACCCTACGTTGGGAAGGGATTCCCCATAGACCCGTCCCGGGCGCAAAAGGCGCACTTCGACTGCGCGTCCCAAAGGTTCGGGACGACGCGGAAATCCGCGAGGCAGGATTTCCGCGAAAAGAAAAGGTGCCGGCCCGCCCGCCGCGGCGGGCTCAGAATAACGGTGTTTGGGATGAGGGCCAATTCATTGAGCCAAGACATCTCGGGCGAGGGCGTCAGCGGAGCCAGGCCGATGCAAAACCTCCGGGCGGATCGTGCGCAGGCGCATCCGGTGCGTTTCAGCTGTGAGGCCTCGGAGCGCCGATCAACCGTTCGTTCCTGGCTGGCGGCAGGCGGCGCGCAGGGCGGCGACGGCTGTTGCCAGCTCGCGCTGCTGAAACCAGCGAATCGCGGCGACGCCCCGGGCTCCGGCCGCGATGCAGGCGGCGGCGTTTTGCGGCGTGACGCCGCCGATGGCGAGCATGGGGATTCGCACTGCCCGGGCGGCCTCCGCCAGCCGGTCGAGGCCTTGCGGGGGGCCGTAGGCGAGCTTCGAGGGGGTGGCGAAGACGGGCCCGAAGAAAAGGTAGTCGGCGCCGTCACGTTCGGCGGCGCGGGCTTCCTCCGGCGAATGACACGAAGCGCCCACCAGAAATTCCGCGGGCGCGTGTTGGTGACACCAGCCACGCACCGCCGCCACCGGCAATCCCCGGCCTCCCAGGTGCACTCCGCCGGCCCCGGCGGCCAGAGCGACATCGAGCCGGTCGTTCACCAGAATTCGCGCCGGTGCGCATCGGCGAACGCACTCGGCCGCAAGATGGAGAAGCGCGCCGCCGGCGAGGTCCGGCTCGCGAATTTGAATCCAATCGACGCCGGCAGCGGCGGCGCGGGCAGCCGTTTCGAGCACGGCCGCCTCGGCGGCGGTCCCGGCGGGGGCATCGAGCGTCCGGCGCTCGGTGACGTAGCAGAGAACGGGACTATTGGCGGGTGACAACGGCGGTGTGGCGGCGGCGAAACAGCGCGTCGGCGGCCATCATCACGTCGAGCACGCCGAGTCCGCTGATGGCGCCGCGCACGTAACCATTCAGCAGATAGGGAATCAGGCTGGGATAACGAGTCAGCAGCGAGTTGCTCTCCCAAACCGGCGACCACGGCAGGAGGATGACCAGTAATCCCAGATCGAACCACGCGAACGCCAGCGCCAGACGCCCCAGCCGATCGCTCGCCAGATCGCTCATTCGGCTCCGTTCCCCTCCGGCGGGCCGGGCAGCGGCAGAACGGCCTGCGTCGCCGACGCGGCCCAGCACCCCGCTTGGCGAACGGGAGCATAGGAAAAGCGGTGGTGGGGAGTGGGGCCGAACCGCCGCAGCGCTTCGAGATGATCGGCGGTGGCATAACCCCGGTTGCGCTCGAAGCGGTACTGCGGATAGGCAGTTGCCCACTTGTCCATCACCGCATCCCGCGCCTGCTTGGCGAGGATGGACGCGGCGGCGATGGAAATGGATCGGGCATCGCCTCGTATCAACGATTTCTGCGGGATGGAAGTCTGCAAGGTCACGGCGTCGATGAGGAGATAGTCGGGAACCAGTTCGAGTTCGGAAAGCGCCTGTAGCATCGCCTGGCAACTGGCCTGATGAATGTTCCAGGCGTCAATCCGCCCGGCGTCCACCTCGGCCACCGCCCAAGCGAGCGCATGCTCCCGGATCCGCGCCGCCAACTGTTCGCGCCGCTCCGGCCTCAGTTTCTTCGAGTCGTCCAAACCGTGAATGCGGCGCGCGGGGTCGAGCACCACCGCTGCGGCAGTCACCGGCCCGAACAGCGCTCCCCGGCCAACTTCATCCAGTCCGGCGATGCACGCAAAGCCGAGCTTGCGGGCCTCACGTTCGTAACGGGAGGAACAGAGCCGGCCCATCGCGTGGGTTCCGCCCAGATTCTATCATAGCGGCCGGGGGCGACCCTGGCCTCGAAGCGCCGGCGAAGGCTTAGGGCGCAACTGAACTCCTCGGGGGGGGAACAGGCTTTGTGTTTGCAGGGGCCGCGAGGAACTATTTCTTGGTCGCGATGGGTTCGCTCGCCGGCTGGTAGCGCTCTTCGCGCCGGATTCGCGCTGCCTTGCCCTTGAGCTGCCGCAAATAGTACAGCTTGGCTCGGCGCACGCGGCCGCGGGAAATCACTTCAATCTGGCTGATGACCGGGGAGTGGACGGGGAAAATCCGCTCGATTCCGATGCCGTAGCTGACTCGGCGGACCGTGAAGGTAGCCGAAGCCAGCCGCCCTCTCCTGGCAATCACCACGCCTTCGAATGGCTGGATGCGTTCTTTTTCGGCTTCGCCCTCATGCAGGCGCACGTGCACCCGGATGGTGTCGCCCGGACCAAACTCGGGCAAATCGTTCCGCAGCAAGGCGTGTTGCGCCTTTTCGAGTGAGACATTCATGGGTCACCCTTCCAGCAGTGGCCGTTCAGGAGGGGCCAGCTTTAGCAGAAACAACTATGCTACTTGATTTTGGAGTCTTCCGCCACCGGAACCGGACGGGAATCTCCGCCGATTGCCTGGGGGGAATTGCACGCAGGGATGGAGAACGTGCCGGCCTGGCCGCCGAGCATGTAATGGATGCTCCGGCTGGCAGCCAGGGTTTTGCGGGTGGTGTTGCGCACAGAAGGGTGCGATGTGCGTTGCAGTTGGGGGGGCGACGCCGCATGAGGGGTCGCCCGCCTGCTGGGAGGTGAAAGTTGCCTGAATGTCCGCGCCGCCTACCCCCACCGCCGTCATCAGGCCGCCGGGGTTGGAGACAGTTGCCACGGAGGTGTTGTCGCTGGACCAAGTCGATTGGCTGGTCACGTCCTGCTGAGTGCCATTGAACAGGTCCCCGGAGGCATACATCTGGTACGTATTCCCGTCGGGGCAGGTGAACTGCGTCGGGGAAACCGAGAAGCTCACCACCCCGCAACAGTTGATGCAGGAGGGACAGCAGGTGGCTGTTTGGACGTTATATTCACCGCCGCTCACGACCAGGCTCAGCGGCTCGTGTGGCCCGGCCGTGCTAGCAAACATCACGCTGCCTTCCCGGGCACTGGCGGGAATCACGCTGCCGTTGGAGTCGGGCCGATTGAGCGCGATCAATTGCGCCATGTCGATCACCCAAGACGCGCCTGCTTCGAGATGGATCGGCAGCTCGTACTGGCCGGCCATGCCATTCCGGGTGAACGTTGCGATGAGGTCTTCGGGAGCCGTGCCGGAATTCCAGAGCGTGAACCCTGCCTGCCGCAGGCAGGATCGTGTCCGAGCCGCCGGCAGTGGTCCAGAAGGGAGACTCCTTGGCCCAGCTCTGCCCCGCCGGCGAAGGTGGAACCTCGAAAACGTACGTGCCTGTCTGATCCACGCTGCCCGTCGCCGTTCGGCTGCGCTCACGGCCCTGAACCTGCCGCAGGGCAGCAATCAAGTCGCCATATGCGGCGGTTTGGGAAACGGCAGCCCGATGCCGCCATCCTACTCCGGATGCTCGGGCGGCGAGGGCCGAATGCACCGACGGTCGCCGAATCGGCCGGCGCAGCTAGGGGTACTTCAGCGTGAGGGGCGCCTGCGGCCTGTCCGGCCCAGCGTCCACGGTCCTCACACCGGAGGACGGGTGAGATAGCGTGGCGCAGACCATCACCCTGACTTCGGAGCCGCTTCCTACGGCGGCGCTGTCCACCCTTGCCTTGGCGTCGACAGTGCCCTGGGGGCTTGCTGGAATCGTGATCCTCTGGCTCGGAGGCGCGTACGTGATCTCCACCCGCGTTGGCGGAGTCGTGCTGCACGTGCCGACCTCGAGATCGGCGCTCTGCGGCGAGTTGACCGGCTGGTGGAAGACTTGCACGGTGATGACCGCTACCGGGCCGGTCCGCTTGGTGGCCAGGTGGACTTCGCCGGGCTCGACCGTTATTGCGGAGACGAGCGCGACAGGAAGCTCCCGGCCGTTCTGGGGCGGCCGGTCGGCCCGTGCGCCGCCGCGCGGGCGCGCCCCGGAGCCAAGGGCCACCGCGGCCACCAGGGCCGCCATCATTGCGTGTCGCATTGCGCCCTCCATCCCGGCGACCCGCGGTGCCGGGGTCCCGCCGGTGCGCCTCCCGCGCCCACTGCGGGGAGCCGACGCGGCTGGGCACTGGCTCCCCTCCTCGCCGCCCCGCTACGGGGTGATGACCGTCAGGGTTGCTTTCTGGGCGCTCCCGGGAGTGCCAGGGTCCGTATCCTTAAGTCCCGCGGAAAGCCCCGTTAGCGTTGCGGCGACCACGAGTGTTGCGGGCGAGGTCCCCCCGGGTACGCTCGCGCCCGACACCGTTAGCGTCGTGCTAACCGTCCCCTGACCGCTTTGCGGGATCGTGACGGTCTGGCTTGCCGGCGTGTAGGTGGCCGAGATGTTGGCGGGGGTGGAGCTGTTGGTGCCTGCATCAAGGGTAACATTCTGGGACGCGCTCACGGCCTGGTGAAAAATTTGCACGGTGATCGTGGCGGTGGTTGCGCCGCTCTGCGAATGGATGGTCGTCGGATCGGCAGCAGTCATAGAGATATTCAAGTTCGCCTGTTCGGTGGGGTGGGCCGTGCTGCTGTAGGTCTGAAAGTTGCAGGCCGGGAAATACCCGCACTCCGGCCCTCCGACCTCCTGGTTGTCGACGGTCGCCTTGATGTCCACCGTTCCCGCCGCTACCCCGGTGACCAGTCCCGCGGACACGGTAGCTACGGTTGTGTCGTCGCCCGACCACGTCGCACTGTTGGTGACGTCCTGCTGGGAGTTGTCGCTCATCGTCTCCGTCGCCTGAAGTTGGCAGGTTCCCTGGGCGGGACAGTTCGGAAAACCCGGTGAGACGTTGAAGCTGGACACACCATAGCAGCATAGCCAGCCCACGCAGCAGGTGGCAGTCTCGACATCGTACTCCCCGGTGCTCACGACCAGGTTTATCGCCTGCCGCATCCCGCCAGTGCCAGCGAACATCGCGCTGCCTTCGCGCACATCCGGCGGAATCACCTTACCATCGCCGTCGGGCTTGTTCGCTGCAATCAATTGGGCCATGTCGATCACCAGGGATGCGCCGGCGTCGAGATGAACCGGCAGCCTGTATTGGCCGGCCATGCCATTCCAGGTGAACGTTGCGATAAGGTCTTCGGCGGAGCTGCCGGAATTCCAAAGCGTGAACATGGTGTCCGAGCCATCGGCCGTGGTCCAGAATGGCGAGTCCTTGGACAGCGTCTGCCAAGCCGGGGACGCTGGAACTTCGAAAACGTATGTCCCCGTCTGATCCACGCTGCCCGTCGCCACGACCAAATCGCCGAACGCGCCGGAGTACGACCACGCCAACGTGATATTGCCATCGCACCCTGCAACCCCCGCCGAGTCCAGCAGCCGCTCAATGGGAATCTCCCCCGATTGGTAGGGAGAGAGGTTCCAAGCGGGAAACGGGATCGTGCGCGGCTGGCCGCCGAGCGTGTCGTGGATGGCCAGGCTGGCGGCCAGGGCTACCCCTACGGTACGCCCGGGTCAGTCGCCTCGGCCAGCCCTCGCGAGCGCCTCTTGAATCCTCTTTCTCAGGGCGGGATCGGAGGTCCGACGCGTCAGGCGGCCAAGCGCCTCCCGCGCCAGAATCCCGACGCCGTCGCGCTTGCTCTCCAAAGCGGGGATGAGCGCCTCAACTGCGGCCTGGTTTCCTACCCTCTCCAGTCCGTCGATCGCGACGCCCTCCACCAATCCCGGCGCTGCGAGAACGCGGGCCAGGTAGGGAACGGCTACCGGGTCGTCCACGTAGCTGAGCTCGAGCGCCGGCTCACTGGCATCGGCCACGCCTTGGGCGGACTCCACCCGCGCCGCTAGCTCGTCGCATAACCTCCGCAGCGCCGCGGCGTCCCTCAGCCTCACCTCGAGCCGGAGCCTAACCTTCTGGGGGGGAAGGCTGACCCCGCCCGCGAGGTCTATGCCCCTCGGAAGTTCTGCCGCCAGGGAGTACATCCCCACCGACCGGAATTCGAGCCACTGGTTGAGGACGATGCGCTGCCGATACTCCTGCCCAGGTTGCACGGTCACTCTCCCGAGCGTGTAGAGTCCCCCACCAGCGTCGCCCGGCGGCGACGTCCCCACCTGGACCGTCTGACCGTCCGGTCCCACGAGACCCAAGCGGAATCGCCCCACGAAGCCTGGCCCGAGATCCAGCGTCACAGGCTGTGCAAGGTCGTTGCGGACGCTGAACTCCAGCACAACCGGCTCGTGGAGGGTGATCACGGGTCGGTCGAGGCGGAAGCGAACCTCGACCTGGCCTCCGCCCGCGGGGCCCGTGGGGGCGAGGGTCGGCCACGCGCAGGGCGCGGCGAGCGCGAGGGCCCATCCGAGCATCAAGGCTCCTCGCACGTCGGTGCCTCCCTCACGGCAGCGGGTTCACCGATGCCGGATACCCGGATTTCGTCACAACGTACTTCCACGTTCCGTTGGTGTTCTGGCTGACGGTCCTCTCGATGCTGATGGGCCCTGCCAGGTAGATCTGAGCGCCGCCATTGTAGTTGCTGCATGTGGCGTAATAATACTGCGCGGCGCTGAAGTCGTTGTAAACGTAAGGGCTCAGAAACCCCCCGTTGAGTTGCTGGTCGAAGGCGAACCCTTGCGTGCCGGGGACAGGAGGGCTTGGACCGACCGTGGGGTTGTCGCTGTGGGTGCCGGTGGCGTACGGGGGGCTCGCCCAGTAATACTCCAGACCCGAGGGGGGATAGTCCACGTGCTCGAACACTCCACAGGCCGAGAGGTCGTTCAAGCTTCCCGATGACGAATCCCACCCGTAGGTGAAATACAGGACCCCGCCGCTGGAGGACTCGGCCGTCTGGCGGTAGTTGACGGGGATGGCGACGACCGTGACGTGGGTGACGTTGGCCCAGGTACTGACGTTGCAGAGCCCCCCGATGTAACTGCAGGTAAGCCCCCCATCCTGATCCTGGATGGTGGCATGGATGTCGGCAGTCCCAAGCCCCACGCCGCTGACGTCACCGGTACCGACCGTGGCGACCGACGTGTTGTCGCTGGACCAGTTCGAGGCGTCGGTAACGTCTTGCTGGCCGCCGTCGCTCATCCCCTCCTTGGCCCTTGCGGGGCAGATAAAGTTGTCGGGGCAGGTCATTGGGTCAGGCGAAACGTCGTAGGAGACTACGCCGAAGCAGCAGTACCAGAAGGGGCAGCAGGTGGCTGTCTCCACGTTGTATTCGCCGCCGCTCAGAACCAGGTTTATCGCCTGCCGCATCCCGCCAGTGCCAGCGAACATCGCGCTGCCTTCGCGCACATCCGGCGGAATCGTTTTCCCATCGGAATCCGGCCGATTCAGCGCAATCAACTGGGCCATATCGATCACCAGGGATGCGCCGGCGTCCAGGTGCACGGGCAGGTTATAGTGCCCCGACATCCCATTCCAGGTGATGGTGGCGACGAGGTCTTCGGGAGCCGTGCCGGAATTCCAAAGCGTGAACATGGTGTCCGAGCCGTTGGCGGTGGTCCAGAACGGCGATTCCTTGGCCCAGCTCTGCCCCGTGGCGGAAACTGGGACCTCGAAGACGTAGGTGCCGGTCTGATCCACGCTGCCCGTCGCCACGACCAAATCCCCGAAGCCGCCGGTGTAGGAAAACGCCAGCGTTACGTTGCCATCGTACCCCGCAAGGCCCGCCGAGTCCAGCAGCCGCTCAATGGGAATCTCCGCCGATTGGTAGGGAGAGAAGTTCCAGGCGGGAAGCGGGATCGTGCGCGGCTGGCCGCCAAGCATGTAGTGGACGGCCAGGCTCGCGGCCAAAGTTTTGCCGGTGGTGTTGCGCATGAACGCGTAAGGCGTAAACCGCGTACTATCGGGAAATCCCAGAGTCGGATCGGGCTTGCCAACCAGCATGCCAACGCTGGCGTAGGACATCGGTGCCGCGGCCGGCGCCGGACTCGCCGAGACATCGTGCATCGCGAGGGGAATGGCGGCCGAGTAGCCCTCTCTTGCGTTCATCAGGCCGCCGGCCACAACCACGTCCATCGCGCCGCCTCTGAACCGGACGCGGACGCCGCCCGCACGGTTCGCCGCGTTGGCGGGAAATACGGTGTCCATGTTCACCAGCTCCATCCCATGTGGGGGCAAGCTGAGCGTCTCTCCGGCCAACGCGTCGCCGTCGGCCGTTGTACCGTCAAGGGTCGCCGAAGTGGGCTGAGCGGTGGTGTTGCTCACGGCCAGGAAGCCTCCGACGCCCGGGTCGTGCTTCCACCACAGGCCCTCGACCGTGTGCGAGGAGACCACATCGGCCTGGACGGGCATGAACGGGTAGTCGAAGACCAGGCTTTCGGCGTCGTTCATGATTTGCGTTGAGCCGACAACCGTGCCGGGAGCGGCCCATTGGTAGCGCAGCGCGGCGCTGCCGTATTGCGATAGATGATTCGCGACGGCTGGCGGCGCATTCTCGAGCGCGTCATTCACATCGACGAAGGCGATGCCTCCAGCCACGAGATTCACCGGAGCGAGGTCGTATTCCGTTCCATCGGCCATGAACAGCACCGGGGTCACGGTGACTGGGCCGACGATCATCCCGTTCTTGATGCGTATCGTCGACACGAAACCCTGGTCGGTGCGCCACAGCGCGCAGACCATGCTCTGCGGCACGATTTTCGGCGGCTGGGGACCGGATTGGCCGGGCGCGGGCGTCTGTGGCGGCGCCGGGCGAGGCGCGGGACGATAGTCGGAAACAGGAAGAATGGCGAGGCCGAAAGCGCAGGCGCAGGCGATCGTTCGCTGCGCGGGCGTCAACAGCATTTTTAGATAGCGTCGCACGGGATCCTCCTTACTCGTCACGTCTCAATC
>DASYZK010000012.1:0-108113 GCA_035946455.1 Candidatus Acidiferrales bacterium | reverse complement strand
GTTGGGGTCCGAGGGCGCGACGGCGACGGCGCCGATGGCGATGGTGGGTTCCTTGTCGAAAATCGGGGTCCAGGTGGTGCCGGCGTTGGTCGATTTCCACACGCCGCCGGCCACCGAGCCCATGTAGTAGGTATTGGTGCCAGGTACGCCGGCAGCGGCTTCGGTGCGCCCGCCGCGGTGCGGGCCTACCAGACGCCACTTCAAGCCGGCGAGCGAATCTTTGCCGAGTTGCTGGGCTGGTGCGGGCGCCACGGCGACGAAGAGTGCAGCCAGCGCCAGGTACCAACCTGCCGCGGCCCGGTAACCATCTTTCCGCTGACGATTCATCGATCATCCTCCAATCGGCGGGGATTCTACACCGGCGGAGCGGCGCCGCGGTACCGGCCAGGGCCAAAAATTACTCATCCTATTCTTCACGGGCTTGGGGTAGAATGCGCGTGACGCTTGCACCCCGGTTGCGGCAAGGGGGAGGGTGCACGGGGGATTTCCGGCCTTCATACGGGAAGCCGCAGGCGTGCCGTTTAGCACCCCGCGCAGGCAAGTTTGCCTGTCAGGGGGCGCAGCAAGGTAATCGCAGGCGAGGATTTGGCGGGGCAGCCGTCCGGCCGGGCGATGGCGGATCCTTTCCGCTCATGCGGTTCTCATGAGCGATTCCTTCCCCAAGCTAGAATGAGCAAGAGTGCCGGCGCAGGCTCTCGCGCAGAGCGGTGAAATCTTAGTCCGGGAGGGTCCGGGAATGAAGCGGATTCGGGCAATCTTTCTTGGTTCGCTCGCTATTCTCGCATTGGCGTCGCCTCGCCTCGCCAGGGCGCAGACGGCATCCTCGGGAGCGATCGTCGGCACGATTACCGACCCGTCGGGCGCGGCAGTGCCGGGAGCGTCGTTGACGCTGCACGACATCGCCACCAACGCGAACCGGACGGCGACCAGCACCGCCCAGGGCAGTTACGCCATTCCCAACGTGACGCCGGGGAGCTACGTGCTGACGGTCGAGGCGCAAGGTTTCCAGAAGGCCACCATTTCGGGGCTGACCGTCGAGGTGGCGAAAAGCTACACGGTGAACGTGAATTTGAAAGTGGGGAACGTGAGCCAGACGGTGGAGGTGACGGCGGCGCCTACGGTCGAGCTGCAAACCACCAACGCGCAACTGGGCAACGAACTGGGCGCAACGGATCTTGCGCGGTTGCCCACGCTTCAGCACAACGCCGGCGAATTGCTGTCGATTCAGCCGGGGGTGACTCAGCAAACGGCGGGCGGGGGCGTGCGGGTGACCGGGGCGCTGGACGATCAGAACACCATCACCCTGGACGGCATCGACATCAGCGACAACGCGATGCTGTCGAACGACAACGGGCTGCGGACGATGGTGCCGATCCCGACCGACGCGGTGAACGAATTCCGGTCGAGCGTGGCGGGCGAAGACGCCAGCTACGGCCGCTCCGATGGAGCGCAAATCAATCTGAACACGCGGGGCGGAACAAACGACTGGCACGGCGCCGCCTACTGGTACACGCAAAACAGCGTGCTCAACGCCAACACCTGGGACAACAACCGCGTAGGCATCAAGAAGCCATCGCTGCACGACAACCGATTCGGCGCGCGGCTGGGCGGGCCGGTTATCAAGAACAAAACCTTCTTCTTCCTGAATTACGAAGGCCGGCGCTTCCCGCAATCGCTGCCGTTTTCGGTCCTGGTGCCGACGGCAACCCTGCGGAAGGGCATTTTGCAGTTCAAGGACGCGGCGGGGAACGTCAATTCCTACAATCTGGCCAGTTCCACCCAGTGCGGGTCGGGCAGCCAAGCTTGCGATCCCCGCGGCTTGGGCATCAGCCCGACGGTTTCCCAGCTATGGAGTTTGATGCCTCCGCCGAACAACAGGAGCCTGGGCGATGGCCTTAACACCACCGGGTTCACCTCGAACCTGCCCGCTCCGCTCACCGACAATTTCTACATGGCGCGGCTGGACCAGAAGTTCACGTCGAAGTGGCAGTTTTCGGGCATGATCATCTACGACGGGAATACCAGCAGCGACGCCGCTCTCCTGAGCGTTCTCAACGCCAACAGCCCGAGTTCGCAGTCGCTCAATCCGGTAAGGGCGAATTTCATCTCCGCCAGCCTCATCGGCCAGATCACTCCCACGCTGATCAATACTTTCCGGTTCGGCTACGTGCGGGACCGCAACGGCTTCATTCGCACCGCGCCTTCGCAAACGGCCAAGGAACTTAACCTGGTGGGCACCAGCTCTCCCGACGGCCCCATCGCCATCTCGACGACCAACGGGGGCTCAGGAAACAGCCCGTTCTCGGGGTCGCTGATCGACATGCCAATCAACACGTTCACCGGCCAAGCGCGGACCCAGTTGAACGATAACAAGGACATCCAGTTCATGGACGACCTGGTGAAAGTGCACGGCAACCACACCTTCGATTTCGGCGAGCAGTTGCGTTACTTGCCTTCGTTCCACCAGCGGGCCGACAAGGTGGTGGGTTCGCTGTCGTCGCTCGACGCCACCCTCGACGCCGACGTCACCAGCTTCATCAGCATACCGGCCGCCGACCGGCCTCCCACCTGTACCGCCTCGGTGACCGCGGGCTGCATCTTGTCGAGCAACGTGCAGCAGTGGGACCGCTTCTACGCGGTGGCTCTCGGAATGGTTGATGACGTGGGCATCCTTATGGCTCGCGATGGCAGCCTGAATCCCCTGCCCTTCGGCACACCCCTTTTCGCCGACACGCACCAGTGGGCGCCTTACTTCTACGGGATGGATACCTGGCGGTTCCGGCCTTCTTTCACCGTGAATTATGGCCTGTCTTACGGATGGCAGACGGCTCCCACCGAGAAATTGGGCCGGCAAACCATCGAGATCAACACCGCCACCGGGCAGGCGATTGCCGCGCCGGCCTTTCTAACGACGCGCATCGCCGCCGCCAACCAGGGCAACATTTTCAATCCGCAATTCGGCTACTTGCCGGTCAACAGCGCCCACGCGCCCATCTACAGCACCGACTGGAGCAACGTTGCCCCGCGCGTGGGTCTGGCCTGGAACCCGGCGTTCAGCGGCGGGCTGCTGGGGAAGATCGCCGGCAGCCGGCAAACGGTGTTGCGCGGCGGGTTTGGCATCTTCTACGACCGCGTAAACACGGTGCAAAGCGTGGTAATTCCGATGCTCGGGGTCGGCTTCGGCCAGACGATTTCCGTCAACGGGCCCACCTGCAACATGTCGGGAACGCCCGGTACGGGCTGCAACGCCGCGCCGGCGTCGCCCAACCCGGCTCTATCGGCCTTCCGGGTGGGGCAAGACGGGCAGATTCCGGTTCCCGCGGTGCCCAACGTCTCCATCCCGGTGATTCCGAGCGTGCCGTTCGGCGAGCAGTTGTCGTTCCAGGACGACCCCGCTTTCAAGACCGGCCGCAGCTACAACGGCGACTTCACCATTCAGCGGCAGTTGCCGGGCGGAATGCTGCTCGAAGTGGGATGGGCGGGGCGCTGGGGCCGCGACCTCGCGGAATCGACGAACCTGAACCAGGCGCCCTATTTCATGGTGGATCCGGCTTCGGGCCAGACGTTCGCGCAAGCCTTTGACACCGTGGCCACGGAAGTGCGCAGCGGGCTGCTGGTGACGCCGCAGCCGTGGTTCGAAGACATGGCGCCGAAAATCGTGGGCACGAAGACCTGCCCGGCGTCGGCCGCCAGCTCGACTGCCTGCCTGGCGACGCTATCCAGCTCGGCGTTTATCAGCGGACTGGTCAGCTCGCTTTTCAACACGGTGGACGGCATCCGGGCCAAGCAAGGTCTGCTCTCGATCGTCTCGCAACAGACCCTGATTCAGGAGCTGCGAACCTACGGCGGGATCTCCAATTACCAGGGTTTCCTGGTTTCGTTGCGCAAGCAGTTCTCTCGCGGACTGTCGTTCGCCGCGAATTACACGCTGTCGAAAGGGCTCGACGACGGTGTGGCCAACGAGGACTCGGCCAGCTACTTCGGCAACAGCTACTTCCCAACAACCGCCTACGGTCCAACGGCGTTCGACCAGAGGCATGTGTTCAACGCGAATTTCTACTACGACCTGCCCTTCGGCCGCGGACGGATGTTCCACTTCGACAATGCGCTGGATAAACTGGTCGGCGGCTGGTACGTCTCGGGCATCCTGACGGCGACAAGCGGGCTGCCGCTCACCGTCACCGAGAGTTCGCAGGTGTGGGGCAACGGCCTGGTGCTCGCACCCGCCACGGCCGCCATCCCGAACGCGACCCTCGCCACGGCGGTTAACTCGAACGTGGCGGGCTCGAACAACACCGGCACCAACGGCAATCCCGCCAAGGGAGGCAGCGGCTTGAACCTGTTCTCCGATCCCGCCGCGGCGTTCAATTCCTTCAGCCCGGTGCTGATTAGCCAGAACGGGCGCGACGGCCGAGCCAATCCTCTGCGCGGGCTGCCGTTCTGGAACCTGGACTTCTCGGTGGGCAAGGAGACGCAAATCCGCGAGCAATTGAAGGCACAATACGCCTTCTACTTCTTCAACTTTTTCAACCACCCGAACTTCACCACGCCGTCGCTCAGCTTGACCAGCCCGCAATCGTTCGGGGTGATCACCAGCACGCTGATTCCCGCCAACCGCGACAACAGCGCACGCTGGATCGAATTCACCATCCGGCTCGAGTTCTGACGGCAGGCGACCGAATCTAACCGGGCCGGAGCGAGTGGCACAGGCATCCTTCCTGTGTCTCCGCGCTCCACAGGAGCCGGCCCGTTGCATTTCCCGGTCGCCGAAGCTTGTTCTGGCAGTACGTGGCCGCCCGAACCCCCCGGTTTCCCGGGCCCGGCTCCGGTCCGCAGCCACACCGAACCTCGCGTCATCGCATCACGCCAACTGAGCTCGCCGAAACAAACATCATTTCATTTTCTCGGTCGGCGTGAGGCCGGTTTCGTCCGACTGGAATGTTGCGTGCGCCCATGGGCGACTGCCCAGCGCACAAATCCAATCCCGGCCGAGTACTGCCAGAATCCGTCCCTGTCTGTGGCGTGAACCTGCGCTGACCAGGAGGAACCGTGCCGATCGCTGCGAATCAAGATGGTGTTCGAGCAGCGCGAGGCGCGCAGCCAAGCTTCATCTGGCAGGGCTTGAGCGCAGGATCAGCCAGTCGAATCATCAGGTGCGTCAATCTTCGCGGCCTGTATCCCGCCTCATCCCTGCACATCGGCTTCCAACAGCGCGTTTAGCCCCGCTCCCATTGCAGCCATGGGATTTGTCGCCACCGCTGGTGCGAGAAGGGGCCATGCTGGCTGGGCGGCACCGTCCGTGCCGCGACAAACTGTGTCGTACCGGCACACGGCTGGCTCGGCCATCTCTGCCCCTCTGCGGAAGCTGGGGCTTGCTTCGGAATCACTTGACTTCGCGCCCGGCCCTATCGGCTGAGCCGCACCAGGCCTTGCTACCGGGCTTGGAGCGGGAGCGGCAGCCTACGCGGTGTTTCAGGCTGCGAACGGCCTTGCGGCCCCGGGGGGGGTACACCGGGTGGGGAAGGAGCCGGAGGAGGCGGGGTGGTGTAGTTGAACGGAAGCGGATTGGTGGGGCTGCCCGGGTTGGGAGTGATGTCGGAACCGGCGGGGACGTAGTAGACGCCACCTGTGCCGTCAGGTTTGTTCCAATCGATGCGGGTCTGGCCGCCGTTCGGGTCGGGCGTGACGGTATAGCTGCCATTCGGGCCTTTGACCGTAGTGACGCCGGCGTTGGGATCGGTGGAAGATTCCGTCTTGGTCCCATCAGGATTCATTGTGGTAGTGCCGGTTTTGGTGACGTTACCGTTCTGGTCCACGGTCGTCGAAGTGGGCGAGTGGGGATCTTCGGGGTCGGTGACATCGGTGGTTTGACCGCCGTTGGCATCGTTGGTGGTTGCTACGGTGAGGGTGCTGGTCTGGCCGTTGCTATCGGTGATCGTGATCTTGATGGTCGTCGTGCCGCCATTCTGGGTCACGTCGACCGTCCCGCGCTAAAGGCCGCGGCGCTACATTCAATTCCTGAAGAAGGGAAAGCGGGCGAGGGGACCTCGCCCCTACAAGTGCGACGGTTGCGGACTCGATGTGCCGCGCCAAAGCCCGCGGCGCCACATCCGAGGAGCCTCATTTTGTAGCGCCGGCTTCCAGCGGGCGAACATACCAGCACCGCGACCAGGATGGCAGCATTCGAACCTTGACGGCTTGTTCGAGTTGGCCAGGGGGGTGAGGGCGGCGCCCTTGTGACGACAGGTAACCGCACCTCCGAAACTGTGGTCCCTGGGGCCAGCTTCTAGACGCCGACCACCGCGGCGACTTCGCGCACCGAAGCGGCCGAGCGATCGAGAGCGGCCTGCTCCTCGGCGGTCAATTTGATCTCGATGATTTTTTCCATGCCCGCTGCGCCCAGCTTCACCGGAACGCCCATGTACAGGCCGCGAATGCCGTATTCGCCTTCGAGGTAAACCGAGCAAGGCAGAATCTTTTTCCTGTCGCGGAGGATGGCGTCCACCATTTCCCACACCGCCGCCGACGGCGCGTACCACGCGGAGCCGGTTTTCAGCAGGTTCACGATTTCGCCGCCGCCCTTGCGGGTGCGCTGGACGATGGTCTCGATGCGTTCTGCGGGAAGCAAATCGGGCAGGGGGATGCCGGCCACGGTGGAATAGCGGGGCAGGGGCACCATGTCGTCGCCATGGCCGCCGAGGACGAAAGCGTGGACGCTTTCGACCGACACGTCGAGCTCCATGGCGATGAACGCGCGCATCCGCGCCGAATCGAGCACGCCCGCCATTCCCACCACCCGGTGCCGGGGAAACCGGCTGACGCGGTAAGCGGTTTGCGCCATCACGTCGAGCGGGTTGGTGACCACCAGCAAAATCGCTTCGGGCGACAGCTTCACCACCTGCTCGGTGACCTGCTTCACCACGTCGTAGTTCGCCCGCAGCAGGTCGTCGCGGCTCATGCCCGGCTTGCGGGCGAACCCGGCGGTAATCACGACGATGTCGCTCGCGCGGGTGGCGCCGTAATCGCCGTCCTTGGTGCTGATGCCTTCGACGCGGACGTCGCTGCGGAGGATCGGCATCGCTTCGAGCATGTCCAGGCCCTTGCCGGCGGGAACGCCCTCGAGGATATCGGTGAGCACGACGTCGGCGAGCCCGGCGTCGGCGATGCGCTGGGCCGCGGTTGCACCGACGAATCCTCCGCCCACTACCGTCACTTTTTTCCGCATGATTTCCCTTTCTCCTGATGGGGAATGAAACCGGTTTCCGCGCTGGGCGCGTCGCCGCGGGTCAGCGCGCCGCCAGCGCCGCCGCATCCATGTTTTCGATCACCGCCGAGGCGAATTCCGACGTGCGGACCCGGGTGGCGCCGCTCATCAGCCGCTCGAGGTCGTAGGTGACGCGCTTCTGGCGGATCGTCTGGCCGATACCTTCTTCGACCAGCCGCGCCACTTCCTTCCAGCCGATGAAATCAAACAGCATCGCTCCCGAGAGCATCACCGAGCTGGGATTGATGACGTCCTTATCGGCGTACTTGGGCGCGGTGCCGTGGGTGGCCTCGAACACGCCGTAGCCGTCGCCGATATTCGCGCCCGGGGCCATGCCCAGCCCGCCCACCTGCGCGGCGCAGGCGTCGGAGAGGTAATCGCCGTTCAGGTTCGGGGTGACGAACACCTGGTATTCGTCGGCGCGGAGCAGCACCTGCTGGAAAACCGAGTCGGCGATGCGATCGTTCACCAAGATTTTCTGCTTCCAGCGTCCCTGGCCGTGCGATTTCCCGATCGCCTCGAGCACCTCGGCGACTTCGGCGGAGACCTGGCGGCGGAAAGCTTCGGTGGCGTTCTCCAGGCCGGGCTCGATCAACGCCGCGTTGCGTTCGATGGAAAGGCCGGGGTCGGCATCGCGGTTGCCGAGGATCCAGCTTTCCCGCTCGGTGACGATCTGGTCGCGGAATTCGGCCTTGGCCAGGGCGTAGCCCCAGTCGCGGAACCCGCCTTCGGTGAATTTCATGATATTGCCCTTGTGAACCAGGGTCACCACGCGGCGGCCGCGCTCGATGGCGTGGGCGAGCGCGCGGCGCATCAGCCGGCCGGTGGCGGTGGGCGAAATCGGCTTGATGCCGATGGCGGAATCGGCGCGAATCTGCTTGCCGGTTCCCTTGAGCATTACGCCGTTCAGAAACGCGATCAGGTTCCGGACCTCGGGCGTTTCGCTGCGCCACTCGATTCCGGCATAGACGTCCTCGGTGTTCTCCCGGAAGATCACCACGTTCATTTTTTCCGGGTGGGCGACCGGCGACGGGACGCCGGGGAAATAGCGCACCGGCCGCACGCAGGCGTAGAGGTCGAGCAGTTGGCGCAAGGTCACGTTCAGCGAGCGGATCCCGCCGCCCACCGGGGTGGTCAGCGGGCCCTTGATCGCGATCCGGAAATCGCGAATCGCCTCGACGGTGTCGTCGGGAAGCCACGTGCCGCGCTGGTTGAAGGACTTCTCGCCAGCGAGCACCTCGAACCAGGCCACGCGCCGCCGGCCGCCGTAGGCTTTCTCGACGGCGGCGTCGAACACCCGCTGCGACGCCCGCCAGATGTCGCGGCCGGTGCCGTCGCCTTCGATGAAAGGAAGGATCGGCCGGTCGGGCACCTGAAACGTTCCGGCGGAATACCGGATGGGCTCGCCGTCGGCGGGGACGGCGATTTCGTTGTAGGCATGCTTCATCTGGTTTGATCTCCCTCCCGCATTCCCAAAGGCTGCCGGCGGCGCGGCCTCCGCCGACAAAAGCGATCTTCCTGCGAGCTCTGATGCACCGGCAATCCGGTGGCCACTGGCTGCGGTTTCGCGGCCACCGGCGCTGAAAGTGGGCGGGCCATCTGCCGGGACCGGCGCGCACAAAACAGCCCATCACAATATCATAAGGCTCCGGCGAGGCGCGACAGCCGGCGGCGCCCGTTCCCGTTTTGGACGTCGTGACCCGGCTGATTTCCCAACTCCGCAAACCGCCCGCCTGATCCCCTTCCTCCGACCTCTGGAGCGGCGCGTCGCGGGGTACCGCTCGCAAGCCTGGTCGTAGCTGCAGGTGATTGACCGACAGCCGGATATCAGGGGTTCGAAGCGCGCGAGCTGGGCCAAGCGAGTGAGCCCGTGCGCTGCCTGGGCTGGCGAGGCGAATGCAGAGCTTGACTGCGAGGCTGGCTTTCCGGCAAGCGACCATTCGCGAAGCCGGGGGGGAATCTCGCGGCCGAAGCAGCATTCGCCCGCGGCGGGTAGGGGTCCGTTGAAGGTCGAAACATATCAGGCGCAGGCATTCCTCGACGACGAGCGACATCACCGCGTCTCGCTTTCTCGCGAGCACGCCGTTCGGGACGAAACCATCGCCGTCTCGGCATGCACCTGGGCAGTGGTTCTCGCCTTCGGCGTTTGGTTTTCGCTGTGGCTGGCAGGGGCTCTCACCCACATCGCCACTGCAATCCCTCGTTGACACGGGTCCGGAGTCTGCTTTGGCGAAATCGCCGACCCTGTCAACCTCTCGCTCGCCTGCGGGCGCTTCCTCCTGACCTTCGCCGAAGAGAATGACACTGCTGCCTGCGGATTGCGCCTCGCCGCTCAAAAGACCCTGCCGATTGCCCTACGCCGGACTGGGCGGACACTAACCGCGCGCCTCGAGTTACGTCCCCGGCCGCACCCAGCCGGATTCCGCCGTGCACCCCGCCGATTTTGCGAAGGGAGCGAAAAGGGACTGCTATAATTTGGGTTTCGGCAGCCTGCGGCTCGCTGGCGGCGGCTGCCGAAAAAACGATTGTTCCCGACAATGCCCGGCCATTGGAATTTCGTCGCGTTGGCTCTTTACCTGGCCAGCCTGGGGCTCTATCTGCGTTTTCTCTACACCGGCCGCCGGCTCACCGGCCAATTGGCGGCGCTGGCGCTCGGCTTGGGGCTGGCGGGCCACTACCTGGCACTGGTGGCGCGGTCGCACTCAGTTCACTCAGTGCCCTACAACGATCTGCACGGCTCGCTTTCGTTGTTTGGCTGGCTGCTCGGAGCCACCTACCTGGGACTGGAGCTGTACTATCACCAGCGGGCGATGGGAGCATTCGTTGTGCCGTTCATCGTCCTTCTCTACACCCTTGGAACATGGCCCGGCCACGCCGTTCCCGCCACCACCCAGGAGCGGGGAGCGCTTTTCGCGCTGCACGTCACCTTGAGCATTCTGGCCTACGCGGCGTTCGCCCTCGCCTTTGTGGTGAGCGGAATCTACCTGCTGCAGGACCGCCGGCTGCGGCGGCACAGCCCGGGCGACGTGGTATGGCGGTTTCCTGCGCTCGACGGGCTGGAGCGGATGAGCCGCGGCAGCGTGCTGGTGGGATTGGTCTCGCTCGGAGCGGGAGTGGCGCTGGGACTGATCTGGCAGCGGAGGATTCAGGGTCATTTCCAGATCGCCGATCCGAAAGTGCTGGTGACGGTGCTGATGTTCGCGCTGTACGCCGGGTACTTGCGGGTTTCCCACGCCGGCGGGTGGCGCGGGGCGCGGGCTTCCTTGCTTTGTCTGTTGAATTTCCTGATCGTGATTTTCAGCTATGCGGTGGTGAACGTGTATCTATCGCGATTCCATCGTTATTACTGACCGGGGCTCGGAATGCAGATCGTTATCGTGGGATTGAGCCACCGCACCGCGCCGGTCGAGCTGCGGGAGCGGGTGGCCTTCACCGCCGACACGGCGCGACACGCGGCGAGCGCGCTCGCCGAGCGATGCGCGATGGACGAAGCGGTGGTGCTTTCGACGTGTAACCGCAGCGAAGTATATGGCGTTCGCCGCGAGCCCGGACCCGACGCCGCCTCGCTCGAGCGCTTCTTCGCCGAATACCACCACGTTGCTCCCGAGCGGCTCAACGGCTGCCTATATTTCCGCCACGATGTCGAAGCCGTCCGGCATTTGTTCCGCGTCGCCGCGGGCCTGGATTCGCTGCTGCTGGGCGAGACGGAAATCCTTGGACAGGTCCGAGAGGCTTACCGATTGGCGGCGGATTCCGGCTCGACCGGCCCGGTGCTGAATCGGTTGTTTCAAGCGGCGATCGAGGCAGGCAAGCGGGTGCGAGCAGAAACCGAACTGAGCGCCCGGCCGATATCGGTCGCGGGCGCGGCGGTGAAACTGGCCGAACAGGTGTTCGGCCAGCTCGAGCGGCACAGCGCGATGATCGTCGGCGCCGGCGAAGTGGCGCAGCAGGTGGCGGCGCAGATGCGCCATCGGAGCATCCGCCAGCTTTGGATCGTGAGCCGCCAGCGGGAACATGCCGAGGACCTGGCACGCCGCGCCGGAGGCGAAACCTTCGGATGGGAACAGTTGGGCGGCGTCTTGTCCCGGCCTGACATCCTGGTGGCTTCCGTGGCCGCCGAGCAACCGGTGGTGACCACGGCGATGCTGAGCGCGGCGATGGCGGAGCGGGAGCATCGGTCGATGTTCCTGCTGGATTTGGGCGTTCCGCGCAACATCGAACCAGCGGCCGCCGACTTGTACAACCTCTATCTCTACGATATCGACCACCTCACCGGCATCGTCGAGCAAAACCGCCTTTACCGGGAACGCGAGACGCCTCGCGCCGAGGCCATCATCGCCGCCCAAGTGGCGAAATTCCAAGCGTGGAGCGCCGGCCAGGGCACCGCCGATCTGGTGGACGAGCTGCGCGGCCGCCTGGACGCTCGGCGCCGCCGGCTGCTCCAGGAAAACCAGGACGCCTTCGCCCATCTGGGCCCCGAGGAGCGCGAGCGGATCGACCGGTTCACCGAAAAGTTGCTCGATGAACTTTTGCGGGAGCCCACCGGGCGGCTGCGCCGGGCCCAGTCGTGGCGCCAGCGCGTCCAACAAATCGAAACCCTCCGCGCCCTATTCGGCCTGGACAGCGAGGACGATTGATGCCCCTGAGAATCGCCACGCGCGGCAGCGCCTTGGCGCTTTGGCAAGCGGGGCGGGTACGCGGCCGGCTGCTCGGCGAACTGGGGCTGGGCGCGGACATCGTGTTGGTAAAGACGTCCGGCGACCGGTTCAACCAGGCTTCGGTTGGCGCGCTCGGGCTGAAAGGCGTTTTCATCAAGGAGCTCGAGGAGGCGCTCGTCGAATCCCGCGCCGAGCTCGCCGTCCACAGCATGAAGGACGTTCCCACGGCAATCGATTCCCGGTTCGCTTTCCCGGCGGTGCTGCGGCGCGACGACGTTCGCGATTGCCTGCTCTCGCGGTCGGGGGCGGCGTTCGACCAGCTTCCCCCGGGAGCGCGCGTCGGCACCAGCAGCCTGCGCCGCCGCGCCCTGCTGCGCCATCGGCGGCCGGACCTCGAAGTGGCTGACCTGCGGGGAAACGTCGATACCCGCCTGGCGAAACTCGATCGCGGGGACTACGACGCCATCGTCGTGGCCAAGGCGGGACTCGACCGGCTGGGCTTGGCCGAGCGAATCACCCAAGTGCTGCCCTGCGAGCTGGTGCTCCCCGCCGTCGGTCAGGGCGCACTGGGCATCGAAACCCGCGCTGCCGACTCCGATTTGAATCGCCTGCTCGCCGAGCTGGAGGATCCCGAAACGCGCGCTGCCATCGATGCCGAGCGCGCGCTTCTGGCCGAGCTTGAAGGCGGCTGCCAAGTGCCGGTAGGAGCCTGGGCGCGGCGGGAGAACGGCCGCCTGGTGATGGACGCTTGCGTAGCTTCGGTCGATCCCGGGGCCAGCGAAGGAGAATTCATTCGTTTATCAGCGGATGCTTCTACCGGCGAAGAGCCGGAAAAATTGGGCCGCGTGCTGGCCCGGCGCCTGCTCGATGCCGGCGCCGACCGCATCCTGCGCCTCACCGGCAGGAATCGCTGATTCGGCCAGCGGCGGCGAGAAGGCTTGTCCGGCGCGAAGCGAAAGGATCCATTCCCAAGCTCCGATGAGCAGCGACGAGAAACCGCTCAATGGCCGGCGCGTCGTGGTCACCCGCGCCGCGGAGCAGGCCGCCGATCTGAAGCTGCGGCTGGAAGCGCTTGGCGCAGAGGTGTTGTTGCTTCCCTTGGTCGAGTTCGGCCCGGCCGGCGATCCCGCGCCGCTCGACCGCGCGCTCGCTGAGTTGCCAACATTCGATTGGCTGTTCCTTACCAGCCAGAATGCCGTGCGCTACCTCGTCGCCCGCGCTCGCGCCACCGGGGTGGATTTGCGCGGCCTGCTGGCCCGCCGGCGGCGCCAGCCGCGCGTGGCTGCCGTCGGCCGCAGCACGGAGCGGGCGGCGCGCGGCGAAGGCTGGCGGGTCGATTACGTCTCCGACGGCCGCGGCGGCCGCGACCTCGCCGAAGGGTTGAGCGGCGAGATCCGCCGGCGGCGCATCTTGCTGCCACGCAGCGATCGCGCCGGCGGCGAGCTGCCCGCGGCGCTCGCCGCCGCCGGCGCCCTGCCGGAGGAGGTGGTGGCATATCGAACCAAGGCGACGCCAACGCTCGACTCGGCAATCACCGGCCGGATGACGCGCGGCGAAGTGGACGTGGTGACTTTCGCCAGCCCTTCCGCAGTCGAGGCGCTGGCGGCGCGCCTGGGTGGCGAGACGCTCTGCGATTGGGCTCGCGCGACGCGCTTGGCCGCCATCGGCCCGGCAACCGCGGCCGCGATCCGGCAAGCGGGTCTGGAAGTCGCCATTGAAGCTCCGGTTTCGACGGCGGCTGGAATGGCGGCGGCAATTGCGGCATATTTTGCGACGAAACCGGTTACCCGGAGGGGGTCGGCATGAGCTTTCCCGTCCATCGGCTGCGGCGCCTGCGGCGAAACGAACGGCTGCGAGCCCTGGTTCGCGAAACGCCGCTCGCCGCCGGCGACTTCATTTATCCCATGTTCGTGTGCCCCGGCACGGGTGCGAGCGCCGAAGTCCAGTCGATGCCCGGCGTGTTCCAGCAATCGGTCGACCGGCTGCTCGAGGAGTGCCGGCAGGTGGAGCAGCTCGGGATCGCAGGCGTCATTTTGTTCGGCCTGCCGGAGAGCAAAGACGAACGCGGGTCGGAAGCCTGGGCGGCTGACGCGCCGGTACAACGGGCGATCGAAGCGGTGAAGCGGGCGAATCTGAATTTGCTTGTGATCACCGATGTGTGTTTGTGCGAATACACCAGCCACGGCCACTGCGGAATCCTCGAGCAAGGAGAAGTGGTGAACGACGCGACCGTCGAGCTGCTGGCCCAGGCGGCACTCTCCCACGCCCGCGCCGGCGCCGACATCGTCGCGCCGTCGGACATGATGGACGGGCGGGTAGGCGCGATTCGGCGGCTGCTCGACCAGAATGGCTTCAGCGCGGTTTCCATCCTCGCCTATTCCGCCAAGTACTGCTCCGCGTTTTACGGCCCCTTTCGCGAAGCGGCGGAATCGGTTCCGCAGTGCGGCGACCGGCGCGGCTACCAGATGGACCCGGCCAACGCGCGGGAAGCGTTGGCCGAGGTGCGACTGGATTTGGAGGAGGGCGCGGACATGGTGATGGTGAAGCCGGCGCTTCCTTATCTGGACGTGCTGCGGGCGGTGCGCAACGAGGTTTCGGCGCCGGTGGCCGCATTCAACGTCAGCGGCGAATATGCGATGGTGAAAGCGGCGGCGAGAAACGGCTGGATCGACGAGCGGCGGGCGGCGCTCGAGATTTTGACGGGGATTCGCCGCGCCGGAGCGGATTTCATCCTCACCTATCACGCCAAAGACGCTGCGCGGTGGCTGGCCGGATGACCGCCGGGGACCGGTCGAGTTCGGTGCGACGCCGCGCCCTGGAAGTGCTCGCCGGGGGCGTCAGCAGCCCGGTGCGCGCGTTCCGCGCAGTCGGCGGGGAGCCCGTCATCGGCAGTCGCGGCGCCGGCGCGCGGCTCGTCGACGCCGACGGGCGCGAATACGTGGACTACGTCGGGTCGTGGGGCGCGATGATCCTGGGCCACGGCCACCCGGCGGTGACCCGGGCGGTGGCCGAGCAGGCGGCGCGGGGAGCCAGTTACGGCTTCACCACCGAACTCGAAGTGCAACTGGCGGAAGAAATCCGCGCGGCCCTGCCTTCGATGGAGCGAATCCGGCTCGTCAGCTCGGGGACCGAAGCGGCGATGAGCGCGATCCGGCTGGCGCGAGCGTTCACCGGGCGCGACCACATCCTCAAATTCGAAGGCGGCTATCACGGCCATGCCGACAGCTTCCTATCCCAGGCCGGGTCGGGCCTGGCGACGCTGGGCATCGCGTCGAGCGCGGGCGTTCCCGAGGCGTTTGCGGCGCTCACCTGGAACGTTGCTTACAACGACGTCATCGCAGTCGAGCGGGAATTCTCGGCACGCGGTTCGGCGATTGCGGCGGTGATCGTCGAGCCGGTGGCGGCGAACATGGGCGTGGTTCCGCCGGCGCCGGGGTTTCTGGAGGCGCTCCGCGGGCTGACCGAGCGAAACGGGGCCCTGCTCATCTTCGACGAGGTGATCACCGGATTCCGAGCGGGCTGGGCGGGCGCCCAAGGCCTGTTCGGAATCCGGCCCGACCTGACGCTGCTGGGAAAAATCATCGGCGGCGGACTGCCGGTAGCGGCCTATGGCGGGCGAGCCGAGATCATGAGGATGGTTGCTCCCGAAGGACCCGTTTACCAGGCGGGGACGCTTTCGGGAAATCCGGTGGCGATGGCGGCGGGCCTGGCCACACTCAAGCAGCTCGAATCGCCGGAGTTTTACGCGAAGCTGGAAGCGCGGGGCCGGCGGCTGGCTGAGGGTTTGCGCGCCGCGGTGCAGGAATCGGGCATCGCCGCGAGCGTGAACGCCATCGGGTCGCTGGCGACGCTGTTTTTCGCGGTAGGTCCGGTGCGCGATTACGCCGGCGCCAAGCGTTCGGACACCGCCCGGTTCGCGCGATTCTTCCACGAAATGCTTGGCCGCGGCATTCTGCTTCCGCCTTCGCAATTCGAGGCGCTCTTCATCTCCGCGGCGCACACCGACGCCGACATCGACCGGACGATTGCGGCATGCCGCGAGAGCCTGGCTTCTGTCCAACGGGACGGGGAGTCGCGAGGGGCCGGGCTGAAGCCCGGCGCTACATTCAATCCCTAGGACCTAGCGGGCTCTGTCGACATCCCCGCGGCGGGAACCCTCGCTCCAACGCTTCCGGCCCCCCGGCAAGGTGTCATTCAGAGCCCGCCGCGGCGGGCGGGCCGGCGCCATTTCTTTTCGCGGAAATCCTGTCTCTCGGGTTTCCGAGTCTTCCGAAGCTTCGGGACGCGCAGTCGAAGAATCCCGGCATTCCGCCATGATTGGCGAGGATTTCATCGGTGCCCAGTGCGTTCCAGCCCGCTTCAGATGTAATAACGCAGCTTGGGCCACATCCGGGCGAGCGGCGCCCGCGGCTCCCGGCAGATGTAGATAGCGAGATTGTTTTCCACCGGCATCGAGTAGCGATTCTCCACTCTCGCCGCGATTCCCACCTGGCCAAACAATTGATCGAGCAGCGCGAGCGGCACACCCACGGCGATGACGCACCCTCCGGTGTAGGGTCCCGGACCCCACAGGTAATAGTTGTTGTGGCCGCTGATGGCGCGGGGCAGGCCCTTCGCCGGCCCGTAATAATCTATCGCCGCGGCTTCGCCGTAGTTCCAGGCGAGGACGGCGCAGCCGGAGCGCTGGCCGGAGGGGATGCGGTCGTAGACGCGAGCGACGGTTTCCGTCAAGTTCTGCCAGCCGAACATATCGGCGTAGAGCTGGGGCAGCGCGCTGGTGGCGTCGCGCTCCACTTGCACCGATTCGGCCATCGGCAGAAGGCGCTGGTAGCGAACGAAATCCTCCACCGGCAACACCGGCACGCCGTAAGGCAGCGAGACGAGTCCTCCGATCGCGACCAGGGCGGGAAGCGCGACGCGGAGCGCTCCCCAGTTTCGCTTCGCCATCCACCGCTCCCACGCCACCGCGCCCGCGGAGAGCAGCAGCGGATAGATGGGAACCAGGTAATAGGCTTTCGTCTTGAGCAGGAGAAACACGGCGACCAGAGTCAGGTAAGTGAGTCCCAGGAACCGGAATTCCCTTCCCTCCCGCATGCCGAAGAAATACCAAAGCCCCGCCAGCCAAATCGGGAAAGTCACCGGCTGCATGAACAAGAACTGCTGGTAGAGGGAATCGCCCGGCGAAACGGGCACGTTTTTGTACAGCTGTCCATTCAGCACCACATGGATCTGCGGCCAGCCGTGCCGCCATTGCCAGAGTAAATTCGGCAGGAAAATCGCCAATGCCACCAGCGCCCCCAGCCAAATCCAGCGGCTGTAGAAGACGCGGCGGGCCGGGCTGGCCAGCAAGCCGACGAACAGAGCGTAACCGAAAACCAACAGCGAGTTCTTGTTCAGCAGGCCCACTCCGGCCACCAGTCCGAAAACGAGCCACAGCCGCTCGTCGCCCCCTTTCACCACCCGCAGCGCCAGCCACAGGCAGATCATCCAGAAAAGCGGCTCGAAGGCGTTCATCGACAAGAACGTGTCGAACGCCAGGTAGGCTGGAGCCGCCAAGACCGCCAGCGCCGCCAGCCCTTGGGCCCACTTGCCGCCGCCCAACTCCCGGGCCAGCAAGCCGGTCAGGAAAACCACCGCCGCTCCCGCCAGCGCGGGAAAGAACCGCACCGCGAAGAGACTGCGGCCCAGCAGCAGACCGCTCAGTCGCGCCACCACCGCGATGAGCGGGGGCTGGTCCACGTAGCCCCAGGCCAGATGGCGGCCGCAGGCAAGGTAGTAGAGTTCGTCGCGGAAGAATCCGTAGCGGCCGCCGAAGACAAGGTGGAGCGCCAGCGTCAATCCGGCCAGAAGGAACAGGATGGCCGTTTCACCCGACCAAATTGCCGGAATCCGCCGTGTCAACTGCATGTTCCGTACCGGCCCCGCCCCAGGCCACCGCTAATGCCGCTCCCACTCGGTTCCACAAACCATGTTTTCGTGCCGCGCGCGTCAACCGCCGTCGCGGGCACCCCTCATTTCATCCCTTGTGTGCTCCTCATGGTTGGGACGGCACTAGGGATGATGAGGCGTGGTGGGATGATGCGGCGCGGGGTGATGGGGCATGGCCTCGGGAGCGTCGGGTGGCGCCGGCCCCACTCGCTTGACAATTACGTGCCGGATAATCACCGGCTGGTTCGGGCGGTCGTTTGCGCCGGTGGGAACGCGAGCAATCGCCTTCACCACGTCGATGTTGCCGCACTGGCCCCAGATGGTGTAGTTCCCGTTCAACTGGGGAACGGGCGCTTCGGTGATGAAGAACTGGCTGCCATTGGTATTGGGACCGGCGTTGGCCATGGCCAAGCGGCCCGGCTGGTCGAAAGTGAGATTCGGCGACGATTCGTTCTTGTAGGGGAAGCCCGGCCCTTCAGGGCCGCCCATGCCGTTGCCGAGCGGGTCGCCGCCTTGAATCATGAAATTCGGAATCACCCGGTGGAACGTCAGGCCGTCGAAGAAATGCTTGCCAACGACCGGTTTGTGGGTGGCGGGATCGTTGTAGGAAATTTTTCCGATAGCGAGGCCGACCATTTTGTGGACGGTGATGGGCGACTCCTTCTCGAACAGGCGGCAAGTAATCGATCCCATAGAAGTTTCGAAAGTCATGTAGAGTCCCGGTCCCTGCGCCGCGCTTGCCGGCGGCTGCTGGGCCGCCAGCGGCAAGGCGAGCACCGCCAGCGCCGCGGGAATCCAATGAACGTAGGCCATGATGCGTCGGCTCCTCAGGGGTTCTTCCCCGTTTGCAATTCGTTGCTGCGATTGTGATGTTTCACCGCTCCGCTCGGCGTGCAGGATACCGCGAATGGAGCAGCGCATCCCTTCCTGCGGGTGAAACCGGGCCTCCTCCCAAGGCGGCCGTCCCGAAACCGAAGTCTGGTCCGCTGCCGGGATTCCGATGGAGCGCACCGGATACCCGAAGCCGGAAAACTCGCGCGCCGGCTCGCGCCAGCATGACAGTGTACGCGAGTTTTCCCCTATTGTGCGAGCGCGGGCGCGGGCGGCGCGCTGGTTGGCCATCTTGGTGGTTTCTCCCGACAGCGGCGACCGCGACTGGTGAGCGAGCCGAGCCGGGGTGCGCCCGCCGCGGCGGGCAACCCCCCCTGCCAAGCCATTCGCCTTGCGAAGAATCGGCGAGGGTCAGCGCTGGGGATTCGGCGGGGACAAGCCGGGGCCTGGAGGGATGGCGGCGCCGGGCGGTTCGGGCTTGCCGAACGGCACCGGCGAATTGGGAGCGTTGGGCTGCTGGCCGGTGGGAGACACGCCGGCGGGAGCGATCACGCCGTTGGTTTGACCTTCGAGCGGATTCCAGAGGAATTCCCATTGCCGATAGGTGGTACCGCCAAGGTAGGTCTTCAGCGAATTCTGTTTTACCTTGCTAGCGACGCCAATCAGGTTCCCGCCTGCCATTTGCCCTTCTTCGATGGTTTGGGTCTGCGGTTGCGAGGAAGTGGAAGGGCTGGGCTGCGGCTTGGTGGGGGAGGGGGGAGCGCTCGGCTGCGGGTTGGCGCCGGATGGCTGAACGCCGGAAGGGGTAGCGGCGCCCGCTGGCCCGGTGGGCCCGCTATTCGGATTTCCGGCACCGGCGGTGGGCAGCGGCAAACCCATCTCGGCAGCCTGGTATTCGGCCATGGTGTGCCAGCGTAGACTCCCAATCAACTGGCCGCCGGGACCCAGATAAATCAGCCGCCAGGAGCCATCCTCGGTATTCATCGGATCCTTGTAGGCTTTGCGGAGAAAGTGAACGTTACCCACCCCATGCTCGAGTTCATCGAGATCGTGCGGGAAGCGGCCGGTTTTCCGGTAGAACAGGCCAATGGCGCGGGCGTATTGCTGGCCGCGCCAAATCATCAGGGCTTCCTTCTGACGGCGATTTTGGGTGATAAGGCTGGGAACGGCGACGGCCGCGGCAATGATCATGAGCGCGCCGATGAACAGTGCAAGCAACAACGTGTAACCGGCCTCCGCCGGGCGGGCTGGGGCATCAGCGCCAAAGCGGAATCCGGAGGCAAGTGGCACAGGCGTCTCGCCTGTGTCTGGAGCGGAGCGCCGGCGGTTCATCGCACACCCGGGGGCTCGTCGGCGGATGGGACCGGCGGGGTCATCGTAAGCGTCGTTTGGCGTCCGGTGGAAATTTCCTCCACAACCACGGTATCGGTGCCGACGCGTACCAGTCGAAAGCGGCCGAGCAAGCTGTCGCCCTCGGAGGCGATAAAGACGTCGTCGCCGCTGGTGAAGAACGCGAGCCGCTTGCCGCTTTTCGGATCGACGGCCATGCCGTAGAAGGTGAGCGGCACCTGGAGGGGCGGAGGCGAGGGCGGGCCGGCGGTCTGGGGAAGATAGGAGGCGTCCTTCCGTTTGCTTTTCTCGAGCACGGAGGTGGGAGGCGGGGGCGCGGCGCTGAAAATATTGCGATGGCTGCCGCCATAGGCGAGCCGGCGAATCTGAGCGAGCTGGGCCAGGTGCAGGGACGGGTTGGGCACGCGGAGAGGCTGCACCGCGGCGGCGGCGGAGACGTCGGTATCGGAGCCGCCGGAAGGCCGGAATTGCTGGTAGGCGACGCCGAGCAACACCGCCAGCAGCACGGCCAGGATGACGATTTCGTTGCGCTTCGACATGGCTCAGGCGCGGAAATAGGTGTGCAGGCGGAGATTGAGCTTCACCTGGCCGCCGGTGCTGGAGGCAAGCTGGAGGCTGTCGAGAACGTAGAAGTTCCTGGACTGCTCGAGGCCGTTGATGAACCGAATCAGGCTTCCATAACTGCCTTCGATGACGGCGGTGATGTCAACTTCGGTAACGCCATGTTCGCTGGCATTCTTTTGCGCGAAGCGAACGCCGCTGGTGATCAAGCCGGCTTTCTGGGCCACGTCGCCGAGGTCGGCCACCAGGGCGGCGTAGCCCTGGGAGGGGCCAAGCAGTTCGTTGCCGTAAAACCGGTCGCAATCGGCGGCAATTTGGGGCATGCGGCGGCGGACCGCCTCGACGCGATTCATATTGGAGCGAAGCGCGCCGACTTCGGCCCGGAGCCGCAATGCGGTCAACTGGAGTTGCTGCCGGGAGGCGGCGACGCTGATCCGCCAGCGAGCGATGGCGAGGCCGGCATCGAGGGCGAACACGGCCAGCAGGGCCCCTTGGAGCCACCGTCTCCAGCCGCTGGTTCGCCCGCCCATCATTGCTCCGCCGGCGCGCCGGAGTAGAGCGCGTCGAGTTCGACATCGACCTCGTCGGGGACGCCGGAGCCGGCGGCGCGCGTCTCGGACATGACCTGGATGCGGGAAAAGGCGGGCGACTGCTGGAGCGCGTTGAGGAAATCAATCTTGCTCTTGTCGGTGCTCGCGCCGACCACCAGCTTCACGTCCAATTCCCCGTTCTCCATTTGTGGAGCGATGCTGATGACGCGAACGCCCGCGGGAAGCACTTTCTCGAGGTCGGTGAAGATTTTGGTCCAGGGAAAGCTGCGCTGGTCGATGAGCGAATTGAGGAATGCGGCGCGATCCATCACCGTCCGCGTGCGCGGGGTGTTGAAATAGGCGGCCAATTGCTGGCGCTCGGCGCCGATCTGGGCGAGCTCGGACTGGTAGCGGCTGATTTCCTCGCGCTGGCCCCGATTTTCGCGCCAGGCGGCGAGCACGCCCGTGGAAAGAACCACCAGCAGGATGAGGCCGGCGGCGCCGGCGACCACCGCTTCGGCGACGAAGCGCCGATGGGTTTGGAGCGGCCGGGTGGCGACATTCAGCCGTATCTTCAATTTACGCTCCCCGGTTCAAGCACCAGCCAACGAGCGATTCCCATCGCTTGGCGATCAAATCCCCGGCGCCCTCGGGCAGGCGGTCGGAGACGGCGGCTTCGCCACCGAGCGAGGCCACCGAGCAGCCCAGTTCCCGCTCGAGGCGGGGGCGCAGAGCGATTCCTCGCTCCTCGAGCCCGGCCAGGCGCACCCGCTCGATATTCCGCTTGGCGCTATCCTGGAAATAGGCGACGGCAGGAAAGATTTCATCGAGCAGGGCCTGTGGTTCGGGCGCCGCGCCCACGTCGGTGCAGCGATGGAGGGCGAGCCGGTCGCGATCGGCGATGGCGGCGCTCAAGCTTGCGCCGGCCAACCGCACCAGCAGCGTCGGCGGACCTTCCTCGACCAGGGGGAGGGTGGCCAGCGTGGATCCGAGCACCACGCCGGGGTAGAGCCCGGCGTCTTCGAGAACCTGCTCGTACTCCCGCACCACCGATTCCCGGGCGACTGCGGTGACGATTTCCAGCCCGCCGGCGGGCGAGTGCTGCTGGGTCCACGACAACACGGTTTCTTCGACCGGAAACGGCACGCTTTTCTTCAATCGCCAGCGGAGCAGCGGCATTGCCTCGGCATCCTTCCGAGGAAAAGTCTCGAATCCGAGAAGGAAGATGCGAACCACGGTGTCCGGGACCAGCAAAACGGCTTCGCGGCGCATGCCGGTCACCTTCTGGGCGACTTTCGCCGTCGCCCGGACGACCGCGTCGCGGTCGGCGAGATTCGGCTGCGACGCCGAGGGACGCAGCGCCGCGGGAGGCAGCGGTTCTTCGGCGAACGCCTCGAGTCGATTCTGGCCCCAGCGGGCGGCGGCGACCCGCTCGGAGGCGATCTCGAACACCAAGTCCGGATGGGGCATGGCGTCCAGCCAACGGCCGAGCCGCCGAAGCGGGCCGGGACGCGTCGCGCCGGCGTACGTCGGTTGAGAATTGAGGCTACTCAAGGAAGGTGACCTTATTGAGTTCGCGAAGCGTGGTAACGCCGGCGCGGATCTTGGCCAGGCCGGAATCGCGGAGGAAGGTCATCCCCTCGTCGCGCGCGGCGCGCTTGATTTCGCTGGTGGGCCGGCGATCGATGATCATTTCGCGGATGCGGTCGGTCAAATCCAGGATTTCGACAATGGCGGTGCGGCCGCGGAAGCCGCTGCCGGCGCATTCCAGGCAGCCGGCGCCCTCGTAGAAGGGCACATCGTCCCACTGGCGGGGATCGAGCCCCGATTTCTCGAGCACATCAGGCGGGGGCGGGGCACTGCGTTTGCAACTCTCGCAGACGACTCGCACCAGCCGCTGCGCAACGATGCAATTGAGCGCGGCAACGAAGTTGTAAGGCTCCACGCCCATGTTGATGAACCGGCCGATGACGTCGAAAACGTTATTCGCGTGGACGGTGGTGAACACCAGGTGGCCGGTGAGGGCCGACGCGATGGCGATCTGGGCGGTTTCGAGGTCGCGGATCTCCCCGACCATGATTTTGTCGGGGTCGTGTCGGAGGATGGACCGCAGGCCGCGGGCGAAGGTCAATCCCTTCTTCTCGTTCACCGGGATCTGGGTGATGCCGCGGATCTGGTATTCGACCGGGTCCTCGATGGTGACGATTTTGTCTTCGTCGGACTTGATTTCGTTGATGCAGGCGTAAAGGGTGGTGGTTTTTCCCGAGCCGGTGGGCCCGGTGACCAGAAGCATGCCGTACGGCTCGCGGATGTAGCGGCGGAGCCGGGCGAGGTCCTGTTCGCCGAAACCGACGACGTCGAGATTCAAATTGCGGAACTTTTCGCTCAGGCTTTCCTTATCCAGGACGCGGAGAACGGCATCCTCGCCGTGAATCGAGGGCATGATGGAGACCCGGAAGTCGATAAAGCGGCCCTTGTACCGGACGCGGAACCGGCCGTCCTGGGGGACGCGGCGCTCGGCGATATCGAGCTCGCTCATCACCTTGATGCGGCTGATGATGGTGGAATGCCACTCCTTGGCCAGTGGGTTCATCGCTTCCTGGAGGACGCCGTCGATGCGGTACTTGACGGCGACTTCATTGTCGCGGCTCTCGATGTGCACGTCGCTGGCGCGGCGTTCCAGGGCGGTGAAGATGACGGTATCGACAAGGCGGACGACGGGATTGACGGCCGTGTCCTCGGTCAGCCGGTCGATCGAGATGTTCTCGTCCTCGTCTTCGCCGGGGACCACCTGGAGAGTGGTGAAGCCCTCGGTGGCCTGCTCGAGCACACGCTGCGACTGCTCGGTGCGCTTCAGCAGGTCGCTGATCTGTGAGGCGGTGGCAACCTTCAGAACCAGCTTGTAGCCGAGCAACAGCGACAGCTCGTCGCTCTGCACCAACTGGCTGGGATCGGCGGCGGCGAGCACCAGCGACCCATTGCGCGTTTCCAGCGGGACGAAGTTGTAGCGGAACATCAGCTCGGCGGGGATACTGCGGAAGAGTTCGGGGTCGATGCGCTGTTCCAACAGGTCGACGAACGGGCAGCGGTAGCGCTCGGCCAGGCGCTCGGCGCGCTGGCGCTCCTCCCGCTCGTCTGGCCGGCCCTCGCGGGCGGCATCGCGGTCTGCGGCCATAGCCGGCTCAGCCTCCCAGGTTTCCGACCGTAAAACTGAACAACGGCAAATACAGCGATATCAAAATAAAGGCTATCACAGCCGCCATGATCACCAAAATCGCTGGTTCCACTATCGAAATCAGGGTGGTGAGCTTGTTGTTGACCTCTTCCTCGTAAAATTCGGACACGCTCGAGAGCATCGGCCCCAGCGCCCCCGACGCCTCCCCCACCTCGATCATCTCGACGGCGAGCGCCGGCACCAGCCGGGTTCCCGCCAGGCTGGCCGAGAGCGTCTGCCCTTCCCGCACCCGTTCGGTGGCTTCGTTGAGGCTCCCCCTCACCAACCGGCTGGTCATCGAATCGGCGGCGGTACCGAGCGCAGGCACCAGCGGCGTTCCGCCGCCGAGCAGCGTGGCGAGCGTGCGAGCGAGTTGAGCCACCTGGAATTTCACCCAGATATCGCCTGCGACAGGAAACTTGAGCTTGAGCCGATCCAGCTGCAGACCCCCCTCGTCGGTGCGCGACCAGAGGAAGCCGCCGGTAAGGACGAGGACGAGGGCGACGGCGGCGAACAGGATGTAGCTCTTGATTCCCATCACCAGGGCGATGAGGAACTGAGTGGGGGCGGGCAACGGAACGTTCAGATCGTGGTACAGGGTGGCGAACTGCGGGATGACGTAGGTGACCAGGTAAGAGAGGATGCCGAGGGCGACGGTGACGAGGATGACGGGATAGATGAGAACGCCGATGAGTTTTTTCCTGAGGGTGCTCGACGTCCGCTGGTAGGCGATGTATTGATCAAGCACCCCGGCCAGATTGCCGCTCTTTTCACCCGCCAGAACGCTGCTGGTATAGACGCGCGGGAAAATGCCCTGCGCCTCGATGGCTTCGGAGAGCAGCGCGCCATCGCGGACTTTTTGGCGAACATCAGCCAAAACCGGCCGCAGCCGCTCGGAAGCGGCGCGCTCGGCCAGCAGGTCCAGCGCCTTGAGGATGGGGAGACCGGCCTTGACGAGCGTATTGAACTGCTGGTTGAAGATGAGGAAATCGTTGCCGCGCACCGCCCGCCGGCGCTGCCGAAACAAGCCCTGCAAGCTGAGGGCCCGGCGCTGGCGCACCCAATAAATGAACAGGCCGCGATCGCTCAGCTTGCCGCGAGCTTCATCTTCCGATTGAGCGGTTTCTACCTGTTCGAATACGCGGCCGGTAGGATCGGCTACCTTGCAAACAAATTCGGACATGCCAGCCGGAGCCAGCCTCCCAAGGAGAGTTCTACCAAGTGTAACATCGAGCGAAACTTAGGAAAAGGTTGAGGGAGTCCTCGGTGCCGTGTCAGGCAGGCT
This sequence comes from Candidatus Acidiferrales bacterium, assembly GCA_035946455.1. Lineage (GTDB taxonomy): Bacteria > Acidobacteriota > Terriglobia > Acidiferrales > UBA7541 > JAKASX01. The sequence continues at coordinate 82,492 of DASYZK010000012.1, read as the reverse complement.
TCTGTGAGCCGTCATCGCCGCCGGGAACCGGGCGTTGCCGGCGCCACCAACCCGGGCGGGCAAGCCCCGTCTTGGAGGCGTGGCCGAAATAGCCGGCGAGCCGGATAGCGGCGTAGGCGAGGATGAGGAGACCGACGATGAGCCGGGCGTAGAGCGTGTGGAGAGCCAAGACGCCATACCTCGCCTTGAGCGGCTCAGGCATTCCGGGAGCCGATGCTAGCACGACGCTCGAGGCGTCGCCGGATGCGGGAGCGAATCGGTGCGGTGCGACGGGGAAAAACCCTCCGAACCGCGGCGGCGTATGCCCGCGGCCCCATCGCCGCAGGCGGGGAACGGTCGCCCACCATTTGCGCGGGCGCCCGTCAACCGACCCTGCCAGGAGACCCGAGCGCCAAATCGGGAGAAGCCGGAGGGGAGAAAGACGATTCGCCCCTACGCGGGATGCTGCTGCTTTTCGCGCTGCTCGCGCAGCACCGCCTTGCGCGAGAGCCGGATGCGGTTGCCTTCGATCGAGAGCACTTTCACCAGCACCTGATCGCCCTCCTTCAACTCGTCGCGCACGTTGCGGATGCGGTGTTCGGCGACTTCGCTGATATGGAGCAGGCCGTCGGTGCCGGGAAACAACTCGATGAAGGCGCCGAATTCAGCCAGGCGAACCACCTTGCCCAGGTAGGTTTTGCCCAACTCGGGAACGGCGGTGACGTCGTTGACCATCCGCAGCGCCGCTTCGCCGGACGCGGAATCTGCGGAGTAAATGTGGACGGTGCCGTCGTCGAGCACGTCGATTTTGGCGCCGGTGGTTTCGGTGATCGCCCGAATCTTCTTGCCTCCCGGACCGATCAAGTCGCGAATCTTGTCGGGAGGAATATTGACGGTGAACAGCCGGGGAGCGTAGGAGGAGATGTTCTGGCGGGGAGCGGCGAGGGTGCTCTCCATGGTATCGAGGATCTGGAGCCGGGCGCGGCGGGCCTGTTCTAGCGCCTCACGCATCATCGCGATGCTGACGTTGATGACCTTGATGTCCATTTGCAAGGCGGTAATGCCCCCGCGCGTGCCGGCGACCTTGAAATCCATGTCGCCATAATGGTCTTCGGCGCCGGCGATGTCGGTGAGGATGGCGTAGCGCCCCTCTTCGCCGGTCACCAGCCCCATGGCAATGCCCGCGCAAGCGGAGCGCAGCGGCACGCCCGCGTCCATCAAGGCCAGGGAGCCGCCACAAACCGTCGCCATGGAGGACGATCCATTCGATTCGAGGATGTCGGAGACCACCCGGATGGCGTAAGGGAACTCGATTTCCGGCGGAAGCAGATTCAGCAGCGCCCGCTCGGCGAGGGCGCCGTGGCCGACTTCGCGGCGGCCGGGCCCGCGCAAGAACTTCACCTCGCCGACCGAGAACGGAGGGAAGTTGTAATGGAGCATGAAACGCTTGAAGGCTTCCTCCTCGAAGAGCAGATCGAGACGCTGCATGTCCTCCCGTGTGCCCAGGGTGACGGTGGCCAGCGCCTGGGTTTCGCCCCGAGTGAACAGGGCGGAGCCGTGCACCCGAGGCAGCAAGCCTACCTCGCCCGAGATCTGGCGGATCTGGTCGAACGCGCGGCGATCGGGCCGGCGGCGGCGGACCAGCACGTCGTCGCGGAAGATTTTCTCGCGCAGCATTTCGAAGGCGCGATCGGCCAGCTTGCGCCGCTCGATTTCGGTTTCGGGAATGGTCGCCAGCCACTCGGCCTTGAGGGTCTCGACCAGGGTGTAGCTTTCCCGCTTGGGGTACTTCGAGGTGTCGAGGTAATCCTCCAGCAGGGAGCGGTACCGGTCTTCCACCTGGCGGCAGAGTCCCTCGTCGGTGGGCACTTCGGGCGGCGGGAGCTTCGCAACGCCCACCTTCGCCGCAAGCTCGTTAATGGCGGCGACGATCTTGCGGATCTGGGCGTGGCCGAATTCGAGTGCATCGATGATGGTGTCTTCGGAAACCTCGAGCGAACCCGCTTCCACCATCACGATCCCCTGCTCGGTGCCGGCGACGACGATGTTGAGCCGGCTGGTCTTCTGCTCGGCGACGGTGGGGTTGGCGACCAGGCGGCCATCCACCAGGCCCACCCGCACCGCGCCAATCGGCCCGGCAAAGGGAATCGGTGAAACTGACAGCGCCGCCGACGCTCCCACCAGGCTGATTACGTCGGGATCGTTTTCGCTGTCGGCGCTCATCACCATGGTGATGATCTGCGTTTCGTGGTGCCAGCCCTCGGGAAAGAGCGGGCGCAGCGGGCGGTCGGTGAGCCGGGAAACCAGCACTTCGCGCTCCGAAGGCCGGCCTTCGCGCTTGAAGAAGCCGCCGGGGATTTTCCCGGCGGAGTAGGTGTATTCGCGATAATCGACGGTGAGGGGAACGAAATCCTTGACCACCGGCTTGTGTTCCATGCAGGCAGTGGCCAAGATCACGGTGTCGCCGTAGCGCACCAGGACGGCTCCATCGGCTTGCCGGGCGACGCGTCCCTGCTCGAGCACCAGATCCCGACCGCCTATTTCTACGCGCACTTCGTTGGACATGTTCGATTTCCTTTTGTCATCAGTAGTCAATCCAGCCTCCGCCGTCGCCGGCGGAAGGGGAAGAAGGGGCGAATGAGGCGAAGGAAGCGAGGCGGGTCTCAGAGGAGCCGCCACGCACAACTGCGCTCGATGTCGAGGGAAAACCCGGCCGAAGCCGGCGAGAGGCGGAAGCGATCCCGGGGTGCCGGGAGGCTATTTGCGCAAACTGAGTCGTTCCACAATCTCGCGATACCGTTCGGGGTCGCGATGATTCAAGTAATCAAGCAGACGGCGCCGCTTGTTGACCATCATGATCAGCCCGCGGCGCGAAGCGTAATCTTTCCGGTGAATTTTCAGGTGTTCGGTGAGGTAGTTGATCCGCTCGCACAGCAGAGCGATCTGCACTTCCGGCGAGCCCACGTCCTTGGGGTGCTGCCGGTACTGCTCGATCAAAGCCACCTTCAACCCGTCCAGTCGGTTACTTGAGGCCATCTGCTGTCGCGCGCCCGCTCCTCCGCTGTTCATTGTCGCTCTTCTTCAATCGCGAATGATAACAAACGCCGGGCGGGCGGGCAACAGATTCCTCGCTCGGGCAGTTCAGCGCAGGTGCGCGGAGCCGTCGTGAATCAACGAGAGGAATTCTTCCCGGGTTTGCAGGCAGTCGCGGAAGACGCCGAGCATGGCGCTGGTAACGGCGCGCGAATGCTGCTTCTCCACGCCCCGCATCACCATGCACAGGTGGCGCGCCTCCACCACCACCGCCACGCCTTCGGGGTCGATTTGCTCCATCAGCGATTCGGCCACTTGGCGGGTGAGCCGCTCCTGCAATTGCAGACGCCGGGCGTAGAGGTTCACCAGCCGCGCCAGCTTGCTCAGGCCGATCACCCGGTTTCGCGGGATGTAGCCGACGTGGCAAACGCCCAAGAAGGGGAGCAGATGATGTTCGCACAGGCTGAACAGCTCGATATCCTTCACCACCACCATCTGGTCGTATTTCACCTGGAACATCGCCCCATTCAGCAGCTTGCCGGGATCCTGCCGGTAGCCGCTGGTCAGGAAACAAAAGGCCTTTTCGAAGCGCTCCGGGGTCTTGCGCAAACCTTCCCGCTCCGGATCCTCGCCGATGACGGCGAGCATTTGGCGGACAAGCTGGGCAATCGCGCCGGGTTTCGCCGGGCAAGCTAGTGCCTGATCGGACTTCTCAGCCACGGGCGTGATCCTCGATTCGGGGCCGCTCGTGTTGGCGCGGTCCCCAGGAATAAGATTAGACGCTGGCTACGATGGTCGCAAAGGTCCTATTATAGTGCCTGAAGGCCATGTGGAAGACGCGACTGGTTTCGGCGGTGGTTTTGGCCGGCGTTGCGGCGCTGCTGGTGGCGTTTGCCAAGCCCAGTTACCGCCAGGGAGAGCCGAGCGTCGCGGGCCGCGCGGCGCACGATTTCGCGTTCACCCTCAACGGCAGTCCAACCACCCTTTCGGCGATACCGGCGAAGATCGTGGTGCTGAATTTCTGGGCCACCTGGTGCCCGCCCTGCGTCGATGAAACGCCGGCGCTCGAGCGGATGTACACCGCGCTCCGGCCCGCCGGCGTCACGGTGCTGGGCGTGAGCGTCGATCAGGATCCCGCCGCCTACCAAAAATTCCTGACCGACAACCACGTCAGTTTCCCCAACTTCCGCGATGCGGACATGGAAATCCCCCGCGCTTACGGCACGAAAATGTATCCCGAAACCTACCTCATCACGCCGGACCATCGGATCGCGCGGAAGTTCATTGGCGAGCAGGCCTGGGACAGCCCCGGGATGCTCGGCTATTTGCGGGATCTCGCGGCGGGGAAGCCACCCAGGACGTACTGAAGGACAATCCCCCGACGGGAATCGAGCGCTCGTTCTGCGGAGGGGGAGGGGTGTGGGCGGGCGCGGCTCGACTCTGGGAGCGAGCCGCAAGGAGGGAACAGAATGAGACTCTACTATGGTGTGGAGGCTCCCGGAGTTCTTTACCGGAAGCCTCCATCGAGGTGCACGGTGTGCTCGGCTAAGGCGGGCCGAGCGTCGGGGTCATCCATCCTAGCTTCCCTCTCAGAGGCAGGTGGGAGAAGTCTCCCGTTACCGTGACCCGAGCCCCTTCCCCCTCGTAGTCACAGAAACGGGAAGACAGCTTTCCGTGCACCTCGCTCTAACCCCAAGCACGTCCGCTGCCAGCTCCCGGAAACCTCATCCCTGTTAAGTGCCCACCCCTGCTCGAGTTGTGAAAGCTGCGTCAGGCCATGTTTGTGGGCAATGACAAGAATGTACCGCTCCGGAATCATCGCCCGCTCCTCTGTCCCATTCTGCATCACCGCTTGCCCCGCCGCTGGTTTGGTAAAATGCGTTCCGCGCCTTTGGGTTTGGCCTCCTGCCAGCGCTCAGAACTCGGTCCCCATCGAGCGCTGCCATTCCAACCATTTGGGTCAGGCCAGAGATCATAATAAAGAGCGCAGGTCACACAGGCACCAAGTGAATGAGACTTGTCACAACGAGTTGGAGCGGCAGTAGTGGCCATACCGACACAGGCGCTGCATTTTCTCCTCCGACACGGATACCCGGTGCTGTTCGGCTGGGTCCTTTTGGAACAGGGTGGCCTGCCTTTGCCATCGGCGCCTTTGCTCTTGCTGGCCGGGGCGCTGGCCGGCTCCGGTCATCTGCGCTTCGACGCGGCGCTGGCGGTGGTTCTTGGGGCGTCGCTGATCGCCGATTCGGGATGGTTCTACTGGGGAAAGAAACGCGGCGGGGGGGTGCTGCGGCTGGTTTGCTGGATTTCGCTCGAACCCGACACCTGCGTTCGGCGAACGAAGGACACGCTCACCCGGCGCGGACGGTGGGCGATCCTGGTGGCGAAATTCATACCCGGCTTGAACGCGGCGGTGCCACCGCTGGCGGGGATGACGGGAATGAGCTACGCGGAGTTCGTGCCGCTCGATAGTCTGGGGGTGCTGCTGTGGGCGGGAGCTTACACCGGGCTCGGCCGGCTGTTCAGCGGGCAACTGAACCGGATCGGGGCGTACGCCAGCGGATTCGGCGGGCTGATACTGGTGGGTTTGGCGGCGGCGCTGGCAGTACACGTTGTCCGCAAGTACGCGGTTCGACGAAGATTGATCAAGGAAATCTGGACCGAACGGATCGAACCGGACGAGCTGCGCGAGCTGCTCGAAGAAGGCGAGCCGGTATCGATCATCGATTTGCGGCATTCGCTGGATTTTCACAGCCATCCTTTCGTCATCCCGGGAGCCCTGCATCTGGCGCCGGAAGAACTCGATCGGTGGGCGGCAGAGATACCGCGAGACCGCGAGATCGTCTTTTACTGCACTTGACCGAACGAGGCGACGAGCGCCGGTGCGGCGCTCCGGCTGAAACGCAAAGGCCTCGAACGGGTTCGGCCCCTGGCCGGCGGGCTGGCCGGCTGGCGGGGCCGCGGTTATCCGGTGGGGTTGGCGCCGCAAGGCGGCGAGCGGCGGCTGGACCTCCGCGCGCCAGAGGCGCCGCCTGGGGCCGGCGAGTGATTCCCGGATCTTGTTGGCGAGTCGGTTTCCCGGCATAATGAATCGAATGATCGAGAAACCGCGGATGACGAGAGCGGGGCTGTTTCGGCTGGCGACGGCGTTCGCGTTGGCCGTGGCGGTGGCGATGGTGGCGACCGACGGTGCGCCGGCGCTGCCGCTGGCGACGCGCTCGGCGGACAGCGGCCGAGCGGCCGGCTCGCAGTTCACGCTGAAATTCGTCATCAATCCGGCCCCGGTGCCCCGCTTCAGCGTGCATTCCTTGAGCGGCCAGACGCTCGATCCGGGGATGTGGCGCGGCAAGGTGGTGATTTTGAATTTCTGGGCCACCTGGTGCGGCCCCTGCCGGTACGAAATCCCCGAACTTGAGCAGTTGCAGAAGCAATTTCCGAAGACTCTCCAGGTGGTAGGGCTGTCGGTGGACGAAGCTCCGGCAGCCGATGTCAAGAGCTTCGTCGATCGCATCGGAGTCAATTACCCGGTGGGGATCGCGAGCGACCAGTTGCAAGAGAGGTTTGGGGGCATTTTGGCGCTGCCCACCTCGTTCGTGCTGGACCGCGCGGGACGGGTGGTGCAGAAGCACGTCGGGCTGATCCCTGCCGATTATTACCGGGAAGAAGTGAGCTACCTTGCGGGGATGCCGGTAGAAGCCAAAGTGGAAACGTTCGCCGATCAGGGCCAGGTGTTCCCCGCCAACGTCAAGTTCGCCACCCAACTTCCGGGGATCGACATGACGCGGCTGAGCCTGGCGCAGCGGAAAGCTGCCTTGCGGTTGATGAACGAGAAGCGTTGCACCTGCGGCTGCGCCTACACCCTGGCGCAATGCCGCATCCTCGACAGCGCCTGCCCGGTATCGCAGAAAGCGGCGCAAGCCATCGCCGATAGCGCCCGCCGCGGCACCCCGGCGGCCAAGCCGGCTGCCGCGCTCGGCAAGCCGGCGGCCAGGCAATAACCGCTCTTCTGCCTCCGATTTCGCGTCGCCGCTCGGAATCGGGCACCTCCTGCCGAAAGTTCCCTTCTCCGCCTGCCAGCCCGCGTAGAATCCCCCAGTGGCGGCCCAGCCGGCTGGGGCCGCGAACTGCATGCCCGCAAACCAGCACCGCGCCAAGCCGTCACCGGCCCGCCCGCGACGGATGCCGCGTTGGGTGAAGTTGGCGGCGGCGGCGTGGATGGCGGTGTGGTTCCCCACCTACGTCGTCTTGTACGGCTGGGCCAATTTCCTGCATTGGAGCGACCTGAGCGTCGTGCTGACGGCGATTGGGTTGTGGACCTCGAGCCGCCTGCTGCTTTCGAGCCAGGCGTTATCGTCGCTGCTGGGTGATTTCGTTTGGTGCCTCGACGTGTTCTGGCAAGTGGTTTTCGGCCACCACCTGATCGGCGGGACCGAATACTTGTGGCAGCAGCAGGTTCCGCTGTGGGTGCGACTGCTGTCGTTCTACCACGTTTTGCTGCCCACGGTCTTGTGCTGGTCGGTGATTCGCCTGGGGTACGACCGCCGCGGCTTGGCGCTGCAGACCGGCATCGGCGCGGCGGCGCTGGTGGCGGCGCGGCGATGGGGCGAGCGGGACAACATCAATTTCGCATTTCGCGACCCCATCTTTCACCGGGTTTGGGGACCGGCGCCGCTGCACCTGCTGACCGTGTATGCCGGGACGTTCGTTGTGTATCTGGTGACGCATTGGGCGCTGGTGAAGTTCGTTCCTCGGCGGGAAACCGCGGGCCAGTGATACCCGGCGGCCGGGGAGGAGCGGGGGAAAAAAGGGCGGTTATTCCGGCGGCGGAGCCGCGGGTTTTTCGGCGATTCGGGGAACGAGCAAGAGGAGGAGACCCAAACCCGCCCAGAGAATCGACCGCACCTGGCGAATCACACCGACGGAAATTCCCGCCGCCAGCGGCAGTCCGATCGCCCGGAAAATCAAGCCGGTGCCTCCTTGATACAAGCCGATGTCGCCGGGGACGAGCAAGCCGCCCACCTCGACGATTTTCGTAAGCCCTTCGATCACGATTCCGGCGGTGTAGCCGGCGCCAAGGGCCAGCGCGCGCAGAATCAGGTACACCTCGAAAGCGGAAAGAAAATGCGCCGCGAAATCCCAAGCGAGAATCCGGCGGAAAGCCTTCGGGTGGCGGGAGCGGAAGCCGAACGATTGGGCGTCGATTTCACCCAGGCGCTCGAAGGTGTCGGCGCGGCGAAAGAGTCCCCAGCGCACGAGGGGCGCGAGCAACCGCCGCACGGTGAGCCAGCGGCGGCGAATCGCCGCCACCACGGCGATTGCGGCCGCCGCCACGATTGAGGCTCCGGCCACACCGGCCCGGCGCGCGGCGGGCGACGCTGGATAGAGCGCGAAAAACAGCCCGGCGCCGCCGAGGCAGAACAGCGCCGCCGTAAGGTAGTAGGCGGCGACATCCACCATCACCGCCGAAACTGCCCGGGCGCCGGACACCCGCCGGGCCAGCAGCCACCCCTTGGCCGCTTCGCCAAACAGCAAACCTGCCGCCGCCAGAAATTTCACCGCTTCGCTCACCAGCAAAACCGCGTAAGTCGAGCCGAAGGAAATCTCCCGCTGGTCTTCGGCGAGGGCCAGGCGAACCGCGCTCGTTCGGCAGGCGTTGCGCGCCGCTGCTATCGCCAGCAGCGCCGCCATCCACCACCCAACCCGGAGCAAATCGCTCGCCAGCCGCGCGGGGCCGGCCCGCTCGATCAACCAGGCCAGGAGCACCAGCCCAACCACGAACGCCGCCATGCGCCATTTTCGCAACCGCCGCCCCCGCCTCAGCCTACCCGCCGCGCCGGCTGGCCACAAGGTTGGTGGAGGGCGCAAGCGCATCGATTAAACTGGTGCCGTTCCAGCTGTTGGAGAGAAACGGCGCGGAGGGAGCGATGAGCCGAACGGTGGGATTCGTCGGCCTGGGCAACATGGGACTGGCCATGGCGTCGCGGCTGGCCGAGCGCGGCTGGCGGCTGCGGGTCTACAACCGCAGCGGGGACAAAGCCGCGCCGCTGGTCGCGGCCGGCGCCACGCGAGTGGACCGCCCTGAAGACGCCGCCGAGCCGGGCGGGATCGTCATCAGTATGCTCGCCGACGACGGCGCGGTGGAATCGATCTTCGGCGGGCAGTCGAAGCTGGTGGCGCGACTTGGGCCGGGCGGCATTCATCTGTCGATGAGCACCATCCATCCCGAGACGTCGCGCCGGCTGGCGAGCGAGCACGGGCGAGCGGAGGTGACCTACGTGGCGGCGCCGGTATTCGGCCGGCCGCAAGCGGCGAGAGCAGGCGAGTTATGGATTGCTGTGTCGGGGCCGGAAATGGCGCGCGAGCGAGTGGCGCCGCTGCTCGCGGCGATGGGCCGTGGCAGCTTCGACTTCGGAAGCGACCCGGGCGCGGCCAATGTGGTGAAGTTGTGCGGCAATTTCCTGATTGCCGCGGCCGTCGAGGCGCTCGGCGAAGCGGCGGCGCTCGCCGCAAAAAGCGGCGTCGACCCCGGCGCGGTGATCGACATGCTCGGGAAAACGCTCTTTGCCTGCACGATTTATCAGGGTTACGGCCGCATGATTGCCGCGGGCCAATTCCAGCCAGCGGGATTCCGGCTGGCGCTGGGGCAAAAAGACGTCGCGCTGGCGCTCGACGCGGCCCAGCGGGCGGGAGTCCCGATGCCGCTCGGGGTCCTGCTGCGGGACCGTGGCCGGGCGGCTATCGCCAAGGGTCGCGGAGACTGGGATTGGTCGGCGCTGTCGCTGGGTGCGGCGGAAGACGCGGGATGGAAACGCGCCTAGCCGGGTCGTCGCGGATCAATGCGCGGCGACGTGGCCCCGGCCGTGCGGCTTGCGAAGGATGAAGATCAGAGGAACCAGACCCAGAAAAATCAGGGTGAGGATGCCGAACACGTGGTTGAAGGAAATCATCGCCGATTGCCGCTGGATCATTCCAAACAGGGCGGCGTAGGCCTTGCGAGTGGCGGTGACGGGGTCGAATCCTTTGGCGATGAATCCGGTCCGCAGGCGCTCGATCATCACCTGGGCGCGCGGACTGAACGGTGTGATGTTGGCGCCGAGCAGGCTGACGTGCTGCTGGGAGGCGCGCACCTCGAGCGTGGTGGCGGCGGCGATGCCGACGCTGCCGCCGACGTTGCGCATCAGGTTGAAAATGCTGGTGGCGTTGCCCATCGCTTCCAGCCGAATCGGGTCCATGGTGATGGTGGTGAGCGGCACGAACACCAGGGCCAGCGAGGCTCCCTGAAGGAACTGCGGCCAGAAAATATTCCAGTAGCCCAGGTTCAAATTCAACACCGACAGCATGTACATGCTGATCGCGACCCCTAGCGTTCCCAAAACGAGCAGGCGGCGGGCATCGAATCGCGACATGACCGCGCCCACCACCGGCATCATTAAAAATGATCCCAGGCCGCGGGGAAACATGGCGATACCCGCATCGACGGCGGGATAGCCGAGCAGGGTTTGCAGCAGGATGGGCAACAGCACCATGCTGCCGTAAAGACCGAAGCCGAGCATGGTCATCAGGAACACTCCGGTACCGTAGGTGGGTTCCTTCAGAACGCGCAGATTGACCACCGGATGGCGCGACACCAGCTCGTGAATGACGAACGCGGCGATCGCGACGGCGGCGATGATGGCGAAATCGGTCACCCACCGCGAGCCGAACCAGTCCGCCTCCTGCCCCTTGTCGAGAACCACCTGGAGGGTGCCGATGCCTAGGGCGAGCAGGCCCAGGCCCCAATAATCGATGCCTTCGCCGGCGCGCCGCCGAATGTAAGGGGGATCGAACAGGTAAAGGCTCGACATGATGATGGAAACGATTCCCACCGGAATGTTGATATAGAAGACCCAGCGCCAACTGTAATTGTCGGTGAGCCAGCCGCCGATCACCGGCCCGAGCATCGGAGCGACGACGATTCCCAAGCCCCAGAACGCCATCGCCTTGCCGCGGTCCGCGGGGGGAAAGGCTTCGAGAAGGACGGCTTGGGAGATGGGCTGCAGGCAGCCGCCGGTGGCGCCTTGAATGATGCGAAAAACGATGAGAGTGGTGAGATTGGGCGCCAACCCGCAGAGGAACGAGGCGCTAGTGAATCCAATGATCGCGCCAATCAGCAGCCGCTTGCGGCCGAAGAAGTTCGCCAGCCAGCCGGTGATGGGCAACACGATGGCATTGGCCACGAGGTAGGAAGTGAGTGTCCAGGTGGCTTCGTCGACGCTCGAGGAGAGGTTGCCGGCGATGTGCGGCAGCGAAACGTTGACCACCGTGGTGTCCAGCACTTCCATGAACGTCGCGCACATCACCGCTACGGCAACGATCCAGGGACTTACTTGGGGAATTCCGGCGAAGGAATTGGCGGCTATCGTTTCGTCGTTCATCACTGGTTTCCGTCCGGCCCTGGCGCACCCGCGGTCGCCGCCAGCGCGATTCGCCACGGTTGATTCGATGTCCAGGCGCCGGCGGCAGACGCGAGCCGGCTCCCGATGCTACCACCGCGTCGCCAAGCGCCGCTCGCCGGCTGACCGAAACCGCGCTTCCGGCAGCGGCTGGGCCCTGCGGGACGCAGGCAGGTCCCCGCGCCCATCACCCACCGGCACTGGCTGCCTTTGCGGGCCAAATCGCGGGCCTTCAGCTTGAGCACCACCCGCTTTCATGACGGTCGAATCGGTGGGAGTGCGGGTTGCTGGAGTCAAGCCGCGCCCGCTCGTGTGGTTTACGGGAGCGGCCGAAGCTCCTGCTCGCGCGAGCGAGCGGGCGGTGCAGCGATGCTCTCGAGCGCGACGAATTGCGAGAAAGGAATCAAACGGAAGGCGCGGAGGGCGGGTGCCGAAAATGACGGCGGAAATGGAAGAAAGCGCTGCGTCCCCGGCCGGGGCAGCCGAGCCGGCGACACAGCGCCCCCTTTCCGCCCCAAACTCTGCACCAGCAACTTCAAAATCAGAACGGAGCGAACCGGCTCACCCCCCTCTGCTGGTTCGCTCCAGTTCGCGAGCCCCGGGCTCACAGCTACTCGCACTCAACATGCTGGGCGGCCCATCAGCCAAATCCCCCCATCGCCCAGTTATGCTCCACCGAGCACAACTGCAGCGCTTTGCATGCCAAAACTGCCATCCTCCTAAGTAATTGAAAATAAGTACGATAGATTTGTGTCCCTGCCAGAACGACCGCAAAGGCTACCAACAATGGAAGAGTTCTATGAATTGCCGTATGGCTCCGCCCGGCTCGCCCACCAATCGCCTGTCCACGTTTCCCGCAACGACTGAATTGGGGCGAATGGGAATCGAGGCGGGGAATTCGACGTCGTTGGGGCAGAAGCCGGGCGCGGGCTGAGAGAGAAAATCTCGAACCGGTGATCCCCGCGCCGAGCGAGTCAAACGACGACCGTACTGGCAAGATGGAAGTATCGCGGCGATCGAGCGTGAGGCCGGTCGCAGCCCCTACGGCCGATAAAATTCAGCGGCAGCGTCGGGGCAACTTAGCGAGCGCAATGACTCAACGACAAAAGAGCTCTCGATAGCGCGAAGCAAGGGCACTAGACCCGTGTGCGGAGGGTTGTGGAACCGTACAGTTCTTAACGCCTCAGTAATTAGTCTTAAAGCGACTAACCAGACGGCCGCGACTCAAGCACGCAGGCTTTATTTCTCCGAAAATGAATAGCGGTAGGCAGGGACCAGCCACCTTGCCGACCGGCGCCCTCTCCCGGCCGCCGGCGTAGGCCTCCCCAAGCCACGCCCCGGTTTGTAGACGGGCCTCCGAACCCCGGACTTCGCCCAGATAACATTTCTGGCCGGGGTTGCGTTTGAGGCCGCGGTCGGGAGGCGGCGCGAATTCTCTCCTCAAGACTGGAGCCAGAGCTCTTGAAAATCGGTTCTGGCTCCAGACAAATCCACTGCGGGAAACACCGGCAGCGATAAGGTGACGGCGGAGTGACGCAAGCGCCGAAGTTCGCCCGCACGTGCCGAATTGAACGCTGGTGCAAGCGTGATGTGTCTTGTCGGCTGGGTCCAGTGTCGGGGGGGGCGGGGATGTGCCGAGGCGAACCTGCAACGGGCCAACGAGTTATGCGCGGGATGAAAACAAGGGTCGCTGGTAGCCGGCGTGCTTGGAATCACCCAAGGTCGCCCCGAGAGAACGTTGCCCACCCGGGACAAGCCGATTGGCGCCGAAGCCGCCGAGACACGGCCGGCAAACAAAAGTCGACGGCGGCCGGAATATTCGCCGGCCGCAGCCACGGCGTTGGCGGGTTCAATGGACCGGAACTCCCCTCCGCTGCTCGGAACCAAAGCCACGATTGCTGGAGGCAGGAGAATGAAGCCATCGCCGAGGAATGCTTGCTCCGGTGAGCCTGTGGCAGAGGTGAGACTTGCTTCGCCGGAGCAGGTATTCGACGACATGAAGCACGTTTTCGATCGGATTGCTTCCCGCGCGTACCAGATATTCGAAAGCAACGGCAGGCAGCCGGGCAGCGACTTGCAAAATTGGTACAGGGCGGAAGCCGAGCTTCTCTGTCCGGTTCAGGTTGACATCTTCGATTCCCAAGACACGCTGACGCTTCGCACCGAAGTGCCGGGCTTCCGAGCCGATGAGCTGCAGATTGGCCTCGAGCCGGGCCGATTCACGATCGCAGGGACGCGGAGAACGCCGGGGAACAGAAGACAGAAGCAAGCGGATTCCGCGGACAGGGGATGGAACCACGTGTTCCACTCCGCGCCGCTCCCCCACGAAGTGGATCCGGCGCACGCCAAGGCGACGTTGGTGGCCGGCGTTCTGCGGCTGCAGCTTACGAAGGCGGCAGCGGGCAAGCAAGGCGCGGCAAGGGCGGCAGCGGCGGCGTCGTAGCCGGAAGCCCCGGCGGGGATGGCCGCGCGTGGCATTGCTCGATCCAAGAGCTGCCGATCCGCCGCTCCGAGTGCTGCCTGCAAGCAAGACGCCGGCTTGAAAAGCACCGGATGTTCCCACCGGCATGGTTGCCTGAACGAACTACAAACGGCCGCGACCTATTCCGCCGCCTTTCCTGCCGCCGCGTGGCCGCTGAACAACGATCGCTTACAAGCCCCTCCCATTTCCGGTCCTTCGGTTAGCGGCGGGCCGCTCTTGGGGCCGAGGTCGGGACAGCGACCCGCCACAACTCGCGCCCGACGCCTCGTTCGGATGCAGGTTGCGGAGGCGGTGAGTGTCAAGGTACAGCCAAATTTTTGTCAGGCTCTACTCGCCAGAGAGCAAATCACTTGAGACGAAATATCGCCCAAGGCCGGCGCGGACTCGCGGGGTGCGCCGGGGACCCAGCCGGTCCGCGGAGCATACCTGCTAAAATCGGAGCCGCCGATGAAAGCCTGCGTGCTTCGCTCGCCCGCGCCGATCGAAACGAATCCGCTGGAATTCACCGATGCGCCCCTGCCCCAGCCGGCGCCCGGCGAGTTGCTGGTGCGGGTTGGCAGTTGCGGCGTTTGCCGAACCGATTTGCACGTGATCGAAGGGGAATTGCCGCCGCGCAAGTCCCCGGTGATTCCCGGGCATCAAGCGGTGGGGATGGTGGAAGCGCTCGGCGATGGCGCCCGCCGCTTCGGCATCGGAACGCGAGTGGGAATTGCGTGGCTGCATCACACCGACGGCGTTTGTGAATACTGCCGGGCGGGCGCGGAAAACCTGTGCGACCATCCCGGCTTCACCGGCTACACGGTCGACGGCGGCTACGCCCAATACCTCACCGTTCCCGAGAGCTTCGCTTACCCGATTCCCGCAGGCTTCGCCGACGACCAAGCGGCGCCGCTGCTCTGCGCCGGCATCATCGGGTTCCGGTCGCTGCGGCTTTCCGGCATCCGGCCGGGCGGGCGCCTGGGATTTTACGGGTTCGGGGCGGCGGCGCACATCGCCATTCAGGTGGCTCGCCACTGGAACGTGGCGGTGTACGCCTCCACGCGCGACCTGCGGCACCAGCGGCTGGCGCTCGAGCTGGGCGCCGCGTGGGCTGGAGGCACGCTCGATGCGCCGCCGGTGAAGCTCGATGCGGCCATCGTGTTCGCGCCGGCGGGAGAAATCGTCCCGGCGGCGCTCGCTGCGCTCGGCAAGGGCGGAACGCTGGTGCTTGGCGGAATCCACATGAGTCGGATCCCGGCGATGGATTACGAACTGCTGTACCAGGAGCGGGTGATTCGCACCGTGGCCAACAATACGCGCCGGGACGGCGAGGATTTCCTGGAACTGGCGGCGAAAATCCCGATTCACACCGAGGTGCGGGTTTTTCCGTTGCCGGAAGCCAATCGCGCGCTCAATGCGCTGAAGAACGACGCGATTCCCGGGGCCGCGGTGTTGCGAGTGCGGGAGTGACGCCGGCGGTCAGAGCACGGCGGCGGAATCCGCGGGCAGGCGGCGCGAGCGAATCGCTTTGACCAGCGCGGCGTGGTCGCGCTCGGTTTGGTCGGCGTAGGCGACGGCGAAATCGGCAATCGCCCGGTCGAAGAGTCCGCTCTTGCCCATGTAGCCGGCGAGCCGCGCGGCCGGACCGGCGCGGGCGTGGGCTCGGGCCAGCGCCCAGCCGCACAGTTGGCCGTACTCGAGCCACTCTTCTTTCGTCATGCGATCCAAATCCACTTTCATGGTCATATCGCGGAGTTGGCGGAAATAGTAATCGCGGCCATGGTCGTCGCGGGTCCAGCCGAGAAAAACGTCGCTTGCCGCCTGCAGCATTCGCTGCCCGGTGACGACGCGCTCACCGTGATTGTCGAACCGGCTTCGGCCGGCGTAGGGCTCGAGCACCGACGCGCGGGCTTCCTTGAATTGCAGGAACAGCGGATCGCGCGGCCCGGCCATCAGCAGAGCCACGGCGCAGCGGGTGCCGACGCTGCCCACGCCAACCACTTTCCTGGCGACATCGACCAGGTGGTAGTGGTCGAGAACCACGCGGCGGTCGTCGGGCAGGGTCAGCCGGTAGCGATGGAAGATGTCGCGCACCTCGCGCTGGAACTCTCCCGTGTCGCGCGGATGGTAAACCAGCGGGGGGCGGTCGTGGATGCGGGGGCGGCCGT
This sequence comes from Candidatus Acidiferrales bacterium, assembly GCA_035946455.1. Classification (GTDB taxonomy): domain Bacteria; phylum Acidobacteriota; class Terriglobia; order Acidiferrales; family UBA7541; genus JAKASX01. The sequence continues at coordinate 66,419 of DASYZK010000012.1, read as the reverse complement.
CGACCCGGTCGGTGATGCGCGGAAAGACGTGCAGGGCGGTTTGCGACCGGGCGTTGCGTTCGAGTCGCTGCCAGTCCTTCCTGGAGTGGGGAGACTTGGCCTCGTGAACGAAGATTTCGGCGTCCAGGCGCGAGTACCACGCTTCGAGCGCGCGCATGCCGGCGTATTCGCGCATGCGCTGGCGATAAGACCGGGCGGCGGCCTCCGCCGCCTCCGCGCATTTGCGCTCGCTCGCGCCGAGCTGGCGGCCGGCGAGCACGATGCTGGCCGCCAGCCGCTTCAGGTCCCATTCCCAGGGGGCGGGCAGCGTTTCGTCGAAATCGTTGATGTCGAATACCAGCCGGCGCTCCGGCGAGCCGTAGCCGCCGAAATTGCCCAGGTGGCAATCGCCGCATGCCTGTACCCGCATTCCGGTTGCCGGCGTTCGGGCCAGGTCCCAGGCCATCAACGCCGCCGCGCCCCGGTAAAAAGCGAACGGCGAAACGCGCATCCGGCCGTAACGCACCGGCAGCAGCTCCGGCAGCCGGCCGCGGTCGGCATGTTGGAGCAAAGCGACCGCTTCGGGTCGATTCGAGGCTCGAGTCCACTTGGCGTGGCTCGAGCGCGTCACCGCTTTGCGCAAAACCCTGCCGGAAGCCATTCGCTGCTCGACGGTCAGGCCGAACGGCGATGGGTCGGCGCCGCCGGCGCGTTTGGACTTTGCCGGCGCTGCGGCTCTACCCGTCCGCACGAGTTCCACCTCCGGAAGGCCGGAGCGCCTCGCCGCCGCTGGCATGGCGCCCTCTCACCGCGAGGGAGGCGCGGCGGAGCCGCGAAGGTAGGCGTCCGTTTTGCCGATCCAGTCGGCGCGCGGGGGATAGAAGATGTCCAGATCGACGGTGTCTTCGAGCGCCTGGGCGGCATGGGGCATGTTGGGAGGGATGCAGAGCACTTCTCCGGCGCGAACGTCGAGTTCGCGGCCGTCGATTTGGAAGCGAAGCGCGCCGTCGACGATGTAGGTGATCTGCTCGTTCACGTGGCTGTGCAGCGGAACGAGGCAGCCCTTCTTGAGCAGGATGCGCGCGAACATCACGTTTTCGCCGACGACGAATTGCCGCTCGAGCAGAGGATTCAACCGCTCGACTTCGAGATCGTTCCAGCGAATGTGTTTGAGCATCGTTCCCTCCCCTTTGCCGGCCGGCGCGCGGCGCGGCGGCGATCAGTGCAGGCCGTAGAGGCGCGCGGCGTTATCGTGCAGGTAATCGCGGGCGAGCGCGAGGGCCTGGGCCTCGTTCATTTCGTTTTCGGCGATCATGTCCGCCAGGTCGGCCGCCAGCGACGCCCGCACCGACTGCACCGCCAGCCAGTAGATTTCCTCGACTCCCAGACCTTCGCCGAAAGGGAAGGCGTCGGAGCCGAACATCACCCGCTCCGGATACAGCTCCAGCCATTCCCGCAGCGAAGTCCTGAACTGCCACGGGTACATGTACAGCTCCATCAGCGAGGAATCCAGATACACGTTGGGCATGGCGGCAAACCAAATGGCCTCGCGCTCGAACGGGTATCCGCCATGCAGTAGGACGAAATGGACGCTCCCGTACCGGGGATCGCGAAGCAGGTTCTCGAGATTCATGACGTTGTCTTCGGCGAGATTGAAATAATTGCCCACGCCGACGGCGGTGTGGAAATGGACGGCCAGATGAAGGCTCGCCGCCTCGCGGACGATGTTCCGGAGAATGTAATCCTGGAACACCTGGTAGTCGTCCGCCGAGGGCGCGCCGCCGGCGTGATACTTGGCGTAGATGGCCAGGGCGCGGGAGCGGGGAGGATCGGAGAAGCGGAGCGGGCGGAAATAGGCGACTTCGAATTTCACCGCCAGCGCGCCCTGTTTCCTGTTCTCCTCGAGGATGCGTCGCAGGAACGCTTCGTAACCGTCCAGGCTCGCCGGAAGAGTCGCGAGGCCGGCCTGGCGCAGGTAGCGCTCGAGTACTTTTTCCTGGAGCGGGATGTAAACGGCGTTATCCGGGCTGCGCGCCTCGGGCTCGCGGTTGTTAAAGGGAAACAGGAAGGAATCGGCGAAGAAAACCCAGCGGAAACGCTTCGAGTCGAGATAGGCAGGCATCGCCACGCGATTGGCCAGGCAATACTGGATGCCGACCTGATCGAGGATGTGGGTAAAGTACTGGTTGCCCCAGGTTTTTCGCAACTCGGCCTTCTTCTGCTCCAACCAGCGGACGTGCTCGGGCGAGAAATCGGAATACGGGTAGCCGAACAGGGCTCGGTCGGCGGCAACCAGCTCGGGATTCGAATCGCGCAGGCGGAGAACGGTGGTCCCTCCGGGAGGCAAGACCATGGCATCGACGTCGCTGTCGGTGGGGAAGCCGGGGTGGGAGTGGTTGTCGATGATGGGAATCTTGCTGATTTCATTCAGCAGGCGGTTGTAGAGGGGGCCGGCTGCGCCGGCGGGAAGCGGCGTCGCCTGGGCGCGCAGCGCGGGCGCCGTCCAGAGCGCCGCAGCGAGCAGCATCGCGACGGGCCGGAGCCGCTTCGCGAGCGCGGTCACCGGCGGGAGGCCCCGGGCGCGGCCCCGGCGGGCGCCGGAGCCCAGCGCGAGGAAACGGCGGCAATGCGGCTGGCGGCATCCTCGAGCTGGCCGACGGAGCTGGCGAAGGAGAAGCGCAGGAATCCGGCGCCGCCGGGGCCGAAAGCGGGGCCGGGGACCGCGGCGACCCCCGCTTCCTCCAGCAGAATCTCCGCCACCGCGGATTCGGCGAGGCCGGTGCCGGCGACATTCACCCAGGCGTAGAAGGCGCCTTCGGGCGCCAGGCAGCGGAATCCGGGAATGCGATTGAGCGCATCGACGAACAAGTCGCGCCGGCGGGCGAATTCGGCCACCATCGCCTCGACCGCGCCGGTGGAATCGCGCAAGGCTTCGACTGCGGCGCATTGGACGAACTCGTTCACGCAGGTATAGGAATTCATCACCAGCATGTCCAGCGCCCGGTGAAGCTCGGGCGGAGCGACCGCGTAACCCAGCCGCCAACCGGTCATCGCGAAACTCTTCGAGAAGCCATCGACGATCACCGTTCGCTCCGCCATGCCCGGCAAACTGGCGATCGAGCGATACTGGCCGCCATACACGATGCGCGCGTAGATTTCGTCGGACACCACGAACAGGTCGTGCGCCACCGCCAGCCGTGCCAAGCCTTCCAGGCAGGCGGGACCGGCCACCGAGCCGGTGGGATTTCCCGGGAAATTCAGCATTAACACCCGCGTGCGCGGAGTGATTTGGGCTTCGAGCGCGGCGAGATCGGGCTGGAAACCTAGCGATTCCTCGAGCAGAAACGGCTGGGGGACGCCGCCAAGCCCGCGGGTGAGCGAGGCGTAGGCGGGAAAGCCGGGATCGGGATAGAGGACTCCGTCGCCCGGCTCGACCAGTGAGAGCAGCGCCATGAACAGAAGGATTTTGCAGCCGGGAGCGACGAGCACCTGTTCGGGGGCCGCATCGACGCCGCGGGTGCAGCGCAGGTATTCGGCAACTGCTTGGCGAAGTTCGGGAATGCCCGCCGACGGGCAGTAGCGGTCGCGGCCGGAATCGAGCGCGCGCCTGGCCGCGGCAAGCACCGGGGGAGCGGGATGGAAATCCGGCTCGCCCAGCTCGAGATGAATGACGGAGCGGCCGGCGCGTTCGAGTTGGCGAGCGCGAGTAAAGACGGCGAGAGCGCCTTCGCCCGAAAGCGCGGCGATGCGGGAAGCCAGCGGGCGCATGATTATCTCCCGGGAGCGGGCGGCGTCACCGGTAGGCGCAAAGCGTCGACGAATCGGGTGAAGAATTCGAAAGCGCCGGCAACTGCCGTCAGCTCGATGATTTGGGGCGCGGTGAAATGATTGCGCGCCTCGGCGTAGAACCGGTCTTCGATCTCCTGCGGGCCGCGGTGCAGGCGATCGGCGTAACGGAAACCCATTTTTTCCCCTTCGCTGAACGGCCCGGCTTCGAACTCCGTCACCGCCTCGATTTGCCCGTCGCTGGCGCCTTTCTGCTTTGCCAAAGCAGTGTGCGAGGAAATTCAATAATGGCAGCCGTTCAACCAGGCCACTCGCACCGCCACCAATTCCTTATACCAGCCGGGCAGTGCGCCGTCACCCATTAAGGGCTTGAGGAAGGCGGCCACGCCCGCCGCCAGCGGCGGGGCGTGGGCCAGCGCTTTGAACATGTTGGGTACGGCGCCGCGGCTCTCAATCAACCGGTCGTAGATTGCGGCGATTTCCGGGGGGACATCCGCGCGCTCGAGCAGGGGGATGCGCAAAGGCTTGCGTGCCATCAGTAGGAAAGCCTCAAGGAAAATTGAACGATGCGGGGATTGTTTTCGGTGGAGATGATCTGGCCGAAATTCGAGGGGCTTTCCACGTCGGTAAACGAGGGGGCGCCGAAGGCGGGGTGGTTCCAGACGTCGAAGAAGTCGGCGGTAAAGCGTAGTTTGTACCGCTCGGCAAAAGGGAAATCCTTGATCAGGGACAGGTCCCAATTCTGCTCGTAAGGACCGCGGTAGATGTTGCGGCCGAGCGTGCCGAAACCGGTGGCTAGGCCGTCGCCGCCGATGACGGGGGCAGGCTGGAAGGCGTTGAAATTGACGTAATGATCGAGCCGGGAGCCGATGCTTCCCGAGGTGAGGCCGCTGGCCAGGGTAGCGCCGGAAGCGAGGCTGGCGCCAACGATGATGGTGGAGGGGGCGTCGTAGGCGGTGCCGCCGCCGGAATCGATGATGGTGAACGGAATGCCCGATTGCACGGTGGTGATTCCCGAGAACGCCCAGCCGCCCAGCAGCCGGCCCTTGGCCCCGGTGTCGTGGGCGAAGAAGGGCAGCTTGTACAGGTAGCTGACGATGAACCGGTGCTGGCGGTCGTAATCGCACAGGCCGCGGGAACCGTTCAAGTTGGTCTGGTCGTCGAAAGCTGTGTCGAAGGCGGTGTTGCCGCTGGAAGTGGCGTCGGTGCAGCGGGAGTAGGTGTAGGCGCCCTGGAAGTAGCCTCCCGTCCAATCGCGGGAGAGAGTGGCATTGAGAGCGTGGTAGTGAGAGTAAGCGTCGCTCCCGAAGAACTCGAAGCCGCCATAGGCGTTCAGTCCCTGGAACGGAGTGCGGGCCAGCGCGTTGGCGAGCGTCGTCTGGGTGATGGTGAATTTCTGGCCGCCGGCACCGGTGACCACCAGCGGATTCTGCGGAGTGGCGATCACGGCCTGGAGGCTGTCGCGCGTCTCCCGCAAATGCACCGTGTGGGTGCCCAGGTAGCCGATTTCCACCAGCCAGCGCTTGGGCAACTGCCGCTGGAGGGTGAGATTCCACTGCTGAACGTTGGGTAGCAGGAAATGCGGCGGATCCTCCAGGCCAAACAGGTTGATCGAGTTGTTGTTATAAACCGGGAATTGGGAGGTGTCGCCGGTGGGGTTGCCGCTCGCATCGGCGAACCCTGTCAGCTGGGAAATCACCGGCACGAACGCCGCCGAAAGCGTGCCTCCGGGCGGCAGCGCGTTCGGGTTGGGCGACGCTATCGGCGGCGGCGCATTCGGCTGGAAGAAATTGGCGAAGCTGCCGGGTGGTCCGGGGGAGAAAACCACCGGCAGGAAGGGAGCGTTGAAGGAAAGCTGATCGACGGCGCCGACGTCTTCCCGCACGTAATAGATCCCGTAGCCGCCGCGGAGCGAGGTGGTGTGATGCCCCAGCACGTCGTAGGCGAAGCCGATGCGCGGGCCCAGCCCCGTGGAATAGTCGTTTGAGTGGGTGGTGGGGCTGAGGGTGCCGGCGAGCCCGGCCAGCTTGAATTGGTTCACGCACTTCGGATAGACGAACGGGTCCTGGCCCTGAAGCAGCAGGTTGGGGAACGTATTGCCGATGTGGCAGTCGTTGTCGTACCACGCCTGATCGATCTCGACGCGCAAGCCGAGGTTGAGTGTCAGGTCGCGCCGGAGCTTGTAATCGTCCTGGGCGAAAACCGAATAGTTGTTCAGCCGGTACGCGTGGTTGAACACTCCGCTGGCCCCGAAACTGAATTGCGCGGCTCCGGTGAGGAAATTCTGCCAGTCGGTGAGCGCCGGGGTCGCGCCGCTGGCGGGAGTGTTCACGAAGAAGAGTTGACCGTTGAAAACCTGGGGAAACTGCTTATCCAGGAAGACGGGATCGTATTCGCCGCCGAAACGCACGGCGTGGTTGCCGTGAATCCAGCTGAAGGTGTCCTGGAAGACGAAATTATTCTGGAGCTGGGTCTGGTTGGCCTGGGGCGTGGGCCCGATCTGGAAGCCGGAGCTGCCGAAGGTGAACTTGTAGATGTCGCTGGTGACGTTGTTGGTGGGGCGGTTGATGCCGAGATCGGCGGCGGTGACGACAGGAACGTTATTCAAGTCGTCGTTGATGCGGACGTAGCCGAATCGGAACTGGTTCACCATCGCCCCGGAAAAGGTGTGCGTCCAGGAGGTGTTGAGAAAGCGGTCGTCCACCGGCAGGTCGAGCGGAAAATTCAGGTCGGTGCGGCTGATGCTCCCGCCGAAGCCCACCGTCAGCCCGCCGGCGCCGAACGGCTCGAGTGTATCGGCATTGCTGAAGAAGAACCGGGCGGCGAACTTATCGCGATCGTGATGGAACCCGCGATCCCAGTTGGCGCTGAATTGATCGTCGGTGAAGGTGCCCGGCCGGCTGCAAACGAAGGGGGCCGACGAGCCGGCGGCGCCGGGAATCGACGGGATCAGGAAGCCGCCGTTGCCCCCGCAAAACTGGTTGCCCTTCAGGTTGAGCAATTTCAGCACCACCGGATCGATCGGCGTGCTGGCGTTGCCGAAGAACGCCTGGGAGATGGAAGTCTGGGACCGGTCGGTGGGTACCACCGGGAAAACGGTACTGATGAAGGCGCCATTGGACTCGCCGCTGCGCTGGCGAGTGCCCTGGTAATTGGCGAAGATGTAGCCGAGCGCGGCATGGGCGCCGAGCGGGCCGCCGGCGCTGCCGCCGAAGATGTTCTGCTTGAGCACCGGGCGCGAGGCACCCTGGCGGTTCAGGAAGAAATCGTTGGCGTTCAGCACGTCGTTGCGGAAGAACTCGAACGCGTCCCAGTGCCACTGGTCGGTGCCCGATTTCAGCACGACGTTGATGTTCCCGCCGCCGTTACGGCCCTGGCTGGCGTCGTAAAGGCTGGTTTGGGTGCGGAATTCCTGCACGACGTCGGGGCTCGGCAGCGGGGTATCGGTCAGCTCGGCCAAGTTGTAATCGGAAGCGCTGATGCCTTCGATTTCGTAGTTGTTGTTGTCTTCCCGCTGGCCGTTCACGAAGATTTTCACGTCGCCGCGGCCCAGCTGCGTGGCGTTGTTCATCTTGCTCTCGGCGCCGGCCGAGAGGGTGAGCAACTGCTGGAAATTCTGCGTAGGCAGCGGCAGGTTGCGAACGACGTCGGTGCCGATCACCTGTCCGGTGGTGGGATTCTCAGTGTCGACGTTCAGGACCTGGGCGGTGACAACCACTTTTTGCTGGAGCGCCTGGGGCTGGAGGGTGATGGCGATCGTGGTGACCTCGGTGACTTTCACCTGGACGCCAGCCACCTCGCCCCGGCCGAACCCGGCGGCGTTGACCACGACGGTGTAGGTGCTGGGCGGGAGCAGGGACGCGGTGAAGGAGCCGCTGGCGCTGGTGGCGAGCGAGCGGGCCAGTTGGCCGGTGGTGGCGTCGATGATCTGGATGGACGCGCCGGGGATGGCGGCATGAGTGGGATCGAGCACGGTGCCGGTGATGGCCCCGGTGGGACCGCCCTGGGCGCGCAACGAAGCGGCAGCGGCAAACGTCAGCACGCACAGCAAGAGCATCGCCCGAGCCGGTCTCGCTAGAAATCGCATGATCCCCCCTCGGGTCCCGGACCGCGGGGAACTCCGCCCGCGAGAGCCGCGCGCGGGAGCGCCCCGGCTCCTCCCCGGGAATAGCCGCTGGACGGCCCGCCGCGATTTGTGGCTGCCCCGATATAGCGGAGGTTGCGGCGCATCGCCAGCGCTGCAAATTTTACACAAACGGAGCGCGCCGCTGTCAACCGGCGTGAACTGGCGGCAGCGGGTCAGTCCCGAAGGTTTGGGAGGCAGTGGCACAGGCATCCTGCCTGTGTCCCCGGAAAATCGCTCAAACCGATGCGATTCCCCTCATCGCCCGACGATGCCATACGAAATCCGGCTTAACGGGCCCACTACCGGGACGGCGGCGAGCCTGGCGGATTCCCCGGTCAGGGAACCAGCACGATTTTGCCCATCCTCCCCGGCTGCATCACCGTCACGTGGGCGCGCGGGGCGTCGGCGAGCGGCAGCGACTGTCCAACCACCGGCCGCAATGCTCCGCTCTCGAGGCCGGCGTAAATAGCGGCGTGAGCGGCGGCATTTTCCTGGGCGGTGGCAACCAGCAGGTAGATGCCGACGATGGAGGCCTCGCGCGCCATCGCGTCGCGCGCATCGATCTCGACCGGGCCGCGGCTGCCAATGACCGCGACCGAGCCGCCGGCGGCCAGCGTTTTCAGGTCCTTGCCGAGGTTGACGTTGGCCAGCATCTCGAGAACCAGATCGACGCCCCGGCCCTCGGTCAGCGCCGGAATCTGGTCGAGGTAGCCGGGGGCGGTGTGATCGAGCACGTGGTGAGCGCCTTGCTCAGTCATGAGTTCCCTTCCCGCTTCAGTCCCTCCAGTGGCGATCACCCGCATCCCCGCGGCGCGGGCGAACTGGATGCAGGCGATACCGACGCCGCCGGTGCCGCCATGGATCAGTACGGTTTGCCCGGCGACGCCGCGGGTGCGCTGAAACAGCGCGCGGTACGCGGTCACGTAGGGCACGTAGAGCGCGGCGCCCTGAGGGAAGGTGACTTTGGCGGGCAGACGATGCACTTGGGACTCGTCGCACAAGGCCAATTCGCCGTAGGTTCCCGCGAGCGCCCCGGCAAGATACACGCGGTCGCCTGCGGCAATCTGCTTCACGCCTTCCCCCGCGGATTCCACCAGCCCGGCGCCATCCATCCCCGGCGTATAAGGCAGCGCTGGCAGGCGCGCGTACTTGCCGGAGCGGATGTAGGTATCGACGGGATTCACTCCGGCGGCTTTCACCCGCACCAGCACCTGCCCGGGGCCCGGGCGGGGCGCAGGGATTTCCTCGAGTTTCATCACTTCCGGCGAACCGAATTCGTGCACGCGAATCGCTTTCATCCTGCATCCTCCTCGATTGGCCCGTGGTGTCCCCACGCGCTGATGTCGCGTTCCGGAAGAAGGTAACACAGCGCCGCGAGCTGCATCCCATCCATTCCCCTGGCAGGGGCGAGGGGGCGGCGCGCCCGCAAACCCATCGATAGTACTGCAGCGCGCTCGGCCATATATTCCGCGACGCGACGATGCCGGTAGCCGCGGCCAGAGCTGCTCTGACCGTGGACCCTGGCTCGGTGGCCTCTGTGTCTCAGAGGAGTGCGCACAGAGCGCACAGAACCGGTCGGCGAACTCCGTGTGAAGCCCTTCCCCGCCGCAGAGGACGCGGAGAAAAATCTTCGCCGCGGGAAAAGAAGATCATCGCAAGAGATAAACGTGGCGCACCGATGGCGGGCGGCGGCATTTTGTATCGGTAAGGGCTTGGAAATAAGATTGTTACGAGAGGTTTGGGGAGGGAGTGAACTTCAAAGTTGTATCTGATTGAAAACAAAAGACTTAGGACTCTGGATTTTCAGCTTTTGATCGCGAGAAGCCGCAATCAAACGGAACCATAAGTCCTGTTTTCCAAGGCAGTTCCATTTTTCTGATCGCAACAAAACAGCGAGTTTTCAAAATCGCTGTTTTGGCGAACAACGGGCGCACAAGGCTGCGCCGCGACCAAGAGCCGGAGCCGATGAACTTCCTCGGGATCGAGAACGGGAAGGTACAGCAGACGCAGGCTCACGAAGGCGCCAGGAGGGAGTCATGGAAGAATTGTAAGCTGGAGGGTTTGCGAAGGCGAGGGCGAGATTTTTGGTAAGCAGGCGGGGGCGAGGCGGAAAAGGCGAAGATGGGTTGGTGGCGTGAAGACGCCGCAGCCGGAAGCACGTAAAGAGAGCCGGACGGCAGCGACCGAACGGATGAATCCACTCATCCCCGGTCGCGCGGGGCGAACCTGCCAAACCGCAGCGAGAGCGTAGGCAGGACCAACAGGTTGAGAAGGGTCGAGGTCACCAGGCCGCCCAGAATCACAATCGCCATGGGCCCTTCGATTTCGCGGCCGGGATCGCCACTGCCGAGCGCGAGCGGCAGCAGGCCCAATCCGGTGACCAGCGCGGTCATGAGAATCGGCGCCAGCCGTTCGGAAGCGCCTCGCAACGCCGCGTCGAGGCCCCAAGTCATCCCTTCCGTCCCCACCAGGTGCTCGTAGTGCGAAACGAGCATGATGGAATTGCGCAAAGTGATTCCGAAAAGAGTGACGAACCCGACCAGCGAGCCAAGCGAGAGGTTGCCGCCGGTGATCGAGGCGGCAAAGACGCCGCCCACCAGCGCGAAAGGCAGATTCGCGAGCACGAGCAACAAGTTGCGCCAGTTGCCCATCACCACCGACAGAAGCAAGACGATGCCCAGCCCGGCCAGCAGCGAGTGGACAATCAAATCCTTGCGGGACCGGGCCTCGGCGGCGGCAGCGCCGGCGAAATCGACGTAGGTGCCGGCAGGAAATGCCAGGCGGGCGATGCGCCCGCGCGCCTCGGCGACCACCGCGTCCACCGGCCGGCCCTCGACGTTGCAGGTAATGGTCTGCACGCGGCGCGCGCCCTGGTGCAGAACCACGTACCGGCCGGAGGAGGCGGCGATGGCGGCGAGCTGGCCGAGGGTGACGTAATTGCCATCGGGGCTGCGCAAGGGAAGCGCGCCGACGCCCGCCACCGTGTCGCGGTCGGCAGGCGCCAGAATGACTGAAACGTCGAATACCCGCGTTCCCTGGTAAATCTGGCCGACGATATCTCCGCCGAAGGCGGTGCGCACCGCGTCGAGCACCTGGACGGGGTCGAAACCCCAGCGAAGCAAATCGGGCGGGCGGAGCCGAACGGCGATTTGAGGCATGCCCTGCTGGGACTGGATTTGAACCTGGGTAGCACCGGGAACGGCGGCGAGGGAACGGGCGACCAAACGGGCATCGCGATCGAGCTGGTCGAGATTGTTTCCGAAGACGTTGACGACGATGGGGCTCAGGAAGCCGGAGAGCGTTTCGTTGATCCGCTCGGTCAAGTAGGTATTCGAGGAGAAGGCAGCGCCGGGAAAGCCGGCGATGGTTCGTCGAATTGCCCCCTGCGCCGCGGCGACCTGGGCGCCGGTGGTTCCCTGAACGTTGACGTCGATTTCACTTTCGTTGGTTCCCATGATATCGGTGCCCAGTTCGGCGCGGCCCGCTCGCTGAGCGACGGAAACGACGTGGGGAATCCGCTCGAGTGCCTGGGTGACACGGCCGCCGAGGCGCAGGGATTCCTCGAGCGAAGTGCCCGGCGCCGCGATCATGTGGACGGTGACGTTGCCCTCGCGCAACTGGGGAAGGAACGCACCCGTAAGTGAAAAGACTGCCGCGACTCCGGCCGCGACCAGAATCACCACGCCGGCCAGAACGGTTCGCGGGGCGCGCTCGACGCGCAGCAGAATCGCCCGGTACCCGCGCTTGAGCCAGTGCACCAGGGGCGGCTCCTGCACGCGCAGCGGGCGGCCGCCGAGCAGGAAGAAGCACAGGGCGGGGGTGACCGTCAAAGCCACCGCCAGCGACGCCAGGATGGCCCAGATATAGGCGATGGCCAGCGGCGCGAAAAACCGCCCCGCCAGGCCGGACAGGCCAAGCACCGGGAAGAACACCAGGATGACAGCGAAGGTGGCGTAGACGACGGCGCTGCGCACCTCGATCGAGGAATCGAGGACGACGCGAAAGACGGACTGCGGACTTCCGGCGGCGCGGTTCTCCCGCAGCCGGCGGTAAATGTTCTCGACGTCGATCACCGCGTCGTCCACCACCTCGCCAATGGCGATGGATAGCCCGCCCAGGGTCATCGTGTTCAAGCTCATCCCCAGCCGCTCGAGCACGATCACCGCGGCGAGCAGCGAGAGGGGAATGGCGGCGCACGAAATGGCGGCAGTACGGGCGTTGAACAGGAAGAATAAGAGCACCAGGATAACCAGCAGCGCGCCGATCAGGAGCGATTGGCGCATATTGGCCAGCGCGGTTTCGATGAAATCGGCGGCGCGAAACACTTCGGGATGGATGGCGACGCCCTGGCGCTCGAGCGCAGGCGCCAGGTCGGCCAGCGCGGCATCGACGCCGCGGGTGACTTCGAGGGTGTTGGCCCCGTAAGCGGAGTCGACCATCAGGATTACGCCGGTATGGCCGTCGATGGTGGCCGCGCCGATCGCCGGCGCCGGCGCATTCACCACTCGAGCCACGTCGCCCAGCGTGACGTCTGCGCCGTTGTGCCGAACCAGAACGGTGCGGGCCAAATCGTCGGGCGTGAGCGACTGGCCCTCGGTTCGCAGCGTAAGCCTCTGGTTCGCGGTTTCCAGATAGCCGGCCGCGCGAATGCCGGTGGCTTGGCCGGCGGCAGCCACCACGTCGCCGACGCTCACTCCGTAGCGAATGAGCTGCTCCGGCTCCAGCTGGAATTGGATTTGCCGCACTTCGCCGCCGAAGACCTCGATGCCGGCGACGCCGCGCACGGCGAGCAGTTGCGGCTTGATGGTCCAGTCGGCGAGGGTGCGCAAATCCATCAGCGAAAGCCGGTCGGAAACGAAGCCCACCTGGAGGATGGTGCTGGCGGAAGAAGTGAGCGGGGTCATCAGCGGGGCCTCGACCCCGCGGGGCAGCGAGCCGGCGACGGTGGCGAGCCGCTCGGCAACCACCTGCCGATCGCGGTAGATGTCGGTGGCGCCGGCGAAAACCACCGTAACAATCGAGAGCCCGGGAATGGACCGCGAACGCAACGAGGCGATGCCCGCGACCCCGTTGATGGCGTTTTCAATGGGTTGCGTGACCAGCGCTTCCACCTGCTCGGGGCTGAGCCCGGGCGCTTCGGTCTGGATGGAAACTTCCGGTGGAGCGAATTCCGGGAAAACATCGTAACGCGCCTGCAGCAGGGCGTAGACGCCGTAGCCCAGCAGCGCGGCGGCCAGCGCGACGACGACGCCGCGGAACCGGATGGCGAAGCGAACGATACCGTTCAGCATGGGATCGCGCTGGAGCTAGTCGGGGTCCGTATCGCCCGGAGCGGCGGCGCCTCCTTCGAGCAGCAATTCCTCGGAGAGCAGCGACTGCGCTCCGCGCACCACGATTTTCGTTCCCGGCGCGAACCCGCCGGCGAGAATGTATCCGTCTCCCACCGGGCTGCCGGTGGGAATCGTGCGGCGCGCGAATTCCGCCGCCGACAACTGCTCGTACACCCACGCCTGTCCCTCGGACCACACCACCGCGGAACCGGGCACAACGACGCCGCGAATGGCGCGTCCCGCCGGAAACCGCGCCAGCAGGCTGGCCCCGGCGGAGACGCCCGAGGCGGCGGAACATCGATACAGGTAGGTCAGGCCTTGGATTCTCGGGTCCACCTGCGGCGAGGCGGAGACAAATCGCGCGGGCACCTTGCCACCGCCGGGGAGATCGAGTGAAACCGATTCCGGCGGCGCCGCCGGAATCGTTCCCGGCGTCATCGTCAGCTGCACCAGCCATTCGCGCTGCTCTAACACCCTGGCCAGTTCCGCCGAATCTTCGAGCGCCCAGGCGGTTACCACCGGTCCCCATCGCTGGCGGAGGACGGCCGCTTGCAACCGGAGTTGGCGTTCGGCAGCCTGCTGGCGCACTTGATCGGCCCGCAGGTCGCCCTCGGCAGCCTCGACGGTTTTTTGCGAAACATTTTGGTCGTCAGCGTAGAGTCCTCGCAGGCGAATGTATTCCTTGTTCGCTACGGCGCTCGCCGCTCGAGTGATATCCACCTGGGCCAGGGCAGCGATGTAGCCTGAGCGAAAGCTGACGAGATCCTGCGCCGGGAGCACCGTGGCTGCCGCGGTGCGCTCGGCGCGGACGAGGCCCGTGGGAAGCGTGACGGCGGCGATCCCCAGCCGGTTCTGCGCCGCGGGCGCCAGACTCAAAACCGTTTGTCCATTTTCCATCGCAAGCTTTCCCGGCGCCTGCGATGTTGCGGCGGTGCGTTCTTGATCCTCGTCGCTGCTGCCATGAACGGTGCAAGCTTCGATTCCCGCGAGCATGAGCAAGGCTGCGCATGCTGGTGCTGCCGAGCGTACAATGGGATGCCAGGCATGCCGATTCATCGTTTTCACCCCTTTCCCGAGCCGCGCGTAACGGGAGATTCCGAGGCCGGCGGTGGCGGCGCGACGGGAACAAGATCGCCGGGATCGAGTGGCCGCTCGACCGCGTCTTCCAAAGCGCCCAGTGCCGCCTGGGCGCGGCCGAGCGCATCGAGCCGCGCCTGGGCCACCACCGCGGTTTCCAATTGGGCCCCGGCGAGGGCCAGGCGGTCCTGCTCGCCGGCGCGGACGGATTGCTCGGCCAGCCGCAACTGCCCCTGCTGCGCCACTCGCAATTGGCCGTCGGTCTCCGCCAATTCCGCCATCGCCGAGCGGTAGCTGGTGAGCGCTTGCTCGCTTTGGGCGATCACTTGGGCTTGCGTCGAGCGAAAGACGGCGGCAGCTTCCCGGCGGCGGGCCTCGGCCTGGGCGATGGGGCCCTGATTCCGATTGAATACGGGCAGAGCAATCGAAAACGGGATGACGAAGAAACTGTTTTGCTCTTCGTAGGAATAGCCCGGTCCGATGGAAACGTCCGGGTATTGCCGGGCGATTTCGAGTTGCAAGCGAGCTTCGGCTGCGGCGTAGTCGGCCAGGGCGCGGCGCACGCCCAGGCGATCGAGTGTCGCGTCGTGCTGGATGGTTTGCGGCGAAAGCGATTTCACCGGCGGCGGGCTATCGAAATCCGGCCAGGAAAGAACTGCGCCGGCCAGCGAATCGGCGCCCACGCCAACCGCCGCGGCCAGGCTCGCCCGAGCCGCCGCGAGGCGGCCCCGGGCGACGCGGATGGCCACCCGATCCTTTGCCAGCGCGATGCGCGCAAGATCGATTTCGGGGCGGGCGATTTCACCGGCGCGCAGCCTTTGCTCGAGCTCGCCAACCTGCTCCTGCTGAACCATCGCTTGCGATTGCAGGATTTGCACTTGGCGCTGGCCCAGCAGACAGGCGATGAGGGCGGCGCGCACGCCGGTGCGGACCGCCCAGGCAGCCGCGGCGAGGTCGAGCTTGGCGGCGTCGCTGAGGCGCCGGGCGGCGGCCACGCGGTAGCCGCGCTTTCCCGCGGTTTCCAGAGGGATGGAGAGATCCAGCGAGAACAGGTACGGACTGGGAACGCCGGGCGCAAGACTCAAAGTGGGATTCGGGCGCTCGCCGGCGGTTACAATCGCCGCGTCGGCTTCCGCCACTCGCGCGCGAGCGGCGTCGAGCGCCGGCTGAAAATAGAACACGGCCAGAGTCAGCGCCGGCAGATTCCAGCTCTTCGGCGGCCAGGGCGATACCCGATGTCCCAAACCCTTCTCGATGTAGGCTTGCAGGCCAGGGTCAGACAGCGTACGCGATTCCAGAGCGGCAGCGGTGGCGGCGGGATGGATGGGAGCGGCCCGGTAGTGCTGCGCGGCGCAGCCGGACAGCGATGCAAGCGCCAGGACGAGCCAGACGCGCGGAACTTTTGAACGCATTGGCGTATCCTCTCCCTCGAAACCGAAAAATGGGAATCGGCGAACCCAAGGCAGGGTTCGCGCACACCAGCAGCGTCAGGAAAGCAGGGCTAGATTCGCAGATTCGAAGGCGGGGAGATCGCCGGCAGGGGAACGAAAGGAAACACGAAGAACGCGGCTTGATGCGGCATTTCCCGGAAGCAACGCGCGAAGCTGCTCGAGGCCAGCCGAAGAGCAGCGCCCACGAAATCAGCCACCGCAAACGCCAAACCCACCGAGAGGGTGAGCACGGCTACGGTGGTTTCGGTGTCCTTGCCCGTCCGGAAAATGCTTTGATTCGCTTGGACCGACCACTCGAGGTAGGGACACAGCAGGCAAACCACTAGGGTGATCGCCATCAGGCCGTAAATCAGCCGGCGATGGCGGTGGACGAAATCGGCAAACCGCATGGCCCGGCAGCCGGAATCCGCTCTTTCAGAATCCCGGCTGGAGGGAATCCGATCCCCGGACGAACCGTGCCGATGCTTTGCCGCGCCCATTGCGCTTCCCACCGAAACGAAGCTACTCCTCCGGGGCACGGCAGGCAACAAGTTTGTGGCCCGGGTGGCGGCAGCCGCGCGGGCGAACGCAATTGGCGTCAGCGCTCGGCGATTCGCTCTGCCGTTTTCAACAGCAGCCGGCGATCTTCTTCGGTCAGCCGGCTGAGTATCGCCGCCATCCGATGCAGAAACCGGTTTTCCTCGGGCGAACTGCCGCGGACGATGTCCTCGACGGTCTTTCTCTCCGGCAGATGGGGAAAGCTGGGCGGCTGATCCCCTTCGTAGAAGAGTTGATACAGCGAAACCTCGAGCGCGCGCGCCAGCTTTTCGAGCGTTTCGATCGACGGAACGGTGTGGCCGTTTTCTACTCGGGAAATGTAGCAGCGCAGCAATCCGGTGCGCTTCTCGATTTCACCCTGCGATAGAGCGCGCTGCTCCCGCAGGGTTTTTAGACGCTCTCCGATAATCATGGAACCCTCCGCTCGAGGGCCAAGGTTACTTCTGTGGCAACGATTGTCCCAGAAGGGGGCACTTTCCCACAAGAGTAAAAGGTAGATACAGATTGAGGATATGGCGCATGAGGTAACTAGATAGTACTGGTACTGCGAGGCCCGGGGCGACCCCGAGTGGCCGCTTCGCTACCGGCGCGAGCCACGGCGACGAGGGGCGCCCCGCGGGGTGTCGCGCGCTTCGGGTTCAAGAGTGCGGATTTTCTTTCGATCTATACTCGGCGCAACCGCGAATCCTCAGACAGAGCGGCCTGACCGGCTCGCCTGAAACGTCCGGAAAAATAGTTCTCGATCCGGCCGCACAGCGGCAATCGGCCAGCCTGCGCTGATCCCGCCGTCCACCACCAGGTTATGCCCGGTCACCAGCCGCGACGCGTCACTCGCCAAAAACAGGGCCGCCTGTGCAATATCATCGGCCTGCGCAACGTACGGCAGGGGCTGCCATCTCGGCACAACCGCGCGAATCGCGGCTTCGGCATGTTCGGGATGTTCGTCCGCCTCATCCGGCGACATGTCGCCGTACTTGCCGAACGCGCCGGTGACCGTCATGCCGGGCGAAATGCTGTTCACGCGGATTCCTTTCTCGCCCAGTTCCATCGCGGCGCACCGCGTCAGGTGAATCGCGGCCGCCTTTGCCGCCGAATAATAGTGCCCTCCCAGTCCCGCCCGTATTCCATTGACGCTGGCGACGTTGATGATGCTGCCCGTTCCCTGCGCCGCCATCGCCGGTGCCGCATACTTCATCCCCGCGAGCACCGCCCGCAGATGTACGGCGATGACTTTGTCGAATTGCTCCAGATCCACGTCGGCGATCGTGACGAACTGCGAAGGCATTCCCGCATTGTTCATCAGGCAATCGAGGCGTCCAAACCGGTCCAAGGCATGCTCGATCATCCCCTTCACATCGCCCTCGACCGAGACATCCGTCCGTATAAAGCTAGCGGTCTCTCCCAGACTCCGCGCCAGTCTCTCGCCCCTGTCCTTGCGGCGCCCCGCAATCACGACCTTTGCTCCCTCGGCGACGAAAACTTCCGCGGTGCGTGCGCCGATGCCGCTCGTCCCGCCCGTGATCACCGCAACTTTTCCATTGAGTGCCAGCATGAGAATTCCCCCCGAAAACTAAGCAACGAATACATCCTGGGTGAACGTGACCCCGACCATCACAATGCAGTTTGCGAGCCGCGAGTTTGACGGAATGGCTTCCCCTGCATGCTATCCCGAAGCTCTCGCCTCGGTAAAGCCGCCCCCTCCGCGCGGCATGACCGCGCGCGTGACCATCCACCCCATGGCGCGGTCGTCGCCTTGGAATTTCAGGGTGATATCCTCCGCTGGTAGCGATGTTTCGCACGAGCCTGACGACGCGGTAGGGGCGGGGCGCCAGTTCCCGAACGTTCCTGATTCGGCTCAGCCCTACGGCAGCGGCTGGATGGTGGCGTTGGCAAGGAACGCTCCGGTGAATTCCGACCGCTCGCCCGCCCTCTTCCCCGGCACCGGCATGAGGCGGGCGGTGAGCGGCTTGCGCCATTTGACCGCCAGAGACGCGACGTCGCCGATAATCGCAGCCAGTTGCTGCTCGCTCACGTCGCCGGGCAGAGGAACCACGTCCAGGCCGGTGCCGCAGACGGCGGAATACGCCAGCAGCGAATCGAGCGACAAACGGCCTTCGCTCCAGCGCTGGGCGATGCGCGCGTCTTCGAGCACCGGAAGCATCATGCCGGAGTAGCCGGCCTGCTTGACGGGCAGCGACCGCAGCGCGGCGGTCAGTAGCGCCGCAGCGGAAAGCGTGCCGCTCGAGCCAAGCGGCTTGCCAGTGAGATTTTCGAGCGCGGCGCCAATCGAATCGTTCGGGCTCGGCGCCGGTGAAAGATCGATTCCGCGGTAGCTCCAGCCGGTTTGGGCGGCAATGCGTTCGGCGGCTTGCTCGATGGAGCGGGCATCGGCCCCCAGCGATTGCACCAGGCGCCTGCGGGCGACCGCCGGAGGAGGTGCGCCGGCGAACGCTTCGGCGACCACGCTGGCGGATTCGAGCGCGATGCTGAACGACCGGCCGGGACCATTGTGGTGGGCGCCGGGAAAAAACGGGGTGTAATCGGGGACTTCGGCGGTGGCGGCGAAGCTGAAATTACCCTGGCCGTGAGGGGTGTGGGCTTCGAGGTATTTCATCACCCTGGCGGCGGCATGGACGGCGTTCCAGTGTACGCCGTCGTCGCCGGCGACGATGATCGTGGCATTCACCGAGCTGCCGGCAAGAATTTCCCCCAGAAGCTCCGCGCGGCCGGCGTCGCCGGCATCGGTCCAGATGGCCGGGCCGATATCCGCAGCGAAGCGGTCTTTGGCGGCGAGTGCGGAGAGTTCGCGCAGGAAGGCAAGCGCCTGATCGCGGGAGAGGCCGGCAACGTATTCGGGAAACGGCTGGGTGCAGATCCGAACCCCCTGGACTGTGTAGCCGGCTTTCTGCAGCGCTTCGCGAACCAGATCGAGGGTTTTCAGCGCCGCCTGAATTTGCTGCCGGTAATTCGCGCGATCGATTTTGACGAACCCGGTAATGGCCCGCACCTGCGGCTTGGCCGCGGCGCCGGCACCGGAGGCGGGCCCGAGGGACAGGGCGGCGAGAAGGGGAAGCAGGAATGGCGCGAGGCGAGGGCGAGCGGCTCGGGATCGAATGGGACTCATGGGCGCCTCCTGTGCGTCGGCGGCATCGCGCCATTATCCTCCTATTGCCCGGCCGGCGGGATCGTTGTGGAATAGTCGTAGTGGCTCAGTTTGGCAGCGGCCCAGTGCGGCAAGGCCCAACCGAACGCCGATTCCTCCTTTCGATCCGCCACCCTCACGGCGCGAAGTTATCTCGAACCCAGTCCCGCCCTGCGGGAATGGCGGTGAGGGATCCGCTTCTCGTCCCGGCCCACGAACTAAGCTAGCGATAGTGGCAGAGTCCCGCTCTGCGGGACTGTGCATCGCCCCAAGCCGCTCAAATTCCGCTGTCTCCCCGCATCCCGCAACCGGTGGGAAGTAAATCCCGCCTCCCGAACCTTCGGGCCTGAGCCGCTGCCAGCGATCGAGCGAATCGCCACCGCCCGCTGCGCCCCGCTTGCTGCGACATCCGCATCATTTCACCCTTACGTCGGCCTCCACCGACATCCCTGGCCGCAGAAGGTGACTGGGATCCTGCCCCTCGTCGAACACGATTCTGACCGGGATTCGCTGCACGACCTTGACGTAATTCCCCGTCGCATTTTCCGGCGGAAGCAGGCTGTAGCGCGCTCCGGTGGCGCCGGCGATGTCGAGCACGCGCCCGTTGTACGTCCGGCCGTAGGTGTCCACCGAAATTCTCACCGGCTGGCCGGGACGCATGCGGGTCAGTTGCGTTTCCTTGAAATTCGCGGTCACCCAGATGTTCGGGCTGTCCAGCGGAACGATGGTCATCAATTGCTGTCCGGGCGATACGTTCTGCCCCGGCTGCACCGTTCTCCGCCCGACGATACCGCTCACCGGGGCCACAATCGTCGTGTACTCGAGATTCAGTCGGGACTGCTGGAGGATCGCGCGCGCCTTCGCCGCCTCCGCCTCCGCCGCCGCCGCTCGCGAGCGTTGCACCGAAATCTGCTCCGGCCGCGTTCTCGCGTATCGCAGCTCCGCCTGAGCCTGCGCCAGCCGTGCGCGGGCCTGGGCGACCGCCTGTTTTGCGGCTGCGGCTGACGCCCGCAGCGACGCGACCCCCGCCGCCGTCGCCCTCTGGGAATCGACGGCATGCGTGTAGGTTTGCTGCGGAATTTCGTCCTTGGCGGCGAGCGGCCGGTAGCGGCTTACGTCGTCCTGAGCGTTCAGGTCCTTGGCTTCCAATTCTCGCAGGGAAGCCTCGGCCGCGTTCGATTGCTGTTCGGCGGCGATCAGTCCGGCTTCGGCGTTCTCCACCGCCGCCTGCGCGGTGGCCAGTTGACTGGACGTGTTCACCGAGGTAAGCGGCACATTGGTCATCGTCGCCGCCGCGCTCGCCTGGTCGTTCTCCAACGTCGCTCTCGCATTGGCCACGGCGACTTCGTAATCCTTCGGATCGAGCTGCACCAGCACCGCGCCCGCTTTGACGTATTGATTGTCATCGACCGTCACCCGGGTGACGTAGCCGGTCACCCGCGAGCTCACCGGATAGATGTAGCCGTCGATCTCCGCGTCGTCGGTCGATTGCCACCCGGCGAAATGGAAATACAGCAGCGCGGCGACGGCGACGACCGCAAGCCCGATTCCGAGGAACACGATTCTCTTGCGCGCGTTTCCCCGCCGTCGCGCCGGCTCGCCCGGCCCCACCCCGGTCGCCGCCGATGCCGGTTCGCTCGCTGCCGCGTTCTGGCGTGCTGTTGTTTGTTCGTCGGTCATGATCACCTCATTCCCAGATACTGCAATGCCGATTCTTCGGCGACGCCCATCGCCAGCGACAACGAGAGCTTCGCCAGGTTGAACGAATAAAGGCTCGCGATGTAGGACTGATTCGCTGTCGCCACCGATTCCTGCGCCTGGACCACCTCGAGATTGTCGGCGACTCCCGCGCGGAACCGGTCGCGCGCCTGGGAGAGCGTCTGGTTGGCCAAATCGATGTTGCTCCGCGCCACCGTGACGAGTTCGGAAGAAGATTTCAGATTGAAAAACGCGGTCCGCACCTGCTGATCGATCCGGCCGCCCAGGTCGCCGAGTTCCGCTCGCCGCTGCTCGAGCACTGCATCCGCCTGCAGCTTGGCCGCCCGCACGCGTGTCCCCTGAAAGATCGGAATCGACAGCGTGACCCCCGCCGAAAACGTGCCGTGGGAGCTGCCGAAGCTCGGGCTGCCGATGTCGCCGTAGTTCGCCGCGGTCGAGAGCGAAGGGTAGTTCTCCGCGGCCGCTCCTTCGAGCGAGAGTTCGGCCGCGCGAACGCTGGCCGTGGCGGCCAGGTAATCCGGTCTGGTCGCATACGCTTGCTCGAGAGCCTGGCTCAGCGTGATGGCCGCCAGCGGCGCATAAGGAGCCGCGTCTGCCAGGCGGTAATCCTGCCCGCTGGGAAGCCCGATCACCCGCGCCAGCCCGAGTTTGTCGATGGCAAGCTGGTTTTCGGCGGCGATCAGCCGCTGCTGCTGCGTCTGATACTCCACCCGCGCGCGCAGCAAATCGATGTTGGCGATCAACCCGTGCTCGTGCAGATCGAGGTCGTTCTCCAGCAGGGTTTGGGAAGTCTTCACCTGGGCGCGAACGGAATCCACCGTCGCCCCATCCGAAATCACCAGCAGATAGGCTTCGCCGGCGGTGAACACCACCAGGTTTCGATCGCTCTTGTAGCTGTCCTGCGACGCGCGCTCCGTTTCCGTCGCCGCTTTCCAATTCTTCAGATCGGACCAGTTCAGGATTTCCCCCGAGAGATAAGCGCGGGCGTCGTTCACCGAGAAAGGCCCCACCAGCGTCGGGATGGCCACGCCGGGAATCGACGGATTGAAGCCCTGGGCCCGGAGATTGATCTGGTTTTCCGAGGCGGCAAGGCCGGCGGAGAGGTTCGGCAGCAGGGCGTTCAAGCCGCGCAGGCGCGCCGCGCGAGCCGCCCGCGTGTTTTGCTCGCTTTCGATCCCGCCCAGGTTGTAGCGCAGCGCGAGCGCGATGGCGTCCTTGAGCGATAGATCGAGCGTCGTTCCCGTCGCTCGACCCGCGGGCGCGCTGCCGAGAAACGGGCTTTGCGCCTGGCCGGCGCCGCCGCTCGGAATCGCCATGCACAAGGCCGCCAGGACGGAAAGGAAAAAACCCCATCGTCGGTTCCTGTGCTCACCACACATGGACGCTCCTCATCGATGCGCCGCCCCTCAGCCCTTCTGCTTCCTGAAACGGGCGACCGCGTCGAGAATGATATCCACCGCTACCTCTTCTCCCAGACCGGAATTCACCATCAAGTGGAAGCGATGCCTTCCCGGCCATTCGACGTCGAAGTGCCGCTTGATGAAGGCGGCGCGGTCCCGGTCCACCGTTTCCGCCAGCTCCGTCGCCTCCTTCTCGCTTTTTCCCTCCGCTCGCAACCGGCGCACCCTTTCGGGAAAGGGCGCGTAGATGAAAACGTGAAAGGCGTCGGTGCGGGTTCCCAGGTAGTACGCCGAGCCGCGGCCCACGATCACGCAATTGCCGGTATCAGCGATCTCCGGCAGGAGTTTCCGCATCATGTCGCGAACGCATTCGGTGTCCACCATCCGCAACCGCGGAGCGTTCAGGCTGCCTTCGAAACTTCCCCGCTGGAACGCCCGGAAAAGCCGGTAATACGCCGGGTCGCGCCGCTCTTCGCGCTCCTCGACGGCTTTGCAGTCGCATTCGAGGCGGCGGGCGATCTCCTCCGTCAGAAGCTGGTCCCAGAGCTTCCAGCCCAGGCGCGCGGCCACTTTCTCGGCAATCGCTCCACCGCCGCTTCCATATTCCCGCTCGAGGGTGAGGATTCGAATCGTCATGATGTTTTCGTCCGTTCGTGGCCCGCGCGCGATCGTCCGGCGGTCCCGCGTTGGGTCTCGGTGCGGAAGCCGGATGATCGAAGCGAGCCGGCCGTCTGCGCTTTACCCGGCGGCGGCGGCGCCGCCCGCCCCGGGCTGATTTTTCCGCAAAGTAAAGGAAACCAGGAACATGATCGCCGCCCCTATGGCGAGAAACCAGAACGTGTCGATGTAGGCCAGGGTGGTGGCCTGGCCAATCAGCGTTTTGTACAGAAGGTCGTAGGCCTGGCTCATCGCCGTCGATGCATCCATGCCGGAAGCGGCCAGCCGTGACGCCAGCCCCTGCGCTGCCTGGGCGAAGCTCGGCTGGCCGGGGGAGAGATGGGACCCCAGATACACCTGATGGAACTGCGCCCGGCGCGCAATCAAGGTGGTGACCATCGACGTACCGATGCTGCTGCCGATGTTGCGCATGAAGTTGATCAGGCCGGCGACGCTCCCGCTCTTCTCCGCCGGCATGCCGACGTAGGAAACCAGGGTGATGGGAACGAACAGAAAGCCCAGACCGACTACTTGCACCACACGCAGCACGCTGGCGGCGCCGAAGCTGATGTCGAGATCGAGATGCTGGGTCGAGTAGTACATGGCAAAGGCGAGCGCCAGCCAGCCGAAGGCGATCAGGTAGCGAGCCTGCACGCGCGAAACCAGCGTACCGGCGACTGGCATGAGAAACAGAAGCACCAGACCGCCGCCGGAAAGCACCAGGCCGGCGGATTCGGCGGTATAGCCCATGAGCGTTTGCAGGAAGAGCGGCATCATCACGAGGCTGGAGAAGAGCATGATGCCCAGGATGAACATCATGGCGTTCGCGCCGAGAAAATTGAGGTTCTTGAACAGGCGGACGTCCACAATCGGCTCCTTCTGGCGCCACTCCCACACAACCAGCGCAACCAAGCCCGCTGCCGCCAGTACCGCCAGGATCAAAATGAAATGCGATCCGAACCAGTCGTCCTCCTGGCCTTTATCGAGCATGATTTGCAGGGCGCCGACGCCGAGGGTCAGCAGGGCGACGCCGATGTAGTCGATTTTCAGACCGGCGCCCGCCAGCCGCTTGATCCAGGGCGGGTCCTCGATCAGGCGATACACCAGGTACAGGGCGAGAATGCCGACCGGCACATTGATGAAGAAAATCCAGCGCCAGGTGTAGCTGTCGGTAATCCAGCCGCCGAGCGTCGGCCCGATCGTCGGAGCGACAACGACGGTAACGCCAAAGAGCGCGAAAGCCAGCCCGCGCTTTTCCGGGGGAAACGTGTCGGCCAGAATCGCTTGCGCCATCGGTTGCAACCCGCCCCCGCCGGCACCTTGCAGCACGCGAAAGAGAATGATCGCGCCGAGGCTGGGCGCGAAACCGCAAAGCAGCGAACTGACAGTGAAGATGACAAGACAGATCAGGAAGAATCGCTTGCGGCCGATGGCGCCGGCGAGCCAGCCGCTGATGGGGAGGACGATGGCGTTCGACACCAGGTAGGAAGTGAGGATCCAGGTGCTTTCGTCGGTGCTAGCCCCGAGGTTTCCCGCCATGTAGGGTAGCGCGACATTGGCGATGCTGGTGTCGAGCACCTCCATGAACGCCGCAATCGCCACCACCACGGCGATCAGCCACGGATTGAAGGCGGGCTTCCACGGCTCGGCAAAGGAAGCGGGCGCCGCGCTGCCGCTTGCCGCCACTCCGGAACCACGTTTGGAGGAGTTTGCGAAACTGTCAGGCATGCTCGCCCCGTTCACTTTCGATGTTCGCCGCTGGGAAACGATTCCGATGCGGCTTCGAACGTAGGGAGCGCGCGGCGGCAGGCGCCGCCTGTCCCGAGCCCGCCGTGGCGGGCCGAGGGGCGCCCTGCGGTTTTCAGGATGCGAGTCATGATTCGTCTGGTGGCGCGACACGAGGAGACGGCCGGTGGGATCGCCGTCACACGCTGAGCACGGGACAAGGCGCATCGCGAACCATCGCGTACGTCAGGTCCCGCAGGCGGCCAAGCGAGCCGGGCTGCGGGCTTCTTCCGATCGCAAGCACATCCGCCCGCAGCCTGCGCGCCGCGTCAATCAGTGAATCTTTCAGAGGGCCGGCGACGATCCTGATCCGCGCGCGCGAACCAACCCCCGTCTGCAATTTCTCAATCCGGCGCCGCGCCGCCTGTCCTTCGGCCGACCGTCCCGGCTCCTCCAGATTCAACCGAACCGGCGAGCCCGGCTCGCTCGCCGGGATCACATGGACGAGTGTAAGGTTGGCGTGGACAGCCTCGGCTGTCTGGCTGGCAAAACGTAGAACCCGCGCTGAATCCTCCTGCAGGCCAATGGCACAGAGGATTTCGCGGGGGCCGAGCGGCCTGGGTGAAATGGTTTCCGCGTGCTGGGTCGTCAGCACCGGACAGTCGGCGTCGTTCAGAACCTTCGCCGTGGTCGAGCCGAGCAACATTCTTCGAAACGCTCCCGCATGAGTGGGCATGGTGATCAGGTCGAAAGCATGCTCCCTGGCAGACTCGGCGATTCGATTTGCCGCGCTTCCCACCAGAACGAGCCTCGCGCTGGTCTCCGCCGGGAACTCGCGCGCCAAAAACGAATGCAGCTTCTTTCGAGCGGCCTGTTTCTGGTCTTCTACAGCCTCTCGCAGCGGTCTGGACAAAAGTTCGAATCCGGACGCTGAGGCCTCGAGCACGTACAGCAGCGTTACTCGGGCCGAAAGCAGCTCCGCCGCCCACTTGACGAACGGGGCCATGGCTTCGCAGGAAGGCGAAAAATCCACGGGAAATAGAATCTTTTGGATCGTCATCGTGCCATCGCTTCACAAAACGGCTTGGGATTCGGAGGGGAACCGGACGCCGGCATCGCGCCCTCCCTCTACCCCGGCGGTGGCGGAGCGCTTGGCTGGGCGATCGGCAAGTCCACTTGGAAGCGGGTGTCGCCGGGCTTCGAGTCCACCCGAATGTCGCCGTGGTGCTTGCGGGCAATGCGGCATGCGGTATCGAGACCCAGCCCGGTTCCCTGGCCGACGCCTTTGGTGGTGAAAAAAGGATCGAAGATTCGCGCCTGAACTTCCGGGGGAATGCCCGGGCCGTTGTCGCCGATCTCGACAAGGACGCGGTCCAGAATCAGTTTGGTGTGAATCCGCAGCTCGCCCTTGCCATTCATTGCGTCAACGGCGTTGTCGATCAGGTTGGTCCAGATCTGGTTCAACTCGCCTCCGTACGCGGAAATGCGCGGCAGGTCGGGGTCGTAATCCCGGATGACCGTGACGCCTTGCTTCAGGCGATGCCCGAGAATGGTGAGGGTCGTCTCGATTCCGTGGTGGATATCGATTTCCTGAAGGGGGGCCTGGTCCATGTACGAATATTCCTTGATGGCTCGGACCAGGTCGGAAATGCGTTTGGTGCTGTTCTCGATCTCGCTGGTCAGTCTACCGATGGTGAGCAGCGAAGCGATGCGGGTGAGCGCGTCGCCCACCACCGGCTCTCCCAACTCGGCAGCCAGGTGCTCCAGCATCGGCACTTCCGCGCCTGCGTCCGCAAGGACGGGGGCGATCTTCCAGGAGTCGGTTATCCGTCGCGCTTCCAGCCAGGCGGTGATGCGCTCCTCGCGGTCGCTTTGGGCCAGAGGATCGACGGAGACCGAGGGCGCATGATGCAGCGCTTTGCGCTCCATGTGGAGGATCGTTTCGCGTTGCTCGGGGGAAAGAGCGTGGCGGGCCAGCCGGATGCTGGCGTCGCGAACGGTCTCGAGCGCCTCGCGCAGGCTCGCAGCCGCCCGCTGAGCGGCGGCGGCGGGATTGTTCAGCTCATGAGCCAGGCCGGCAGAGAGCTTGCCCAGCGCCATCAGCTTGTCCCGCTGGGTTTCGATCTTGGCGGTTTCGCGGATGCGGTCGGACATGATGGCCACCAGCCGCTGGCCGATTTCCGGGATGCGTTGGAGCATCTCGGGGAAATGGTCTCGATGCAACCGCACCAAGCGCGTGGGAAGCACCGCGCGGCCCGTGCCGGAAAAGTGTGTGAGTCGCGAGTAGGGAAGATAGCCGGTCACCTGGCCGGCGGCGGCGGAATAAATGGGTCCGTCCGGATCGCCGGCGCGCTCCAACCGGATCTCGCCCTCGAGGATGACCGTCAGCCACACCGCCGGGTCGCCCGGCCGGGCAAAGATTTCACCCGGCGCCAATCGGATCTCTTCAAACTTGCCTGCCAGCCAGCCCAGCTGCCCGGCGGTGAGGTCGGAAAACACGGCGATCTTGCGCAGGTCGTTTGCCAGCGCTTCGATTCGTTCGCTGGTGGCGTCGTTGGCCATGTTTATACGGCGCCCAGGTACTGATGGATGAACTGCACCGCGATCGAGCCTTCCCCCACTCCCGAAGCGACGCGCTTCACCGAGCCGTGGCGGACGTCCCCGACGGCGAAAATCCCCGGGACGCTCGTCTCCGGCAAGTACGGATCGCGGTCCAGCGGCCAGCCTCGCGGACGCTTCCCGTCGCGGAGTAGGTCATTTCCGGTGAGGATGAAACCCCGCTCATCCCGCTCGACAATCCCGTCCAGCCAGTCTGTTTTGGGTTCCGCACCGATGTACACGAAGAGCGAGTTTGCCGGCGCCGTTTCGGTCTGGCCGCTCTCCCCGCAGGTAATGGAGATGGCTTCGAGCCGCGCGTCTCCGTGGAGCTCGGCGACCCGGGCCCTCGTCTCCACCTGGATGTTCTGCGTTTGCTTGATTTGGTCGATCAAGTACTGCGACATCGTTGCCGAAAGCGACCCTCCGCGCACCAGCATCACCACCCGCCGGGCGTATTTGGAAAAGTGCATCGCCGCCTGCCCGGCGGAATTGGCGCCGCCAATGATGTAGACGTCTTCGCCCTCGCACTCGATCGCCTCGGTCATCGTCGAGCCGTAATAAACCCCGCGGCCTTGCAGGCGTTCCGCTCCGGGCACGTCAAGCTTGCGGTACGACACGCCCATCGCAAGCAACAGCACTTTGCATCCAAGCTCGATTCCATCGGCCAGCTTCACCATCCGCGAGGGGCCTTCCACGCGAACGGCCTGAGCCTCCTGGGGCGCGAGGATTTCGACCCCAAAGCGCTTGGCTTGCGTAACGGCACGCCGCGCCAGGTCGCCCCCGCTCAATCCCGAGGGAAACCCCAGATAGTTTTCGATGCGGGAACTCATGCCCGCCTGCCCTCCCGGCGCTTCGCGTTCCACCATCACCGTCTTCAATCCCTCCGAGGCGCCGTAGACGGCCGCGGCCAGGCCGGCAGGTCCGCCGCCAACGATCAGCAAGTCATAAAACGCCAGATCGGCCCTTACCCGCAGTCCGAGTTTCTCTGCCAGTTGGGTTGCCCCCGGAGCCGCCAGCGACGATCCATCCGGGAACAGGACCATCGGCAAATGGGACGGTTCGGCTCCAACGGCTTTGGCGAGATGGTGCACCTCGGCGTCTTTGTCGGCGGTCTCGACGTCGAGCCATCGGTACGGAACCTGGTTGCGCGCGAGGAAATCTCGCACTGCGTAAGAGCCCGGCGACCACCGATGCCCGAGCACGCGTAGGCCCCCGAACGGCGGCCGGAACGACGCCTGCCAATCCTCCAGCAGATCGTCGAGCACCGGGTAGAGATGGTCCTCCGGCGGATCCCAGGGCTTCAAGAGGTAATGGTGGATCTTGGCTTCGTTGATGGCGCGAATTGCCGCGTCGGTGTCGGCGTACGCCGTCAGCAGAACCCGCTTCGCGTCTGGATAAATTCCCATGGACCGGCCGAGGAATTCCACGCCAGTCATTTCCGGCATTCGCTGGTCAACCAGGAGCAGCCCCACCGAATCATTGCGTTTTTTCAGCCCGCGCAACGCTTCGAGCGCAATCGCGCCGGAAGCGGAGCGCACCACCCGATAACGCTCGGCGTACCGGCGCCGCAGATCGCGCTCGACCGCGCCGAGCACCTCGGCATCGTCGTCGACAGCAACAATCGCCGGTTTCCCCATCTCTACCTCGCGCTCAACAGCCGCAGCCCGGCGCAACGAACGGCCGAAGACGGGCCGCGCCGGCCCGCCTGCCTTCCCCGCCACGCGGATGACGACCCATGGGGATTTTGCGTGCCCACGATACTCCTTCCGATGCAATTCGCGATGTTAAGATTCCAGCCCTGCCAAGCTACCACGACGACAACGCGGAAAACAGCTTCCTCGGCCTCCGGCGATGACTGTCCTTCGCGGCTACGCTACGCCGCGGCGCCAACGGCCAGTGCTTCCACTACCGCGATGCCGGGCAACAGTTCTGTCGGGAAGCCGTGCCGGTCGCGCAAGTAGGCCGGGCTGTTGTAGGAAATCCAAGTCATCCCCTGACTGTCTTCCGCGATGAGAATTTTGAGAGGCAGATCGATAGCGCTCGTGGGCGCTGCCAGCATCAGTGGCGTCCCGACTTTGGGATTGCCGAAGATCAGCAGCTTGGTGGGAGGCATTTTCATCCCCGCCGCTTCCGCTTCTCCGCTGTGGTCCACCAGCGCGAACAGCTTGATTCCCTTCTCTTCCAATACCGCCCGGAGTCGCAGCGCTGTTTCGTCGACGGAATGATTGCTCGGCAGCCTGACGATCCCGTTGCCGGCGACGCCCTCCATTGACCCCTCCCCCGGCCTCTTAGAGGTCGCTGGTCACCTCGACCAGAAACCAGGTGCGGCGCTCGGTCTGGTCGATCCAATTCTCGATGAGGCTGGCGGTGGCCACGTCGTTGTGCTTTTCGCACACCCGGTGAGCGAGGCGGAGAAAGCGGGTGAGTTCGCGGTTGTCGACCGAGAGCTCGGCCAGCATGTCGCGGGCGGAAATGGATTCCCGGTCGTCGTCTTTCAAACGCTGGTGCTTGGCGATGTCGCCGATCGAGCGAAGCGTCGTTCCGCCGATTTTGCGCGCTCGCTCCGCAATGTCGTCGGTCATGGCGAAGATTTGCTCCGCCTGCTCGTCGAGCAGCAGGTGGTAGTCGCGGAAATGGCGGCCGGTGATGTGCCAGTGGAAATTCTTGGTTTTCAGGTAGAGCGCGAATACGTCGGCAAGCAAGTGACGAAGCGCAGCAGATATTTCCAGGACCGCCTCTCGAGCCAACTCGCCGATGGGTTCAGTGGTCTCCCTCGCCCCGGCCAGCCGACCCTCAGCCTTTGCTGCCATCGTGTTACCTCCTCGGGCTCGAAAATGAATGCCCTTATGATGCGCCGGCGGTGTGTTCGGCTTCACCCTGGGCGTCGCTTCGAAGGAGCGGCGGCGCCAGTCACCTGAGGTTCAGGCGGTCGTAGCGCCGCTCCCCTCGGGCTTGGCGGAGCCGAACCGCGCGTCTCCCCGCCGTCGAAAAGCCTGTTAACGCGGCGACCCCGCCGTTCGGATTATTTTCGTCTTCTGCGGCTGTCGGGACAGGACTGCATACTTGAAGGCCGGCGATCAGGAGTTGGCGTGCGGGGCCAAAATCGAGAGCAGCGCGTGTGCATTCCGGGCGGGTTTTTCCTTCCGTTCGTATTTTGTTCGTCTCCTTCTCTGTAAAATGGTCCGATGTACAACGATTTGAAAAAATTCAGTCGCTCATTCCTTGGTGCTTATCCGAACTTCTGATCGCAAGGCGTATCGATCTGCCGGCAAGATGCTTCCCCATGGAATGAATAACTTAGCTCAGGCCATCAAGCGAATTCCCGCGTTTGTATCGGTCATCGGGACCCATTCACTCCGGCCAGCCAGTTGGTGCGGTCGCACGCGCTGCGGCTAGTCCCGAGCCCCCCGCGGCGGGTCGAGGGCCGGGTGTCAATCGGGATTCATTGAGAGCAGGAGCCCGAGGTCTTGAAGTCGGCTCCCCCGACCAGAACGACGGTCGGAGGAAACTGATAGGGACCATCGTCGGGGCCGTGCGCCGATGCCGGCTGGGCGGCGGTGGGTGGCCGGCTTTCCGCCCAGACGCCGTAGACGCAGCCATTGAGGGCGGCGAGTCCGGTGTAATCGCCCAAAACCACATTCATGGCGTCAAAGGAGTCGGTTCCCCAGAGGTAGTTCTGGAACGAGTGGGCGCCGTCAGTCGATCGCGCGAGGACGAACTGGGCGGTGCGAGCACTGGGATCGTTGCGGCGATCGTAGAAGGAGACGTAGACGTCGCCGGTGGCGGAATCAGCAGCCAACCACTGGAAGAAGTGGTCGGCGCCGTCGTGGGCGGGGTCAGAATTCACCTTGACCGGCTCCGACCAGCTCTTGCCTTCGTCATCGGAGTGAATGCAGAAGACGTCCACTTCGCCGTTGCGGTAGTCGCTCCAGGTGACATACAAGCGCGCCCGGCGGCCGCGGTTTCCGGGAACGGCGGCGATTTGCGGATAGCCGTTGACTCCGTTACGGCTGGGGAATCCGACGATGCGGAAACGCGCTGGGCCGGTGCGCACGATCGGGCGGTCGGGCCGGAACGTGCGGCCCCCGTCGCGCGAGGTGGCGTAGCGAATGTCGTTATCCTGCCCGGCCCAAACCGAATGGAGCACGCCGTCGGGGGTGACCACGCCTTCAAAGCCCTCGGTCATGCCGTTATCGTCGCGCGGCAGGCTTGCATGGCTGATTTGTATCGCATTCGACCAGGTGACGCCGTCGTCGGTGGAGCGGGAAAACATGATGGCGGCGTCGGCAAGCCGGTCCTGGGTCCAGCCGGCGTAGAGGTTGCCGTAGTAGCGGCTGCGCGGATTGTCATCGGCGACGATGCCTGGCTTGTCTTCGAAAGGGATCCCGGGAGCGCTGGGATGCTCGATGATGGGGACGTCATCCTGTTCCCAAGTCTTGCCTCCATCGAGCGAGCGGCGGACAAAAATTCCATTTCTCGTGGCGTCATGGCCCCAGTATTGCGACGTGCCAAGCTGATCCAGGGTGATGTAGCAAAGGATCGCGTGACCGTGATTGTCGTAGGCGATGGCCACGTCGCCGGAAGACTTGTACCGGGTGGAAGCCGTGCCCCTGGCCAGCGTCCAGGTGCGGCCGCCGTCGGTGGAATAGGCAACGGCGGCATTGCCCTGAAAGGCCGCGGCGAGATGGAGGGGGTTGGCGGGATCGACGGCGATGGCCGGTTCGGTGTAGCGGCCCACCGAACTGATGGGCACGACCCAGCGGCCGGGCGCGGGAGGCAGCGGCGCCGAGGCTTGCGAATGAACCGCGAGCGGGCAAAGCAGAAGCAAGGCGCAGCACAAACCGGCGAGTGGCAGACTCTTCATATTGACTCCGTAACCTCTTAGCGGTATTTCCAGAGCGAGTTGTTTTGGCCGGCCGGCGCGTGCTTGGTGATGAAATCGGCCATCATGCGCAGAAGGTCGGCTTGGGACATCGGCTGCCAGCCATGAGGCTTCATCGGCCTTCCGTACGCGAAGCTGGCTTGCGCCGGCGGATTCTTGACGTTGCTGAGGAAATCATCGAGCAGGTAGACCGCCAGATTCAGATAGTAGCTGTCCATATCGCCGCAGTAGAGATGAAGTTTGCCGGCGAGTTGCGGGCCGATTTTGGGCCAATTCGTGCGGATGTAGTAATCGAGATCGTAGCCGTGATCGCGCATGTAGCCGGCCACCGAGTGGTCGATCCGGCCGGTGAGCTTGTTCCAGACGTCCACCGGATAGCCGTCGTTTCCGACCGGGCCATAGACCGCCTGCCAGATGTCGAGTTGCTGGGCGGAGCGTCCGTGGGAGCCGAGCACCGCCTCCATTCGGCTTTCTTCCTCCTCGGTTGAGAGGACCTGGCCGTCGGGGTCGCGCTGCCAGGGCCGGCGAGGAATCTGCCACTGGAAACCAGGAGGGTAGAAGGCATTCTCATCGCTGTAGAGATCGATGACGTCCCAACGATGGAAATCGATGGGATCGGGGTAAAAGGTCCAGGTGCCCCCGAAGAAATCGGGATGGTACACCTCGAGGGCCAGCGATTCCCAGCCTCCGGTGGATCCGCCGGAAAGCACCCGGGCGTAGGGCTGGCGAATAATGCGGAAATGCGTTTCGAGGTAAGGGATCAGCTCCTGCATCAGGGCGTCGCCGTAAGGGCCGTCGTTGGCGGAGTTGACAGCGTACGAGTCGTCGAAATAGGGAGTGGGATGCTGGAAGGTGACCACGAGCATCCGGGGAAAATTGGCGGAATTCCATGCCTGGTAAAGCTCATAGCCCCACTCGAGCCGTTGCTTCATCATGTCCCTGATCACCGGGCTGGTGGTGGGGCCGAGCCGATCTTCGAGGGCCTGCCTATCGGCGGCGGTGGGAGGATGGGTGCTGAAGCCCAGCGGCGGACTGAGATCGAAATGTCCCTGTTCGTACAAGACGGGATAGGAAACCGCCGGATGGGAATCGTAACCTTTGGGGAGCAGGATGGTGGCTCCGATGTAGATGGGATGGCCCCAGAACTTGGTGAGGAGTTGGCTTTGAATCTTGATTCGCTTCACCCACTGGGTATCGGGAGGGACTTGAACCGGAGGAATCGTCCGGGTCAACTGCAATTTCACGTCGTAGCCGGCAGGGGCGAGGTGCACGCTGGTTTCGGTGCTGTACAGATTGCCGGGAGAACGATTGAATTGCTGGCCCTCCCATTGATCCATGTGAGCCCAGATCGTATGGCCATCCGAACGCGGAAACCGGGTGTAGACATTCAGCAGGGCCTGCACGTGGTAATCGCCCTCGGGGATGTCCCGGAGGCTGCCGGGCGGATAGCCGAGCGTCGAAGCGTCGATGGTCACCGGCTGCCCCGGCTGGAGCTGATCCACGTCTTTCCCGAAGAAGGGGGCGCGCAGCGACCACGACCCCGCCTGGAACCGCGGCTCGCGGCTGCCATCGTTGGTGATAAAGACGAAGACGCGGCCGGTGATCGGCTGTGCGGCGATCGATTGCGGAATCGAGATCTCGAATCGAGGGCCGGAGGCGGGGCCACAGGCAACCTCGCCCAGGAACACCAGACCGGCACAGAAGGCTGGTAGCAGACGGCTCCTTCGCATATTTCCTCGCTTTCGGGCTTCGCCCGCGGCTTGCCAGCCCGGGTTCCCTTCCCCGATGTTCCGCCGGCGCCGCCTAGTGGTTCCTGGAGGGTTTGCTCGTTCCATCAGGCCCTTGGGCAGACCCGCCGGCGAGCTGGACGAAACGGGCGCGGGCTTGCTGGTACACGTCGCGCACCTGCTGCTTCTCCTCGGGATTATCGAATGTGCGCTGGTTGATCAGTTCGAGCGAGCGATCCATCCAGCGAATGAAATACCGGGCGTCCTCGGGAGAACGCAACGGCCTGCCGGCAACGCGGATGTAAACCGGATCGGTGTGGGCATACCCGTAGCTATCCATCAGCAGATGCTGGGCGGACGGGCCGGTGACCCGAGCGGCGATCCAGGCGCTGCCCTCGGCCGGGAGCGTCGTTGCGATTCGAAGATGTTTGGCATCGCCCGGCTTCCCTGAATAGACCACCTTGCCGTTCTCGATGATGTCCAGTTGGTCCATCGGCACGAGCGACCACGCCTCGGCTTTGATTTCGAGCGGGGCGCCGCCGGCGGGGAGATCGATCTGGCCGCCGGGCTCCTTGCCATCGACGGTGAACGACACCAGCGGGCCGTTGGTGACGAACCCGCGCCCTTTCAGCATGGCATCGATGAAGCCGGGATAGGTGGGTTTGGGTCCGGCGTGAACGTAGACGCGAACCGACCCGACGGTGGGCGCGCGCCAGTAGTTGGTCATCACATCCGAGCCGGAAGAGATGGGGACCCGGAAGCCGAGATTCAACAGCCGATACCACACTTCGGCGGCGACGTACTTGTCGGTCCAGATGCACATCAAGTCGTAGAAATCGATTTTGCCCAGGGCGGCGTCGGCGGGAAATTCACGCGCGCCGGAGAAATCCGCTTGCGAGGGATCCTCGCCGCGGGGAATCAGATAAGGATGGGCGTACCCGCCGATGCCTCCCTGGCGGTGAATCGAATCCAGCACCTGGGCGTTGCTGGGGTAATCGGCGGCGAACGGCGTCCCGGGATAGCCGTCGTAGACGGGGAAGAAAAGCCGTTTGAGGTTCAACAAATCCAGATGGCCGGCGAAATTCGGCCGGTACTCCTCGTTGAAATAGAGGATGTTGTTCGCGGTGGAACGGGGATCGGGGCGGCCGATGAAATACTGCATGTCGAGCAGCCGGTTCTGGTTGTTGGTGGGGAAGGCGTTCAGCACGTTCAGGTCTTCGGCTTCGATCTCGGTCATCAGCGAGGCGGGAGTTTCGCGGAAAACGCCGCCGTAATTCATGTGCATGTGGTTGTCGCCGGAAACCCAGCCGGAGGCGGCCAGATCGGTCATGCGTTTCAGCCGCAACACCACCGTCGCCGTGCCGCCTTGGCGGACTTGCACGCTCTGTCTGGCGGGCTGATATTCGAATCCTTTGACCGCTTCGATCGCCGCGGTTCCCGCCGGGAGCTGGACGGAAAACCGGCCGCCGCTTTCAAAGTAATCATCGCCGGTAATGACTGACTCGCGCTGGAAAGAATTCGCGGGGGCCCAGTTTCGGCCGTCGGCGGCGACCAGGTAAACGCGGGCGGGCGTGGGCTTGCCGCTCTCGTCGAGGACGGTCGCTTGGAGCCGGCCCATGGGCTGGCGGTAGCGGAGGCTGGTGATGCGGACCTCGCGTGGCTGGCCGCCGACGGCGGGCATGGTCCACAGGGTGAAACGCTGGTCCCCGTTGGTGACAAAAGCGAGAAAGCGGCTGTCGGGAGACCACGCCGGGGTGAAGGCTTCGGCATCCTTCAGATCGGTGAGCTGGACGGGGATGCCGGTCTCGGGGTCGAGCAGCCAGAGCTGATTCGAGCCGGTGCGATAGGAGACATAGACGATTTTGCGCCCATCGGGCGACCAGCGCGGCCTCGCTTGCCACAGGGTTTCCTCGCGATCGAGCAATTCCAGTTTCTTGTCGGCCAGGGCGAGCTTCCAGAGGTCGCCGGAGCCGTAAGACATGCGCGCGAAGACCGGCGAGCCGGGATTGGCGAAGTCCTGGCGGGAACTGATCAAGACGACGTACTTGCCGTCGGGAGAAGAAGCAGGCTCGATGTTCTGCTCCTTGTCCGCGAGGACGGGCGACGGCTCGCCACCGCCGGCCGCGATTTGCCAGATACCGAATCTGGAGCCGCCGAGGGAGGAGGTGAAGAAGATGGTGTCGCTGGAATGCCATTCGGGATCGACGTTGATGCCCGAATTGGCAGTGAGCCCGCCAGGCGAGGAACCGTCGGCATTCACCAGCCAGAGTTCCATGGCGTGGCCGGTATCTTTGGTGAAAACGATCCGAGCGCCGTCGGGCGACCAAGCGGGCTCGGAATCGTACCCGGGCCCGGCGGTGATTTGAACCGCCTGGCCGCCGGCGGCGGGAACGACCCACAAGCTGCCGTACATCGAGAAGACGAGACTCTTGCCATCGGGAGACCAGGCCGGCGCCCAGGGACCGGTGGTGGCCGAGGGCAGGTACATGCTTTCCATGTACATCTGGGCGGTAAGCGCGGGCGTGGCCGTCTTGTAAGCGGTGGGCACCTGAGCGGGGAGAGTTGGGGCGCAACCAAGCAGCCCCGCGACGGCGAGCCAAAACCAGAGCCGGTTGTGATAGGCAGGCGCGAACATCGGCCGGTCAACTCCTGGTTGCGAGCCGCGGGGCGCCGGGCGGCGCCGGCGGAATTCTCCAGCACTCACGGCGTGAACGCAATCCGTCCGTTGGAATCGGCGGCGTCGGCAGCCGTGAGGAAAATCAGCCGAATGATCTTGGCCATTTTGGGGTAGTTGATGCGGGTCCAGGTATCGTTCTCGGTGTGGTAATCGGGGTGCTCGCCGGTATTGAACAAGACCATCGGAATGTGAAGGGTGGCAAACCAGAAATGATCGCTGCGGGCGAACCACGATTCCGGATCGACCTTGTCGGTCTTGTAATCGAGCCTGAGCCCAACCTGCTGATTGAGGGAGTCGATGGTCTGCCGGAGCGTGCCATCGTATGGGGTTCCCACGATGTTGACCATGTTGGCGTTTTTGTCGGGCGGCGTCGGCCAGTTCGCCGATACTTCATCCCGCCCGATCATGTCCATGTTGAGATTCAGGACGGTGTCGCTGAGCGGAACTGCGGGATGGGTGACGTAGTAATAGGAGCCGAGCAGGCCCTGTTCCTCGGCTTCGTAAGCGATGAAGACGATGCTGCGCCGGGGATGGACGTTGCCCTCGACAAAGGCCTTGGCAATCTCCATCACCCCCACCGTGCCCGAAGCGTTGTCATCGGCCCCGTGATAAATCCGGCCGCTGACGACGCCGACGTGGTCGTAGTGGCCGCTGACGACCACCGCCTGCTGCCGCAGTTGCGGATCGGAACCTTCGAGCAGGCCGACCACGTTGCGCGCCTTGCCCACCTGCAGATCGGTGAACGACTTCGTCAGGCAAGCCGAAACGCCGGGAACTTCGAAGGAAGCGGGATTGCCGGAGGAGTCGATCTGGGTCTGGACGGCGTCGATGGTCTTGCCGCTGGGTGCAAGCAACTGATCGGCGACGTCCCGGCGCACGATAAAAATGGGGAGGTCCCAGAAATCGCCAGCGATGGCGTGTTCCGGCTGGGGCCCGGCCTGGAAGTTCCTCGGGGCGCTGGGCACGCCCATTTTTCGACGCTGCCCGGCGGAGGGGACCATGAGGAGGCCGACGGCGCCCTGTTTGCGCACCTGCTCGATCTTGAACCAGTTATAGGCGTGATAGGTGTCCCAGGTGCCCTTGAATTTCGAGTGGGGGTCGTTGGCTTGGGGTTCGCGGTCGAGAACCATGGCGATTTTGCCTTTGAGATCGGCGCCGGAGAAATCGTCGTAGCCGTACTCCGGGGCATCGATTCCATAGCCGGCGAACACCAGCGGGCCGCAAGCGGTGGTCGGGCGCAGGCTTTGGCGGGTCCAGAGAAAATCGTGGCCCAACTGGAACGATTTTTCCGCGCCGCCCATTTTCGCGGTCAAGGTGGTGCGGGCGGGGTCCAAGTTGCCTATCACCATGTCGAAATCCTGGAAATAAGAGCCGGGGGCGCCCACCGGCTTCAGGCCCAGGCGCATGAACTCCGCGGCGATGTAATTGGCGGCGATATGCGCCTCGGGACTGGTGGTGTTGCGCCCAGCCATTTCATCCGCCGCCAGGAAGAATAAATCGGCTTTCAAATCGGCTTCCCGGATGACATCGACCGCCTGCCGGGGCTGCTGCTGAGCCCAAGCGCCGGCAGCAAGCAGAAGCAGCGCTGCCAGAGCCAGATGGCGTCCCAGTGCGCCTTTCGCCGCGGAACCCCTGCCGCGTGGCCGGGGCTTCGTCATTTGGGGTCCTCCTGCCATTTTGATCCTCCTGCCAATCGATCGCTTTCGCCGCAAGAGCCGGGACCACGACTGCCGAGCGGGAACCCGCAGGGCGCCGACGGGGGGAGCCGGCGCCCTGCGGGCGGTGGGGGGAGATCAGAAGACGTATTTCAGAGCGAACTGAAGCAAACGCGGGTTGACCGAGGTATTGCCAATCTGGCCGAAACTCGGGGTCCCGACCACCAAGCCGGGAATATCGAATTGAGGATGGTTGAACGTATTGAAGAACTCTGTGCGGAATTCAACATAGGCGTTTTCGGCGAGTCCGCCGACTTGGGTGTCCTTGGACAAGGCCATGTCCCAGTTGTTCTGGCCAGGTCCGTGGATGACGCCGCGAGCCACATCACCGTAGCCGGTGCCGTTGCCGATCGGCGGCGGGGCGCAGAAGGCGGCGGAATTGAAATAGCCGCTGATGCGGTTTTCCACGGAGCCGGAGGTGGCGATGCTGGCATTGGTCATCCCGGGGCACAACTGGCCGCCGGAGGGTGACGCGAAGCCGAAGATCGAGCCGCCCCTGGCATCGGTGACGGTGAGCGGGAGGCCGGACTGGAAGGTAGTCACGCCGGAAAAGCGCCACCCGTTTGTGAGCTTGGGCAGGAAACCGGTCTTTTGCTGCAGGCCGGGGAGGTCCCAACTGTAATAGAAGATGAGCCGCTGGCGGCGATCGTAGTCGGCCGGCCCCCAGCGGAGATGGCGGTTGCGGGTATCGCCGAAGTTCGAGCTGCCGCCGGAGAAGACGTTGCTGAAGCCCACGCCGGTGACGTCGGTCATGGCGTTGTCGTAGGTGTAGGAAAATTGGAACGACAAGCCGCGGGACACCTGCTTCCGCAGGGTGGCTTGCAGCGCGTTGTACATGGAGAAACCGTACGTTTCGCCTTCGCTGATTCCGGTGGGAGCAAAACCGGGAAACGGGACGCGGAGGCTCGCGTTGGCGACGGTGTTGGTGGTGATGCCGTTCACCGGATTCTGAGCGCTGGCGAGCAGAGGTTCGTTCAGCGCTCGCGCGGTGCCGAGGCGGGTGCCGTGGTTGCCGACGTAGGCCACATCGAGCATGAGGGTGTGCGTGAGCGCCGTCTGGGCATCGAGAGTCCACTGCTGGAACATCGGCGAGTCGTAATTCTCCGCCAGGGTCGAGTTCGCCAGCACCGAAGTCGGCGTCCGCAGCGGGAAGAAGCCCGACTGGGCGGCAGGGTTGAACGGAACCTGGAAAGTGCCGGCGGCTTCCACCACGCCGGCGTTCCTGCGCAGGCCCACGAAGGGCTCTTCGAGCAGGAGCTGGAGAACGGCGTTGGCCTGCACCCGGTCGTAATACACGCCGTAGCCAGAGCGAACGACGAATTTATTGCTCTTGAACGGGCGCCAGGCAAGGCCTACCCGCGGGCCGAAGTTGTGCAGCGGGGCGCCGTTTCGCGCCGGGGTCTTGCTGCTGCGGACGACTACGCCCGAGGGCACCGGCAGGGTGAAATTGGGAGGCACGGTGAAGCCCTGGAGCGTACCCTGCGGCGGAGGCGGCCCGGTGACCAGGCTCGGCCAGAAGTTCGCCAGCCGGCCCCGGATGTCGCTGACCCCGCCGTTGATTTCCCACCTCATCCCGAGATTCAGGGTGAGCTGCGGAGTTGCGTTGAAATCGTCCTGAACGAACGACGCGTAATTGCTGATGCGAAATCCGCGGTCCATCTCACCCTGGATGGCGGTCACCGCGAAGATGTTGCTGAACTGGCTGCCGTTCTGCGCCGCGCTCATGCCCAGCAGGAAATCGGGGAAACTCTCGAAGGTCATCGCCCCGCGCAGCGGTCCGGGAAGGAAGAAGTTGTCCTGGATGCGGGTGAATTCGAAGCCGGTACGCAGCGTGTGGCGGCCGTGGACCCAGGAAATCTGATCGGCGGCCTGGTCCTGGTTGATGGCGGTGGTGAAGTCGTCGTTGAAATTGCCGCCGTAGGACAGCAGCCCGGCGATGTTGCCGATCGGGATTTCATTCGCAAAATTCGGATCGCTGGCGGTGATGCCGGCGGCGGCATCGGAGATGGGCGTCTGGCTGCTGGTCTGGCCGGCAGTGAGAATGTATGCCATATGGGCTTCGTTGATCAGGTGAGGCCCGAGCACTGAAGTCAGCTTGAGGACGGCATTCCGGTTGTTAAAGAGAGCGTTCTCGCCCGAGCCGGGCAGCATGTTCTGAACGGTGAAGGCGATCGTTTCCGGATCGCGGGCGTAGAAGAACCGCTCGGATAAAGTCTCGGTCGGGGTGATGCGATAGTCGGCGTTCACCATGAACTGGTCTTCACGAAAATGCGCGGGAATGCTGAACACGCCAAATCCAGTTCCGCTCGACAGGATCGTTTGCGGCGTGGGGAAGTAGAACTGGCCGGTGGGAAGCTTGAAATTCAGAACCTTGAGGGCGACCGGGTTGATATTCGATCCATCGCAGGCCACCGACGCCCCGCCGAATTTCCCCGACTGGCCGCAAAACTGCTTGCCCAGGGTGGCCGCTGACCGGTCGTTGGTGATCGGGGGAAGGAAGACGCTGGAGAGAGCGCTCTGGCCGAAACCGTTCACTTGGCGCGTGCCCTCGTAGGAACCGAAGAAGAAAAACTTGTTCCTTACCACCGGCCCGCCCAGGGTGCCGCCAAACTGGTTTTGCTTCAGTACCGGCCGCGGCTTTCCCACCCGGTTCAAGAAGAAGTCGTTGGCGTTCAGCACGTCATTCCGGAAAAATTCCCACAGATCGCCATGAAACTCGTTGGTTCCCGACTTGGTTACGACGTTGACGTTGGCGCCGGTGCCGCGGCCATAGCCGGCGTCGAAGAGGCTGGTTTGTATCTTGAACTCCTCGAGCGCGTCGGGATTGGGAATGGCGATGCCGGCGTAACCGAGCCAATTGCCGGCCCGGCCGGTGCCCATGTTGTTGACATCGGCGCCGTCCATTTGAAAATTGTTGCTGACGTTCGAGGAGCCGTTCACGTAGACGTCCTGGGTGTTCTTGCCGACCGCCGAGGCGTTGGTGACATCGGCGGTCACGCCCGACGAAAGGGAAAGCACCTGGGTGTAGTTGCGGGTGGTGAGCGGGATATCGGTGATGGTGGTGTTCGAGACGAGGGTGCCCAGCGTGGTCGATTGCGTTTGCAGCAACTGGGCTCCGGCGGTCACCACCACCGATTGCGCGCTGCTGCCCACTTCCATCTTTCCGTTGAAGACCGCGGTTTCGGTGACGTTCACGGTGATGGCCGGTGAAGTCAGCGTCTTGAATCCAGTCCAGCTGAAGGTGAGCTTGTACTGGCCGGGAGGAACCAGGCTGAAAGTGTAGGAGCCATTGGCGTCGGCCGCGGCGGTGCGGACAGCGCCGGTGGCCAGATCGGTGAGGGTGACTTGCGCGCCGGGGATGACCGCGCCGGAGGGATCGG
The DNA here is from genome assembly GCA_035946455.1 of Candidatus Acidiferrales bacterium. Classification (GTDB taxonomy): domain Bacteria; phylum Acidobacteriota; class Terriglobia; order Acidiferrales; family UBA7541; genus JAKASX01. Next base: position 24,511 of record DASYZK010000012.1, on the reverse strand, counting down.
AGACAGTGCCGGTGACGGCGCCGGTGCTCGCTGTTTGCCCGCGTGCGGGAGAAACGTATGCCAGCGTCAAGCCGGCCCAGGCAAACAGCAAAACCATCGGTCGGGCAAAACGGGGCAATCGAGTCATGGGCATCTCCGGGACCGCTCGGCTCGGCTTCGCGCAGCGAATGTAACCCTAAGCAGTCGGAGAGGGACAATACCCAACCGCCGCAACCGCTGGTCGCAATACTACGTATGCTTTCGCCGCCTGCGGCGAACTCCCCTGCCGCGGCCCATCCGACCGGCGGCGCTTGACCCAACCCGAACGTGGCGTTCGAGGTAACTCCAGGCGTGAGTGAGTTCCCGGGGAGGGGACGAAGCAGCAGCCGGGAACCCCCGAACCGGCGGCCGGTGTGCGGCCTGGGTGTGGGGGTGGGGGTGGCGGGGCCGGGTAGTCGAGGGGGCGCTATACTGGCGGAGGCCGTCAACACGTTTCGACCGGATGCGACAAGTGGGTTTGCGACGGGGCAGAAAGCTCACTCCACCTTCCTTGAAGAGTTCCTTTCGCACAGTGCTGCCCTCGCTCGAAGCCGCTCTGGACGCGGACTTCTCCGGGGTGTTCCAAGCGACGCGAAACCCGAATCGTCTTGTCGCCATCGCGGCGACAGGACCGGCGGCCGAGCGGCGCCTGCCCCGATCGCCTTCGCGGCAGTCGAGTGTCTCGCCGCCCCAATCGCTTTTGGACTTGCAGGCGCCGCTCGGTCTGTCGGGGCGAGGAGCGGCGGAATCGCTTCGGTTCTGGAGTCGGATGTACGGCGCGAAGATCGCGAGCGGCCTGGTGGTCCCGCTCTTTCGCCGGGGAATGCGCGCGGGGATCTGCTGCTTCTTCCGCCGTGCGCCGCGGCGGTTCACCGCTGCCGAACGCCGCCTGGGCAAAGCCGCCGCCGAGCTGATCGCACTCGCGCTCGACAAGGCTCCTGAGGCTAGGCGCGACCGGGCCGAAGTGGAGCGCTATCGCCCTTTGCTCGAGGAAAGCGACCAAATCTTCTTTTACGAACACGATACGAACTTCATCATTCGGTATGTCTCTCCTTCCATCGAAAAGATTCTCGGGTTTTCGCCGGCCGAGAGGATTGGACGCCCGGCTTCGGAAGTTTCCGCCGGACATCCCTCCTACGCCCAGGCGCTGGCGGAGAATGAGGCGGCGTTCAAGGACGGGCGGATGCGGCCTCCGTACGTAATCTGGGTGAAGCACAAGGACGGCCGCTCGGTGCCCCTGGAGGCCTTCGAAGTTCCCTACCTTCGCGACGGCCAGGTGGCGGGAATGCGGGGGTTTGCCCGCGACGTGTCGGCATGGTGCGATGCCCAGCAAAAACTGGAACAACACTCGTCCTTCCTGAACGCCCTGGTGCAGAACAGCCCGCTCGGCATCGTCGTTCTCGATAGCAGCCAGCAGGTGGAGATGTGCAATCCGGCGTTCGAAAGAATCTTCCAATACCGGAATGCGGAGCTCGTGGGCAGGAAACTGGACGAGATGATCGTTCCCAAGGGGTCGGAGATGCAGGCTCGCTCGTTGAGCCAGCGTGTTTTTGCCGGCGAGACGGTGCACACAACCGCTCGCCGGCAGCGCAAAGACGGCGAGCTGGTGGAGGTCGAACTGCACGCCGTGCCGCTGAGGGTCGATGGGGACGGGATCTGCGCCTACGCCATGTACCAGGACGTCACCGAGTTCAAGCAGGCCGCAGCCGCCCTCCGGATCCTCGCCGGTCAGCTGCTCTCGGCGCAGGACGAGGAACGCCGGCGACTCGCCCGCGAGCTGCACGACACCACGGCGCAAAGCTTGGTGGCCCTGACGATGAGTCTGGCGGCACTGAAGGAATCGGCATCCCCGGCCCTCGGCGAGCAGCACCGGAAAGCGCTCACCGAGAGCGCCCAGCTCGCCGAGGAATGCGCCAAAGAGATCCGCACGTTCTCGTATCTCCTCCATCCGCCGTTGCTCGACGAAGCAGGCTTGCGGGCCGCCATCGAATGGTACGTTTCCGGCTTTTCGGCTCGAAGCGGGGTGGAAATCGAACTCGATTTGTGCGCCGAGCCGGTTCGTTTGCCGCGGGAAGCGGCGCTGGCGCTATTTCGGGTGGTGCAGGAGAGCCTGTCGAACGTCCGCCGTCACTCCGGGAGCCGCTCCGCCAGGATCACCTTGCACCAGGCCCAAGATCAGGTCTTGCTGGAAATCTCCGACCAGGGCCGCGGGCTCTCCGGTCGCCCAACGGACCCGGGAATCGCCTACGGGATGGGAATTGCCGGCATGCGGGAGCGATTGGAGCAGTTCGGCGGCCGCCTCGAGATCGTCTCCGAATCGGGAACGACGGTGAGAGCGAAGCTGCCCGCGGGGGTCGTGGCTTGCTGAGGAACGTTCGCATACTGCTGGTGGACGATCACGACGTGGTGCGCCAGGGACTGCGCGGCCTGCTGACGGCGCAGCCGGGATGGGAGATCGTCGGCGAGGCGAGCACCGGCCGCCAGGCGGTGCACCTGGCCCGGGAATTGCATCCCGACGTCGTGATCATGGATATCACCCTTCCCGAACTCAACGGCTTCGAAGCTTCCCGGCAAATTCGAAAATCGTCTCCGGAAAGCGAAGTGCTGGTGGTGACGATGCACGATTCCGAAAGCGTGGTCCGGGAGGCTCTCGATGCCGGCGCGCGCGGCTATATCGTGAAAACCGATGCGGTTCGCCACCTGGCAGGCGCGGTGGACGCGTTGAGCAAGCACACCCCGTTTTTCGCCTCGGCGATCGCGCAGATGCTGCTCGAGGAGTACCTGCGCGGAGACCAGAGGCACGGCGGCGTTCGGGCGATCGGTAAGAGGCTGACTCCCCGCGAACGGGAAATCGTACAACTGCTGGTGGATGGAAAGAGCAACAAGGAAGTGGCCGCCGCCCTGGGAATCAGCACCCGCACCGCCGAGAAACACCGCGCCAACATCATGCAGAGGCTCGGCTTGCACTCGATGAGCGAACTGGTCCGGTTCGCGATCAGAAACCGGCTGGTGCAACCGTAGCGGGGTGGGGCGAAGAAAATTTGCCCCCTGCCGCACCTGCCTCACCATCGCTGGAAAATGCGCTTGGGCAAAACCGCCTGCACCACTTTCGTGCCGTCCACCACCTCGGTCACCTGAAGGTCGACCGCCATGCTGCAGAGCATGTAGGCATCGCCTCGGCTCAGCCCGCGCTCGGAAACCAGGTACCCAACCATTTCGTGGACGGCCATCTGGGCGGCGGCGTTGAGATCGGGATCAAAACCCATGGTCATGTAAGCATCCGGCGTCTCCGCCCGCGGCCAGCGCAGATTCCCCTTTTTCCGCAGGCGAAACTCGAACGTTCCCCGCAGCGCCGCCTCGATGGCGGTGCCGTCCACCTCGCCGTCTCCCTGGCCCACGTGACCATCGCCGACGGAGAACAGCGCGCCCGCGCACTGCACCGGAATGTAGAGTGTCGAGCCGGCCACCAGGTGCTTGTTATCCAAATTGCCGGCGTAGTAGCCGGGCGCCCGGTCGCTGATCCGCCCGACCATCGTGGAGGGAGCCACCCCCATCGTGCCGAAGAACGGCGCGAGCGGAATCTCGATTCCGGGCGCGAACAGCGCGACGTTCCGCCGCAAGTCGAGCGGGATGGCCCGCGCCGCCGCATAGGGAAATTCGGCGGGCAACGTTCCGCCACCGGGATGGAATACGTTCAGGGCGTAATTGTCGGCGGGGCGAACGTCGAGGATGCGGACCTCGAGAACGTCGCCGGGCTCGGCGTCCTCGACGGCGATCGGACCCACCAGCATGTTTCCGTAAGTCGCGCTGCGGTCTTTCACCTGCGCTTCCAGCTCCCGCATCGACGGCCGGATCAGCGAGCCGGGCATGCCCAAATCTTCCATTTCTCTCGACCCGGCCAGCGGCGTCTCCACTTCGACGATGTCGCCCGAGCGAATCGTGAGGATCGGTTTCCGAAACGGGTCGAAGTACCCCCATTCCACATTCGGCGGAGTTGCCTTCACGACGTAGGTTCGCGGCCGCGGCTGCGGGGCGAGCGGCAGAACGGCGATGCTCGCAAGAACCAGCCCCAACACGCTCCGGATTCTCATGGCGCCTCCTTCGACAAGCCGACCGAACGGAAGGCGGTGATCGTCATTTCCCGGGGCGCGCCATCCGAACGACCCCGAGCCGTTCGAGGAACTGGAAATACTGGTAGACGTCGGCCAGAGGGATGGGATGAAATTCGGCGCTGAGCGCGTCCCGGATTTGCCGGATGTCGCGCTTGCCGTCGGCAAGATTCAGCGCTTCGTAATAGGCGTATTCGCCGTCGCCGGCGATGGCGAGGCCGCGATCGAAGTGTTCGTCCCCGGTCTTGTCCACCACCCACCACCGCCCGAAGTCCGAGCGGAACAGATTCACCGGCCCGCGAATTTCAGCGCTTCGCGCGGGAACCGACTCCAGGTACCGGGGATCGACCGCAGGGGCGGCCAGCGCCGATTCGGGCGCCGCTAGCTGCGCCGCTCGCTGGCGCGCGTAGTGGTCGACGGCCCGGAGCGATGCCCGCCGGATGCCGTCGAGATCGGACAAGAAGGGAGCGGATTGAGCGGCGAAGGAAGCTTTGCTTCCCACCAGCTCCGCCAGGCTTTCGAGCGCCGTGCTCTCCCGGCCGTAACCCTCGACCACCACGTTCCGCGCCTCGTACCCGGCTGCGGGCAGGCCGGCGGCGTTCGCCGAGCCCAGGCCGGTGAACGCCCGGCTCTCGTCCGCTGCCATCCGGGCAGCGGCCTTGGTGAAGGAGTTCTGGAGCAGAGCGGGAAGGTCCTTTTCCGCCGCCGCCGCGAGGAAGTAGGCCGCGCTCGCCCCAATCACCACGCCGCGGCGCATCTGGGTGGGATCGCCGGCGGCCTCGGGCGAATCCTGCTGGGTGCCCAGGTAGTAGTCGGGATAATCGTTCAGCAGCACCGCGCGGATGTGAAAGGTTTGCGCGTCTTCGTGATCGCTCGGTCCCCAGAACGGCTCGACACGGTAGTGGAACTCGTCGCGGGTTCCGGTGGGGGCGAAGAGGGGATTGAGAAAGCCCACCGTCGGATGGGCGGACAGGAACTCGGCGTTGCGCAGGGAAATCGTGTTTTCCGCTCCCACCTTCTCGAAGAAGAACTGGACGATATCGTCGAGGAAGCTGGGATTGGAGTCGGGCGAGCGGTAGAGGCGAAGATCGGCGGCGGCGCCGCCCTGCCGCTGGCTGTAGCCGATCATGTCGATGTTGACGATGGCGAGGATGCGGGCAACGTCGTTGGGATGGGTAAAGAAGTGGGAAACGAGGCCGTCATGCTCGGGTCCCCACATGAACCGGATGGTGCGCCGGGGACGAGGCAATGCCCCCGAGGCGATCAGGTGGCTGAGCAGCCGGGCGATCTCGAGCGTGCAGCCAACGCCGGTGAGGTTGTTGGCGCCTCCGGTGTTCCGGCTGTTGTCATGCGCGTTCACCACGATCACCGGGAGCGAGGGATCGGTTCCCGGAATGCGCGCCAGCACCTCCGGGAAGCTGCCGGAGCGAGTGTCGGCCTGAACTTCGGCGTGAACGAACAGGCGCTCGCCGGCACCGAGCCGCTCGCGCAGCGCGTTGCCCTCTTGATAGGAAAGCGAAAAGCCGAAAGTGGGCAGCTGACCCTGAGGTCCCAGCCAGGGCTTGAACTGGAGCGAGGAAATCAGGTCGGGATGCTCGAGGGCGTACTCGGTGCGATACCAAACGATGCCGACCGCGTGGTTTTCCCAGAGGGCGAGCCGGGTGACTTCGGAAAAGTCTCCCGAGGCGAGCACGATCTTTCCGGCAACGGAGCGGCCGGCGTAATCGGCGGGGCGGCTGCCGCGGCCCACATCCACCAGTTCGGCGGTCACCGAGGCCGAACGGCTGAACCGCGCGAGCGAGCCTTTGTACACCTTGAAATCCGCCAGCAATTCCCGTTCGGGCCTCTCCAGCCAGAGCTGAGCGTTCTCAACGTCCCAGCCAGGCTTGTTGCGAAACGCCCAGAAATATTTCAAGTCGGGCGCGGGGCTGTGCTCGATCGCGACGTTCACCAACCCCATCGCCCGCGCCTCCGCCGCCAGGTACGCGGCCACCTGTTCGGCGCCGGCGGACGGCGAGAAGCCCTGGAAACGGATGATTCTCTTGAAATCGGCGTAGGGCAGCTCGCCGGAAGAATTCTGCCGGATTTGCCTGTAGGCCTCGGGCGCGAGCAGCTCCTGCGCCCTGGCTCGAACCGAGCAAGTCGGAAGGATCGCGGCAAGGAGAAGAAAGATCCCGCTATCACGCATCGCGGAAAGGCAAGGCGCAGTGAAGCCCCGTTTTGGCATGGTCATCTCATCCTTTTCCGGGCGCCGCTCGCGCGGCGCCGATGCTCCGGAACCGCGGCATCGGCGAAATTGCGCGGTAAGACGAGCCGCCGGGCCGGTGCGCGCGAACTTCCGCTGCCGCCCCGGTTCGCCGGCACCCGCTTCGGCCTGCTCGACAGCGGGCCGAGAGTCTACATCAGAAGGAGGCCGAACGAGCCGGGCGAAACAACGGTAGAACGCAATTACGTATTTTCCACACCGGCGTCGTGGGCGGAATTTCGTACGCCCGGAGGATCGAGCGGAGCGGGCACTCGAATTCCAAAAAAGCGCGAGAAAGGCTTCAGCTCTGGTAGCCAGGGTCAACGCTCCTCTGCCATCCAGGGTCGGTCATCCCGAGCTCGTGGCGGCTTGTCCCGAGCGAAGTCGAGGGGCGAGCGAGCGCTCTGCCTTCCTCCGTCTTGAGAAACCGCGGATTCCTCGCGCCAAAATCGGGCGCTCGGAATCGCCACTTGCGGACGCGTTGGGCGGGATTTTCTCTGGAGGCGATACGCTCGTGCGCGACGCTCGGTAGTCACGCTCCAATCCGGGCACGGGTTGAAATCTGTGCCACGCTGCCGGCGCCGGCCGGCGCGTCAGAACCTGCAGGCACTATCCGCGACCCCCGGGGCGCGCACCCACTGATAAGTGAGAGCTTGCTTGCCGCGCGGCAGGTAGGAAAAGGTGAGCGGCTGGCCGGCGCGACGCACCTTGAGCGAGATGGGCTCGGAGGGATCATCTTCGAGTTCTTGGAGATTGGGAACCTCGACAATCCGATCGCCGTTCCGGACACCGGCACGCGCCGCGGCGGAGCCTGCGATCAGTCCGCGAACGAGTCTTACCGGGTCGCTGAACGCGGCGGTGTCGAAGCCCGGTTGGAAAACGCGGCCGGGGACACGAGCGACCCGGAAGCAGGGGCCGAAGGAGCCGCGGGGAGGCGTGAGCAACCTGCCGGCGATCATGCCGTCATAGTCGCGGCGGCCCTGACGGCCAAGCTCCCCGGTGACGAGCCCGATCCAGACGGCGTTGTCGTGAGAAAGACCGCGCACTTCCCGCTTGCGGATATCGAGCACGAGGTCATCGAGGCTGCGCCGGCCGTGGGACTTGGCGAGAATACGGGCGTTGGTCATGGCGAGATACATGAAGCCGCGGCTGTAAGGCAGGTAGGAGGCGAGCGGATCGCGCCAATAGCGAGCTTCCGCTTGCTCGAGCGTGAGCGCGCGCAGCGGGCTGGTGTAGTAGCCGGCCGCGCGCGAGTTCAATTCTTCGAGGAAGCGGGCGGGGGTGAGGAGTCCGGCGCGATAGGAGAGGACCAGGGAATAGTATTGTGCGGCGCCTTCGTCGTACCAGGAGACCTCGCCGTGCGAGCCCTCGAGTTGGAGCCAGTTGTGAACCATTTCGTGAGCCAGCAGGCCCTGGAGGCTGCCGGCGGTGGGCGCCGAGGCGTCGCTGTAGCCGAACATGAACGACTTGACGAGCGCCGTGCCGCCGCCGCTGTGGTAGGGATTCTTGCGAATGAAAACCCGGTAGCTGCTGTTCTCGTCGCCGGCGAAATGCGCCATGAAGCCGTAGAGTTTCTGGATTCGCTGGGCGACGAGAGCCGTATCGAACGAGGTGGGCTGCAACCAGTACATGGCAAACGAACCACGGTCGTCGTTCGGGTAGCTCATCATCGGCCCGGCGGAGTAATAGGTGTCGGCCAGCAGGTCGGCCTGCCCGAAGGTCGAGACATCTCCCTCGCCGAGGCTCCACACTCCGCGCGACCCGGCCGGCATCCCGGACAAGTCCCAATGGAGGTGGATACGGTAGGTAATGTGATTGTCCGGAAGCGCGAGGAAAGCGAGTCCAGCGCCGTCCAAACCCCGGCCCTCGGCCCGGAGGTCGAAAAGCGGGCCGGGCCGAGTGCTGGCGGAAACCGCGCGCATCGGCGCGCGGAAGGTTAGGACGACGTCGCCAACGGTATTGCGAGTAGCGAGCCAGCGGCGATAAATGCCTACGGAGGTAGGCGCCTCGTCCTTCCGGGTGAGCCGCAACTTCCCCGCCCGGTCGCGTGCCTGGATGGCGTCGCCGTCGTACCGCGCGGTGGGAATCGAGGCCACGATCAAGGGCATGCGCAACAGAGTGCCGCCTGCGCCCACGCCAGGATTGCCGATGGTGAGCTGGACGTCGAGATAGTCGACGGCGTCGCTGTTGAGATGAGGCTTCAAAACCAGATTCAGCGCGGGCACAGAGGCGGCGCCGAAAGAATGCCGCGCGGGGGCGGAGAGGGCGAAGGCGCTCAGAACCGCCAGCGCAAGCAGCGCGACGGCAAAAATCATGCGTTGTGGGGGCGTTGTCATGAGCCGCGAGCGTTTTGCCCCGGCTGCGATTCCCCGCACCCGAGGCCATAGCCGGAAGAAGGTACTTGAGGTCTGAAGCTTTCCGGCGGCAACGTCGCCTCAGCCGTCATTGCCATTCATTCGGCGCCTCTTTCTGAAGAATGCGCGGTGATGAAGGCGCGAACGTCTCGAGCGAGCATTTGGCGGCCTTCGGCGCCAAGGTAAGGCATGTGGCCGGAGGGGTAAAGACGCAGCGAGGTGCGATCCGGCGGGAAGCCGGAATGGGAGATGGCGTAGGCTGCCGAGCCCAGCGGAGTGACGAGGTCGTAGTAGCCTTCGCCAATCATCAGCCGCAGTTGCGGATTGCGGCGCATGGCGACGGCGAGATCGCTGGCGTAATCTGCGCTCGGCCCGGCGCCGGGTCCGCGACCGTAGTCCCAGCGCAAATTGACTGAGCGGAAGGCAATGGCTTGGTACGCGTCGTCGATGGAAACGGCCAGCTCGTGGCGGGTGTAGATGTTGTAGGCGGCCACGAAGGCGGGGACGTATTGGCCCATCGCCGGGTCGTCGGCGACCGGGTCGTTGCCGGTGGGCGAGAGCGGCAAGGTGAACCGGGAGTCGTAGAGACCGATTTCCTTGTCCTGGTCGCGCAGCAGCTCGTGCGCGAAGGCCGATGCGCTGATTCTGAGGTTGTTTTGGCTGATGAATGCCGGCGAGAGCCCGGTGAGCGCCGCGAGCCGCGCAACGATCGTCTCCCGCTCGGCGGCAGGCAGTTCCGAGCCGGCGTAGAGCGCCTTCAGGTAAGAGTCGGAGGCGAACTTCTCCGCCTCAGCCACCTGCCTGGCCGGGGTGCACCCGGCAGCGACTTTGCCGTGATAGCAAGCGGTTGCGGCGAGTGTCGGCAGCAACGTCACGTAGCGTCCATCGGTCCCGGACGAGCCACTCATGTCCATGGCCTGGCCGAGCAGGATGATGCCGTTCAAGGTGATGCCATCCATATTGCCGGTTTCGGTGGGGCCGCCGGCCAATAGCGCTGCAACGACGGCGGCACGGATCGTGCCGTAGCTTTCGGCAATCAAGTACTTGGGCGAGTCCCAGCGATCGTTCTCCCGCACCCATTGCTCGATAATGTCCACGGCGGCTTTGGCATCCTGCTGGGTGCCGTAAAACTGTTCCGGCTTGCCGTCGGGGAGCAGCCGGCTGAAGCCGGTGCCCGGCGGATCCATCAACACGATATCGGCGACGTCGAGCGGGCTTGCGGGATTATCTACGATGGGGAATGGGGGAACCGTCTCGGGGTTCACCGCATCGGCAAAGTCGATCCGGCGCGGGCCGAGGAAACCCATTTGCAACCAGAGCGAGGCCGAGCCGGGGCCGCCGTTGAAGGCGAAAAGCACCGGGCGTGCCCTTTCCCTGGGCACGTCGGTGCGGAGGAAACTGGTGGTGAAGAAACTGGCGAGACGCTTGCCCGAGGCGTCGGTGATGAAGTGCTCGGAGACAACGGCTTTGTAGGAGACATGCTGGCCGCCGAATGTGCCCTGATGACTGGTTTCGAAGCGGCGAGCAGGGGCCGGGGCCTGTGCCGCGGGCTGCGGGACGGCGGGCCGGAGGATCGGAACAGGCGGCGAGGGCTGCGCAGCGAGGGGCGCGCAGGCCAGCCAAAGAAAAACCCCACGCTTCATCCACCGCTCCATCGGTGCTCGCATGATGCTCTCCCCTGCCTGATGGCGAACTTCGTTTCCGGTGATGCTGATGGTCTAGGGCGATCGGCTGATGAAATGGCGGACATCTTGGGTGAATTGTTTGCCGGCCGGTTCGGCGGTGTAGGCGGCGTGGCCGCCTTCGTAGAAGGCGAGGGTGGCGCGGCGCGCGGGCCAGCCCGCGTCCCGAACTAGATATTCGGCGGCGCCGACGGTGGTCTGGGTATCGTAGTAGCCGTTGGCCACGAGGACGTGAAACCGCGGATTGGCATTCATGACTTTCAAGAGCAGATTGCTATAGGGCCAGTCGGAAAAAGGAGTCGTGGCTCCCCATTGCCAGTGGTCGAGGCCGCCGACCGGGGCGATCGGGATGTATTCCTCCTGCCAATCGACCTTGAGTTCGTCGCGCAGGTACTGGTCGAAAAGACGCTTGAAAGGAGCATCGATGATGGAGGACGGATCCTCGGCCAAGCCCTTGCTGGTGATTGGCGCGAGGTAACGGCCATCGCTGCGGCCGAGCAGCAGCCCGCGATCCTTGAACAACTCGCCCCGGTACTGCTCCTTGGTGATGCGCAGGTCGTGATCGCTGTAATAGGCGGCTGGAATACCGGTCAATTGTTCCAGACGGCCGGCCACGCGATCGCGCTCGGCGGGATCGATGGCGCTGCCCTGGAAGAGCGCCGTCAGATATTCCGTCTCGGCAAAGCGCCAGGCATCGTCGGCGAATTGCTCGACGGTCTTGCCCTGACGGTCGACTTTCCGGTGATACCAGGCGAGGGCGGCGATGGTGGGCAGCGAAACCACATAGCTGAGAATGTTTTGCGGGCGCTGACTGAACTCGATGATATTGAGCGCCTGGCCGAGCAGGATGACGCCATCGGCGAGGATGGGATGGGGCAGTTCGGCAAGTTGGCCAGCGACTTCGGCCGCGCGCATGGTGCCGTAGCTTTCACCCAGGAGATAGACGGGCGAGGACAGCCGATCGTGCCGGGCCAGCCAGGCGGCGATGAAGGCAGTTATCTGCTGGCCGTCGGCGACAACCGAGTAATAGCTTTGTGGCGCCGTGCCCGGCAGGACGCGACTGTAGCCGGTGGAGGCGGGATCGACGAGAACGAGATCGGTGGCATCGAGCGGGGAGTAGGCGTTGTCAACCAGTTGATAGGTGGCGGGGTCGGCGGCCAAATCATCGGGCACGGCCACGCGCTTCGGTCCCAGGATGCCCAGGTGCAGCCAAATCGAGGCGGTGATTGGCCCGCCATTGAACGCAAACAATACCGGCCGCGTTGAGGGATCGTCCATGTTGTCAGCGACGTAAGCGAAGCTCACCACTCGCGCTGCCAGCTTGCCCTGAAGATTGGGAACGTCGATACCCTCGACGGTGGCGGTGTAGCTCACCTGTTTGCCGTTGAACGTGCCCACATGGTGAGTGATGACGGGGGGATGGGGAGCGGCGGAGTTGGGGGGCGCCTGGCCGAAGGCCGGGTTCGGCGTGAGTGTCGCGACCAAGAAGGCAAACGCCAGGTGAGCCGGCCTGCCGCTCCCAGTCGTCCATCTCATCGTTTCATCATCCCCTCTCAGTGGCCGCGGGGCCCGAACGCGGCGGGCGCTGCATGAAATTCGGCCAGGGCGCCAGCCCGAGCGGGGCAAACTATCACACAGGCGCGGCTGTTTTCAACAAAATGTGTAAAGCGGGCGTCTGCAGCCGCGCTTGACAAGAAAATTTCATTGATATAGAGCTTGTCAGGTTTCCGGCCAGGACAATGAAAATCAAGGTCATGGGCCAGGGCATGCGCCGAGGGTGAGGCCTTACAAGAAATTTCAGCGGCCGCAGGGTCTTCTCCTCTGGAACAGGCGCCCACCGGGCAGGAGTTGCTGCGCGTTCCGCTCTCGAGGATGATCTGCTGCAAAACGCGCGGAGCATAACAGCACAAGCCCGCCAGCCGAGCGACTGCAGGACGCGGCCGGGCGGCGGGATGCGAAATCCATCGCAAGAGAAGGAAGAGGATCTGGCATGCGAAGCTTGCTGATCGGATCCGTCGGCGCGATTGCGCTTTGCTGTGCGGCGACGGCCGGCGCCGCCGCACCGCTCGGGGCGAGCCCGCAGTCGCCCCCGGCTCGGGAGGCGTCGTCCTCCGGCGATGTGGTTGTAACTCACCACCAGATCCTGATTCACGGGAAGCCGCTCAACTACACGGCCCAGGCGGGCACCATCACCTTGCGGGATCACACGCGCGAGCCAATCGCGAAAATGTTCTTCGTGTCGTACGCGATGGACGGCGGCGAACCCTCCGCGCGGCCGCTCACCTTCGCCTGGAACGGCGGGCCCGGCTCTCCTTCGTCCATGATTCAAATGGGCGCGTTGGGACCCCGGCGACTGAAATCCATCGACGAATATGCGAAGAAGCCGCCGCCGTACGAGCTGACCGACAACGAAAGTACCTGGCTCGCGGCAACCGACCTGGTGTTCGTCGATCCGGTGGGCACCGGCTACAGCTATCCGGTCAAGCCCGAATACGGGAAGCAGTTCTGGAACGTCCAAGGGGACATCGATTCGGTGGCGGAATTCATCCGCATTTACCGGACGCGGTACGAGCGGTGGAACTCGCCGCTGTTCGTCGCCGGCGAGAGCTACGGCACGGTCCGCGCGGCGGGAATAGCCGAAGCGCTCGAGCGGCGCGACATCCCGGTGACGGGGGTGATTCTGATCTCCTCGCTGCTCGATTGGGCGGCGGCCCGGCCGACGGCGGGAAACGACCTGCCCTACGTGCTGATTCTGCCAAGCTACACCGCGGCGGCTTTCGCCCACAAGAAACTGGCTGCCGGCCTGGAAATCGACCTTCAAGCAACCCTGCGAAAGGCCGAGTCGTGGACGACATCGGAATACGCTGCGGCGCTGATGAAGGGCGACGGGCTTGCCGGGGCGGAGCTGGAAGCAACCGCCAAGCAATTGGCGCGGTACACAGGGCTTGCGCCGGAATGGCTGGAAAAAAACGACTTGCGCGTGAACATGGAGCAGTTCACGCTTCATCTGCTGGCTGACAAGCAGGAGGCGGTGGCGCATTACGACAGCCGGCTTGCGTCGAAGGCGATTGGCGGGGAATACAATCCGGCCACCGATCCCAGCCTCTCGGGCAACGGCCTGGGCACGCTCTTCGTGCCCTACCTTCGCGATGAGCTTGGATTCAAGACCGATGCGTTCTACGCGGGTCCGTTTGGGAGCGGCTGGCCGCTTCCGGCGGCGCCACGAGGCGACTGGCTGGCGTTGCATTGGGACTACGGCTCGGCAACCACCGCCCGCGATCCCGGCGAGATGCTCGCGCAGGCGCTGCGGGATAACAAGGCCCTGCACGTGTTTTCCGCTTCGGGTTACTACGACCTGTCGACTCCCTACTTAGCCACCAAATACGCCTTCGAGCACATGGGACTCCATCCCGACGAGCGCAGCCGCATCGAAATCAAGGTCTATCCCGGCGGGCACATGATGTACATGAGCGGGGACAACCGCGGGCAACTCGAGCGGGACGTGACCGGATTCATAGCCAAAGCGGTTGCGGCGAGCCGGGGTGGCGGCCGCTAGCGCCGCGGGCGCGCCACCGGTACGGCGTGGGATGGCCCGGAGGCGCGAAGAAAGGCATAAGGAGGAGCGACGATGAACACGACTCGGCGTCAGTTTCTCTCGGGGATCGGCGGGCTGGCGGCGCTCGGGGCCGTGCCTGGGCTCGGTCCCGGGTCGTTCCCGCCGCCGGCGAAGGCCGCTGCTCCGCCTTCGCCATTTCCCGCCAAGAGCGATTTCGCCATACCCGAAGGCGTCACCTACATCAATTCGGCCTACACGCATCCGATGCCGGTGGCGGCGATGAAGGCGCTGCGGCGTTACGCCGAGGTGCAATCGGAGCCGGAGGGGACCGCCAAGGAGCAGGAGCGGGCGGATATCAAAACGGAATTCGCGGCGCTGATCAACGCCAAGCCGTCGGAAATCTGCTTCGTTCCCAACACCAGCACCGGCGAGAACCTGGTGGTAAACGGACTGGGCATCCCCCACACCGGCGGCAACGTGGTCACCGATGCGCTGCACTTCGAAGGGGCGCTGCTGCACCTCGGCGAGCTCGAAAAGCGGAACGGGCTCGATTTGCGCATCGTGAAACCTCGCGACTGGCGCATCGACCTGAAGGACATGGAGAAGGTGGTCGACAAAAATACCAAACTGGTCGAGATCTCGCTGGTGACGATGGATAACGGCTTTCAGCACGACTTGAAAGCGGTTTGCGATCTCGCCCACGCGCACCGCGCCTACGTTTACGCCGACATCGTGCAGGCGGCGGGCAACTCGCCCATCGACGTCCGCCAGACCGGCCTCGATTTCGCCGCCTGCTCGACTTTCAAGTGGCTGATGGGCGATTTCGGGCTCGGATTCCTCTACGTGAAGGAAGCTCTGCTCGACCGGCTCGACGCCTGCCCCCAATTCGGCTACTTCCAAGCCCGCAGCCTCGATTCCCATATCCTGCCCGGCGAACCGCCCGCCGCCTCCCCTTACACCTGGGAACTGCGGACCGACGCGACCGGACACTTCGAAGTGGGGACCCCGGCCATCGGCGTGACCCACATCCTGGCGCAGTCGCTGCCCTACATCCGCCGCCTCGGCGTCGAGAACATCCAGGCCTATCGCCAGCCCCTCCTCAAACGGCTTCGAGAGGAGATGCCCCGGCTGGGCTACCGCCCGATTACCCCGCCGGAATCGACCTCGGCGCTGATCAGTTTCGCGATCGAGGATTACCGGCCGGTGCTCGAGCGCCTGCGGCGGGGGAACGTGAACGTCCGGCTGGGCCGGCACTTCTTGAGGGTATCGCCGTCGGTATTCAACGACATGAAGGATATCGACAAGCTGCTGGAAACGCTGGCCTAGTGGCCTGCTTCAGAAGTTTCTTGAACGTGTTTTCGGGGGCCGGCGGTTAAGCTCCGACATCACGTTGCTAAAAACTCAGGGGTTTTAACCCCTGAAGCGCCGCCGAATATATCCAACGGACTTCCGAAACGCCAAACGGAGACGGAGATGCTATGACCGCGAAATGGGTCCGAGCCGGCGTGATGGTGGCTGCGGCGGCGGCAGCGCTGGCGATGGCGCCGCCGGCGCCGGTTCAACAGAGACCGGTTGTCGCCTCCCTGGCGATCGGGGAGGAGCCGGCCGTCATTACCCGTCACCGGATCGAAACGGAAACCAAGGTGCTGCAATACACCGCCGAAGCCGGCCGGATCGCCATCCGCGACGTCGAGACCGGCGAGCCGCACGGCTACATTTTCTACATCGCCTACCGCGTTCCCTCCGGCGGCAAGCCGCGGCCGGTGACCTTCGTGTGGAACGGCGGTCCCGGCTCGAGTTCGGCGCTGCTGCATTTTTACGTTGCCGGGCCAAAGCGCGCCGAAGGCGGTCATTTGGTCGATAACCGCGAGACGTGGCTGGCCGGCACCGACCTGGTGTTTGTGGATCCGGTAGGCACCGGGTTCGGCCGGCCGGCGAAGCCCGAATACGCGGCGGAATTCTACGGAACGCTGGGCGACGCGGCATCGGTCACCGAGTTCGTGCGATGCTGGCTGCTGCTCCACGACGCCCAGGATGCGCCGCTGTTCCTGGTGGGCGAGAGCTACGGCGGGCCGAGAGCGGCGGCAGTCAGCTACGCGCTGGAGAAGCGCGGAATCCGGGTGAACGGCGCGGTGCTGATCTCGGGCGGAGCCGGACTGAACACCGACTACTGCCCGCCCTCGCTCCGCGAGGCGCTTTACGTGGCCGACCTGTCGGCGACCGCCCTCTTCTACGGCAAGACGTCGCCGGCGCTCGGCAAGGATCGCGACACCGTCCGGAGGGAAGCCGAGGCTTGGGGACGCCAGACCTACGCTCCCGCCCTGGCCAATGCCGCCCAACTTTCGGAAGGCGAGCGCGCGGCGGTGATCGCGCAGCTATCCGGCTTCACCGGACTTCCCGCCGATCGGCTCGACGCGAAGACGCTCGTGGTCACCCCGCGCGAGTTCGCCACCGGATTGCTAAAAGACGAGCGACGAACGCTCCAGACGTTCGACATGCGGAAGTCGGTGGCGACGGGCTCGGTGCCCGCGGTCGAGGAGATCGGAACGAAGGGGGCGATCCTTCGGTATCTGCGGGACGATTTGGGCTATCGGGTCGATCTGCCCTATCTGGATCAGGGGCTCGGGAGCCTGGAGGAGGGCTTCGCGCCTTCGGGAACCTATCCGCAAAGTACGAATGCCCGGTGGAACTACGCCACCGCGCCGATATCGCCGGAGGCTTACAAGGCGATCATCGCCGAGGCAAGCAAACGCGGCGGCGGCCCTCCCCGTTACGGCCCTCCCTTGCCGGCTATCGAGGAAGCCATCGCAATCGATCCGCGAATAAAGGTGATGGTTGCGTCGGGAATTTACGACCTGACGACAGCCTGCACGGTGGACCGGGAGATTGCGCGGCATTTGCCCCCGAAGCTCGAGCGAGCCATCACTTTCAAGTGCTATGCCGGAGGGCACATGATGTACCGGAATCCTCCCATCCGCCTGCAGCTCACCCGGGACGTGATGGCGCTGATTGCGGCCAGCCGCTAGAAAACGCGGGACTCGGACGCGGGAGCCGGGGATGGGAAGTCAGCGTTTAAGGGCGATCGCCTGGAGTTCGAACCGCGCGCCAAACAGCAATTTCCCCGAGCCGATGAACGACCGCGCGGGCATGTCGGCGGGGAAGAACGTCCGATAGACGGCATTGAACTGCTCCCAGAGGGAAACATCGCTGCAGAAGATCTGCACGAAAACCAGGTCTTCCATCGTCATCCCGACGCGAGCGAGCACCGATCAGACGTCCTCCATCAGGTTTCGAGCCTCGGCTTCGACGCCATCGGGAACCGTTTTCGTCTTCGTGTCCAGACCGATGCGACCGGACAGGTAGAAGGTGTTGCCGGCGAGGATTCCGGAGCTGAAGGGGGCGTTCGCGTCGAGTTTCACGTACCGGCGGGGAACCCCCGCGCCGGAATCGGGCGCCATCGCTCTTTTCCTTCCGTTGCCCGGCAGGGCGGCCACCGTGTTCTCCGCGCCGCGATCCGGCGATTTTCGTTCCGGGGATTACTCCGCGCCGGCTCGGGCGGGCGCCATCTTGGCGTTCGACTGCCGCGATTTCACTTCGTCGAGATAGTTGTAGATGGTGTATTTCGAAAGGCCCAGGAGGTCGGCGACGCGATCCACCGAGTAGCGAATCAGGAAGGCTCCTTTGCTTTCCAGTTGGGAAATGATGGCGATCTTGTCTTCGCGGGTGAATTCGGACGCTTCCTTCCCAATCGCTCGAATCGCGCTTTGCACCAGTCCTTCGAGCACCTCCTCGACGCTGTGCTCGAATTTTTCGTCGATTTCCGGATCCTGGGGGTTGACGGTTTCCCGCAGCCACTCCTGGAACTTGATTGGCGCCGAGAGGTCCAGATTGATGCACAGCGCCCCAATCACCTTCCCCTCTTCGTCCCTGACGAAAATGCTCGTCGATCGGAGTTCCCTGCCGCCCCGCGTCTTGCTGCGGTAGCCCACCAGGTCTCGCGCCGGCGGCTCCCGGAGCAGCTGGAATCCCAAGGCGTCCAGCGTGTCGCCCACTTTCCTGCCGGTAAGCTGGCCGTTGGCGATGGCGACGATCGAGCTCTCCGGGTCCTGGAAGTCGTGAAGGACTACCTCGCAGTTGCCGCCCAATCCCTGCCCCAGCGCCTGGGTCAAGCGAGCGAGGAGTTCGAACAAACGCCGCCGTTCTGCTGGCTGCATCGCGCCTCCCGTGGGGACGGAAAGTAATCCAATCACTGGCGAATGTCAACTTTTCTTGTAAGCTCAGTCGCGACGACTAAGCAGGAAGCACTTGAAACCCGGGTGGGCCCGGCAACAGGCGAATCAAGAGGAAGCACACAGAGGACGGAGATCATAGGCAACTTGAACGCGCCCAAGCGCCAAACGATGGGGACTCGACGGCCCGAACCAGATTTCAGGCTGCGGGTGAGGGCGTCGCGACTCTACAATTTAATTGGCGTTACGACAAAATTTCGTTGACATTGAACCGGCACTGTACTAAAAAGCGTGCCATTTTCCGGTGGCAGGAGCGAAACCGTGATGCAGGATGGACGGGACCCTTCTAGTTGCCCGCCAGCGGCAACAACCCTGGAAGCTGCGCCTCCACTCGAATGCAGGCTTGATAAGGAGTCACCATGACGAACCGCAGGATGGGTAGATGGGCGGTGGCAGCCGCGGCGACTTTCATCGGGATCGCATTTGTAGCTGCCCCGGGCTGGGCGCAGTCAGCAGGAACTGGGGCGCTGGCCGGCACGATCCTCGACAGCTCGGGAGCGGTGGTGCCGGGCGTCAAAGTCACGGTGAGGAGCAAATCGACCGGGGAGATGCGGATTACCACCTCAAGCTCTGCCGGCTATTATCGGGTGGCGGTGTTACCGCCAGGCGCCTACGACGTGCAGGTGGAGAAAGCCGGGTTCAAAACAGACGTTCAGACCGGCGTTTCCGTCGTCGTCACGCAGATAACGACCCTCGATATCAAGCTGCAGATAGGAACGACGCAGCAAAGCGTTACCGTCACAGCGGAGGCGACGCTCGAGCAAACGGAGTCGAGCTCGCTGGGAAGGGCGGTGAACGAGAATGATATTAACAATCTTCCTCTCGTGAACCGCAACTACCAGCAAATCCTCACTCTCTCCCCTGGAATTGCCGCCGAAGTTCCCGATGCAACCCAACTCGGGAATGGCTCGGGTCTGG
This sequence comes from Candidatus Acidiferrales bacterium, assembly GCA_035946455.1. GTDB lineage: Bacteria > Acidobacteriota > Terriglobia > Acidiferrales > UBA7541 > JAKASX01. Next base: position 5,340 of record DASYZK010000012.1, on the reverse strand, counting down.
CCATCTACGCTCATGGTGGGCGTTCAAGCGACAACAGCTTTGAAATGAACGGAGTGGATGTAAACGATCTTCTCTTTGGCGGAACATCGCGTGTTCCTATTCCCAATCCAGACACGATCCAAGAGTTCAAGGTTCAAACAGGACAGTACGACGCGGCCTACGGACGCGACGCAGGATCGAATGTGCAGCTGGTCACCAAAACGGGTACGAACGCCTTCCATGGGGACGCGTTCGAGTACTTCCGGAACGCCGTCCTGGATGCGAACAGTTTCTTCGGAAACGAGGCGGGACAGCCGCGGCCGGTACTGAACCAGAATCAGTTCGGGGGCACTCTTGGAGGTCCCGTCAAGAAGGACAAGCTGTTCTTTTTCGGCTCCTATCAGGGGACACGCCAAATCAACGGCGCGTCAACAGGATGCGAGAGCGACGTGATCCTCCCGCTGCTGAGCAATGACCGCTCGGCGCTGGCAATTGCGAACCTCTTTGCGGGGCAGCGGGGGGCGATCCAGAACGCGATCGGAGCTCACACTCCGTTTCCCGTCGGTCCGGCGGTAAACCCTAATGCTCCGAACGGCGCCCCCGGGCCCGGACCCGGCCCCTTCGCCGGCAGCGACCATAACCCATACAACGTCAATCCGGTGGCCCTCGCTTTATTGAACTTGAAGCTACCAGACGGGAACTTCTACATCCCCAATCCGCAAGTTACGACGGGGCCAAACGCGGGGCTGAGCGTGTTTTCAAATCCTTGCAGATTCAACGAAGATCAGTACGTGGCCGATGTGGACTACCTGCCAACCGCAAAGAGCCGGCTCTCGGTGAAGTACTTCATCGCGAACGACAACCAGACCACCTTCTTCAACAATTCCGGAATTACGACTTCGCAGATTCTCCCCGGGTCACCGGCCTCCGGGATCGATCGAACTCAAAATGCCTCCGTGGCGTACGCCTACGCGTTCAATTCGCAGCTCCTGAATGAGGTCCGGTTTGGCTACGGCCGCTACCATGATGCAACGCTGCAGCAAAACCCGTTTACCTATTCGAGCATTGGGGTGACGGCCCCAGGTCAGGTGAACGATCTGCCAACGATAAATATCCCCGGATGCTGCCAACTTGGCGGCGCAGGCGACGAAACCGATATTCAAAACTCGGTCACCGTGAATGATTCTCTTTCCTACATTCACGGCCGCCATAACTTCAGCTTCGGTGGTGGTTTTACTCACTATGAAACGAACATCCGAAATTTCCGGTTCAATGGAATCCAAGAGTATCTGACTTGGCCGGACTTTCTTTTGGGGCTGAATGGGGCTCAAAACGCAACCGCTAATTTTGCTCCCCCGGGATTCAGCAACGCCATCGTTTCCATTGCCTTTGTGGGGTTGCCCGACCGCAACTGGCGAACTCTGGACGCAAACAGCTACGGGCAAGACGATATCAGGGTCACCGCGAATCTAACCGTAAACGTGGGCGTGCGATATGAACACCTCGGAGATATTGGCGACCAACTCGGGCGCAATGCAAACTTTTATCCGTCCCTAGCCAATCCGAATCCGCCCGCAGCCGGCTCGCTGGCGGGCTGGATTGTGCCCTCGAACTTCCGAGGGGTGATTCCCGCCGGTGTGGGGCAACTGCATAACGAGTTCGGCGTCAATGGCGACGCACAGAATAAGTGGGCGCCACGTGTCGGTTTTGCTTGGCAGATACTGCCGCACTCGCTCGGCGTGGTCCTGCGGGGAGGCTACGGCATCTATTACTCCCGGACGGTAGCCAACGCGACGTTTCAACTGGAGACCACTCCGCCCTTTTCCTTTCTCAGCGTCTGCTCCGCCACGTGTAATACGCACGCCACCGAAGCGAATCCTTTTCCCGCGTCGACTCTAGCCCCGCTTTCGTCGTTCCCCATGTTCCCGGTGTACTCCCCGACAACCACGTTGACCCTTATCACCTTGGCGCCTGACTATCAGCCCCCTATGGTCCAACAGTATAGTCTGGGCATTCAAAAGGCCTTTGCGCATGATTTTCTGCTGGACATCTCCTATGTGGGCAATCACGGCACCAACCTGGTTGACACGTTAGGTCAGAACCAGGCCCTGAACGCCACGACTGCCAATCCCGTAAGGGGCCAGACGTCGAATACGGTCGCCAACGTCCGTCAGCGACTCCCGTTTCTGGGATTTGCCGCGGGCCCTCAAGGCATCGACCAACTTGGGAACCGCAGCTGGTCGTGGTACAACGGCGTGGACGCCAGTTTGACGAAAAGGTTCAGTCGCGGCCTGCAGTTTTTGGCCTCGTACACTTTTGCTCGGGATCTGGATGCAGGTGGCGCCAATCCAGATGCGGGAAGCACGGGACTGGACACCACCGGCGACCAGAACCCTGTCTCGCAGTATGGCGTAGCCAACTTTGAACGTGACCAGCGGTTTGTCCTGAGCTTCGTATACCAACTACCCGGTCCAACGAAGATGGGCAGCGCGATGACCCACCTTCTTGGAGGCTGGGGCGCTTCCAGTGTGATGACTTTCCAGTCCGGCGAACATCTCACGCTGACGAACAGCAATCCAAATAGCGCTTTCGCCATCACCTCGGATCATATCGCATTGGCTCACGGGTGCACCGCAGGAATGCTCGTTAACCCGGGTTCCGTCGAAAGCAAGCTCAACAACTACTTCAATGCCTCCTGCGTCGGAGCCTATCCAGTGATCGGTTCCGATGGCATTGCGACTGGCCTTGGGAACGGGGGAGTCGGAAACGTGGTGGGTCCCGGCCAGAACAACATCGACTTCTCGCTATCCAAGATGACAAAATTGCGTGAGTCGGTGAGCCTGGAATTCCGCGCCAGCTTCTTCAACCTTTTCAATAGGCCCAATTTCGGCAATCCTGACACGGCGGCAAGCGACGCCACCTTTGGACGCATCACGGCCACAACCGTCAACCCCCGAATCGGCCAGTTAGCGTTGAAGTTGTCCTTCTAGCACCAATCGGAATGGTGGAACAGTGGCGCGGAAAGAGCGCCCGCATCGGCGAAACGCCGCGCGGAGACGCCGGCGGCCCCGCGGTCGCGCCGCCGCCCGCCGCCCGCAACCCGGCGGTAATGGCGGACCTTCGGAAGAGGCGCCATCTCCCCGGGGCAGTGGGCCGTGGTAACCTCTTCCCTGCCCCGCCATGCCCGGCGCATCCGAGCAGAGTGCCCTGCCAACGCCGCGGGTGATTGGCCGCACCGCGCGGCTGGTCCTCGCCGCCCTCTTGCTTTATTTCCTGCTGCAACTGGCGCGGCACGCCCGCGAGTTTCTTGCCGCGCAGCCTGGCTGGCGCGTCCCCGGAGGCGATTGGTGGGTGGCGGCGTTGTTCTGCTTTTGGGCGCTGCCCGAGGTTGTAAACAGCGGGTTCAGCCGGCGCTGGGGCCGGTGGCCGCAGGGCGTGTTTGCGGCGCTGGTGGCGATGGCAGCCGCTTGGGATCGGCTGGCCTATGGAATTTTGTGGGCGCCGCCGCTGGCGCTGCTTGTTTATCTATTGCTCTTTTACGTTTGCGCGCACGCTGCCGTCTCCTTCGCCGCGGCCGCCATTGCCGCCACTCCCGGTTGAGAAATGCAGGCGATACCCCAGGTGCTGGGGCGGTGGGCGGGGCGCGAAGTCGCCGGCCATGGCTGACCGGTGGGGCTTACCCGCCTGGACCGGTGGGAAAACCGGCTACTGTCTCGGTGAGTCCGCCGCGGCGGGCTGCCCCGCGCCTTCCCTTCCCCGCAGGGCGCGGCTCTTTCCGGCACGTCGAATCAGCCGCCTTCCTGGTAGAGACCGATCAGGTTGCCCGCCGGGTCGCGCAGCGTGGCGATCCACTCGCCGCCGGGGGAATCGAGCCGGCGCGAATGGACAACTTCCCCGCCGTGGGCTGCCGCCTCGGCGAGGATGGCATCGATGTTGTCGACCCAGATGTAGGGAAGCAGGCCCGCCTCGCGGGAAATGGCTCGGCCGGTGACCCAGGCGCCGCTCACGTTCCCGGTAGCGTCGTCGAAGCTCGGGCGATCGCTGTCCCGGCGCCGGATGTTCCACCCGAAAATCTTCTCGTAGAAGGCCACTGACTGGCGGAGATTGATCGCGGGAATCTCCAGGTAGCACAGGCGCGGTCTGGGCAGCAGCTTCACCCGGCTCTTGATCTCGCCAACTTGCGCACCCCAGTCCCCGGGGTTCACGTCCGCCACCGATTGCGAGAACGTCCAGCGATAGCCGGCGAAATCTTCGGCGGTGTATTGCCTTTCGCCATAGGGGTAAGTGGCCGGCGGCTGGAGGATGCGGGCGCCGCGCTTGGCGGCGTGCTCGTGATGGCGATTGGCGTCGGGGATTCGCACGTGGAGAATCTGGCTCACTTCATTCGGCCTCGGCGGCCGCAACGCGCCGGTGTCCGGCGAGGCGAATCCCTGGCCGGTGCGCGACGGGGTCAAAAAGATGCCGCCCTGGCCCAGGGCAAGCTGCGCGTGGGTGATCGCGCCGTCGGGCGCGGACGCCCGCAGGCGTTCGGTGAACCCGAAGACGTCGCAGAGCCAGGCAATCGCCTTGGCCAGGTCGTCGTAAACCAGAGCGGGAACGATGTCGCCGGGCGGCGCGGAGCGGTTCTCGATCATGCGATTGAACCTCGGTTAGTGAGCGGCGAGCGGCGAACTCAGGTCGCTCGGGCCCTCCCTCGAGCGCATGGTAACCGAAGAAGCAGCAGGTTTGCCGCAAAAAAGTGGGTTGGCCGCGGCGGCGGCGAGCGCCTTGTCCCCGGTCAGTCGGCGGTGAGCGTCTCGGCGGCGGGTGCGGTTACCCCGGCCGGGGCAAAGCCGGAACAGAGTCCCGCGGAGAGGTAAAGGACCGCGGCTATCGGCAGCAGCGCGTTCATGCCCAGTATGAACGACAGGCTCTGAGCGAGCCCGCCGGCAACCGCGCCGAAAATATTCGCGGCAAAAGCCGGGGAACGAGCTTCGGAGCGGCGGAACGCCTCGGTGAAAATCACTCCGGCGAGGAAAATGGGGAGCGAATAAGCCGCGCTCAGCAGCATGCCGACAACACGCGCGCTCGAGCCCAGGCTCTCCCAGGGGAAAATGTAGATGCCCGCCAGCGAAGCGATCAGCAGAAGGAAATAAATCGGCAACCGGCGCGGATGGAACCGCTCAACGTAAAGGTTGGCGGCCACCAGCCCCAGCAGGATGGCGGAGAGGGCGATGCAGGTCACCACCCACGTGGTGCCGAAATAGAGCGCCAGCCGGCTCACCATCTGCGTTTCCAGCAGCAGAAACCCGGCTCCGAGAAAGAAGAAATACCAGGTGGACCTCCGCCGCGGCTGGAACGACCGTCGCACGAACAGGAAGG
>DASYZK010000011.1:0-50301 GCA_035946455.1 Candidatus Acidiferrales bacterium | reverse complement strand
AGCGTGGGAAGCACGCTGGGGACGCAGCCGGCGCGGGGGCAGGCGTATTACGATCTGGCGAGCGGGATCCAGACGACGGCGACATCGGCGGGGAGTTACCCGTACGTGGGGACGATCTGGTGGCAGTACGTGGACAGCTGGAGCGAGAAGCTCAATTGGGGCTTGGTGACCAACCTGGATAACGCCTACGACGGCCACGAGGCAGTTCGCGGCCCCGCCAAGGCTCCCGGAGTGGCTTGTTCGGCTCCGCTCCGGCGCCGTAACTGCGGCGGCGAAGCCAGGAACTACGGCGACGTGATTACCTTCGTCAAGCGCGCCAATCGCTACTGGCTCGGCCACTGACTCTGACTTTCGGCCCGAGCGAGACAGCGATCGGCAAGCGCAAATGCCTCCTCCTCGCTGCTGCTTCCTGCGGAATTCACGGCGCCGCCTTCCACCGGCACTGCCGGCAACCTTCCACGAGCGCTTGCCAGGGCGCCGTCGACCGCCGCCGCAAGCTGGCCAGGGCTGCTTGAATGCCGAACCCGGCGTTCAACCACGCGAAACAAAAACGGTTTCTTGTCCCGTGCCGCCAGTGCTTCCGGTAGAGATAGGCGGCGGCGCGCGCTTCCCGTTTCAGGCGGTCTTCGGCCAGTCGGCCAGCGGCGCTGCGATGGTGCGCGACGCGCGCCCGAGGAGCGATCACCAGCGCACCCGCTCTTCGAGCCCGAAGGCAGAAATCCACGTCCTCGCCGTACGACTGCGGTATTCTCTCGTCGAATCGCAGTCCGGCAATCGCTTCGGCGCGAAAACTCATGCAAGCGCCGGTGAACCGAGTCACCGGCAGCGGCGGCGAGTGGCGAAGCCGCTCCGCATGCCAGTAAAGCGGCTGGCGGTCGTCTCGGAACGGCCCTCTCGCAAACAGCGCGCTCCACGCTCGGAGGAGCAGAGCCGGCGGCAGGTAATTGGTGATGATGCCCGATGCCCCCGCCAGCGCCGGTTCTTGTTCGTAAACCCGCAGCAGCTCCTCGATGAAGCGCTCCTCAAGCGTTACGTCGTCATCCAAGAAAAGCAGAATCGGCTCGCGGGCTGCTTCCATGCCCCGGTTGCGCGCTGCCGCGGCGCCGGCAATCGATGTGTCCTGGATGTAAGCCAGACGCATGCGCTGCCGGGAGGATTCGGGGAGCGACTGCAGCGCCCGCTCCACGCCGTTCCTGCTGCGCCCGTCCGGGTTCTGATCGACGATGATGAGCTCCGCCGGAAGCGCCGTCTGGCGAAACAGGCTTTCGACGGTCGCGCCGAGCTCCACCGGCCGGCTCTTCGTTGGGATGATCACCGACACCCTGCTCGTCCCTTGCCGGAGCGCGGCCTCGCGTGGATCGCCGCCGGCCTCCCCAGCCGAATTCGCCGCGCCGCCGCCGTCCGCTTCCTGCGGTCGCTGGGGGCGGCTGGCCGGCGTGCGCGAATCGAGCCGGGCGGGAAAGAAACACCGCCACAGGGCGCGGCACTCCGCCAGCCGGTACCTGCCCGCAACCAGATACCCGAAGATCAACAGCGCCCAAGCGGGCATCGCCAGCAGCGGATGGCGGAGCGTCCCCTGCCACGCGATGACGCCGGCCGGAATCATCACCGCGCCGAAACGCGCGTAGTCGCCGCCCAGCCGCGCGCTGAACGGGACGCTGCGCGTGCCGGCGATGAACAACAGCCCGTTCGCCACCAGCATCGAGAGGCCCAGGGCGGCAACCGCGCCGATCAGGTGGTAGCTGGGCCAGAGAAGGAAGAACAGACCGGCGTACAGGCCGAGCTGTACCAGACTCGCCCAAACCGCTCGCTGCGGCTTCCCGATGCTCGAAAGCAGCGTTCCGCCCGCCGCGCCGGGGCTGGCCGTCCCCGCCAGCAACGACAAGACCACCACCGCCGGCGCGAGGCCAGTGTAGTTTCTTCCGAACATGCCGGTGAGGGGCGCCGCCAGCAGCATCAGCCCGCTCGAGGTCGCTGCGGTGACCAGAAAAACGATTCGCATGTGCATCCGGAAAGCTTCGGCAGCGCCAGCGCGGTTTCCCGCCGCCAGCAGGTTCGTCAGCGAAGGCAAAAGCGTGTCGAAGAAATAGCCGTTCACCAGGGCAATCCCGAGCGCCAGCGACGTCACCGCCACGTATTCCCCCAGCGCTCGCAATCCTCCGAAATCGAGCACCAGAACGTAATCGAATCGCTGCAGGAACCGCAGCAGGCTCACTTGCTGCGTTCCCAGGGTGTAGCTCCAGAAGCCTCGCGGCAAAAAGAACCGGGCAGCGGCCGGCCCGCCGCTCTCGCGGATGCCGCTCCGCCCGAGCCGCCAGGCGCCCAGGCCGGCGGCCAGCGCGGTGAGCGTCAAGTACGCGGACCAGAGTATCGGCGCCGGATGCCGGTTCAGCCAGCCGCGCCCGCCGAAATAGACAATCGCATAGAAGAGAAACGAGCCAACCGTCACCAGCCGCGCCAGCATCTGCGCGTGCTGGAAATCGAGCCGAGCTTTCAAGGCCGCATTGACGAGGAAGAAAAAAATCGGAATCGGAGCAAGACCGAGCGCGAGCAGCAAGAACCGCACGTTCGCCTGCTGGCCGAACAGGTAGCGCAGGCCCGCCGGCCGCGCCGCCGCCAGCCCCAGCCAGGGCGCCAGCGATAGACAAATGACCAGAAAATAAGAGCCTAGAAACCGCGCTTGGTCGCGCGAACCCAGCTCCGGCAGAAATTTGATGCTTACCGCGTCCCCGCCCAGGTAGAAAACCGAGCTCACCAGGCCGACGTATACCGCCAGCAAGCCGTAGGTCCCGATGGTTTCGGGACTCGCTCGCGCCAGAAGGATGTTCGTGCCGTAGGCGAACGGGGCGGCCAGCGCCGTCAGCCAAACCGTCCACCGCATGCCGGAAACGATTCGCCCGCGCACGTCGGCAGGAACCGTCTTCATCCATTCCCAGCCGGCGGTTGGACCTGCCGCCGTGCTGCCAGCCGGGCCGGTCGAAAAATGCCCGGTAGGCGCCGCTCCTCTCCCGCTTGTCGCCGTCCCGCTCACCGCCAGGCTCCCGACCAGGGACGGAAGCGAATCGAGGCTCGGTCGTGGCTCAGTCCATCCGCCGGGCGATGCGCCGGAAACCGGTCGCGGCCGTGCTCGGCTGTAAGCCCTTCGCGACTCATTCGCAGCTCCCGGTTCCCGCTTCCGGTTCGGGTGGCCAACTCGGTTCGGCCGCCGATGCCTCTGCGCCCACCGGTTCCGCCGCGTGTTCGCTCTGCGCTCTGCGGAGCGGACCGAGACACATGGCGAGGAACAGCAGAAACCAGAACATTCGCAGAAACTCGGCGGAAACGAACAGCGCCGCAACGCCGAATCCCACCAGCCCCGCCTGCGCTCCGTTCGCGGTCATCGCAATCTGCATGTCGTGGGTTCGCTCCGCTTCTCGTGCCAGCCGGCCGTACGACACAATGGCCGAAAAGAACATCAGCAGGAACGCCAGCAGGCCCGGCAAGCCCATTTCCGAGCTGATCTCCAGATACGTGTTGTGCGCCATGTAGCGCAAGTCCGGGTGGGAGGTGTAGCCGGCCACTTCGTACTTGAAATTGCCGACGCCGATACCGGTGAGCGGATGCGCTTGGATGATGCGCCACGCCGCCGCCCACAAGCGAAGGTGGATTTGCTCCGATTCCAGGTCGCCGGAATCGGGATGCAGGAAGCGTTTCAGCGGCGAGCTGGGCGCCAGGGCCAGGAAGACCGCCAGCAGTGTTCCCAGAATCGCCAGATTCCTCCCTCGCCGCGGCGCTCGCCACAGCATCCACAGGATCCCGGCCACCAGCCCCACGAACCCGCCGCGCGACGCTCCCACAACGATCGCCACAAGCGCCGCCGCGAGGCAGCCGAAGGTGAACAGTCGCGCCAGCCGGCTCTGGTCCCGCTGGAGCACCAGCGCCGCCAGAGGCACCACTAGCACCGCGGAAGCGGTGAAGAAATTCGAGTCTCCGGTCACGTAGCCGGGCCGGAAGCTCGTTCCGTAAATCGCCGTCTGCACCTGCCATTCGCGCAGGACGTACAGCGACGCCCAGCCGATACCGGCGATCGCCGCCAGCAGCGTGAGCCGAAGCCGGCCGGGGGTGTCGACCACCGCCAGCAGGACCACGAAAAAGACGAAGTGTGAGGCGTAAACCGACATCATGTCGTCCGACGCCGGGCCGGTGCGCATGGCCGCCCAGGACGCCGCCGCCAGCGCAACGAAAACGAGGAACGAGCGCGCTTCAAGCGTCGAAAAGAGCCGCGGAATTCGGCGCTTGGCGGCGAGATGGACCATCGCGTAGAGAGCGCACGCCGCTCCCAGAAGCTTCTCGACGGTCAGCGGGCCGATGGGTCGCGCAAACCACGGCTGAAGCGCGAACGGAAGCGACACCACCAGCAGGTAGAACACGATCACGGCTCCGCGCCTCCTGCCGCCATCGTTTTCGCCTGCGCCAGCGGTTCGAGCAGCTCCGCCAGCGCCCGCCGCAGGGCGGGGAGGCTGTAGTCTCGCTCCACCCGTTGCCGCGCGCGCTGCCCTAGCGCCCGGCGGCGTTCGGGGTTCGCCATCAACTCCACCGCGCAAGCTGCGAGGCGGTTGGGTTCGTCAGTAATCAGAATTTCCACCCCCGGCTGGAAGTCCAGTCCTTCGGCGCCGGCGGGCGTCGATAGGATCGGCTTGGCCATCGCCGCCGCCTCCAGCAGCTTCATCCGCTCGCCGCTGCTCGGCCGCCCTGGCAACAACACGCACACCGCGGCTCGGGCGAGGTCAGCCTGCAGGTCTTCGATCTTCCCGGCGGCCTCGGCGCCGGGAGTGATCTCAATCTGGCGCAGCAAGTCCGGCTGGGGCAGCGCTCCCGCCACTCGCAGCCTCGCCGACGGCCGCCGCCGGCGTATCTCGGGCCACGCCGCCGACACGAATTGGCTCAGCGCATCGCAATCGGACGGCTCGTCGGATGCTCCCGAGCACAAAACCAGTTCCGCCTGCTCCTCGCCGGCCTTGTCCTCGTACTCGGCTGTGTCCACGACTTCCGGCAACAGCGCCACTCGGATTGCCGGATGCAGCCGGCGCAACTGCGTTGCTTCCGGCGCCGAGCCCGCTGCCAGCGCGTAAACCCCGACCGCTTCCCGCGCCTCCCATCGACGCAGCTTCCGTGCTCGCAATCGGGCGTAGAGCCGCTCCACTCCCGTCGGTGCCCGGTTGGCGTAGTCCCGTAGCCATTCGTGTTCCAGACGTTGCACGTCGACGATCACCGGCGCCGGTGGCTGCGGCGGCAGGGCAGCCCGCGCGTGAAATTGGTCGCACAGGACGGCGGCGAATCCCCCGTGCTCCAGATGCCGGCGCGCCGCGATGGTTATTTGCGGCGAAACCTCCCACTCCTCGCCCACCGCGTCGAAACGGAGCCCGCTGGCCCCCGCGCGGGCGGAGTTGGCGGAGGCGCGGGCCCCTGGCGTTGCCACTAAATCAACTTCCCGGCACAGCAGCGGCAGGGATTCCGGGAATTCGCGCGCAACACCCCGCGCCTGGGTGATCAGCGTGATTTCCCAGCCCTCGTCGCGAAGCGCTCGAATCAGGCTCCATGGCCGCTGGCGGTGGCTGCCGCCGTGAGGGTAGGGTACGGCAAGCGTGATCATCAGCACCCGCCGCCCGGGCGGCTCCGGCGTCCGCTCGCGGCCCTCTGCCGTTCCCGCGTTCTGGTTGGCGCGCCTCATCGATTTGGCGCCCTCCCTACGGCCGTGGCGGTTGCGTGTGCCTCGCTCTTCGCCTGCGCTCGTTGGTTGCCGTTTTCGGGATGCGCCGCCCCCAGGCCGTCCAGGGCTAGCGCCAGCGACTGGCGCAAGGCCGCGGCGCTGTAAGCTCGTTCCACGACGGCGCGGCCAGCATGCCCGATCGCGTGGCGCAGCTCGCTGTCTTCGAGCAGGGCATTCACCGCATCGGCAAAGCGCGCCGGATGGTCCTCGACGAGGATTTCGGTTCCCGGAGTGAATTCCAGCCCCTCGGCGCCCAGGGTCGTGGCAACCACCGGCTTGGCCATCGCCGCTGCTTCCAGGATCTTCAGCCGCGTGCCGCTACCGATCCGCAGCGGCGCCACCGACACCGTTGCGCGCACGATCTCCCCGCGCATGTCGGGGATGCTGCCGGTGAATTGCACCCGCGGCGGCCGCTCGAATGCCCGGCGGAATCGCTCGGGAGCGTTTCTGCCCGCCACGATGAACTCGACGTCGGGATGCCTCACCGACACCTGAGGCAGGATCCTCTCGATGAAAAAGCGGACGGCGTCGCGGTTCGGAAGCCAATCGAGCGCCCCGATGAACAGCACGCGCCGGGCCGCCTCGCCGCCGGTGGGAACGCTTCGGGCGACATCGACGGCGTTGGGCACCACGAACACCTTCGTTCCCGTGCCCAGCGCGTCGAGTTGGGATCGGTCGCGCCCCGAGCAGGCCATCCCCCGGCTGGCCCGGCTGTAGGCCATCCGCTCCCAGTGCCGCGTTCGGCTCGCTTCCCGGCGCGCGTACAGTCGCGCGAGTGGATTCCGGCTTGCCGCGCCGTACCTCTCGAAGATCTCGTGCTCGACGTCGGGGCTGTTCACCACCACCGGCAGGTCGGTCTCCGGAAGGTTCACCAGTGAAAATACCGTGTGGGCGATTATCGCGTCGATGCGGTGGTGTGCGAGCAGGTTGGCGATCTGCGCCCGCATCCGGGGGGAAGAAAAATGCAGCGCCGCGTAGGGAAGCGGCGAAGCCAAGCTGCAAAGACGGCTCAGGTGGCAAACGATGGCCCCCGTCGCAGCCCGTTCCAAGGGGAGCGCCTGCGCGGTTGCGCAAACGGCATCAAGTTCACTCGGGCCAATTTCTCCATCGGATGGTTCGGCGAAAGCCAGCAGGTGCAGTTGGTGTCCCAATTCCGCGAGTGTGCGCAGCGTCAGCCACAGCCGCAGCCGATGACCGTTGTTTGCCGGCAATGGCCACGTCAAAGCCAGATAGAGCAGGCGCATTCGCGAAACCTCGTTCATCACTCGCCGTCGAACGGAAACCCTCTTCGTTCGCCGCCGGAATCGATTCCCGCCGGCTCGGGCCGGACGCCGCTCCCCGCGGCGACCGGCGGCGGGGAGCCGGGCTCATTCTCATGGCGCCATCGCGGCCGGCTGTTCCCGTTGTTGCATCCACCCAGGCTTCCGGCAATCATGCCCGCGTTTTCTCGACGAACCAGCGGTAATTGCAGGCCAGGTCGCACGCCAGCGCGCGCCAGCCGCAGCCGTTGGCTCGCGCCGGCGCGTGCGGCACTGGAAGGTAACGGCGCAGCGTTGCGAGTTTCCAGGCCGATGCCGCGCCCTCACGGGTCCCGGGCGAAAAATCCTCTTGCCTCATCACGCATTCCGCCGCCAGCCCGTAAATGCAATGCCGCGGCGAGCCGTCTCGGCTCAGTTCTCTCCAGTGTCGCCAGCAGCGCCGGCTGCGCAGCCAGCCCTGCTCCCGGGCGGCGCGCAGCCAGCCGCGCCATCGCCTGCCCGGGCCGTTGCGGCGGGTCCAGGCCTGCACCAACGCCATGGGCGGATAGGCGGGGTCGAGGCCGGTGAGCTCCGCCATCTCCCAGCACCAGAGCTTGCCGGCCAGGTCGCGGGCGCGGGCGCAGAATTCCCAGCCCGGTCGGCGGTTGGCGGCGAGGTCCGGCGCCAGTTTCCATCGGGTGGCCGTTTCCAGGCCGGTTTCGAAATCGGCAAGCGGGAAGGGAAGCGCGAGATGCGGCTCACGCGCGAGCGCGGCCAGGCGGCGGCCCCGCGCGCGATAGCTCGGCTCGTAGCCGCCGAGGAAGACGAGCAGGGATGTGGCGGCATCCAACCACAATTTCACCGTCGCGTAGATCAACCCCAGGCTGGGCGCCCCCGCTTCGTCGGGAACGCTCGCCAGCTCGCGCAGCCATTCCACCATGCGGTTCGACAGCAGCCGCCAAGCGTCTTCCCGGTCGATTTCGGTGGGAAGGAATTCCGGCACGAGCTCGAGGATTGCCGGATTGCCCAGCACCACCCGGCCGTCCTGCCGTAGCTCGTAGCTGAAGATGTGCCGGGGCAGCCGGCGCAGATACCCTGGCGCCACTCCCGCCAGGTCCACTCGGCAGGCGATTCCGCGCTCGCGTGTGGCTGCGGAAATCGATTCGGCCAAGCCGCGGAGTTTCCCCTCGTCCGGGATCGCCCGCCGCCTCGCGAACACGAGCAGGAATTCGGCGTCGCCGAGCAGCCGGCAAACGCCGTCGTCAACCACCGCCGAGCCTTCCCCCCTCGCCAGGCTTCCCGTCAGAATCAGCGCGCGGAGCCGATGCCGGTATCGCCGATCGCAGGCCTTTGTGGCTTCGGTGACGATGGCTTCGGCCGCGGCGGACGAAGCGGTTCCCTCCGGCGCGAGGCTCATTTGTGTTGCCGCGCTCATGGCATTCCGATTGTTTGCCGTTCGGGCGCACTTGCCGCGGCCGCGCTGGTTTCGCCGCGCGGCTGCCGCCGCGCTTCCCAGATCCGCCGGTAGAGTTGCTCGGTTTCGCGCACTTGCCGGGAATGCGAGAACCGTTCGACGGCCCAGGCGCGGCCCGCAGCCGCCAGCTCCAATCGCAGCGTCGGGTTCTCGAGCAGGCGCAGGATGGCGCGAGCGAGCGCCGCGGGTTCGCCCGCCGGTGTTGTCAATCCCGTTTCCCCGTCCACGATCGCTTCCGGAGTGCCGTCCACCGCGGTCGCCACCACCGCCCGCCCGGCCGCCAGAGATTCGATGGCTGCCAGCGGCAGGCCTTCATAAAGCGATGGCAGCACCGTCAGGTCGGCCAACGCCAGCCAGTCTTCGACGCCGGCTTGGAAACCCACCATCCGCACCGCGTCCCCCAGGCCCAGTGCTCGCGCTTGATTTTCCAGTTCGGCGCGGAGCGACCCGTCGCCCACGCAAACCAGCCGCGCCCGCGGAAACGCGCGCCGCACCAAGGTCATCGCGCCCAAGAGCGTGTGGTGGCCTTTCTGGGGCTCGAGCCGGCCGACGGCCACCAGGACCGGGTCGCTCTGAGCGAACCCGAGTGATTGCCTGAGGCCCGCGGGCGCCGGCCGGCGAGGATCGAATCGGGCAAGATCGCATCCGTTCCGAATCACGCGCACTTTCCGCGCCGGCAATCCCTTCTTCCGCACCAGGTAATCGGCGTTGGCCTGGGACACGGCGACGTAGGCGTCCACCGCGCGGCCCGCGAGCCGGTCGATCCAGTACGACGATTTCCATCCGCGGCGCCAGTTCTCGCGAACGTGCGGCGTTTCGATGATTGCCGGAACCCGGCACAGCCGGCCGATGGGCGAAGCGCACAGGCTCGCGCGGAACATGTGCGAATGCAGCACGTCGATTCGCAGTTCATGCAGCAGCCGGCCCAGCCGCCACGCTGCCTCCGGCTGATAGGGCGTGAAAAAAGACAAGCCAAACAGCTCCACGTCCGCGGGCAGGTCCCGGTCGAGCCGCTTGGCGAGGGCGTTCGGGCATGCCAGGTAGGGTCGAAACCTTTGGCGATCGAACCCGCGGAGGAGCGTCAGCATGTGCTCTTCGGCGCCGGCGCGGGTGGTGGCGTTGCTGAAATGCAGTACCCGGATGGTTGCGCCGGCCGTCATCGCTCATCCTTCGGCGGCGGCGCGAAGCGCGCGGTACACGTCGGCCAGGCCCTCGATGGGCCAGGCCGGCTGCCGGTTGCTGAGAAACACGCCGTCGGAGCGCCGGTCGCTTGGGTGGTAGCCGTGCATTCCCGCCGGCATCCATCCGCTGCGGTGGAAATCGCTCGTCGCCAGCAGCCAGCCGGGTTCGAGCAGGAAAATCAATTCCCCGAAGCGGCGGTCGGGGAAGTAAACGCCCAGATCGCGCAATTCGTTGTCGCTGATCGGTCGCCCGCACGAAAGCCCCTTCAGCCGGTTGCTGACCGCTTCGCGAGCTGCTGGCCGGAAGAACCAGAACCGCGCCATCGTCGAGTCGTAAACGGCGAGCAGGTCTTCCGGCATGCGGAAACCCAGGTCTTCGATCTCCCGCGCCAGATCGATGTGATGGCGCACCGGCGTCATGCCATGGTCGGAGAACACCGCCAGTTGCGTTTCGTGGTTGGCGGCCAGGGCCGCGCCGAACAATCGCTCGAGGCCGGTAGCGTAACCGGTCATCTCCCGGCGCAAGGCCGGCTGGTCGCCCCAATGCGCGTGCAGGAAAGCGTCGAGTTCCGACAGGTAAAGGAAATAGAAGCGGGCCGCGCCCCGGCGGAGGTCGGCGACGGCTCGCTCCACCAGTTCCGCGTCGCGCCCTCGGTGGTAGGTGTAGACGCGGTACGCCACGCGGCGCTCCGCCAGGCAATCGAAAATCGACCGGGCACCGGCGATCCCGCCCGGCTGGTAGATGCTGCGTTTTTCCACGAAGTTGAAATAGGGCAGAATCCGCGGGCTCACCTGGCATTCAAACTGGTCTCCCAGCCCGAGCGCGCGGCGGCCGGCCTCCGTCAGCAGCTTTCGCGTAATGCGGTGATCGAGTACCGCGTCCGGAAGGCACCGAGCGCGGCGAAGCCAGCGGAAAGGCGACCCTTCCGGGTCGTAGTAGAACAGATTCCAGTGGCCGGTTTCGGCGGGATAGGCGCCGGTGAGAATCGTGGGTATCGCGCCGGAGCTGAAACCGAGCACCGTGCGCACCGGCTGCCGGTGCGTAAGCAGATGAGAAAGGAAGTCCGCCTCCTCGATGATCGGCCAGCCCAGTGCGTCGATCAGCACGAAGACGCCGGCGGGTTTCATCGCCCGTCTCCGTTTGGCGGTTTTTGCCGCTCGCCCGGCGTGGACAGGAACAGCTTCGCCAGGGCGACCCAGGCCGCTCGCGCTCCTCGCACCCGGTAGGAAGTGCGGTTTCCGGCGGCGAGCCGCGCCGCCTCCGCCGCTCCGGTATGCGCGTACATCGCGATGCGGCCGATCGTAGCGGTGCCGGGCTTGGCTGGGCGCGGCTCCGACGTGCACACTGCGCGGTAGCCGGCTTCAAATGCGTCTTCGATTACGCTGCGATTCACACGGCCGTAGGGCGCCGCAAGGAAATCCACCGGCCGCCCGGTGCGGCGTTCGAGCAGCTCCTTCGAATGGCGCAATGCGGCTCGCCTCGTTTCGGCGCTTAGGACGGTGAGGTCGGTGTGGTGGTGGCCGTGAGATTGGATCGAGGCGCCGCCATCGGCCATCTCTCGCACCTGGTTCCAGTCCAGGTAGCCTGGCTCGCCCACCGCGGCGGTGTTCAGGAAGAAGCTGGCGGTGAAACCGGCTTCCGCCAGCATCGGCCACGCCGCCTGGTAGTCTGAACTGCGGCCGTCGTCGAAAGTCAAAACGGCTGCTGGGGCGTCGCCTGCCGCCCGCCAAGCTTGTTCGAGCGAAACGACGGCGGCGCCGGCCGTTCGGATCGCGCGCAGGTGCTCGCGAAAGAGCGTCGCCGGCATCCAGTATTTTCTGTCCCGCCAGCCGAGGCCGTTTGGCGCCTGCGGGGCGAGGGCGTGGTAAAGGAACACGGGGAAGCCCCGGGCGCGCTGCTTGTCGAGCGTGTTTCCCATCGTCAGTTGACGCGAATCCATGTAACCGGCTGGCGGCCGGCGAGCGCCCGCGCCAGGCCGACGAGCAGCGCCGCGTTCATCGCCATCACGAAGTAACCAACCAGCGCGAAACGCACTCCGCCCAGACGCTCGCGGAAAGTCATCCCCGCCAGCGCCCACAGATAAAACGCCAGTTGCCCGGCCAGGGCGAATCGGTAGATCGGCTGGCCCCGAAGCGCCAGGCTCGTGCCCAGGAGCGCCAGCAGAAACACCGGCGACAGCCACCGCAGCAGTTTGTGGGAGAAGAATGCCCAGAAGACCGACGGACTGGCCGTGGCGCAGGCTCCGAGCTGCCGCAGGCTGCGAAAGCCGCCGGCAGCCAGGCGAGCGCGTCGGGCGAATTCGCCGTGGAGCGTCGCCGCCGCCGGCTCCAGGGCTCGCGCTTCTGGCTCCTGCTCGATCCGGTATCCCAGTTTTCTGGCGGTCATCGGAACCAGCAGATCATCGAGAATCGCATCGGCTGGCAGCGGGCGGTAAGCCGCGCGGCGGACGGCGTAAATCGCTCCGCTGGCGGTGGTTGCCGCGCCGATCCGGGCTTCCCTCTCGCGCATCCAGCGCTCGTATTGCCAGTACAGCCCTTCGGTATGCGGCCCATCCGGTGTGGGCGCGAACTCCACGGTCCCGCAAACCACTCCGACTCGGGGATCGGCGAAATGGCGCGCCAGTTTCTCGATCGCGTCGCAGGCGAAAAGAGTTGCTGCGTCGGAAAACACCAGGATTTCGTTTCCCGCGGCTGCCACGCCGGCGTTCAGCGCGGTTGGCTTGCCTTGGCGCGAAGCAATTCGCAGGTACCGCAGGCCGGGCAACTCGGCGCGAGAGATGAGCAGGTCGGTGGCGTCGGTCGAGCCGTCGGAAACGAAGATGATTTCCAGGCTGTCGCTGGGGTAGTCGAGTTCGGCCAGGTTCCGCAATTTCGCCGCCAGATGCTTCTCCTCGTTGAAGGCGGGGATCACCAGCGAAATCGTCGGCCAAGCGGAAGCGAATCGGGAGGTGCTCGGCCGGCCGCCCGGCCGCCTCCAAAGTCGCTGGAAGGCGCAAGCGGCTGCCAGGGCGGCGGGATAGAGCGCGTAGGTGTACGCGATGCACCCGAAGGAAATCCAGAACAGCCACTCCGCCAGGGTCACCGCCGGCCTCCTACCTGGCTCCGCGGCCGCGGAGCAGGGTCTTGGTGGTTTGAAACAGGATGAGCAGGTCCATGCCGAGCGACAGGTGCTTCGCGTAGAAGAGGTCGTAAGCGAGCTTCTCAACGTTGTCTTCGCGGGTGGCGCAGTAGCCGCGATGGATTTGCGCCCAGCCGGTGGCTCCCGGCTTCACCCGCCAGCGCTCGGTGTAAAACGGGATTTCGCGCGCCCAGTGCCGTTCTTCTTCCCAGGCGAAGGGCCGCGGGCCTACGAACGACATGTCGCCCCGCAGGATGTTCCACAATTGCGGCAGCTCGTCGAGCCGGGTGCGCCGGAGCAGCCGCCCCATCCGCGTGAATCGGGCGTCGTTTTCCTGCGCTGGCTGGAACGCGCCTGCCGCCTCACTGCGCATCGACCGGAACTTGTAGAGTATGAAGAGCCGCCCGTTCTGCCCGACTCGCCATTGCCGGAAAATCATCGGGCCGGGCGAATCGAGCAGTATGGCCGCCGCCACTAGCGCCATCAGCGGCGCCGTCACCGCCAGCGCCACCAGCGAAAGCGCGATCGACGCGAGCCGCTTCCCCAACAACAGCAGCGGCGCCGCCGCCGCTGCCGGCATCGCCGGCAGTTGACTCGGATCGAGGGAATCGAGCCACACCTTTCCGGTGAGGATTTCGTAGTACTCGGCGCCGTCCAGCGCTTCGATTCCCAGCCGCTCAATCGCCCTCAGCTGCGACGGCGACCGCCGGGCGTTGTGCTCCCCGGCGAGAATCACCCCTGCGGCGCACTGGCGAGCGACGGCGATGGCCAACACTCTCGCATGGTTCGCCAGAGGGTCCCCGGCAGCGCCGGAAACCTGGCCCGCCAACCGGATTCCCATCTCAGGTCGCCGATGGATCTCCGCGGCGAGTGCTTGTGCCAGCCGGCCCTCCCCCACCAGCACGAACCGTTCGGCCAGCCGGGGCGAATGGGCGATGGCCAGATACACTTTGCGCGCCAGGGCGACGCCGAGGCCCGCCAGCGCCATACCCACGAGCGCCGTCGCCAGGCGCAGCCGGAATCCGGGAGCGACCAGGTAGAGCCCTGCCAGCAGCAGGTAGGCGGTTCCCAGCACCTCGGGCAGCCGCATCAGCGCCTGGCGCAGGCTCCGAAGCACGAGCGAGTCGTAGAGATCGTGATAGTACATGCACAACAGGAAAATCGCCGCGACCGAGCCGACTCGCGGGAATCCGTTTTCGTAGCGGAGCCATAGCCACGTCTGGCCGCTGGTGGCGACGGCGGCGAGCGGCAGCACCATCGGCAGCAGCGCCTCCGCGGCGGCGAGAACGAGCGTTCTCGCCGGTAAGCAAATACGGAACAGCTTAACCATGCGGGATTCCTCCGGCAGCGCCGTTAGTCGCCGGCGCTTGCTCGCCGCAGCTCCCCGGCTGCCAGTCGTAGCAGCCGTAATAGCTGTGCTTGCCGTCGCTCGCGCCGTTCAGCACGGCGCCGGCGACGAACGCGCGATCGAGCAGACCGAGCGCCTCCTCGAGCGCCGCCCGCGGCGTGACTCCTTGCCGCAGCACCATCAGCACGCCGTCGGTAAGCGTCGCCAGGTAGTGGGCGTCGACCAAGGAGACCAGCGGCGGGGAATCGATGAGCACCCAGTCGAACAGGCTCCCCGCGCCCGCCAGGAATTCCCGCAGCTCCCTTTGCCGCAGCATTTCGCCGGGACTGGTTGTCGCCTGCCCCGAAGACAGGTAGAAGAAACGGTAGGGTTCCACCCGGCGCAATACCGCGCCGAGTTCGGCGCGATGCTCCAGCCAGTCGGCGAGGCCGGCTGTCGCCGGCAGACCCAGCGAGCGGTGCACCCCGGGATGCCGCAGGTCGGCGTCGATCAGCAACACCCGCGGCGACGACCGCGCCAGCGCCACCGCCAAATTGACGGCGATCGTCGTTTTCCCCTCCTTGGGAATCGCGCTGGTGATCAGCAGTTTCTTCAGCGGGCGCACGCGGCGAAGCAGTTCCAGGCGGTGGTGCAGCACGCGGAAGGTTTCCTGGCCGGCGCCGTGCCAAGTGGCTGCGGGGCGGCGGCCGTTTGTTGCTTGGCACCGAATCACCGGCGCCTGGTCCAGGTGGTCGCCGCCGGCGCCGGCTGCGCTCGCCAGTTCCCTCCAGGCTTGGGGGTTGTCTTCGGGCGAGGCGGCACCGTCGCCGGCGCGATCGCGTTCGGATTTGCGCAGTGCGTCAAAGATCCGGCTCATGTTCGGCCTCGCAGGTCATCGGGATATCGCCGGCGTCGCCGTGCGCGCTCGCGGAGGGGCTCGCGTGTTCGCCACCTGGCTCCCGGCCGGATGGCCCCAACGCTGCCGCCGCTGCTACCGCCGCGCGCGGCCGAGCCTCGGCCGCCGGCGCCAAGCCCAAATCGGCGGCTGCTTCCTCGATCAAGTCGGCGGATACTTGGCGGCGGCCCAGGGCGTAGGCGGTGAGCATGGAGTTGTCGCAGAGGGTGTTGATCAACCGGGGAATCCCGGCGGAAAAACGATGCACCGCTTCGAGCGCTTCGGCGGTGAAGAGCGCGCCGGAATGCTCGCCTGCCAGGCGCAGCCGCGACTGAACGTACCGGCGCGTTTCGCCGGCGCTGAGCCCTCCCAGCCGGAAGCGCAGGGTGATGCGCTGCTTCAATTGCCGCAGTTCCCGCGTTTCCAGCTTGTCATCCAGTTCCGGCTGGCCCACGAGGGCGATTTGCAGCAGCTTGCCCTGCGGTGTTTCCAGATTGCTGAGCAAGCGCACCTCTTCGAGCACCGCGGCGTCCAAGTGGTGCGCTTCGTCGATGACGACCAGCGTGGTCAGGCCCTTGCGATGGTTCTCGATGAGGTGGCGGCTCAGCCGCAGCAGCAGCTCGTTTTTCGGGCAGGGCGCGGCGGTGACGCCCAGGTCCTCGGCGATGTAGTGCAGGAACTGGTCGGAGGAGAGCAGGCTGTTGAAGACGTAGGCGTAAACGACCCTCCGCCGGTCCAGCACGTCCAGAAGGCATTGGACCACCAGCGATTTCCCCGTCCCGACCTCGCCGGTCAGCACCAGAAACCCTTTGCGCGCGGTGATTCCGTAGAGCAGGCCCGCCAACGCTTCCCGGTGTTGGGGCGTCGCGAAGAAGAAATACGGGTCGGGACTCATCTCGAAGGGATTGCGCTCCAGCCGGAAATGGGTTTGGTACATGCTCAGCCCGCCAGACACACGTAAATGCCCAGGCCTGCCGAAACCAACGCCAGCACCGTTACGCCGGCGATCTCGCCGATTCGCAGCCACAGCCGCCGGCGCTCCTCCGCCGCCGATCGCAGCATCGGTACCCGCGCCAGCACCGCCAGCCGCGCCAGTTGGCGGACGTCGGTTTCGCCGCGAAGCCTTTCGTCGGCGGCTTCTTCCGCGGTCATCAGCCCCACCCCTGCGGCCAGGCCCAGAACCCACCCGCTCACGATGATCTCCAACCGGTTCGGGGCCACCGGTTTGCGCGGCAGGCTGGCCGGGTCGATGATGCGCAACCGCTCGCCTTCCTCCCGCTTCTCCAGATTGGTGGCCAGCTCCGATTGCATCTTCTTCTGCAGGAGCGACTGGTATTCTTCCCGCGCGTTCTGGTCGTCCCGAGTGACTTGGGCCAGTTCCTCTTCTCGCAACGGGGTCAGCCGAAGCCGCGCCTGGGCATCGGCGATGCGCGCGCGCAGTCCGTTGACTTCGCGCTCGTGAAACGCGATTTCCGCTGCGGTCGCCTTCAGCCGGCTATCGATTTCCGCCAGGTTCTGCGCGCCGGGGTCGGCGGCGGTTCGCGGGCCGCCGCCGGCCGGGGCGGCAGCCGGTCTCGTCGCGGCGGTTTCGGCTTTCCGGCGCATCGCCTGCCACCCGGCGATCTGCTCGCGCACCCGCACCACGTCGGGATAATTCGGGGTGTACTTCGCTTCGAGTTCCGTCAGTTGCTGCTGGAGACCGGTGATGGCCTTGTCGATTACCGCCGCCGGCGTCGCGCCAGCCCGGCCGGCGGCGGCGTCGGCTGCCGGCGAGGCCTTGTTCAGGCTGCGATAGGCCGAAGCGAGCGACTCGAGATAAATTTTCTGCTGTTCGGCGCGATCGCGGGCGTTCGACTCGGAATACAGTTGCGCCTCCAGGCTGCTCAGGATTTCCAGGTTGGTTTGTTGCTGCTCGGGCAGTTCGCCCAGGTACCGGCCCTTGTACTCCCGCAAGCGCGCTTCCTGGTCGGCGAGGTTTTTCCGCGCTTGCTCGAGCTCGGTCGCCAGAAAATCGGTGGTGGCGGCCGAGGCTTGGGTGCGCGCTTGCAGGCTCTCGTTGATGAATTCCGAGGTCATCTCGTTCGCCACTTGTTGGGCGGTGCGGGCGTCGTAGTAGGTGTAACCGATACGGAAGGCGGTCAGCTCGTTCCGGCCGGCGGCGTCCACCGGCTCCACCTCGATGTCCTTCCGCATCTTTTCCACCAGATTGTCGCGGTCCAGCCACTGCCGGTCGTTTGGGTACAGGTCGAATCGCTGGATCAGGTTCTCCAGCCGCGTGCGGCTCAACACCTGCTGGGTGATGCCCGCCAGGCGCTCGTCGGCGTTGGAGGTGACGTTTGGCTGGACGTATTGCGAAGGCACGTCCTGCCGCTCCACCAGGACCAGCGCTCGCGACCGGTAGCGCACCGGCCACACGCCGGCTCCGATCGTCGTCGCCAGCCCGGCGGCGAACAGCGCTCCCAGCAGCGTCCAGCGCCGCCGCGCCAGGACGTCCCGGTAGTCGCGCCAGTCGAGTGGTCGTTCCGGTTTCTCGCTCATCGCTGGCTCCGCTGACATCCCCGTCCGAGACGCCTTGGCTCAATGAATTGGTCCCCGCCCCAAAGCACGTCAATTCGAGCCCGCCGCGGCGGGCGGGCCGACGCCTTTTCCTCTCGCGGAAAACCCACCGTGTGGATTTCCGCGTCGGCCGGCGCAGTCGAAGAATCCCGACGCCACATCGGGAATAGGAAGGATTTCGACAGAGTCCTCATCGCTCATCGCTCCCCGACATGGTTCTTGAATTGGTAGCTGATGGTGAAGTAGGCGTAGTTGCGGTCGAACGCACCGCCCAGCGGGATCGGCCCGCTCGGCCGCTGTCGCTCGTACAGGTAACCGCCGCCCACCGTCACGTTCTCGGAAATCGCGCGCAGCAGCACGATTCGGGCGTACTCGCCGCCGAGCGTTCCCTGCAGGGCCGCTCCCGCCAGCGCGGCGGTTCGTTGCCATCCCCCCTCCCAACGCGCGCTCCACCGGCGCGCCAGCCTCCGCTCGAGGCTCGCTCCGGCGGCGCTGTTGGTCACCGCCTCCAGCAAGCCGCCTCCGTCGGTCACTTCGTGCGAGGCGCTTGCCACGAGTTCCGTTCGCTCCCAGCGCGCCGCCACTCCCCCGCCGGCAGCCCAGTTCCATTCGGTGCGCGCGATCGGTATCGCGAAAGTGACCGAGGGGCCGAAAGGAACGAGCGCCACGTCGCGCAACCGGGTGTACTCGGGTCCGGCGTAGGCGTAAAACGAGGCCCGCGGTCCCAGGCGCATGGCCAGGGATACCGCGGGGTTATGGACTCCGAGCCGCGCGCTGGCGAGAAAATGCAGGTCCTCGTACACGTAGACCAGCCCGAGCGTCAGATTCGGCCGGAGCTGTCGCACGTATTGCGCGCCGGCGCTCTTGCCTTCGGCATCGAGCAGGCTTGCGCGGGAGCCGGCGGGCTTTCCGAACGAGCGCAGCATGTAGGTGGCGAAAGCCTCCAGCGTCGTTCGCTCGCTCGACTGGTAGGCGGCGTCGATTCGCGAGTTGCTTTCGAACTGACGGGCGAACGGTGTCACGATCGTGTCGTTCAGATGCCCCGGTCCGCCCAGGCCGGGCATGGCCGCCGCGGCCGCGGTCGGCCCCAGCAGGCCGCTGCGGTAAGTGTCCTCGGTTCGCGCCCGGAAGGTCAGTCGCGCCGTGGCGCGGTAGCTCCCGTCCAGCCGCAAGTGGTGGTCCTGCTCGTTGTAACCGCTTTGGTGTTGATAGACGAGCAGGCTCGGCTGGTAGCTGAACGCCAACCGGAAGGGCCCTTGCTCCCGGCTGAATTGCGCCAGCGGAGCGACCAGAAAGCCGGTGTCGCCCACGCGGCTCCGGTTGTTGTAGCCGACGTCGTCGGTGTACGAGCTGGTGAAATCGGCGCCCAGCAGGAAGTAATTCCTGGCAGTCGCGCCGCTTGCGAGCGACGGCTGAATCTGCTCGCCGCTGCCGTAAGGAGCGGGCGCCGGCGCCGGAGCGGTCGCGCCCGGTTGCCCCGCGGCTTGGCCCCGCGCGCCCGCCGGGACAACCATCAAAAGCAGAAGTACCCATCCGCATTTCCCGGGTGCCATTGGCTCCACGCTCAGGGAACGATGATCGTGTCGCCCGGCTCGAGTTCGAGATCGAGATCGCGCCGGTCGCCGCGAACGGCCCGCTTGTAGTCGAACGGGATGCGCATCGACGCGCCTCGCGGTTGCCGCCGCACCACGTAGATGCGGGTGGTCTTCGCGAATTCCTGGAAGCCGCCGGCCAGCGCTACCGCGTCGAGCACGGTCATCCGCGCCCCCAGCGGATACGACCCCGGGCGCAGTACCTCGCCGATGATGTTGAACCGGTGGCTGTTGGCCTGCTGCACGATTACCGTCACGGCTGGCTGGTGGATGTAATGGCCCAGGCGTCGGGCGATTTCCGCTTCGAGCGATTTCGGCGTTTCGCCGCTCGCCTGGATCTCGCCTGCTAGCGGCAGCGTGATCCTGCCGTCAGGCCGCACCGGCTCGACCCGGGAAACTTCCTGCTCCCGCCAGACGTCGATGGCCAGCACGTCCGCCGGGCCAATCAAGTATTCGCCGGGATCGGGATCGGCTTCGGCGCCCGGCGCGGCGGGGCCGCGATGCAGGGCTTTGACGACCGCGGCTTGCTCGGTATTCGCTTGCCGCGATTGCGCCAGTCCCGCGGCCGGAGCCAGTGCCAAGCCCAAGGCGGCGAGCGACCGTAACGGGATCCGAGATGTCATCTTCCTGCTCCTTTCCTTCCTGTGTTTATGTCCTACGGCTCGGCGAAGAGTCCGCTGGCTCGGGAATCTTGGCCGCTCGCGGCCCCCGCATCGGCGGCACGCCGGCCTCGCGCATCTTGTAGAGCAGGGCGGCGTAGCTGATGCCGAGCCCGCGCGCTGTCACCCGCCGGTTCCAGCGATTGGTTTCGAGAGCGTGCAGAATCAGGTCTCGTTCCAGATCTCGAACCGCCTGGCGAACGATCGTCTTCAGCGACCCGGCGCGCTCACCGGCAGCGCCCGGCTTCGGCCCGCCGCCGTCGCCGTTCCCGCTTCCATTGCCGTGGCCATTCCCGCCGCCATTGTCGAAGGCCTCGTCGGAACCCAGGATCACGTACCGCTTCATCACGTTTTCGAGCTCGCGGATGTTCCCCGGCCAAGGCCTCGCTTCGAGCATCCGCAATATCCGCTTGCCGATCGCCGGCGCCGGCCGGCCGTATTTCGCGCTGTATTTTTCAGCCAGAAAACGCGCGAGCGCGGGAATGTCCTCGCGCCGCTCGGCGAGCGGCGGCAGGTGAATCGCCAGCACGTTGATGCGGTAGAAGAGGTCGCGCCGGAACACGCCGGCCCGCACGTCGTCGGCCAGGTCGTGATTGGTGGCGCAAGCCACCCGCAATTCCACCTGGCGCTCGTGCCGGCCGCCGATGCGGCAGAAGCGCCCGTCTTGCAGCAATTGCAGCAGCTTCGCCTGGATGGCCGGTTCGAGTTCGGCGATCTCGTCGAGGAAGAGCGTTCCCCCCTCCGCCGCCTCCACCCGGCCGGGCTTCACCGCGTACGCCCCGGTGAACGCGCCCTTCTCGTAACCGAACAGCTCGCTCTCGAGCAGCGTTCCCGGAATCGCCGGGCAGTTCACCTTCACGAACGCTCGCTGGCCTCCCGGCGAATGCCGGTGAATCAGTTTTGCCACCACTTCTTTGCCCGTTCCGCTTTGCCCGTCGATCAGCACGGGAACGTTGGCCATCGCCGCGTGCTCCACCTCCCGGCGCACCGCTTGCATTGCTCGCGATGCGCCGAAAATCAATTCCTCGGGCGGTAAATCGAGTTCGTCGGTCAGGGCGATCGGTGGCACCGCGCAGCTCATTCCCTCTCCTCCGCGCCAGCTGCGCCGGTTCTGCTTGCCTCGCCGCTCTCCGGAGAATGAACGCCCGCACTCGAAACCGAGGGGAACAGCGGCTTCCCGGAACGAGACTGGATTCCCCCCGACCATCCCGATTCGAGAAGGTTTGGCGGCTCGGTTCCGACATAACGGCGGCGCTCGGAACGGGAGAAATCCTCTCCGTTCCCCTGCCGACGAAAGCGACAGACTCTTTCGCGACCGGCAACTACCGAATGAGCAAAATTCGCTGAGCTTTCCTCCCCGCGCCTCTGCCCGCAACTCCCCACTTCAGAAGAAGTTCGCGTCCGCTCACTGGCAGGTGACTCCGCAGGCCTCATTTGCCCGCGCTGCTGCCTCGCCCACCTCGACAGCAAGCCGTCACCACCACGCGTCGCACACTGTTCCGCGCCGCATCGCATCGATGCCTCCCCGCACTTGCCTGCCTCGGCCTACACACCCACCCCCCTGCAAACCGGAGACCTAAATTTCTAGTGAATGTGGCGAAAAGCCTGGATGGCTACGCCCCGCGCCCTTGCCTGAAGGACGCCGGTAGTGTCTGCTGCTTCGCCGTGCGTTGGGGGTAATCTGCGGATCTGACCGCTACGCCCGCCGCCTCAGAGCGGCGACCCGTCGCCGGTTTCAAACATATCGAATTCCGGCAGCCATTCCGATTCCGGCCTGCTGTCGATCAGCCGGGCGCAACTGTTCCACCGCAGAATCGAATCGTCGTTGCCTTCGGGCCGGATCTTTTCCGCTTCGGCGAAACAGTGCATCGCTTTCTCCAACAGCACCCACAACGTGTGCGGCGGACGCCCGGCGCGGAGCTGGGCCTTCGCCCACCGCTCGTAGCCCAGTCCGGTGTAATAGAAACGCTCGTAGGGATCGTCCAGCCGCTGGAAAAACGCTTCCGCCTCCTCGAACCGATCGCTCGCGCCCCCGCAAAACTGGTCGGTGATTGCCAGGCCGATAAGCCGCAAGGCGAGCTGATGCGTGGGCTCGACCGCCAAAACGTCCCGGCAAATCGACTCCGCCTCCTCCGGCTCGTTCAACAACCGGTACAATTCCGCCTTCGAGTTCGCTTCGTCGATTCCCGCTTTCGAGATCGTCTTCAGCCGAATTTGCATGGCTTGCCCCCTCGCGTGCTTCCCGCATGGCTGCCCCGCCCGTCTGGTTGGCTCCAGCAGAGGCTTCGCTAGATCCTCCACAGAAGGTAGACGGCGGCCGCCGTCCCGGCGATCGCTCCGCCGTAACAGAACGTATTGATGATCTCGTTCAGGTGCTTCACTTGCAAGCCGTCGTAGAGCGTGTACCGAAAACGGTGGGCCCAGTGAAACAGCGGCAGCGAGCATATCGCCAGCAGATAGAGCCTCGCCGCCGGATGCTGAGCCGCCGCGAGCGCTGCGGCGTAGCTGGGCGGGGTGATCCCCGTCACCGGCACCGCTACCCCCCACAGAAACAGGTGCACTGGAATGAAGAGCGCCGCCACGACGCCTCCGGCGCTGAACAACGCCCACAAGAACGGCTCCAGCTGCCTGCGCGCCATTTAGCCTCCCAGCAGAAACCGGCCGAGAACCACCGAAATCACCACCCAAACCGCGTAGATCGCGCCGGCAATCACCTTTTCCGGAACCCGCTTGCCGCCCACCCGCAGCACCATCGCCCGGGGCGCCAGACTGAACCAGGTGACTGCGTGGAACAGGACGAAGAGAAAGCTGATAGCGTCGATCGCCACCACCGTGGGCCGCCTCAGCCAGGCGAGGTAGGCGGCGTATGCCGCCGGGCCGCGTTCGAGCGCCCTCAATCCGAAGAGCGTGAGCAGCACGAACCAGGCGACGAAGATGCTGGTCAGCTCGCGCAGCACAAAGCGCGCATACGACCACTGGTGCAGCCACCAGTACGTCGATACGCGTGGCCGGTACCACCGTGGGTGGTACGGCGTGTGCGCCAGCGCCCGCGGCTTCATCGCGCCCCTCGCGGCAGCAGCAGCGTCTTGAACCAATCCTGCACCGCTGCCACCTTGTACTGCTGGATCGCTCCCGCCGGGTCGACGTGCTTCGGGCAGGCGGCGGTGCATTCGCCGACGAAGGTGCAGCCCCAAATCCCTTCCGCTTGCGAAAGAATGTCCATGCGCTCCCCCGCGCCCTGGTCGCGCGAGTCCAGGTTGTACCGCTGGGCGAGCGCCAGCGCGGCTGGGCCGATGAATCCGGGCTCGAGTCCGTAAACCGGACAAGCGGCGTAGCACAGCATGCAGTTGATGCAAAGGCTGAATTGCTTGTAGGCGTCGAGCTGCTGCGGCGTCTGCAGGTATTCGCCCGCGTCCGGCGCCTTTTCCTCCTTCCGCACCAGCCACGGCTTCACCGCCACGAGTTTCTCCAGGAAGTCGCCGATCTCCACCACCAGGTCGCGCACCACCGGAAAATAACGCAGCGGCGCGATCCTCACCGGCCCCGGCAGGTAGTCGCCGAGAAACGTCGCGCAGGTCAGCTTCGGCTCGCCGTTCACCATCATCCCGCAGCTTCCGCAAATGCCCATCCGGCACGACCAGCGGTAGGTCACCGAGCCGTCCACCCGGTCCTTGATGTAATTCAAGGCGTCCAGCACCGTCCATTCCTTGCGCACCGGCGTCTCAAACGTCTGCCAGCGCGGCTCGTCGTCCGATTCGGGCGAGTAGCGGGCGATTTGAAGCTGGATGGTTTCGCTCATCTCCACCTCTGGGTCAGCGGCCGTATTTCCGTTCGCCCGGCGGCCACCGGGTGATGGTCACCGGCAGGCGCTCGATCCTGCATGTGCCGTCCGCGTTCCGGTAGGCGAGCAAATGCGCCAGGTAATTCCGATCGTCGCGCGCGGGGTAGTCGGTGCGCTGGTGGGCGCCGCGCGACTCCTTTCGTTCGGCGGCCGAGCGCGCGATCGCCTGCGCCACGTCGAGCAGGAACCCCAGTTCCAGCAGCGAAGTCAGTTGCGTGTTGAACGTGCGGCTGTGGTCGTCGAGCCCGCAGTTCCGATACCGCTCCTGGAGTCCCCCGAGCTTCGCCTCCGCCTGCTCGAGCGCCGCCTGGTTCCGATAGATGCCCGCGGCGCC
Organism: Candidatus Acidiferrales bacterium; assembly: GCA_035946455.1. Taxonomy (GTDB): domain Bacteria; phylum Acidobacteriota; class Terriglobia; order Acidiferrales; family UBA7541; genus JAKASX01. The sequence goes on along the minus strand of DASYZK010000011.1, from coordinate 26,337 downwards.
CTCCATCGCGTTCTGCATCTCTTCCCGGATCGCCGCAATCGATTCCCGGGCGGACTGCTTGCCCAGCCACTTCTCCTCGATGCGCCGCTTTTCTTCCGCCGCTTGCAAAATCGCCGCGTTGCTCGCCGCGGCGGGCGGCTTCCGCCACGAGCCGATGGATTCCGCCGCCGCCCTGCCGGCCCGCGCTCCGAACACCAGGCATTCCGACAGGGAATTCGATCCCAGGCGGTTCGCGCCATTGATGCTCACGCACGCCACTTCGCCCGCGGCGTACAGCCCGCCGATTGGCGTTGCTCCGGTCACGTCGGTGTGCACTCCGCCCATCATGTAATGCACCACCGGCCGCACCGGAATCAGCTCGCGCACCGGATCGAGATTCTGGTACTTGATGCAAAGCTCGCGCACGAACGGCAGCCGCGTGTCGATCGTTTTCTCGCCCAGATGCCGGATATCCAGATGCACGATCGGCCCGTAGGGCGTTTCCACCGTCCGGCCCTTCTGCTGCTCCTTCACGAACGCTTGCGACAGCCGGTCCCGCGGACCCAGCTCCATCGAACGAAGCACCGGCTTCGGCTCCGGCTTGCCCAAATCGTAGTCCTGCAAGTACCGGTAGCCGTCCTTGTTCAGCAGCAAGCCGCCCTCGGACCGGGCCGCCTCGGTAATCAGGATGCCGGTGAAGGGAAGTCCGGTCGGGTGGTACTGCACGAACTCCATGTCTTTCAGTGGCGCACCGGCGCGATACGCGAGGGCCATGCCGTCGCCGGTCTTGATGTTCGCGTTCGTCGTGAACGGGTACACCCGCCCGCAGCCGCCGGTCGCCAGAATCACCGCTTTGGCGCTGATGGCCTCGATTCGGCCGGTCATCTGTTCGATCGCCACCACCCCCTGCACCCGCCCGTCTTCCACCAGCAGCCGGGTGACGAACCATTCGTCGTACCGCCGGATCGATTCGTACTTCAGGCTCGTCTGAAACAGCGTGTGCAGCATGTGGAATCCGGTCTTGTCCGCCGCAAACCACGTGCGCTTCTTCGTCATCCCTCCGAACGCGCGCACCGCAATGTGCCCGTCCGCTTCCCGGCTCCAGGGGCAGCCCCAGCCCTCCAGCCGGTAGAGCTCCGTCCGCGCGTCCCGGACGAACTGCTCGACGGCGTCCTGGTCGCACATCCAGTCTCCGCCGGAGATGGTGTCGTAAGCATGCTCGTCGAAGCTGTCGTCTGGCTTGATCGCCGCCGCCGCTCCGCCTTCGGCGGAAACGGTGTGGCTGCGCATCGGGTAAACTTTGGAAAGAACGGCGATGTTCAGTTGGGGATTGGTTTCGGCGGCGGCAATGGCGGCGCGGAGCCCCGCGCCGCCACCGCCTACGATGAGGATGTCGTGAGTGGTGATATCCATCGCCCGCTCGGGTCCGGTGCCGGGACTCCGGGCGAGTCCCCCGGGCTCCGCAAAACCGGAGATTTTGCCTCTTGCGTCTGTGAGCGTAGCGGAATCTACTGGTAGCCGCCGCTGGCTGTCAAGCGCGCCCGATTCATCCACGCAACATCGAATCGTCGCCGGCGTTGCCGCCCACCGTAGGGACGAAAAACCTTTCGCCCTGCCCCGGCAGTATCCCCCTTATCCCCCGGGATGGTATTCCCGTTCGATGTGACCCTCGAGCTCCGCCCGATGGAAATAGACGGGGCGCAGGTTCCCGCTGGCGTAGCGCGTCGCTTGGTCCTCGAAATGCTTCGAAGCCGGATTCCCACTCGCCCCTCCGGTGCTCACCGCCCAGGCGCGAACCCGGGGACCGAACTCGACCAGGCAAACGAAGCTGTTTCCGCTCGCGCCGTACCATCGCTTGGTGTTCGGATACGCATGGGCGCCGAACGCCGCCAGCGAGCCCCAGTTCGACGAAGTGAACGGCACCGGAATGCTGGGTTTGGAATCGTCGAACGCCGGACGGCCGATGCTGTCGTCCAGCCGCTGGAACCGGTTGATTTCGCCCCAGGCGGTTCGCCAACTGCCGAAATCCGCCGCCAGCTTGTCCGAAGCCGCTTCGAGCGATCCAAGCAGTTGCGTGGCGCTCGTCCGGCTCGCGACGTAATCCTCGGGCGACATCCCCGCCGCGCGAGCGGCGGCGGAAACGCCGCGATAGACGTCGGTGCCCCAGAATACCGCAAGCGAGGTGGCCACCGAATCCGCTCCCCAGCGGTAATCCCACCGGCGCAGCACATCGATTTGTCCGGCCAGCTTTGCCTTGAGCGGATCCGAAGCCGGCGCGGCGTCGTAGGCGTTCACCAGAGCCGGAATCAACGTCGCGAAAGCGGGCAGGTAGCTGTCGAACCCCACGCCGGAAATGAGCGATGCCGGCGTCCAGCCGCGGTGGCCGCCAAGCACCCGCAACGCGTGGTATCCGCGCGGGCTCTCCTCGACTCCCCGATCGACGTACTTGGGGAAATTCTGCCGCTTCGGGCTGTCGGGACCTGCCGCCGACCACGGCCAGTTGTTCGAGTTGTAGATCCAGCCGACGGCCGGATCGAGCAGGTGCGGCGTCTCGGCTAGCGACAGCAGCCCGTGGTAGGCGGTCGCTGGATTGCTGCCATCGACCGGCTTAGTCCAGTCGAAATCGTCGCTCCGCCGCGGAATCCAGTTCGCGTGCCAATAGGCGATATGGCCTTCGGCATCGGCGAAGATGGTGTTGTTCGACGAGTTGGTGTGCAGCTCCATGGTTTGGGCGAACGAGGCGTAATCTTTGGCTTTCGTGCGAGTGAAGTCCTGCATCAGCGCGCGCACCGGCTGCTGCATCAGGTTGATGCTCACCCACTTGTCGCCCGTACTGCCGATGACCGGCCCGTGCTGGGTGTAGTAAGCGGTAAAAGTCTGGCGGGCCATCCCGGTTGCGGCCTTGTAGGGAATCGTGATCGAGCGCTGTTTCACCGGCAGATCGCGTGTCCCGTACCGGTAATAGTAGCGGCCGTTTTTCTGGCTTACGGTTTCCAGGAACTCCTCCACGTTTTCCACCCCGCTCGATGTGTGCATCCAGCCGGCGCTGCGGTTGAACCCCTGATAGACGAAGAACTGGCCCCAGGTGACCGCGCCATAGGCGTCCAGGCCCTGGTCGCTCGTCATTTGCAGCTCGGAGCGGAAATAGAATGAGACGTGAGGATTGATATAGAGCAAGGCGTGGTGTTCGCGGGTGTCCGAAGGCGCAATCGCGATGCCGTTCGAGCCGGAAGGCTCGGCTGGCGGGCCGTCTCCGGCGCCCTGGCTTGCCGGCACGGACTCATGACCGTAGAAAGCCGCCAGGCGGGCAACGTTCACCCGCTCGATGTCGCCGCCGATGCTGCCTTCGGAGAAAGCAATCGCCATCCACGGCTCGAAATGGGTGATCACCAGAGGCTTCACCTCGGGATGCTTGTACAGATAGAAATTCAATCCGTCGGCGAAAGCGTTCATCAGTTGCTTCAGCCACGCGGGACTGGCGGCGTATTGGGCCCGCAGCACCGCCGGATCGGTGAACAGCTTCATCCGCAGGTCCTCGTAAATGGCCCCCCGGCCCTCGGCCTCGGCCAGGCGCCCCAGCGCGCCGATGTAGTTCATCTCCACACGGTGGAAATCGTCTTCCGCCTGCGCGTACTCCATCGCGAAAACGGCGTCCGCGTCGTTTTTGCCGTGAACGTGGGCGATGCCCCAGTCGTCCCGAGTGATGGTGGCGTCGGCGGCCTCGCGTTCCCAGCGGGCGACCTCCTGGGCCGCGGGCCCGCCGCGGCGGGCCAAGCTGGCGGTCTGGCTCCAGCCTGCGACGCCGCTCGCGAGGATGAAGGCAAAGAGAAGTATCAGTTTTTTCATCATCGGTCCTTGGGGAAAAGGGGCGCGGCGCCCGGTTCCAACTCGAAGTCTGGGGCGCCGTCCCCAGCGCGCATTATAGTTTCGGCAAGTAACGGGTCAACGAAAGAATGCACCGGTCCTCCCCTCTGCGCCTCGACCCGCGTGCGGCGCCCTTCGGTTTCGAGGGTGTGGTTTTTCATTTAACCCTCCGCGAAGCCGTCTCAAAACGCCGTGATTTCACCAATCCCAGCCTCGCGGATGCGTCGGTGCCGACCGCTCGCTCCGCGTCCCGACTGCCGCTGGCCGCTGGCTGACTGACTGACGCCTCGATGCTCCTCCATCTGTGCATTCCTCGTCGCCGCTCTGTCGGCCCGGAAGTATACTGGCTCAGCCTTTCACGCCAGGGAGGTACCTTGAGCGAGATTACGACCCAGGGAACGCCAAACCAGGGTCTCTGGGCCACGACGATGGCTTTCTTCGCGGGGTTTGCCGCCGTGGCTTTGTTTGGCCCGGCGGCCAGCCGGCTGCAAGACGTGATGCATTTGAGTCCGCTGATGATCGCTTTCTTGGTTGCGGCGCCGGCGTTTTCGGGCTCGCTGCTGCGCATTCCCTTTTCCGCCTGGGTCGACACGACCGGAGGCAGGAAGCCGTTTCTTGCGCTGCTGGGGCTCTCGATCGCCGGCATGCTCGGCCTGCTTCTGGTGATTCATTTCTTCTATCCCGATCGTCTCTTCCCTGGAATCTATCCGGTTCTGCTGTTTCTCGGAGTGCTCGGCGGCTGCGGAATCGCCACGTTTTCAGTGGGAATCAGCCAGGTTTCCTACTGGTTTCCGCGAGCGAAGCAGGGAAGGGCGCTGGCGATTTATGCCGGGATCGGGAACCTGGCGCCGGGCATCTTTTCGCTCCTGCTGCCGGTTGCGCTCGCTTCGTTGAGCCTGGGCGGGTCGTATCTGGCCTGGTTGCTGTTGCTCGCGACGGGAACGGCTTTCTACGGGATCTACGGTCGGAACGCGTGGTATTTCCAATTTCTCGCGCGGGGCGCCAGCCCGGCGGAGGCGCGGCGGCTGGCCGTCCTGCGTGGTCAGGAGCTGTTTCCCGCGGCGGGCTTCCGTGAGACGCTGCGCCGGTCGGCCCGCGTCTGGAGAACATGGGCGCTGGTCTGGCTGTATTTCACAACCTTTGGCGGATTCATCGCGTTGACGGCCTGGCTGCCCACTTACTGGCACTCGTATTTCGGCCTGGGACTGGTCGCCGCCGGAGCCTTGACGGCGGTCTACTCGATTCTCGCGTCGGCGATTCGCATTGCCGGCGGCATGCTTTCCGACCTTCTGCAGCAGGGCGGTGAAAATACCGCCATTCTCGCGCTGCTCATCATGGTGATGGGAGCGCTGGTGATGACCAGCACCACGCAGTTCGAGCTTGCCGTTCCCGGCGAGATTCTGTTGGCGATCGGCATGGGCATCTGTAACGCGGCGGTATTCAAGTTGGTGCCCCAAGCCGTGCCGCAAGCGGTGGGCGGGGCGGCGGGCTGGGTGGGTGGGCTGGGGGCGCTCGGCGGGTTCGTCATACCGCCGGTGATGGGTTTCGCGGTTCACAATCTGGGTCAGCGGGGATACTCGATTGGTTTCGTGACATTCATTTTTCTGGGCTTGTTCTCGCTCTCGATGGCCTGGGTCCTGAAGTACACGCGTGACTTGCCGGATGGCGACGTCACCCCCGCCACCAATCCCGAAAGCAGCGGTCGGGAGAGGCAGGCCTAGCGGCATTCGCCGGCCGCTCTTCATGTCGCATTGCGATACGAAGTGCCCGTGGTACGATGGGTGGCCGGCGGTCAGTCATGCGAGCGGGGATGGACGGCGCGGCGACTGACGCATGAGAAGCGTTCCGCAGGTCCCGAAGGGAGATGTTCCGATGGCGTCGACTCCCGCCAACAAGCCGCCCGCAGGCGCCGGGGAGATCACGCAATCTCTCCGCGCCGCTTGGGAAAGCCGCCCGCTCGGCGAGTTGATCCGCCACATCGTCGAACGCCATCACGCTTGGTTGCGAGCGGAACTGCCGGAGACGGGCCGACTCCTCCGTCAGGAGATCGAAACCGCCGGCCGCGAGCGGTCCCAGGGCCTGATCGAAGCGGAAAAGCTGTTTCAGCGGTTCCAACGAGAGATCGAAGACCACCTGAAGAAGGAAGAAGTGGTTCTTTTCCCCTTGATCGCGCGCATGGAAGCGGTTTCGGCTCGCGACGGCCCTCGGCAGCCGCCTTCGTTCGGCTCGATCCGGAACCCTGTCCAGTTCATGGTCCAGGACCACGAGCTGGCTGATCAATGGCTGTCCAAAATCAAGGAACTGATAGGCCGTTCTGAAACCACCGCAGAACCCTCCGGGGCCCGGCAGGTCATTCTCGAACGGCTGGCAGCCGTCGAAGCTGACTTGGCGGCTCACGTTCGTTTGGAAGATGAGATTCTCTTTCCCAGGGCGATTCGCCTGGACGAGGAGGGAAGATCCTCGGGAGAGTGACCGAAGTCACCGACGCCAAACCCTTAAGACGCAAGACTCGCGTGGACCGATGAAGCGGCTGACCGGATCTCGGTTGCGGCTGGCCTGGAAGGCTTTCGCCACTGCCGTTTGCGTGGCAACGCTCTGTCAGGTGGCGGCGCCGGCGAATGGCTCGGTTGTCACCTTCCGCGCCGCGCGCTTCGCCCTGGCTCGAGAAGTTGCAGAGAAGACTAAGACGCCACCCACCGCCTCGCGATCGCAGGCTGCCCCCGCCGCTGACGGCGCTGTGGGACGGGAGCTTTTCACCGGTCGGCGCCGCTTCTCCAGCGGCGCGCCGGCATGTAGCGGCTGCCACGGAATCGCCGATCTCTCCGCAGCTCGAGGCCCGACGCCGGGCGCCGATCTCACGCACGAATATTCCACCCTTGGTCCCGATGCGCTCGACACGATTCTGGCCGAGCCGCCGTTCTCGCCGATGGACGTGCAGTACAAGAAAACCCCACTGACTCCTGGCGAGCGCCAGGATTTGATTGCCTTTCTCAAGCAAGTCGATCGGGTGACGGCCGCGGCGCCAAGGGTGACTCTGACTTTCGAAGCAATCGCGGCGGGCGAGGCGCTCTTCGAAGGGCGCGTTCGGACGCGGAATGGAGGCCCGGCCTGCGCCACCTGCCACGCCGCCGCTGGCATCCCGTTTCCATTCGGAGGAACCCTGGGACCGGACCTGACCAGGGAATCCTCGAAGCTCGGGCCGCAAGGGCTTCGCATCGCACTCAAGACCCTCTACTTCCCGGCGATGGATCCCCTCTTTCGAAACCGGCCGCTCACCCCAACCGAGCAGGACCAACTCGCTGCCTTTTTCCAGAGCATCAACCAGCAGCCGCCGCCTGCCTCGCCGGCCCCGGCTCTGGTCGCGGCAGCGGTCGCCGAACTCGTCGGACTCTTCCTTTGGACCTGGCTCGCCGTCGGCCGCCGCCGACTGCGGTCGGTTCGGCTCGCGCTCCTCGCGCGCGCCGGAAGGAATAGATAAAGGAACCCGCTGATGAGCTGGATACGCGATCTGATCGATCCCGGCGCCCGGTCCTGGGAGGATTTCTACCGCAATCGATGGCAGCACGATCGGATCGTCCGTAGCACCCATGGTGTGAATTGTACCGGCGGCTGTTCGTGGATGATTCACGTGAAAAATGGAATCGTCACCTGGGAGATGCAGGCGCTCGATTATCCGAAGCTCGACCCGAGCCTGCCCCTCTATGAGCCGCGCGGCTGTCAGCGCGGGATCACCTTCTCCTGGTACATCTATAGCCCGCTCCGGATCAAATACCCCTATGCCCGCGGGGTCCTGTTGGACCTGTGGCGCGAGGCGCGGCAACGGTATGCCAGCCCGGTCGACGCTTGGGCGTCGCTAGTGGAGGACGACCAGGCGCGGCGCCGGTGGCAGACGGCGCGGGGCAAGGGCGGCTTCCGCCGCGTCCCCTGGGACGAGGCCGCGGAGATCATCGCCGCCTCGATGCTGCACACCGCCAGGAAATACGGCCCCGACCGCGTGGTCGGTTTCTCGCCGATTCCCGCGATGTCGATGCTCAGTTACGCCGCTGGCTCGCGGTTCCTCCAGCTTTTTGGTGCGCCGCTCCTCAGCTTTTACGACCTCTACGCCGATTTCCCTCCGGCCTCGCCCGAAACCTGGGGCGAGAAGACCGACGTCGCCGAAAGCGCGGACTGGTACAACAGCAAGTTCATCGTCACCGCCGGAGCGAACTTGAACATGACGCGCACCCCGGACGTGCATTTCGTCGCCGAGGCGCGCAACAACGGCTCAAAGCTCGTTGTGCTGTCGCCCGATTTCAGCCAGGTCGCGCGCTACGCCGATTGGTGGATTCCGGTTCATTCGGGCATGGACGGAGCGTTCTGGATGGGGGTGAACCACGTCATCCTGACCGAATTTCATGCCCAGCGTACCGTCGATTATTTCTCCGATTACCTTCGCCGGTTCTCCGATTGCCCCTTCCTGGTGGTCCTGGAAGGGGAAGGAGACGCTTGCCTTGCTGGCCGCTTCCTCCGCGCTGGTCGCCTAACCCGTTATCAGAGCGTCGAGAATGCCGATTGGAAGCTCCTGGTCTGGGACCGGAAAACCAGCCAGCCGCGGATGCCCCGTGGCTCGATTGGTTTCCGCTGGCAAAAGGAAAAGGGGCGGTGGAATCTCGGTTTGAACGACGGGGTCGACGGCGCCGAAATCGACCCGGCGCTCAGCCTGCTCGATGGCCGCGACGGCGAGCTCCAGGTGAATTTTTCCGATCCCGCTTCCGGCCGCCGTTACGCTCGCGCCGTGCCGTTCCGGTGGGTGGAAACGGCCGCCGGCCGCCTCCCCGCCGCCACCGTCTACGACCTGCTGATGGCGCAATTCGGCGTGGCTCGCGGCCTTCCGGGCGACTATCCAGCCGGCTACGATGACGCCGAAAGCCCCTACACGCCCGCCTGGCAGGAGAAATACACCGGGGTTGGCCGGAAAACGGTGATTCAGTTCGCCAGGGAATTCGCCGGCACCGCGGAGAAGACGCGGGGCAAATGCACCGTCATCGTCGGCTCGGGCGTGAACCACTGGTACCACAGCAATTTGCACTACCGCGCTTCGATCGTCTCCCTCGTTCTCTGTGGAGCGGTCGGCGTGAACGGAGGCGGGCTCAACCATTACACCGGCCAGGAAAAAATCGCTCCGGCCGCTTCGTGGACGCCACTGGCCATGGCGCTCGATTGGTCGGCGCCGCCGCGGCTGATGAACGGGCCCTCCTACCACTACGTCCACTCCGATCAGTGGCGCTACGAAAAGGGATTTGTCGAGCCGGCCCCCGCCCACGGGCCCTTCGCCAGGGAACACATCATCGACCTCGAATCCGACGCCGTCCGTATGGCTTGGCTGCCCTTTTATCCGCAGTTCGATGCCAACCCGCTCGAGCTCGTTCGCCGCGCCGAGGAGGAAGGCGCTCGCACCAAGGAGGAAATAATCGCCTGGACCGTCGATCGCCTGCGCAAGCGCCGCCTCCGCTTCGCCGTCGAAGATCCCGACGCACCGGAAAACTGGCCTCGGGTCTGGATCATCTGGCGGGCGAACGCGATCCTCTCGAGCGCGAAAGGACACGAATTCTTCCTGAAACATTACCTCGGCGCTCGTGACAACGCCATTGCCGGCGAGGTGGCCGAGGGAGCGCCTCGCGACGTCGCTTGGCGCGAGAATGCCCCGGTCGGGAAGATGGATCTTGTCGTCGACCTCAACTTCCGGATGGACACCTCGGCGCTCTATTCCGATATTGTGCTTCCCTCGGCCAGCTGGTACGAGAAAAACGATCTGAATGCCACCGACCTCCATTCCTACATCCATCCGCTCGGTGAGGCGGTGCCGCCCTGCTGGGAATCGAAAACCGATTGGGACATTTTCAAAACGCTGGCCCGCAAGCTCAGCGAGATGAGCCGCGATTATTTTCCCGCGCCCTTCCGCGACCTGGTGGCCACTCCGCTGCTCCACGACACCCCCGACGAGCTGGCACAGCCGGAGGTGAGGCGCTGGTACGAGGGCGAATGCGAGCCGATACCGGGCAAAACGATGCCCCGGCTGAGCGTGGTCGAGCGCGATTATCCCAATCTCTACAACCAGTTCTGTTCCCTTGGTCCTCGCTTGCGCCAGGAAGGGGTCGAGGACCGCGGCATCCACATGCCGGTGGCCGACCTCTACGATCGCTTCGCCGAGATGGTGCCCGCATTCGAATGGGGCGGAAAGAAATATCCGTCGCTGGCCGACCCGGTGGACGCCGCGAACATGGTCCTGTTCTTCGCGCCGGAAACCAACGGCGAGGTGGCTTGGCGCGGCTTCGCGTATCGGGAGAGGGAGACCGGCCTGAAGCTGGTGGATCTTGCCGAGCCGTCGCGAAGTGTCCGCTACGATTTCCAGGCCCTCGTCGCCCAGCCGCGGCGCATCCTCACCAGCCCTTGCTGGTCGGGAATCATCAATAACGGACGGCCCTACAGCGCTTATTGCCAGAACGTCGAACGCGGAATTCCCTGGCGCACGCTCAGCGGCCGCCAGCATCTTTATCAGGACCACCCCGCCTACCTGGCTTTCGGCGAGAATTTGCCCACCTTCAAGCTGAAGATCAGCCGGGAGGATTCGCTGAACCTGGTGAGGACGCGGCCGGGGCCGCGGTCGCTGGTGGTGAATTGCCTCACCCCTCATGGGAAATGGCACATCCACAGCACCTACGCCGACAACCTCCGCATGCTCACCCTCTCCCGCGGCATCGAGCCCTTCTGGTTGAACGACCGCGACGCCGAGGAAATCGGCGTCTTCGACAACGACTGGGTCGAGGCGTTTAACGACAACGGCGTCATCGTCACCCGTGCCGCCGTCAGCGCGCGCATCCCCCGCGGAATCGGCATGTTTTACCATGCACCAGAACGCACCGTGGCATTTCCCAAGTCGCCGGCTCGGGGAAACGGCCGCGGCGGCGGCACCAACAGCATCACCCATATGCGGCTCAAGCCGCTGCTCATGGCCGGCGGCTATGCCCATTGCTCCTGGCGATTCAACGACTACGGGCCGCCGGCCACCGATCGCGACACCTACGTGGTCGTCCGGAAACTGGAAGGCAAGCCGCGGCTGGATTGAGGAAGGGGACAGCTCGTGAACGTTCGCGCCCAGGTCTCGATGGTGTTTCATCTCGACAAGTGCATCGGCTGCCATACCTGCTCGCTCGCCTGTAAGAACCTGTGGACCGGGCGCCCGGGCACCGAATACATGTGGTGGAACAACGTCGAAACCAAGCCCGGCACCGGCTACCCCACCCTCTACGAGGATCAGGAGCAGTACCGCGGCGGCTGGAAACTCGAAGGTGGCGAGCTGAAGCTGCGCTTGAATTCCCGTGCCGGCGAACTGCTCAATCTCGCCTTCAATCCCCGCCTCCCCTCGCTCGACGACTACTACGAGCCCTGGACTTACAAGTACGACAACTTGATCGATGCGCCCCCGGGCGACGACCAGCCGGTCGCCGCCCCCATCTCGCTCGTTAACGGCAAGGAGATCGATATCGAGGCCGGACCGAACTGGGATGACGATCTCGCCGGATCTCCTATTTATGCGGCCAACGATCCGAATCTGGAGGGCCTCACCGACGACGAGCGCCAGCGCCTGTTTGCCGCCGAGCGCCTCGTCTATTTTTATCTCCCCCGCATCTGCAACCACTGCGCGAACCCCAGCTGCGTCGCTGCTTGCCCCGCCGGCGCCATCTACAAGCGCGGCGAAGACGGCATCGTGCTGGTGAGCCAGGAGAAATGCATGGGATGGCGCATGTGCATCTCCGGCTGCCCGTACAAGAAGGTGTACTTCAACTGGGAAACCGGTAAAGCCGAGAAGTGCATTCTCTGCTACCCCCGGCTCGAAACCCAGCAGGCGCCCGCCTGCATGCATTCCTGCGTCGGGCGCATCCGCTACCTCGGATTGCTGCTCTACGACGCCGACCGGATCGAGGAAACCGCTAAGCGGCCCGACCGGGAACTGGTGGCGGCGCAGCGGGCGATGATTCTCGATCCGTTCGATCCCGAAGTGACCGTCCGCGCCCGCGAAAACGGGATTGACGACGGCCAGCTCGATGCCGCGCGCAAGTCGCCGGTGTTCCAGTACGTCAAGCGCTGGGAACTTGCTTTGCCCCTCCATCCCGAATTCCGCACCTTGCCGATGCTCTTTTACGTTCCCCCGCTGCTGCCGGTAACCGGTTCGATGGCCGACGGCATCTACGACAATGCCGCCGATTTCTTCAGTTCGCTCGAAAGCGCGCGGCTGCCGCTTCGCTACATGGCCAACCTGTTCACCGCCGGCGACGACGAGCAGATCGCCGCCGTCTACCGCAAGCTGATTGCCGTCCGCATCTTCCGGCGCGGGCAAACCGTTGGTGACGTTTCCGCCGAGCGGGTAGCCCAGACGCTCGAGCGGGCCCGCACCACGCCCGAGGAGATCGAAGCGATCTATCACCTCAGCTCCCTGGCCGGCTTCGAGGAACGCTTCGTGATTCCGCCCTTCTCCCGGGAAGCGGCCATCGAACTCGTTCAAATCACCCAAAACCGGCAGGAAGGCGGTGGCATGGGTTTCCTGCACGCGCCGCAACGGGGATTGTAGCGATGGCCGGCGTCGCCGATCTCTGGAAAGCGCTCGCCCAGGCGGTGGAATATCCAGAGCCCGGCCTTCCCGCGGCGCTCGACGCGCTGATCGAGGCCTGCTCGCCGGCCCTGCCCGAAGCCGCTGCCGAATTCGGCAGGTTCCGTGCGGAGTTCGGCCGCTTGGGCCTGGCCGGCTGCCAGGAGCTGTACGCCGCCGCTTTCGATTTCGAAGCCGACAGCTCGCCCTACGTCGGCTACCATCTTTTCGGCGAAGACCCGCGCCGCAGCTTGTTCATGGCCCGGCTGAAAGAACGCTATCGCGAATGCCGCCTCGACGCCGGAGTCGAGTTGCCCGATCACCTGGCCGCAGTGTTTCGCCTGCTCGCCGCCGCGCCCGAGGGCGAAGAGGCCGCCGAGCTCGCCGGCGATTGCCTCACGCCGGCGCTCGGAAAGATGCGCGCCGGTCTCCAAGGTAAGAACACGCCGTATGCGGGCTTGCTGCGCGCCGTCGCCCTGCTGATCGAAGCGCAGGCAAACTCCGCGTCCGCGCGGGGAGTGGGATCATGTCGATCGTCCTCTTCGTCGTCTTCCCCTACGTCGCGCTGATCCTGGCGGTCGGCGTCGGGCTCTATCGCTACTTGACGAACCGCTACAGCTTCTCGTCCGTCTCGTCGCAATTGCTCGAGAACGCGAAGCTCCTCTGGGGATCGGTGCCTTGGCACTATGGAATCACCCTCATCCTGCTGGCCCACCTGTTCGCCTGGAGCTTCCCGGGACTGGCCGGAGCGATTCTTGGCGACCGCCGCCGGCTGTTCGTTTTCGAAGCCGTCGGACTGGCGCTGGCGCTGTTCGCCGCCGTTGGCATCGTGATCCTGATTGCCCGGCGCCTGTCCACTCGCTCGAGGGCGAGGGTCGTGACCTCGCCGATGGACTGGGTGCTGCTGTTTGTTCTTCTTGTGCAGGTGCTTACCGGACTGGCGGTGGCCCTGTTCGATCGCTGGGGCTCGCAATGGTTCCTCAGCGCGGCGGCGCCGTGGTTATGGTCGCTGGTGCGTTTCCGTCCCGACGCTTCGGCGGTGGCGGCGCTGCCGACGCTCATCCAGTTCCATTTCTTCCTTGGATTCGTGGTGATTCTGCTCTTCCCCTTCACTCGGTTGGTGCATATCTTCATGCTTCCCGCCCATTACCTTTGGCGGCCGTACCAGGTTGTCGTCTGGTATCGTGATCCGCGAAAACGGCTGCCGCCGGTCGCGTCCACGCGGGTCGCTTCGGCCAGCTCCCGTCTCCCACCTGCCCGATCGGTGGAGTAGCGACCGATGGACGATCTGAACGCACCTCCGGCCCCGCTCCCGCTCGACGATCCTGCTCGGCGCCGCTTTTTCGGCAAGCTAGGGGCGATCTGCGGCTCGATTGTCGGCTTCATCGTTGCGATTCCCTCGATCGTTTTTCTTCTGGGACTGCGGAAGGCGTCCCAGGAATGGCGCTCGCTCGGCAGCGCCGACCTGTTTCGGGTGGGTGAGACGAAACTGGTTTCGTTTCTAGATCCGTCCCCGCTGCCCTGGGCCGGGGTCACCGCCAGGACCGCCGCATGGCTCCGCCGGGAAGACGACGGCACATTCATCGCCTTTTCCGTTAACTGCACCCATCTGGGCTGCCCGGTGCGCTGGCTGCCCGGGGCGAAGCTCTTCATGTGCCCCTGTCACGGCGGCGTCTACTTCGGCAACGGCGCCGTAGCTTCCGGTCCTCCCCCGGCCCCCCTGCCCACCTACCCGGTGCGTCTGCGCGACGGCAACGTCGAAATCCTCACCACTCCTCTCCCCATCAGCGGCAAATGAACCCCACTCGATCGAGCACAGCGGTAATGCGGGGCGCGGGTATGCGCCTATGGCTTTGGTTTGACGATCTCATAGGCTGCTCGGCGGCCCTCGGTCCGGTGATGACGCATCTGGTGCCGCGGGCGAAGAAAACCCGCTGGTTCTACGTGCTGGGCAGCGCCACGCTGATCGTTTTCCTGGTGCAGGTGTTCACCGGGATAGCGCTTTCGAGCGCCTACGTCGCCGGCTCAGGTCAGGCCTACGAAAGCTTGCGCTTCATCACTCAAAACCATCTGGGCCGCATCTTGCGCGGGATCCACGATATCGGCGCCTCCGCGATGATTATCCTGATCGGCCTTCATGCCATCCGCGTCTACCTGATGGGTTCCTACAAGTATCCGCGCCAAATGAATTGGCTCACCGGCGCAGGATTGCTGCTCTTCACCATTTTGATGGCTTTCACCGGCCAGTTGCTCCGCTGGGACCAAAACGGCTTCTGGACGGCCGTGGTCGCGGCCGAGCAGGCGGGCAAGGTGCCGGTGATCGGCCGCTGGCTTGCCCGGTTCCTTCTGGCGGGCGACACGGCCGGCGGAGCCACGTTGAGCCGGTTCTTCGCCGCCCACGTCTTCTTCGTTCCCGCCTGCATTTTCGCTTTTCTTGGCCTGCACCTCTATTTGGTGCTCCACAACGGCATCTCCGAGCCGCCGAAGGCGGGTGAACCGGTCGACCCGCGCACCTACCGCCGTTGGTATCGCCGGCTGCTCGAGCGCGATGGCATCCCCTTCTGGCCGGACGCAGGCTGGCGGGATTTGTTTTTCGGTATGCTCGTCGTGATCGTGATTGTCGTGCTGGCGATCGTCATCGGGCCGGCGAAACTCGGCAAGCCACCCGACCCGACGATCGTCCAGGCCTCGCCCCGGCCCGACTGGTATTTCCTGTGGTATTTCGCTCTGCTGACGCTGACTCCGAAATGGTCGGAGCGCTGGGTGATCGTGCTGGGACCGCTGGTGTTCGGCCTCTTCCTGATTCTGCTGCCGCTGGTAGCCCCGAAAGGCGAGCGCAGCCCGCTGCGACGGCCATGGTCGATTCTGGTGGTGGTCTCGATTGTCGGCGTCATCGGCTACTACACTCACATGGGTTTTCTGGCGCCGTGGGCTCCCCGGCTGGACGCGGAGCCGCTGCCGGCGCAGGTGGTTGGCGCCGCCGGGGCGTCGGTGGCCGCCGGAGCGCAACTGTTTCACGACAAGGGGTGTGAGTATTGTCACCAGATTGCCGGCTATGGCGGCATTCGCGGTCCCGATCTCACCTACGTCGGTGATCGCCTGACGGCAGACGAGATCGAGACGCGAATTTTCAGCGGCGCCGCCAACATGCCCTCGTATACGAAGATCCTCACCCCCGCCGAACTGAAGGATCTTCTGGCGTTCCTCGCTTCGCGCCGCCGGCTGACCGCCGCGATGCCGCCTCCCTAGGCGCCGAGCATCTGTCGTCCCTGTATTTCGAAACGGCAATCGCCGGGTGCCGCACCCTTTCGGGTTAAGGGTGCGGATGTTTTCTTGCCTTTGCTGCGGCGCAGGTCTCGCCACCCCCCCCCGCAGGTGGCGCACGCATCTTGTCTGTTAGTCCGCCGTCGTTCCGCGCGAACCGCAGCCTCCTGCTCACTCCAGCTTCGCATATTCCGCCTTCGCTTGCTCGAGGACCGGGATTCCCGGATCGGCGCCTCTCCAAAGCGCAAGGAAATCCTGGTAGGCGGCGCGGGCTTTTGCTTTGTCACCTTGGATGGCGTAGGCTCTGCCGATTTGGAGATGCGCGAGTGCGCCGATGGGTTCGTTCAGCACAATCCCGCGATGGTCGAGAATCTTCTGAAACTCGGCGGCAGCTTGCTGGCCTTTACGTGCTGCCAGGTAAGCCTCACCGCGCACGAAGACGGGATACAAAGCGGTCCAACTGGAAGTACTGAAGGTCGTCTCTCCCAGCTCGTACGGCGAGGCGGCGCTAAGGTCGCCGACGGCCGCAGGGACGTCTCCTCGGCTGAGCGCGAGCTTGGCTCTGAGGGTTGGCAGGTAATTGAACTGCACGATGGTGTCTTCCGGAAACCTCTTACCCAGATCGTCCGCCAGCGCTCGCGCCCGCCTGTCGTCTCCGGCATACGCCAGGGCGAGCGCAGCGCCGTAGAGGACATCGTGTCCTGCCGAGCGCTCTATTGCCAAACTGGCGCGCCGCCGGGCTTCGCCTGCGTTGCCGAACAACGCCTCCCTCAAGGCAGACACGGCCGCGTAGGTCGCCGCCGTTTCCCCTTCGCCGGTTCGTTCGGCGGAATCCTCGGCGCGACGGGAAAACTCTCGCGCCTGCTTGAGCCGCCCGGAATAGGCGACTGTATCGGCCTCCATGCCTAGCAGTTTGTCCTCCGTTCCTGTCTTGCCTGTCGACCAGGCTGCCTGACGCTCCATTCCCGCCGCATCGCTCTGCAAGAACGCAATCTCATACAGGGCCTGATGGAAGAAAGGGGAGTCAAAATTGCGCTCGAGAGCTTGCTCGTACTTGCCTTTCGCCTCTGCAAGGCGGCCAAGGGCGATGTAGCTGAACATGGGAAGGTAGTAGGAAGGGGGGAAGTTAGGATTTAACCGGACTGCCTCTTTGCCTTCTTCTGTCGCTTTCTCGTATTGTCCGGTAACCGGGTAGATCGACCCTGACAGAAAATCATGCGGCATCTCCGCGCGCGGATACGCCTGTATCCAGAGCAGGCAGGCCTGTTCGGCCTTTTCCATGTTCCCGGTGACCTCTTTATGGTAGCGAGCGGTGATGAAATAGTTCTCCGCGTCGCTCGTTCGTGCGCGCAGTTCGTAGGCCTTGCGGGTGTAGTTGGCGGCGATGCTCGGCTCTCCAAGATCGTTGAACGCGAGGCCCAGCCAGGCGTAACCGAGTGCGAAATTCGGGTCGAGTTCGATGGCGTGCTTATAAAAGGGAATGGATGCGGGGTCCCCGGCAGTAACATGAATCTCGATCCCCGAGCTGAACGCTTTCAGGGCTTCAAGTGACGGCGTAGTCGCTTGCTGAAGCGGCGTATCGAACTTCTGCACGGTGCTCAGCGACTCGCCCAGATTGTTTCGAATAGCCGAAGCCGTTTTCCCCAACGCATCCAGAACGTGGTTCTTGTCGCTGGCTTGAGCTTCGGTGCTCGCCAGCGTTTCCCCGCTCGCGCAGTTCACGGCCTTGAGGGTCAAAAGGTACTCCGTGCCGATCTGCGCGATCGAACCGTCGAGGGCGGCGGCGCTCCCCGTTCGTTGGCAGAGTTCGCGCGCGATTTCCGGCGTGAGTTTTGTATCCGGCTTCTCATCCATCATCTGTAGCGTCTGCCGGATGCGGTCGTCGGAAACGAGACTCAGGAATGGCGACTGCTCGAGCTGTACTTCCAAGCCCTGCCGCAGCGTTCCTTCGAACACCGGGTCGCCCGTCCGGTTCGCGAAATCGGCCAGAACGATCGTGTCTTTGTCGGTCAGTTTCGGCGCGCGGTGCCAATAGAAGTAACCTGCCGCGGCCAATGCTGTGGTCACAGCCACGGTTGCCGGAACGATGGCCTTCCAGCGCTTCCCTCCGCCGACGGCGGCTTCGGGTTTCGCGCTGGTTGCCGCCCTCCCCGAATCCGTGTCCTTCTTCAGCCGCTCGAGGTCAGTGCGAATTTCCGACGCGTGCTGGTAGCGCAACTCGCGGTCGTTCTCCAGGCATTTCGCTACGATGCGCTCCAGCTCCAGCGAGCGCTCGACGCGCAGCCTCACCGCCGCCATCGGCCGCGTGCCAGTCGCCATTTCGAAGAGCACCAGCCCTAAAGCCCAGAGGTCCGCCCGCTTGTCCACCGGCTCGCCCCGTGCCTGTTCCGGCGCCATGTAGGCTGCCGTCCCCAGGACCATGCCCGCCTCGGTTGCCGAAACGCTTAGCGTGGGCATGTTAGCGCCCGGCGCCGAGGAGCCGCCGATTTTCGCCAGGCCGAAATCCAGCACCTTCGCGTGGCCGCGCGTGGTGACGAATAGGTTCGCCGGCTTGATGTCGCGGTGCACGATGCCCGCGCCGTGGGCGGCGTCCAGCGCATCGGCGATCTCGATGCCCAGCGCCAGCAGCGTCTCCATCTCCAGCGGCCGGCCGGCAATGCACTGCTTCAGCGTGGCCCCCTCCAGATACTCCATGATGATGAACGAGCGGCCGTCCTGCTCGCCGATGTCGTAAATCGTGCAGATGTTCGGGTGGTTCAGGGCGGAAGCAGTCCGGGCCTCGCGCCGGAAACGGCCAAGCGCTTCCGGGTTCCGGGCGAATTCGTCCGACAGGAATTTCAGCGCGACGAAGCGGTGCAGCCGGCTGTCCTCGGCCTTGTACACCACCCCCATCCCGCCGCCGCCCAGCTTCTCGACGATGCGGTAATGGGAAACGGTCCCGCCGATCAGCGAATCGGAGCGCTCCGGCGATTCTTCGTTCTGGTGCATACTCGGTCCCGGCGCCGTTTCCATCGCATTGGCGCCAAATTATACCGCGTCCTCCTCCGACCGAAGCCTGCCTCCCTTCGGCCCCATGGCAGTGGCGAAATATCGTTCCTTCTTGCCTTTCGTAGCGGCAATGGTTTGGTAGAGGCGCCCGTCGCAGCGGGCACGCACCCTCGCACCGCTGTTGCCGGGGCGATTTTTTTCCGCTCCGCTCATTCAGAACTGTCATCACTCGGTAGGGACAAGGCGGCGCCTCGCCCCCGAATTCTCGCGACGCCAATCCCTTGGCAGGAGTGCCGCACCCTTCGGGTTCAAGGGTGCCGGTTTTCATTTGACCTGGCTGGAAACTATCTCAACACTTGGTAGGAGCGAGGCGGTGCCTCGCCCGCCTCTTGCCGGTTGCCATGCTTGGCATTCGCACTCGAAAATGTGACACTGGCTATACCCAACCAGTGCCGAGGCCATCGAACCTCGCGGCGGCTGCGACCGGACAGGTCGGTCCTGAAGTAGGAGTCTTCCCCCAGGGCAGGGCGCCCGCAAGCTACTGAATGTTGCAGAATATCGTGACGATCTTGGGCGGTCGAAACCCTGAAAAACAAGGGTTTCCTACTCTCTCTGCCTGTCACGATATTTTGCAACGCTCAATAGGTTGGCTGGCTGGAGTCGCGTCAGTTCGCCTTGGAGGTCTCGACGTTCTTCTTGAGGCTGCGGGCGCGCGGACACTCCGGCCCGGGCGGCCTTGCGTCCCCTCTGACACGGGCCTCCAGCGCTCGCCCGAGAGCAGCGGCACCGCCGAAGGCCGGTGGGACAGCACCCCGCGTCCCGGCACGGCCATACGTCACGCCAGCCATGAACCCACGGTTAGCCGGCGAATCGGAGGATAACATCCCGAAGTGCCTCGAGACGAAAGTAGCGAATTTCCTCGGCTCGCTTCACCGATCCTTTGCGCTTGTTATATATAGGCAGGTCGAAGTGGAGCTCCCTGAAGGTCGCCAGGAGCGCGGATTCCAAATGTTCCCACGTACGCATAGCCTTCCGCCCGCGGCAGCTCGCGATGTGAACCCCTATTTGCCTGACTCCGCGCAAGTCACGGAACGCGTCGCTAGCCTTGTCTACCGCCGACGCGGCGGGTCTGTGCGCTCCCTTACCCGTGGTTCCAATATAGATGATGCGCGAGCGCCTACCGCTGTGGTATTCGTACGCCTTGTTAGCGACCAGGATGTAAACCATCCGTTTCTGCCACCGGGGGCTCCGCTCGATGGTGAGCAGGGAGTCCTTGGTACACTGGATTCTCAGTCGGCGCATATGCCGGACCCGGATTCTAGCCCGCGACCCGCCCCGCCCGCTACACATTTTCTAGGTCGATGCACGCTCTTCTACCCGAACCGCCTTCCGGAACTGCGGGTACCCTGTTCCTGCGCGCACACTCACTCGCTATTCCCGACGCCCGACTAATACGAAGTTACCGACTCTGGTCCCGGAAGCCCTGAAGGACAGGCCTCAGGGCCCGCCAGCCCCAAGGATTTGCAATGGCGCTTCAGAAATCTGTCCCCGCGCAATTCCCCCACGCCTCCGGTACAACGACCAAGAACATGGCCGCTTTCGTCGATAAGTCGCAGATTGCTCCAGGGGCCGCGAGGGTCCGCGGCAATATCACTCGCGTGCGATTGCTGAAATCGCTGGGCCCGCGGTTGGAGAATATCCTCGTGAAGGCCGTTCACACCCGGAAGTCCAAGCCTGCAGCGCCCCACGGTGAGCCCGTGGCCGTGCGGCCGCTTGCCGGAGTCGGCTTCACCCGCCGACCCGGGCTCTGCCCCGTCGCGGCTCGCGCAACGCCGCCTCGGCCCGCGCCAGCTTCCTGAAACAGCTTGGTGGATCCCTTCGCCTGCTGCCGCCCTGCCCGCCATTCAACGCGAACTTCCCGCCTCGCGCCGGCCGCTACGGCTGCGGCCTGTCGTTCCGCCATGGCAGCGGCTCGAGCTTCTTTTGCTCGGGCCAGACTTCGTCGAGCGTGTCGCCATCGAACATCTCGCCGCCTTTCATCACGTAGCGAATCGTGTTGGTGTTGTGGATGTCCGCGAGGGGGTCCTTGCGCAGCACCAGCAGGTCGGCCAGTTTCCCGGGTTCGATGCTGCCCAGGTCCTGCGCGTAGCCGATGGCTTCGGCGCCGTCGAGCGTCGCCACCCGCAGCGCTTCCATGTTTGTCATGCCGCCGCTGGCGATCGCCCACAGCTCCCAATCGCAGCCGATGCCCTGGAGCTGGCCATGGCAGCCGATCTGGATTTTTCCGCCGGCGCGCAGAATCTTGGTGTCTTGCGCCGCCAGCCGCGGAAACACCTGCTCCTGCGGCAGGAACCACGGGCGGCGCTTGGCTCGCGCGTCGAGCACCTCGTGCGGAATGAACCGATTCAATTTGGGATCGCCGTGCACGTCGGTGGTTTCGTAGAAATAGTTTTCCGCCCACGGCCCGCCGTAGGCGACGATCAGCGTCGGCGTGTAAAAGATGCCCGATTGCGCCGCCAGTTGAACGACGTCATTATAGAGCGGCACGATCGGAATGCTGTGCTCGTTCCCGCTGAACCCGTCGATCATGTGGGTGAGGTTCAGCTTCATGTCCAGCCCGCCCTCGGTGGTCGGCATGATCCCGAGCGCCTTGCACGCCTCCACCATCCATTGCCGCTGCTGCCGGTTGCCCACCATGTAGGACTTCAGCGTTTTCGTCCGGTAATACCGGGCGTACTTCTCCACCACGCCCCGGGTCTGCTCGAGCGACTTGAAATCGTTATCCGAGAAAACTCCCGGCCCGGTGGAATAGAGCCGCGGGCCGATCATCTGGCCGGTTTCCACCATGTCGTGATAAGCGAAAATGTCGTTGCTGAAACTCTGTGGGTCGCGGCCGGTGGTGACGCCGTAGGCGAGATTGGCCAGGAACGGCCAGCTCTCCGGGTCCATCACTCCGCGCCGGATCTCCAGCCAGTGCGCGTGCACGTCGATCATGCCCGGCATGATCGTCATCCCGCGGACGTCGATGATTTTCGCTCCCGCGGGTATCGCAACCGCGCCGCGCTTGCCGACGCCGGCGATGCGGTTGTCGGTGACCACCAGATCGGCGTCGGGGAGAACGTCGTCGCCGTGCATCGTGATCACCTTGGCCCCGCGCAACACCACGCTGCCGCGGGCAATGTAGCGCTGCGCCTCGATGGTCACCGGGGTCTCCTGGTACGCCGTGGCGGCTTGGGGCTTGTCGGGGTCCTGAAACGTCACCGCCGACACCGGTTCGCGGAAGAAGCTCGCGCCCAGTCCCCAGGTGATGGTTTTCCCGCCATCGGCCCAATCGAAGTAGTCGGCGCCGACTTCGGTGAGTTTCTTGACACCCACCGACGGCTTCTCGACGTTCACCGTGGGCGCTTCGCCGCCCACCGCCGGCACCGCCACCAGGTAGAGCTGGTAATTCACCGCCGCCAGCGCCATGGTTTCGTCCGGCGACATCCGGATGTCGCGCGCCGGCGACGGCTGCTCCCCGCGCGGGTTGCCGGTGATTTTCACGTAAGTGCGGCGATCGGTGCCGTCGTAGCGAACCGAAATCAGCCCTTGCGGCGAGCTGAGGAAGATGCGCGTGGGATCCTTGGTGAAATGCGGCTTGCTGGCCCCCAGCGCGGGAATGATGCTGTGGGCGTCGCCGCCGCCGGCGGAGAACCAAACCAGGTCGGTTGCCGCCGGTTGGCCGGCGCCGGGCGAGCGGTAATCGCGCAGGATGTCTGGAGCTCGCAGAGCGACGATTCTCGTGCCGTCCGGCGACCACGCCGGATCGCTGTAGAAAGCGTCGGCGTCGCTCAGCCGCTGCGGCGCGCCCGTGCCGTCGGCGCGCACTTTCCAAAGCGCGCCGTGTTCCTCGCTGTCCCAGGTGACGTAGGCGATCCATTGGCTGTCGGGCGACCACGCCGGCTCGAATTGCCGCTGCTCGCCCGCCGCGACGCGCTCGGGCGAGCCGGCGGGCAGGTCCACCACGTACAAATGGGCGAGCGCCGAGAAGGCCAGCCGGCGGCCGTCGGGCGATTGCACCGGGCCCTGAATCAGCCGCACCTTCACCGGCCCTTCGTTCACCCGGGCGGGGAAATAGAGTTTCGGACCGAGGTCCAGCGAAACGTGCGCAGTGAAGGGAATCGGCGCATCTTTGCCGGTGGCGACGTCGACGCGATGAAACTTCCCACCGTTGTACAGCACCACCGATTGGCCGTCGGGAGTGAACGCGTAGCCGGGCAGCAAATCGCTGACGAATCGCGACTCCTGGTCGTCGCGCTGCACCGGATATTTGAACCAGCGATCGTCGCCGGTTTTCAGGTCGCGTATCCGCAGCGCGGAATCCCGTTCGTAACGGGTGCCATAGATGAGCTTGCCGCCGTCGGGCGAAAGCCACGGGCGGAACGCGCTCCCGGCCTCGTTCGTCAGCGTATCGACGGCGCCGGTTTGACGGTCGAGCCGCTGCACCTGCCACAACGGGAAATCCAGAATGTTGTATTGGAACCCGCCGCGCTTGTGGGCGAAATAGACGTAGCGGCCGTCGGGAGAAACCACCGGTCCCATCGCGTTGTCCTGCATGTTTCGCGGAGTATCCGGATGCGCTTTCGCGTGGGTGAGGGCGACGCCCGAGCCGCCGCGAATGTCGTACATCCAAAGCTCGTAGGCGCCCAGTCCTTCCGTCGCGCGAGAGACGATCACGTACTGGCTGTCGGGAGTCCACGTGGGCGAGGCGAACTCGCTTTGCTCGTCCTTGCTCAGCTGCCGGGCGTCGGAGCCGTCGGGCTTGGAAATCCAAACATTGTCTGCCCCGGAGCGGTCGGTCAGAAAAGCGATCCATTTCCCGTCGGGCGAATAGCGCGGCTGGGTGTTAAAGGCCATGCCGGTCGTTAGCCGCGTGGCCTTGCCGCCGGCGATGGGAATCGTCCAGAGCTGGCCGAGCATGTCGAAGATGATGGTTTTCCCGTCGGGCGAGACGTCGAGCGAGAGCCAGGTGCCCTCGTCCGTATCGAATTCGATTTTTCGCGCCGGCTGAAGCGACAGGCCCGGCTTGGGCTTCTCGGCGCCGGCCGCCGCCTGGGATTGCAGGGCGGCGTTGCGCCACGCCCGCGCGCTTGCCGGACCAGCCGTGCCTGTCAGCACCAGGGCCGTTACCCCCAACGCGTGGAATACAAGCTTTTTGAAGTTCATCCCTCGCTCCTCATAGCCGCTGCCTGCGGCGCCGCGGTCACATCCCCGAGAAAGTTCCGCGAAAAGCTAATCCCAGACGCCTGCGCCGTCAATGGCAAACGTGGGCCACAACTGGACCTCGCGGCAGCTGTCTGGTGCCGATCGCATCCCCTTCATAGCCAAAGCATGTCATTCTGCGCGGAGCGGGCCGGCGCCTCCTCTTTTCGCGAAAATCCCGCCCGGTGGCTCTGCGCGTCGTCCCGAAGCTTCGGGACGACGCGGGCGAAGAATCCCGGCATTCCATCGTGGACGGCAACGATGTCGACAGGTCCGGTTGCTCCGTAGGGAGGAGGCTCTCGAGAGGATGAACCCGACGCGACGGCCGCTATGCGGGTTGGCACGGCGAGCGCAGCCAAAATCCTTGCGGGGAATCGGTTGACTTCCCCTTGCCCCGGGTATATGGTCGCGCGATGCGTTTTCAACCGAGGTGGCCATGATTCTATCGAGTTTGGCGTTGAGCGCGGCGCTGCTCGCCGGCATGGGAGCGCAGGGTGCCCCTGCCGATGCCCCGTTGCGCGTCAGCGGCGTGGTGATGCAAAACAAGATCGTGAAGCAAGAGGCGCCGAAGTATCCTGAGGCGGCGCGGAAGAAGGGTGTCCAGGGGACGGTAACCCTGGATATCGTGGTCGGCGCCGACGGGTCGGTGAAATCGGTGAAGGTCGCCGACGGGGACAAGGACCTGGGGAAGGCCGCAGCGAGCGCCGTGAAGCACTGGCGCTACCAGCCCACCATCAGCAACTCCAAGGCCATTCCGGTGGAGACGACCGTCAGCGTTGATTTCCATCTGACGGCGCCGCCGAAGCCGCAGCCCAAATCTCCCTCTTCGCCTTCTTAGACGGGGTCCTGCCGCGGAGCGGCGCCGGCGCTCATCGATGGCGCGCCCGGTATGGCGCTCCTTATCCCTCAGCGCGCGGGATCACGCGCCGCGATTTCCCGCGCATCCTTCGAAGGAGGCTCTTCGATGAAGCTCAGGCGTATTTCTCTTTCGCTGGTCGCCATCCTGTGGTTTCTCTGCCCGCTCTGGGCCCAAAACGAGAGTGCAAAGCCGGGCCCGGTAACGGTGATCAAATTTGGCACGCTGATTCCGGAGGACGGCAGCGGCCGAGTGTTGAACCACGCGCTCGTAACCGTCTCCGGCGACCGCATCCGGAGCGTTTCGACCGGAACCGCGCAAATCCCCGCTGGCGCCACCGTCATCGATTTGTCGAATTATACCGGTATCCCCGGCCTCATCGACGCCCATACCCACATGACCTATTACTGGAGCGGCAAGCCCGGAACGACTCCGTTCACCGAATCGCGAGCCAGGCTGCCCCAGGAAACCGTTTTCTACGCCCAGGCCAACGCGCGCCAGTGCCTCGAAATCGGCGTCACCACGGTGCGCGATCTGGCGGCGCAGAACTACAGCGACCTCGCCCTGCGCAACCTGATCAACGCCGGCGCGATCGAAGGACCCCGCATGTTCGTTGCCGGCCCCGGGCTCCATGCCGGCGGCGCCGTGCCCACGCTCGGATTCGTGTTTCCCGGCATCGAGCGCCCGCTCGGCCAGGCAAACGGCGTTCCCGAGGTGATGCAGACGGTGCGCGAGGAAATCGCCGCCGGCATCGACGTGGTGAAGATGTTCGCTTCGACCGGCAGCTTTCAGGACGTCACCGAACACGAGACGTTCACCTACGACGAAATCCAGGCCGCGGTGCAGGTGGCGCACCAGATGGGCAAACGTATTGCCGTCCACACCTACGGTCCCGATGGCGCGCGCGACGCCGCTCGAGCCGGCGCCGACACCATCGAGCACCCGGTGGACATGGACGACGCGACCCTCCGGGAAATCGCCGCCAAGCACATCATCTACACCCCCACCGTTTACCACAACGTCTGGTACGCGGAGAACGCCAAGGAATTCGGCTGGAACGACAAGCAGGTGGCCGACCTCGACGATTTCGTGCGCCGGAACGAAGAAACCGTGCGCCGGGCGCTCCAGGCGGGCGTGAGAATCGATATGGGGTCGGACGCGGTGTACAACTCGTTCGGCAAGAACACCCACGAACTGGAATACCTGGTGAAATCGGGAATGACGCCGGCGCAAGCGCTCGAAGCCGCCACTGCCAACGGAGCGGCGGCGCTGGGAATGGACAAGTCGCTGGGCGCCGTCGCGCCCGGCTATTTCGCCGACATCGTCGCGGTGGAAGGCAATCCGCTCGCCGACGTGAACGCGGTGATCGATGGCGTGCGCTGGGTGATGAAGGGCGGCAAAGTCGTGGTCGACCACACCCGCGCCGAACCCGGGGCGGGGAACTGACGGGCCAGGAAACGCGCGGTTCGCCGCTGGAAAATTCACGAAACCGCAGGGAGGCCCGGCGCGTCGCGCCGGG
>DASYZK010000010.1:0-72698 GCA_035946455.1 Candidatus Acidiferrales bacterium | reverse complement strand
CTGCCCCGCCTTGTAACAGCCCAATCCGAATCCCAGAAAGCAGGCGATCAGCGTCAGGTTCTGAAAGTAGGCAAACACTCCGACTTCCGTGCCCATCCAGCGAATCAGCATCACTTCGATGTACAGCGAAGCGAAGCTCACCAGGAAGAGCGGCCACAGAGTGCCGCCGGCCGCCTCTTCATCCAGGCGGCCGAAGGACATGAAGCGGTGGACGAGGGAGTGCAGGCTGGCGCGGGGCCCTTCGGAAGCTGAAGGGACGCGCGGGTGGACCTCTGCTGGCTCGGGACGCATGCCTTTCCGTTTCTGGCGAGAGGAAAGCTGCCACCGAATTATAGGCCGGGGTGATTGCGCCGCAGAAAGGTTTCCCGGGGCATGTTACTCATAATGACTACGCAGTACCTGGAGGGAAACCCCAAGGAGGGAGACGCCCGCGGAGCAAGCCGATCGTCGGGCCGTCGGCCGCCACTCGATTCGCTCGCCATGCGTGACGACCGCCATTAACCCTCAGCCGCACCGGCTCATTGGCCGCCCGCTGCAACGCTGCCGGCTGAATGCTGAACGCTGACAGCCGACTGCCATTCCGGCGCCCCCGGGTACCGCTACCGGCGATCGCGGGATAGCATGTGTTTCATTGGCTCTCTGCACACAGGGCCCCGGACTCATCCGCGGCCACGCTGGCGGCCAATGCTACACTCGCCCCACACAGCAGGTAGGACTTCGGTCCTTTCCAAGGCACTGGCCGAGGTGGCTTTTGAGGCGATTTTTCGGGCTTACTCTCTTCCTCAGCGCCGGACTCCTCTTTCTGGTCGAGCCGATGTTCGCCAGGATGGTTCTGCCCCTGGCTGGCGGAGCCCCGGAGGTCTGGAACACCTGCCTCGTCTTCTTCCAGGCCACCCTCCTGGCCGGATATGCCTGGGCCCATTTCGTCACCGACCGCATCTCCCCCCGGATCCAGCTCTGCCTCCAGGCCGCGCTGCTGCTTTTCCCCCTTGCCTTGCTCCCCATTCATCTCTCCTCGCGGTGGATTCCGCCCGCCGGCCGGAACCCGATTCCCTGGATTTTCCTCCTGGCGCTCGTTAGCGTCGGCCCCGCGTTCTTCGTCCTCTCCACCATCACTCCGCTGCTGCAACGCTGGTACGCCGGCGCCAAGCGGGCGCACGGCGCCGACCCCTATCCGCTCTACCGCGCCAGCAACCTCGGCAGCATGGTTGCCCTGCTTTCCTATCCCTTCTTCTTCGAGCCCGTTTTCGGGTTGAACGAGCAGCAACGGGTGTGGGCCTGGGGCTATGGAGGGCTGGTTTTGTTCGTCTTCGCTTGCGCCGTATTCACCTGGCGCAGCGGATCCCTTTCCGCGCCCGCCGGCCCCGCCCCGGCCGGTACTGCGCCTTCCGCCGACGTTCCGGTCGCGTTTCGCCAGCGGCTTCGCTGGATCCTGTTGGCGTTCGTTCCGTCCAGCCTGCTTCTTGGCGTCACTCTCACCGTCACCACCGATCTTCCGCCCATCCCTCTTCTCTGGATCGTTCCTCTCGCCATCTACCTCGCCACGTTCGTTTTCGTGTTCGCCGAGCGGCCGCCGCTGCCCCATCGAATTTTCGTCGAACGCCTGCCTTTCCTCGTTCTCGCGGTCCTCTTCGTCTGGATCTCCCACGCCTGGCTCCCGGCGGTTGTGCTGCTGGCCTTGAATTGGCTGGCGTTTTTCGTGGCGGCGATGGTCTGCCACGGCGAGCTGGCTCGCAGCCGGCCGCCCGCCAGCCGGCTCACCGGCTTCTACCTCTGCCTGGCGATTGGCGGAGTGCTCGGCGGCGTATTCAACGCCCTGATCGCGCCGCTGATTTTTCCGAGCGTGCTCGAATATCCCCTGATGCTCGTGGCCGCCGCCCTTGTTCGGCCGCCGTTCGGCTCACGCTCACGGCCCCGAGCGAAAGTCGAGGGGCGGCTGGAAACCAAGATGCCTCGCCCGGCCCCGGCTTGGGTGGATCTGGCTTGGGCCGCCGGCTTGGGGGTGTTCGCTCTGGCGCTCGTGCGCATCGTGCCCGCTCTCGGCGTGCAAGACCAGACCGTCTTGCGGCTGGGAGCGTTCGTGCCGCCTCTGTTGCTCTGCCTCAGTTTCAGCAGGCGGCCGCTGCGCTTCGCCCTGGGCGCCGCCGCCCTGCTCGTCGGCTTCCACTCCTACGCCGGGCCTTTCGGCGCTAGCCTCTACGCCGGACGAAACTACTTCGGCGTGTCCCGCGTCGTTCTCAGCCAAAACGGCAAGCAGGCGCTCCTCTTCCACGGCAGCACGATCCACGGACTCGAAAACCTCGATCCGAACCGCCGCGATGAGCCGCTCGGCTACTACACTCGTTCCGGACCGATCGGGCAAGTCTTCACCCAGCTCGCCGCTTCGGGCCGAAACCCCGCGGTCGCCATCATCGGCCTCGGCGTTGGCGGCATCGCCGCCTATGCCCAGCCCGGCCAGCCCTTCACCTTCTACGAAATCGATCCGCTCGTGGTCCGTCTGGCGCGCGATCCCCGCTATTTCACCTTCTTGCAGGATTCCCCGGGAGCAGTCCGCGTGGTGCTCGGCGACGGACGCCTGTCGCTGGCCGCCGCCCCGCCGAAAAGTTTCGGCTTGCTCGTGGTCGATGCCTTCAGCTCCGATGCCATTCCCGTCCACCTGCTCACTCGCCAGGCGATGCTGCTCTATCTCGCCAAACTCGCTCCGGACGGTATCCTGGCCTTCAACGTCTCCAATCGCTATCTCGATCTCCAACCGGTGCTGGCCAACCTCGCCCGGAATCTCGGCCTCGTCGGCTGGCTTCGCAACGACACCGCCGTCACCCAGCAGGATATCGACCAGGGTAAATTCGCCTCGAAGTGGATCGTTCTCGCCCGGCGAGCGGACGACGCCTCCGGCCTCGCTCAGGATCCCCGCTGGCAGCCGCTTCAGCCCCGGCCAAGCGTCGGCCTCTGGACCGACAACTATTCCGACCTCGTTCGCATCATCCGCTGGAACTGAGTCCGCCCCCCATCTCTCTGCCGCGTTTACTTGAACTACCGCTTCTCCCCCGCTGTCGTTTCCGCTACAATCTCGCTCGGCGAGCGTGCATTCTCCTTCGCGAAAATTCGCGCCTCTTCTCGCTTTTTTGCATCATCATTTCCCCTCGACAACAGGCCCCAAATGGATCGACTTGCAAAAATGAAGTGCCTCATTCCACGGGGTTTGTGGGAAATTCTGCTCGCGAGGTGGATCGACTTGTCTCGAGCTAGTCCCGCCTCGAAATCGGCAACTTCCAAACCCTATGTGGCACGGGCGCCCTCGCCCGTGGTGTCGCTCTTCGTGGCACAGCCTCCCGAACCTTCGGGGCCCGGCTGTGCCCGAGTCTTCGCCGCGCCGCCGTTCCCGGCAATTCCCGACTGGAGGCCGCTTTGATGTCCTCTGAAAATCGCTGGCTCTCGCTTGCGCTCTCGTTCGCCCTCGCCTGCTTCGCCGTTCCGCCGCCCGCCGCGGCGCAGGAGCCCGCCGCCGCCCCGCAGAATCCCGCCCCGCGAGCCAAAGACGGCAAGCTGCTCTTCGGCACGGCGGCTGCCCTGCGGCTGGCGCGCGTGTCTTCTCCTCGCATTTCCCCCGATGGCGCGCGAATCGCCTACCTGGTGGCCACCGCGGAAATGCCCAAGAACCAGCCCGGGAAATCGGTCACCCAGTTGTGGGTGGTGCCCGCCGCGGGACCCGCCTCGGCGGCGCGCCAATACACTCGAGGCGACAAGAGCGTTTCGAACGTCGCCTGGTCGCCCGACGGCAAGCTGCTGGCGTTCACCATCGCCGGCGAGCAGGCGCCCGCGGCTGTCGATCGAGCGAGCGAGGCCCAGGTGTGGTTCATCTACGCCGATGGCGGCGAGCCGTGGCAGGTCACCCGCCACAAGGGCGGCGTCCGCTCGTTCGAGTTCTCGCCCGATGGAAAAACGCTCCTGCTCGTCGCGGCCGAGCCGGAAACAGCCGAAGAAGAACAGCGCAAAAAGGATCACGACGATCCGATGGTGATCGATCGCCACTTGCGTCTCGCGCAGCTCTGGACCTGGGACGTCGCCTCCGGCGCTGAAAAGCAGCTCACCCACGAAACCGATTACGACGTCATCGATCCGCGCTGGTCGCCCGACGGCGCCCGGGTCGCCTACACCTTGCGCCCATCCACCCGCATCCTCGACCCCGTGCAGACTTCGGTCTGGGTTCTGGACGTCGCCGGCGGCCACGCGCGCAAGCTCGCCGATGCGCCTGCCCACTCCCACACCGCTCGCTGGTCGCCCGACGGGAAATCGATCGCTTACCTCGGCTTCGACGGCGGTCCCGGGCCCGCGCAAACGAATTTGTACGTTGTCGCCGCCGCCGGCGGTCCGCCGCGGAAGCTTGGCGCTTCCTTCGCCCTCGATGCCGGCGCGCCCGTTTGGTCTCCCGACGGCGCCAGGATTTTCTTCAGCACCGACTCCCGCCAATCGCTCGCGATTTTCTCCGCCGACGTCGCCTCCGGAGACGTTCGCCAGCTCACCGACACGCCCGGCGTGCTCGCCCTGGATGAAATCAGCCGCGGCGGCGTCGCCGTCGGCACGTGGACCGATCCCGAGCATCCCGCCGAAGTGTTTCGCTCCGATATCGGGTTCCAGGCGATCGACCGCGTCACCGGCCAGAACGCCTGGCTGGCCGATTACGCGCTGGGCTCGACCGAAGTCATCACCTGGAAGAACGCCAAGGACGGAACGGAAATCGACGGCATCGTCACCAAGCCGGTGGATTACGATCCCACCCGCAAGTATCCCTTCCTGCTCAATCCCCATGGCGGGCCCACCGGCGCCTCCCTGCTTTCGTTCAATCCCCAGGAGCAGATCTTCGCCGCGAACGGCTACCTGGTGCTCGAACCCAATTTCCGCGGGTCCACCGGCCGGGGACTGCGCTTCGCCGCCGCCAACGAGAACGATTGGGGCGGCGGCGATTTCCAGGACGACATGAGCGGGGTCGACGCGGTCGTCGCTCGCGGATGGGCCGATCCGGGGCGCATGGGCGCGGTGGGCTGGTCGTATGGCGGCTACATGACTCTTTGGATCGACACTCAAACCGATCGCTTCAAGGCGATTTCACCCGGCGCCGGACTCTCCGATCTCTACTCGATGTATTCGGAAACCGACAGCCACCGCTACCTCGCCGCCTTCTTCGGCATGAAGTCGCCTTGGGAAAATTTCGACCAGTACTGGGCGCATTCTCCGATGAAGTTCGTCGGCAACGTCAAGACGCCCACGCTGATTCTCGGCGGCCAGGCCGATATCCGCGTGCCGATCCCGCAAGCGGAGGAATTCTATCGCGCGCTTTTCGAGCGGGGCGTGCCGGTGGAATTCGTGATGTACCCGCGCGAAAACCACGGCTTCGTCGAGCCGCGCCACATCCAGGACCGCTGGCAGCGCTACCTGGTGTTTTTCGGACGCTACCTCGCCAATCCCCCGGTCACCGAGCCCGAAGCCGCCGTCCGCCGCTTGAGCGCCGATCTGCCGGCGGCGCGCTGATCGCGCGGGGTCAGACCGCTTCGAATTCGGTTGCGACCGGCGTGCCGCGCTTCACCGATTGCGTCACCGGCGAGCCGTCCACCGCCAGCTTCCAGATTTCGCGCAGCGTCGGCTCGTCGGCGTCGGCTTTCACGTACAGCTTCGCCTTGATTCCCCGGTAGCCGGGATTGCCATCGGGCGCATGGCCCGCCCACTTCAGAATGTTGTCGAAATGCCCTTCCAGGGCGATCTCGAGGTCGTGTACCCGCACTCCGCGCCGGGTCGCGTTCAGGATGAACCCCACCGTGAGGCACGAACCCACCGCCGAAAGCAGTTGCTCGTGAGCGCTGGCGGCCTGATCGGTGGCGTCCAGGTCCGCCGGCTCGTCCATTTCCACCGCGTGCTTGCGCATGTACGCCTTGGCGCGGAATCCCTTTTGCCACACCACCCGCGCCTTCCACGGCCCCGACACCGCCTCGCATACTTTCGGGTCTTTCATCGAGTCCAGAATCGTTTCCAGCTTCGCCGGATGCAGCCCGTTCAGAGTTGCTTCGGCTGATTGCGCTTCCTGTGCCATGGCTTCCTCCTTTCTCCTGCGACGTTTATGATGCCCGTGAGAAGCTTCCGCCCCTCCGGCCGCCTGCCGCGGCTAGCGGCACTCGGCTCGCAGCCGCTCCGCCGCCGCGCCGATCGCTTCGAGCTTGCGCTCGGCGATTTCCGGGGAATTGATGTTGCGCTCGGCGAACGTGCCGAAACCGCAATCGGGATTCAAATAGATTTTTTCCGGAGCGAAATACCGCAGCATGTGCCGCACCCGTCCGGCGATTTCCTCGGGCGTTTCCACCTCGTCGGTGCGCGGATTCACCACCCCCAGCCCGATTTCCTTCTCGTTGGGGTATTCCTTGAACACGTCCATTTCGCCGGCGCGGGGAGTGGCGAATTCCAGCACCAGTTGGTGAACCTTCATCCGCATCAGGTAGGGAAGCAGCGGCCCGTAGTTGCCCTTCAGCAGCACGTCCTCGCGCCGGCTCCAGTTCCCCCGGCACACGTGAACTCCGAATTTCACTCCGCCGATGCCTTCAATGGTGCGATTCATCAGCTCCACCGCCAGCTCGAGCTCCGCCAGCGGCTCCCGCCGCGCCGGCAGCGCCGCGCACATGAACGTGTCGGTCGTTTCCGCTCCGTGCACGATCTGGCTCAGAATCGGCTCGTCCAGCTGAATGAAGTCGGCGCCGGCGTCGCGCAGCGCGACGATTTCCTCTCGCAGAATCCTCACCACGTCCTCGGCGAGCGCCTCGGGCGTCGGATAGGCCCGGTCGGAAAGCCCTTCAAACCAGCTCGACCGCGTCAGCATGTACGGCCCCGGCAACGGCACCTTCACCGGCCGCTTCGTGTGCCCCTTCGCGAACGCCAGCTCGTCCCGCGCCAGCCCGTTCTTCGTGCCGATCCGCTCCACCGCGATCGGGCTCTTGATCGCGAAGGCGGGCACGTCCAGCGCCCGCAAAATCTCCTCGTACCGCGCCCGGTCCTTCATGTAATCCATCAGCTCCGACACCTTCATCAGCCGCAGCCCGCTCAGCTTGTCGACGACGAACGAATAAAAATTGTCGCGCCGCTGCTCGCCGTCGCTCACGATGTCCACCCCCGCCCGCTCCTGCGCCGCCAGCGCGTCGATCACCGCCCGGTCCGCTTCCTGCTGAAATTCCGCCTCGGCGAGCTCGCCCGCCTGCTTGCGCCGCAGCGCTCGCACCAGACCCGGTGTCCGCGGCCAGCTTCCCACCACCGTTACCGGAAATAATTTGGTTTCGTTCGTCGCCATGCTCGCCTCGCTCCGGGTCCGATGCCCGGTTGGTTCCCGCCAGGCCGTCCGTCCCGCCCTGCGGGACCGCCCCGGCCCGTTTCCACCGGCAGCCCGCTCCGCACCCAGTCGGCGTAGGAGCCGTCGTAGAGCCGAACGTCCCTGCCCGCCAGCCGCAGCGCCAGGAAACCCAGCGCCGCCCGCGGCCCGCTGCGGCAATAGGCGATGGCGCTCCCGCCCTCGGCGATGCCCCGGGCCTTCAGCAGGCCGACCAGGCGCTCAGCCGGCGCCAGCAGGCGCCCGTTCCCTCCGCCGAGCTCCTGCCACGCCAGGTGCCGCGCGCCGGGAATGTGGCCCGGCCGGCCCTCGGTGTCGGTTTCGCCGGAGAATTCATCGGCGCCGCGGAAATCGATTCGCAGGGCGCCGTCGCGCAAAACTTCTTCGCGGCTGGCGCGCACCGCGTCCACCCGCCGCCACCGGAACCCGCGCGCAACCGGCTCGACCCGACGGTAATATACTTCGCGTCCTTCCGCCTGCCACGTCTCGAAAAACACGTCCATCAGATGCGCGTCGCTCCGTCCCAGGTACACCAGTATCCACGCCAGCATCGCCCCGTGCCGGCCGTCCACCCCGTCGTAGACCACCGGCGCGCGCCGGTCATCCAAACCCGCCGCGCCCAGCCGGTCCGCCAACTCCTCGGCCGGACGCAAATTCCCCTCGCCGTCCCAGAGGCTCGTCCAGGGAACGCTTACCGCGCTCGCGATGTGGCCGGACAAATAACGCACCGGCGACCGCGGATCGAGCAGGAGAAAATCGTCGGAACCGGTTCGTTCGGCAACCCAATCCGCCGTCACCAGCCGCACCCCAGCCGCCTTCATGGCCGCTTCCTTTCGCCGGCGCTGGACGGGCTGGCGCCGGTGGGCCACCAGTCTAGCAGGGCGAGGAATCGGGAAGAAATGTTCGGCCCCGGCGCGGCGCCCTCGTCGATCCGGTTCCACCTGCGCGCCCAAGCGCGGGGCCCGTCCCCGCGGACCTCGCTCTTTCCTTTTGCGCGCAGGCGAACAAGCGTTGCCTTGTCAGCGCGTGGACGTCAAGAGTATAACCAATCAAGAATGGGAGCCCGTTCGGGAATCGAGTTCGCGCAGCTTACCGACGTCGGCCTGCTTCGCGAACGAAATGAGGATTCCTACAGCTATTGGGAACCCCAGAACGAGGATGAGTTCCGGCGCAAGGGCCGGCTGGCCGTTGTCGCCGACGGCATGGGCGGACACGACGGCGGACAGCTCGCCAGCGATATCGCGGTGCGCACCCTCAACGAGGTGTATCGCGACTCGGCCGAGCCGGATCCTCCCGCCGCCCTGGCCTCCGCTCTTCGCCAGGCCCACGAACGCATCCGGAGCTACGCCCTCGCCCATCCCGTGTACCGCAACATGGGCACCACCTGCACCGCCGCCGTGCTCCGCGGCAATCGCCTTTGGTTCGCGCACGTCGGCGACAGCCGCCTCTACCTGATCCACGACGGCTCGATGCGCCGGCTCACCCGCGACCACTCCTACGTGAATCAATTGGTCGAGTACGGCATCATCACCAGCGACGAAGCCGAACGCCACCCTCAGCGCAACGTCCTGATCGCCGCGCTCGGCATCGGCCGCGATGACTTCCCCACCGAGATTCCTTCCGAACCCACCGCCGTCGAGCCCGGCGACACGCTCGTCCTCTGCACCGACGGCCTTTGGACCCACGTCGCCGATCTCGAGCTGCTCCAGATGATCCACGCCCATCCTCCCGCCGACGCCTGCCGCGAATTGGTTCGCCTGGCCAAGGACCGCGGCGGCACCGACAACATCACCATCGAAATCCTGCACGTGGATTCCGCCGCTCCCCGCTGACGGAATCTCCGCCGGTCAAGTTCCGGCGCTCCGAACATCGCGCCCCCCGGCACTTTTCCCGCGGGGGTTACAATGGTGACGGGGGCGCAAGTTTCGAAACCGCTCTGGAGCTTTCCGGTGGCCGCGTTGACGGTTCTCTACGACGGGCATTGCGCGCTCTGCCGCGCGAGCGCCGAGCGCGTGCGCCGGCACGATCCGCAGTCGAGAATTGTCTTGGTCAACCTGCACGATCCCGATGTCGGCGCCCGCTTCCCCCAGATCGATCGCGAAGCGGCGTTGCGGTTGATGCAAGCGGTCGATGAAAGCGGCCGGGTCTATAGCGGCGTCGACGCCTGGTCGGCGATCGGCATAGCGTTGCCCGCTTGGCGGCTGCCTGCCCGGTTGTTGCAGGCGCCCGGCATTCATGCCGTGGCGGGGTGGGTGTACGGCTGGGTCGCCCGCAACCGGTATCGCTGGAATCGCCGGGCCTGCGCCGACGGGTCTTGCGATTTCCACCGCCGGCCCTTGAACGAGCAGTAGCGCGGGAACGGTGAACGGCTCGAACCTCCTCGGCAATCAGCGCCCCGGCCCCGTGGCTTGCCGGGGACCGGCGCGTCGCCCGCCCGTATAATGGCGGCGGCGATGGCCAGCCGACCTGCGCAACTCGCGCGATTTCTGCTTGGCCCCAGCTCCGGCTACCTGGGCGCGCGCTGGCTGTTTCTTCGCGCGCTGGCGCTCGTCTACCTCTCGGCGTTCTGCTCGCTCGCCGCGCAGATTCGCGGGCTGATCGGCCCCCGTGGGATTTTGCCCGCCGGCGTTTACCTCCAGGAAGTGGCCAAGGCCCTCGGCTGGCTGCGGTTTTGGTTTGCTCCCACGCTGCTGTGGCTCGCGAGCGGCAATCGCGCGCTCGAGCTGCTGTGCTGGGCCGGAATCGTCGCATCGGTCCTGGCGCTGGTGAATCTGTGGCCGCGAATGACGCTGGCGATTTGCCTGGTGCTGTTCCTGTCGTTCATCGCCGCCGCGCAGGATTTCGCCGATTACCAGTCCGATGGCATGCTGCTCGCCGCCGGATTTCTCGCTTTGTTCTTCGCCCCGCCCGGCTGGCGGCCCGGCTGGGGCGCCGATTGTCCGCCGTCGCGCGCCAGCCTGTATTTGCTGCGCTGGGAATGGTTCCGCATCTATTTCGAATCGGGCGTGGGAAAGCTGGCCAGCCACGATCCCGAATGGCACCGCCTGACCGCAATGGATCAGTATTATCAGAACGGGCCGCTGCCCACCTGGCTGGGCTGGTACGCGCAGCACCTTCCCCATTGGTTCCACGCAGGTACCGCTCTCGTCACGCTCGCCGTCGAGCTCGGCTTGGTGTGGCTGGTGTTCCTTCCTCGCCGCTTCCGCATCGGCCTGTTCGTCCTGGTCACCGCGCTGCAACTGGGAATCATTCTCACGGCCAATTACGCGTTTTTGAATTATCTGGTGCTGGTAGAAGGCATCCTGCTGGTGGACGATCGCTTCCTTCGCCTGCCGCCGAAACGCGTCCGCGAGCAGCAGTCCGCTCGCCCCGCCGCTTTGCCGGAGGAACCGCCTGCCGAGCCCGCGGTGTTGTCGCTCGGCTTGGCCACAGCGGTCGCGGCCGCGCCCCCCGCGCGCCCGTCGCTGGAACCGGCCGAGAAGGCAGCCGCCGGCTGGCGCGCCCGTCTCCGCCCCGCGCGGCTCTGGTGCGCCGGAATCATTCTCGGCTGGATTTTCTACGCGACTACCGCCCTGCTCGTCGGCGGCGCCCTTCCGATGGCTCCGGTAACCGTTCTGTCGCCGTTTCGCATTGCCAACTCCTACGGTTTGTTCGAGGTGATGACTCGCGCGCGCTACGAAATCGAGTTTCAGGGCTCTTACGACGGCAAGACGTGGACCGCCTATCCCTTCGGCTACAAGCCCCAGGACCCGTCGAAGCCGCCCGGCTTTTTCGCTCCCTATCAGCCCCGCTTCGATTGGAATCTGTGGTTCGCCTCGCTGGGGCCGTGGCGCGAGTCGCCCTGGCTGTTGCGAGTCGAAGAAATGCTCCTGGAGAACGATCCCGACGTGCTGCGCCTGTTCGCCGGCAATCCCTTCGGCGGCAAGCCGCCGCTTCAGGTGCGGGCGGTGCTCTGGCAATATTGGTTCACCGATCCGGCAACCAAGCGCTCCACCGGCCGGTGGTGGCGGCGCCAATCGCAAGGCTTGTTCGCGCCCGCATTGGAACGCGAGCCCGATGGCCGGTTTGCCGTGGTCCAAATGCCCGGCGCGATGATCGTGCAGCCGTAAAGCGAGGAGAGGATGGGCCGGGACGAAGAAATCAAGGTGCAGGACGTCTTGAGCGCGCTCGCCGATGATCCCGCGCCGAAGACTCTCCGCGAACTGGCCCGCCAACTCGGCCTGGATCGTGCCGGCCGCTCGGCGCGGAAACAGTTGCAGCGCGTGCTGGCGGAATTGAAACAGCGGGGCGAAATCGTCGAATCGCGGCGCGGCGGCCACCGCGTCGTTGCCAGGGCCGCAGTTCCGCCCCGGCCGCAGACACGCTCGCCGCGCGTTCCTGCCGCCGCGCCGGAGCGCACCGGCCCTCGCGGCACCGCGGGCGCCGCTTCACGCCGCGATCCGAACCTGTTCACCGGGCGCATCGTCGTCCATCGCGACGGCTACGGCTTCGTCGTGCCCGACACCCCGCTCGATATCGAAGGCGACTTGTACGTGAGCCCCCACAATCTCGCCGACGCCATGCACGGCGATCGCGTGCTGGCGCGAATCGACCGCCGCCGCCCCGACGCTCGCGCCGAAGGCCACGTCGTGCGCATCGAAGGCCGGGCGCACCCCACCGTCGTCGGCATCTTCCATTACAGCCCGCGCGGCTGCACCGTTACCCCGCTCGACCCTCGCGTTCACCACGAAATCGTGATACTGCCCGGCGAGGAACTTCCCCGCTCCGCGTTGTCGCCGGCGGAGTCCGCGCCCGGCCTCCGCCCGCAGGCGGCGAAGGCCCGGAGAGCGGAACTCGACGGCCTGGCCGTTCATGTGGAGTTGGCGCGCTATCCCTGCGGCGGGGTGGCGCCGGCCGGCAAAGTCATTGAAATCCTCGGCCGGCCCGGGGAAACGGGTGTCGATATCGAGATCATCCTCCGCAAGTACCGCCTGCCCCACGTGTTTCCCGCTGAAGCACTGGCCGCGGCGCAAGCCGTGCAGCAGGCGGTGCCCGCCTCCGCGCTCACCCGGCGCGAGGATTTCCGCCATCTCCCGATCGTCACCATCGACGGAGAAACGGCGCGCGATTTCGACGACGCGGTTTACGTCGAGCGGCTTGGCGGCGGTTTCCGGCTCCAGGTGCACATCGCCGATGTCGCCCACTACGTTCGCCCCGGCTCGCCCCTCGACCACGAAGCCCGCCTGCGGGGCAATTCGGTTTATTTCCCCGACCGCGCCATTCCGATGCTGCCCCACGAACTCTCCACCGGCATTTGCTCGCTGAATCCCGGCGAGGATCGCCTGGTCATGAGCGCGATCATCGAATTCGACGCCGGCGGCGCCGTCGCCGGCGTCCGCTTCACCCCGGGCGTCATCCGCTCGGCCGAGCGAATGACCTACACCAGCGTCAACCTGGTGCTCGAGGGGGATCCCCAGGCCGCCGCCCGCTACGCCCCGCTCGCCGGCCCCTTCCACCTGATGAAAGAGCTGGCCCTGCTCCTCTACCAGCGCCGCAGCAGTCGGGGGGCCATCGATTTCGATTTGCCCGAGCCGGTGATCGAATTCGACGCGCTCGGCCGGATGGTCACCATCGCCCGCAGCGAGCGCAACATCGCCCACCGCATCATCGAGGAATTCATGCTCGCCGCCAACGAGCAGGTGGCGGGGTACCTCGAGCGCCGCGGCTTGCCTTCCCTCCACCGGGTCCATGAGAAACCCGATGGCAAGAAGGTGCTGGAATTCGAGGAACTCGCCCGCGCCTTCGGCTATTCTCTCGGCCTCGGCGCCGCGCTCGATCGGCCGGTGGCGGTGCGGCACGGCCGGCTGGTGGCCCAAACGCGCGCCGGCTTTCGCGGCCGCCGCCAGCGCCCGATGGTGGTGCGCGTCCCCCTCGACATCGAAATCCGGCCGGCGCACTACCAGCGGCTGGTGGAGAAAATCACCGGCCGTCCCGAGGAGCGCATTCTTTCCTACCTGATGCTGCGCTCGCTGAAGCAGGCTCGCTACGCCGCCGAACCCATCGGCCACTTCGCACTGGCCGTCGACGCCTACACCCATTTCACTTCGCCCATCCGCCGCTACCCCGACTTGATCGTTCATCGCATCCTGAAATGGGCGCTCGAACACCCCTCCGGCGAGGTCGCTTCGAGCCTTTACGGCCGACGCGAGCTGGAGGAGATTGCGGTGGAATCCTCCGAGGCGGAGCGCCGCGCCGACGACGCCGAACGCGAATTGGTGGACTGGAAGACCGCCCAGTTCATGGAACAGCGCCTGGGCGAGGAATACGAAGCGCTGATCGTTTCCGTCGTTAAATTCGGCTTCTTCGTCGAGCTGATGGAGCTGTTCGTCGAGGGCCTGGTGCCGATCGACCGGCTGGAAGAAACGGTGGGCGAGCGCTGCTACTTCCGCGACCTGGATCACGCCATCGTGAGCCAGCACCGGCGGCGCCGCTTCCGCCTGGGCGACCGGGTGCGCGTGCGCGCCGAGCGTATCGACCCGATCTTTCACCGGGTGGAATTCGCGGTGCTGTCGGCTCCGCCGGGCGGCTAAGCGCCCGGAGTGGACTTACGGCGGGGCCAGAGGCGGAAAGAAGCAGAACGGCAGGTCGCGGGCGGTGCGCAGGCCCGCCGGCGCTGCCAGCAACGCCGGAATCGCGTTGACGGCAATCGATGCCGTCGCGATGTCGCCGTGCGTCCCACCGGGAATGACCAAACGCAAGTGCGGCTCGCCGGTCAGTTCGATGGTGTCGCTCGGATTCGGCGCGCCGACGTACATATTCAGCTCGAGATAGATTTTCTCCTGGCCGCCGGCCATGCCGCGGGCCACCTGGTGAATCCCCGCTGCCCGGCCGGCCTCAACCTCGAGAAACTCGGTCCGAATGGTTTCCGGGGCAATGACCGCCTCGACCGTTTCGGTGATGACATCGACGTCCAGGCCCAGCCCGTCCGAAAGCATCGCCACCGACTCCGGCAGGCCCACGTGCTTCACCGCGCCCGCAGCCACTCGCTCGAGGAAAGCGTCAACCGTCTGGCCCGCCCCGATCTTCTTCTGCAAAGGCAGCCGGCGCTTCCCGGCGTCGACCACCCGCACCGCCTTCGCATGGTCCACCCGGTGGCATGCCGCCGACAATTCCAGCAGTAATTTGTCCATCACGAAGCCGGGATTGACCCCGGTGCCGAGCAGCGTGACTCCCGATTCTTTCGCCGCCTCGTCCAGCTTCGCCGCCAGCTCCGGGTGTTTGCGGTAGGGATAGGACAACTCCTCGCATGTCGAAACAACGCATGCCCCTGCCTCCAGACACTCCATCAATTGGCCCGCCACGTCGGTGAGCGATGAGGACGTCGTGTGCACGACAACGTCCGTCGGCCGGGACAACACCTCCTCGGCGTTGTCGGATACGGTAACGCCCCAGGGGGCGTCCGCCGCGCCGACCAGTTCGCCCAAGTCCCGGCCTTTCTTCTCCGGGTCCCTGTCAATGGCGCCCTCGATGACCAGCGCCTGTTTCTGTCTCATCAGCCGGACTATGGAGGCCCCGATGGGGCCCACGCCATACTGAACAACTCGTATCTTCTTCTTCATTCGGTCGCTCCAATGCGCCTGCACATTATCGCAGGGCTACATCGCCGTTCAATCTCTTTTACTCGCTGTCTTGCCGCCGCCAACTCCGGCAAGCCATAATGCCGCCAATGTCCCGCCAAGCCCGAACGGTTCCCTGGCGCAGCAGTCTGCTGCGGCTCGCGGGAAGCGTGGCGATCCTGGCGCTGCTGTTCCGTATTGTGCCATTCCACCAGGCCTGGGAGGCACTTCGCCGCCTGCCGCCGCTGGTTTGGCTGGCGGTGCTGGCGGCCTACCTTTGCGCCCACACCGTGGGAGCCGCCAAATACCGCCTGACCCTGGGCCGCGCCGGCGCGGGATTGACCTTTGTCCAAGCGCTGCGATGTTATTTCGCGGGCTTGTTCGGCACCCTCCTGTTGCCCTCGGTTGTGGGCGGCGACGTTGTGCGCGTGGGCATGGCCTTGCGGCTGGCGCCAAACAGAGCCGGGGTGATCCTCGGCAGCCTGGTCGATCGGCTGCTCGACGTCGCCGTCTTGCTGACGCTCGCTGTGATTGGTGTCCTCCTGGCCCCTTCCACGCTCGGTCCCGCGGGCCGGCGTATCCTGCTGATGATCGCCGCCGCCGGCCTGGCTGTGGGCCTGGCCGGCCTGACGGTGCTTTTGAAGCTGCGCGCTCGCCGCTTCTCGTATCGGAGGCGGCGTTGGCTGGCGCGGTTGCGCCTTGCGGCACGCTCGGTGGCGCGGCGGCGGGAACGAGTGCTTGCCGCTTACGGGCTGGGTCTGTTGGTTCAAGCCAGCTTCCTCACGCTGACGGCGTTTCTGGCCGCCGCCTGTGGCCTGCATCTCGCGGTTCGCGCATGGCTGTTCGCTTGGCCGCTGGCGAAGCTGTGCGCGCTTGTTCCCATCAGCCAGGGCGGAATTGGCGTGCGCGAAGCGGCGCTCGCCGCCCTGCTCGCGCCGTTCGGCGCCGCCGCGGGGCTTGTGGTCGGCGTCGGCCTGGCCTGGGAAACAGTGATACTCGCCGGCGGCATTGTCGCCGGTGGCGCCGCGCTCGCCATCGCCCGCCTGCCCGCCGGGCAATCGTCCTCGGTCCAAGCGGGCGCGCCGCAACGCTTGGGCGTTCCGCCCTCCTGAGCAATCCGGGGACGGCTCATTCGCCGCCGGCAAGTTGCGCGAGCGGCACATCGTAGCGAGCCGGCGGTTCGGCGCCGGACATCGGGCCGCTCGCCTGCCAGGTCGCCGGATCCTCGTAGAGCGGTTCGATCGCGGCTTCCGCAGGCAGGCGCTTGCCGGTGCCCGGCTGCATGGCAAATTGGGCGAGGGATTCGACCACCAATTGATCCCAGAAATGGTGCATGTAATAGGCGGTGAGCACGTAACAATTCAGCGCGCAACCGCGCCAGCACTCCTTCCAGGGCCCGAACTTCCGCTCCCCTTCCCGGTAAACCGCCGCGATCGAACCCAGCTCGAGCAGGTTGCCGCCAATGCGCCCCAACGGCTGGCAGGGATAGAACACGTCGCCATTGGGATAGACGTGCGGCACCGCCATCGCGTAGCAAGGAAAAGGGCGGCCCAGAAGCAGGGTTTCAATCGATTCCACCGAGCCCAGTATCGGGTAGCCTCGCCGTTTCAATTCGGCAATGTGCCGCACCAGGCGCTGATAATCGGGGCGAGCCAGCAGCGTCCGATCGGGCAGGGAATCGGCAGTTGCCGAAACCGGCGCGAACACCACGTCGTGCCGGAAGCAGAATTCCATCACCCGGTAAACCTGCTCGATGGTGTCGTGAGTGATCACGCAGTTCACCAGGATCGACAGCCGCCGGCGGCGCTGCTCCGCCGCATAGTGCGCGATGACGTCGTAAATCCGCCGCGCCTGGCCCCGGCCGGCGCCGAGAATGCGGTCCCAGGCCGGGGCGTGCATCGAGTCCAGCGAAATCACCAGGCGGTCCACCCAGTCCACCACGCGGTCGCGCAGTGGCAGCAGCAGCCCGTTCGTGCCCAGATAAATCGGGAAAAATCTCAGCCGCCGCGCCTGCTCCACGATCGGCTCGATGTCCGGCCGCACCAGCGGCTCGCCGCCGGTGATGTAGAGTGCCGAGGTCTCCCGGCGCAGCCGCCGGAGCACTTCGATGGCGCCGTCGGTGTCCAGATCCATGGTGTTGCGGATGGGGTAGTGCTCGGTGCAGTAGCGGCACTTCAAATTGCATCGGTGGGTGACGTAATACGTGCCGATAAGCGGCTGCAGCTTGTAGTCGCCGTGGCGTATCCGCCGGCGGTTCTCCCTTTGGGTGAAAATCGCCTGCGTCGCTCCCCGCAGATTCTTGCGAAACACCTGCCAGCGCGTATCGTGACGGAACCGACCTCCTTCGGCCGGGATTTCCTCCGGAGCGACGTAAACCGGGTCGGGATAGAGGTTTGGCGATACCGTTTTCATGGAATGATTGTGTGGATGCGGCTTGCGGCGGTCAAGCGCGCGGGCCGGTTTTCTTTAAGAAAAGAACACGGCAAGTTCCTTAAACCGCAACTTTTTCCGGGCCGCCGCGTATTACGCTTCAGGAAGCCGATAATGAGCAAGGTCGCGAGTCCCCCGCTGGTTTGGCCATTGGCAGGAGCGCTGGCCTGCATCCTGCTTGCCGGCGCAGGCTTCGCTCAAAGCCCCTCCGCCGGCATGGCGGGCATGCAGGGAATGGACTCCGCGCATTCCGACCCCCACATGGTGATGACCGCGCTCCGCCCGGCCAATACCGCCGACAGCGAGCGCGCTGCCGAGATCGTCACGGCCCTGCGCGCCTCGATCGAGAAATACAAGGACTATCGCGCGGCGCTCGCCGACGGCTATCGCATCTTCGCACCCCAGCTTCCCGAACGCGAAAAGCATTTCACCAATTGGCGCTACGCCATCGAGGCGCAGTTCAAATTCGATCCCGCCCACCCCACTTCGCTGCTTTACGATCGCACCGCCGACGGCGGCTGGAAACTGGCGGGAGCGATGTACACCGCGCCGCGGCGCTATTCCGAGGAGCAATTGAACCGGCGAGTTCCCCTCAGCGTCGCTCACTGGCATCGCCACGTGAATTTTTGCTTTCCGCCAAAAGCGGCTTTGCAGCAGATACGCCAAGCCAGCCCCGGCCAGCCCGAGCCGGTCAAGCAGGAATGGGCCCGGTTCCTCCCCATCACCGACGAGCCGACTTGCCGCCAGGAGGGCGGCCGGTGGATACCGCAACTGTTCGGCTGGATGGTCCACGTTTACCCGTTTGAAACTGATCTATCGCGGATTTGGAGCGTGCGCGAGCCCTCGCCCATGCCGGGTGACTGAACGATCCCGCTTGTTCGCCGGGCGCATTTCGGACCAATCTGTGGCGTGCCCCCTCCGGCGAATTCCACTGGTTGCCGCTTACCTTCTTCCTGCTCACCTACGGTCTGATTGCCGTGGAGAGCAACGTCGGTCTGTATCTCAACCGCATCGGGACGGCCCTCTGCGGCGCGGTGGCCATGGTTCTTGCCGGCGCGCTTTCCCCGGCCGGGGCTGGCGGCCCGGTGGCG
Source organism: Candidatus Acidiferrales bacterium (assembly GCA_035946455.1). GTDB lineage: Bacteria > Acidobacteriota > Terriglobia > Acidiferrales > UBA7541 > JAKASX01. The sequence continues at coordinate 54,219 of DASYZK010000010.1, read as the reverse complement.
CAACTGTTCGGGATGAGCGGGGCGATGCTGGTGCTGGCCAACCTCGTGAGCAACGTGCCGGCAGTGCTGCTGTTCCGGCCGCTGGTTCCCCTGTTTCTCCATCCGCACTTCGTTTGGCTGGCGCTCGCATCGAGCGCGACCTTGGCGGGCAACGCCACCTCCTTCCGCTCGGTGGCGAGCTTGATCGTGATTCAGCAGTTGCGGAGCCGCGGCGGAATCGGCTTCGGGCAATTCACCCGCGTAGGGCTGGTGGTGGCGGTGGTGACGACCGTCGCGGCAATGACGATTCTGGCGTTCGAGTTCCTGCTGGCGCCGCACCTCTGAGGCATCCGGCCCGGCCAGGGCGGGAGCGCCTGAGAGGCGGCGCGTCGCGGTCGGCAGCCCCAGCCTGTGCATGGCTTGGCGTCGCTGCCGGTTTCGGACGGGTAAATCCCCCACGACAGACCGCTATTGACTCCGGCCCCGGGAAGGGGGGTAGCCTCTGACCAGGCCTCGATCGTTCGAAAAAAGGGGGAGCCATGCGCAAACCCCTGCTCCTGCTTTTCCCTTCTGCCATGCTCATCTTCCTGGTGTCCCCGGTCGCACTCGCCACGTGCCACAAGCCGGGCCAAACCTACCCGCCGGTACAGGGGACCACGCACATAGAGAGTGTTTCGCCGCAGGTGGGACTGGCTGGCGTCGCGAGGGTGTATATCCAGGGATACTGCTTCGCCGACGGGCAGGGTACCGGCAGCGTCACTCTGAACGGCGAGACCGTGACGAACATCGTCACGTGGACGGACGCCGAGATCGAATTTATCCCTCCACTCGACGCGACGACGGGCAATCTGGTGGTCACGTCGGCCAGCTATGGCTCAGATAGTACCGCCAACGAGGCGGCCTGCGTCAGCTCTCCGCCGGACTACTGCGGGAACGACAAGCTCAACGCGAACTTCACCGTGCTCACCCCGAACAGTCCAGCCTACTTCTTCCCGGCGAACAGTCTCCACTGCAACAGCAGCCAGCCCTGCCCGCTGATCGCCGGCGTGCAGTCCTATCCCCAGTACTTGGCCGGGACGTGGTATTACGACGACGGCGGACAGACGATGACGTTGACGCTCACCCAGGGGGCGCAGAACCCCGACGGAACCTGGCCAATAACGGGAACCGAGGTCAGCGATGTCTGTAACGGCCAGTTCAGCGTGACCGGGACGCTCGACCAGTATGGCGGCTTCAATCTTTTTCTGCCCTGTGTCGAGGACAATGAGAACTGCATTGAGTGGCTGCTTCTCGGCTCTGGCGATGTGACGTCCCAAGGCTTTGGGCAGTCCGGGCCGTGAGGAGGACCGCAATGGGAATTGGGCGCGGATTGGTGCTCGCGTGTGGAGCGGTGGCTTGGCCCTTCCTTCTCCTCGGCGGGGAGGCACGGGCCAAAAGCCAAGCGGTGGGGCTAGCAGCCCGGACCATCGAGGTGACGGACGCGAGGGCGGTGTCGGCGGCCATGGACCAGATCGAGAGACGGTACGGCGTGCTCATCGACTACGTGGACCCGGAGTACGCGGGTCCGCAGGACACGGATATCGTGCGCGCGGTGCGCGGGACGCCCGTCAGGAAGCCTTTCCCCATCCCCAAGGTCCGGACGATCGTGCTGGTGTACACAGAGGCGCAGCATGGGCCGCAGGGCATTCACTACCTCTCCTGCAAGGCCGACACGATTGGGTGCTCGCCAGTCGAGGCGTGGCCGGAAGGGGGCATTACGGGCCTAATCCAGCAGGTGCTGGACGAGTTCGCGGCCCAGGGCGGCCCCGTGTTCAAGGTTGACAAGGTCGAGATGCCGTACGGGCCGCGGTGGGAGGTTTTCCCGGAGCAGGTGCGGAACGCGGACGGTGAATGGGTCCACGCGCGGGACGTGCTCGGCGCCGTTCTCCACATCCCGCAGCAGGACCGCACCCCGGGCGCGATGCTGGCGGAAATATGCGGTCAGCTAACCGCGGGGTCGGGGCACACGTTCGGCGTGGCGACGGCTCCCGTCAACCTTTTCTCCAACGTCCATGGCGAGATGGGGGCCGAGGGCGTGACGGCGAGAGAGTCCCTGCTCGACCTGATGGGGTGGACCTTGGTGTTGCGCCTGAACTACGCGCCGGACGATGGCAAGTACTACGTCAACATTGTGAACCTGCCCTACCGGCCGCCGCCACGGCCGCCGACGCCACAGCCGGTCCCCGCGCGGGTGCTGCCGCCGAGACCCCGGCCTTTGAGCTACTGGGTAGGTCGTGCGCGGACCCCTGACGGGACTCGGGAGATCCAGCAGGGGCTGGCGAAGGCGGGCTTCCTGCATACCCAGCCCACGACCGAGTGGGACGCGAACGCCGTCGCCGCCCTGCGCGCATTCCAGGCTGCCAACAGCTTGCAGGTAACGGGGAAGCTCGATTACTGGACCGCGTGGAAGCTGGAGGCATACCTGCCGACATTCCAGCCGGTGGAACCGGCGAAGCCGGCGATGGACATGCCGCTGTTTTTCTGGCTGAACCAGACTGTGGAGGGCTGGAAGGAGATTCAGCAAGCGCTCATCGAGGCCGGTTTCTATTCCGGGCCGGTGAATGGCAGGTTCGATTTGAAATCCCAGGAGGCGCTCGAAGCCTTCCAGCAGGCAAATGGAATCAGCCCAGCGCACGGAATATTCGATTACGCAACCGCAGTAAAGCTGTCTCCGTTCCTGCCGAAAGCGAACTAGGCCTGGCGCAAAGCGCGCTTGCTGCCAGCGCTCAGCCCGCGCGGGCCGCCGATGCGGAGCGTACGAGCAGGGCCGGCCCTCATCTCCCCGCGCCCGCCAGCGCGGCCACGGGGGTGCTGCGGGCGGCGGCAGAGCGGGCTCGGCCGCGCCCTCCGCGGATTGTCTCTGCCCAATCGGCGGCTACCGTTTACTTCCTCACGTCGTGGTAATTCTGCTCGGCCTGCTTCCAGTCGACGACGTGCCACCAGGCCTCGATGTACTCGTTTCTGCGGTTTTGATACTTCAGGTAGTAAGCATGTTCCCAGACGTCCAAACCGAGAACGGGCCGGCCGCCGTCGATCACCGGATTGTCCTGATTCGCGGTCGATTCGATCACCACCTGTCCGCCCCGGAGCATCAGCCAAGCCCATCCCGAGCCGAACCGCCCGAGCGCCGCGGCGGCGAATTTCTGCTTGAAATCGTTGAAGCTGCCGAAGGCTTTCCCGATGGCTCCCGCCAAATCGCCGTGCGGTTCGCCGGCGCCGCCGCCTTCGGGATGTTTCATCAGTTTCCAGAACAGGGAATGATTCAGATGGCCCCCGCCGTTGTTGCGCACCGCGGTACGGATCGATTCGGGCACCTGGTTGAGCTTCGAGAGCAACTCCACCGCCGAGAGCTTTTGCAGGTCGGGCTGGTTCTCGAGGGCTTTGTTGAGATTGTTGACGTAGCCGCCATGGTGTTTCGTGTAATGGATCTCCATGGTGGTCTTGTCGATATAGGGTTCCAGAGCGTCATAGGGATAAGGCAGCGGAGGCAGTTGGTGGGGATAAACGTGAGCGGTTTGCGGACCAGTCGAATCAGCCATCATGTCCTCCTTGTGGATTCAGATCCTTCGATAGCGGAATTCACTGAGAGGTCGCGTCTCCGGGCGGCACGCTCTCGTCGAGAGCAGGGACAAGCGAGCGAACCAGTCAGGTACTACGTTGCAACAGTGTCGAAGCGAAACGCCGGAGGCGGTGCTCAGCCTTGGTGGGCTGCGCCCGGAAACCTTCCGCTCGAAAGCCTATTCTACCCCCGCCCCCGCTCGTGGCGCCATTCTGGGCGGGTGCCCCGAGCGGCGAGACCGGTGGCAACGACCAAGCGACCCGCTTCGCCCCTGCGCGCATCAAGGAGAAGGGGAGGGAGGATATTGACGATTTGTGCGCGGGATAGGAAGTATGTTACAAGTTGTAGTGCTATTTCATTCGGGCCAGGGAATCGATTACACTACAGGGAACGGGGGGAGCACCCCCGCTCCCGCGGAACATTCTTCAGGAGGTTAGCCATGCAGAAAGACGCCATTCGCTCCCGGTGGACATTCGTGATTGCGGTGGTGTTGGGTGGAGTGGTGGCTGGAGGGGTTCTTGGCTCGTGGGCGGCGCGGAACGGCTATCCGCCGTTTACCACCCGAGGCCTTCTTGGGCCGGCGCTGGCGAACAATGCAGCGCCCAGCTCACCCATCACGCCACTGCCTTATAGTTTTGCGCCAGTCATTCAACCGGCATTGCCCGGCGTGGTGTACATCTCCACCACGAAAGTCGTCCAGCGCCGAAACATGTGGACTCCGTTCTTCAACGATCCGCTTTTTCAACAATTCTTCGGCAACCAGAATCCGGGTTCGGCGGTTCCCGAAAAGGAATATGCGCTTGGCTCGGGCGTCATTGTGCGGCCTGACGGCTTGATCCTGACGAACAATCACGTCGTCGCCGGGGCTGACGACGTGCGAGTGACGCTGAGCGACAAACGCCAATTGAAAGCCAAAGTCCTCGGCACCGACCCTCAGACCGACCTCGCCGTGCTGAAGATCGATGCAAACGGACTGACGGCGCTGCCGCTGGGTGATTCAACTCAAATCCGGGTGGGCGACATCGTGTTCGCGATCGGGGATCCGTTCGGCGTGGGCGAAACCGTGACCATGGGCATCATCAGCGCCAAGGGCCGGAACGATTTGAATATCGAAGGTCCGTCGAGCTACACAGACTTCATTCAGACCGATGCGGCCATCAACCCCGGCAATTCCGGCGGCGCGTTGCTCGATACCCGCGGTCAGGTGATCGGCATCAATACCGCGATCCTCACCAGCGGAGACGGCAGAGGAGGCAACGTCGGGATCGGTTTCGCGGTTCCAGTCGACCTGGCTCGTAACGTGATGAATCAAATTGTCGAGCATGGCAAGGTGACTCGCGGCCATCTTGGCGTCTACATCCAGACGGTGACTCCGGAACTCGCCAAGAAATTCGGCCTCCCGGCGCCCGAAGGCGCGCTGGTCGCCAGCGTCGAGGCCGGGAGCCCCGCCGCCAAAGCCGGCATCGAGCAGGGCGATATCATCCTGAAGTTCAACGGCGAACCACTGACCAACATGCAGGACTTGTCACTCAAGGTGGCTCAAGCAGGACCCAGCGCGACAGTGCATCTGGAGGTATTCCGCAACGGTACCACCCGCCAGGTAGCCGTGGTTCTGGGCGAAGCTACTGCGGCCAACTCGGCGTTGCCGGGACAGAGCACGCCGCAGGGCAGCGCGATGACCGGTGTGAAGGTCCAGGCCTTGACTCCGGAGCTCGCTCAACAATTGAGCCTGCCGGCCAATACTCGGGGCGTCGTCATTGCCGCCGTCGACCCGAGCAGTCCCGCGGCGGGAACTCTGCAACGGGGCGACGTCATCCAGCAAGTGAATCGCAAACCGGTATCGAACCCGGTGGAGTTTGACCAAGCGGTCCAACAAGCGGGTAGCTCCCCGATCCTCTTGCTCGTCAACCGCGGCGGCCAGACCATCTACGTTGTCATCAGCCCGAGCGGCGGCCAGTAATTCCTGCCGCTGTTCCTTTCGCAGCGGGCCGGAAGAACACCCCCCGGTCCGCTGCGGGGCAATCCCGCTCACATCGCGCGCTCCGGGACCAACTCCGCTGACCGAACGGGCCCACCCATGGCGGCGCGCCGGCTAACTGCCGCCTTCGGCTTCGCACAGTGCTGGCAGCAGGGAAGCTACATGGCCGCACGCGGCCTAACCTATGTCGTTGCTCGATGCACTAACGTATGCAAAGAGAATATTTCATGGGTACCGGTGTAATTTGCAGGAAGTTTGTATATAGTATTTGACCGTGGTTCACTTCCAATAGTTGGTGGCGCGACAAAGGGAGAAACATGGCCAATCTTGGTCCGATGCTGCACCAGTTGAAAGAAGAGCGTAAGCGCACCAAGCGGGAACTCGATCGCTTGGATGGCGCCATCGCGGCGATCGGGAAGTTGGCCGGGAATCATTCCCGGCCGGCGCGAGGGGGGAGACCCAGGGTGCGAAGAAGGCTCTCCGCTGCCGCGCGGAAGAGGATTGCCGATGCCCAGAGAGCCCGCTGGGCGAAAATCCGCAAACAGCGGGCTGCCGCCTAAGTAAGACACAGGACTTCCAGGGCGCCATTCGTTCATCGACGAGTCAGGAACAAACGAAGCCAGCGACGGCGAGGCAAAGGGACCGAACGAAACCGTTGCCGGGAAAACCCGCCCGGCACCAGCGCGGTGGGTACAATCGTTTCGGCCTCGCAACGCCCGTTGCATTGAGCCTGACGGCACACGAGTGATGGGTGTCCGCCGATCTTCCGCAGGCGAATTCGACGAGAGCGGGCCTGGATGGCACCGAGTTTGAAGGAGACATTCATCGAGGCAGCCAACTCGCTGGTGGTGGGTCGCCTGCGGTGAGACCGGCCGAGCGCCACTCTCTAGAATTCTGAGCCGCGTCTTGTTTTGATAGTACCGGCATCCCGGTCACTCCCCGTTAGAACGCGAGAGCGCTATTGGGCCAGGCACTAGATTCACCGATTTGCCAGCGTCGCAATCTTTCCCAAGCCCAATAGCCGGTCGTCGGCAGTTACAAGCGTCAAGCCAAGCGTCCCCGCCGTCGCCGTCAGGAGGCGATCTGCGGGATCTTGGTCAGGAAGGGGCAGTTCGTGGGCTGCGACCACGATTTCATGCGTGAGAGGCGCCTCGCGGAAGTGCGCGGTCGCATTGACTACCCAATCCTGAAGGTCGTCTTGCAGGCGAATTCGACCGTTGGCATGCAGCAGAAGCGCTTCCCACGTGCTGACGGGAGATAGCCACAGCTCATTGTTCGCGTCTCTCAGCTCGTGTTGCACCCGCCGTGAGAGCCGCTTGGGTTCCGCCAAGCTCCAAAGCCAGATGTGGGTGTCCAGCAAGAGCCTCACCGATTCAGCGCCTCGATTTCTTGAGTGTCAATGATCGGAGAAATGATGTCGCCTGCGATCTCGATCGAGCCGGACATCGACCCAATCCAATCCCTTTCCTCTGGGGCCGCGGCCGGGGGAACCACATCCGCAATGGCTTTACCGCGCCGGGTCACACGAAGCGGGGTTTTTGTTTTGCTCACCTGCTCCAGTAGAGCGAGGCACTTCGCTTTGAATTCGGAGATAGCCACCTCATGGATGGACTTCTTGCCGCGGCCCGGCATCACCGGCCTCCTTCTGACCATAACAGCATATCATGGTCAACCAATATAGTCATACATGGACAAAGGAGCCATTCCCTGATCGCGACGATGTGCGGCGAGGCGACGATCCAGGTCGCTGGCGGAACCGACGTAGAAGCGGCGGGAAGATTGGCTTTGGAGGACGTAGAGAAAACCCATGGCGCAAGAATTTGGTAGGCCCGTACGGATTCGAACCGTAGACCTCTACCGTGTCCATTTAGAAAAGGGAAATAGCAGCGATACCCAGCGATAGGCTGGAATGCAGAGCGGAACAGTGATTTCGCTCCATTTTATGGGCTTTCCTGCAACTGCTGCATAGTGGTGCAATTGGGGGCGGACGCAAGAAGGCTACGTCACAATTTACGTCATAAGGCCGATTGTGACGTGGTCTCATGGGGTGGTTGGCCAGACGGCACTACCGCTCGCGCCGCAGCCTGCCTTGCATCCTCAAGAGGCACCCTTCGGTCATGCGAGGCAACGGATCTAGCCGTAGCGATACCGCATTATCACCGTGACATTTCTCGCGTTTCTTATCTCTCGGTTACAAGCCACCAACCTCGCGTGAAGGTTTCGCTGGAGCGTGTGGTCTTCGACAGAGGCTGGGTCTGTTCGAGAAGGCACCCGCAATCGGATGACGAATCGCACGCCGTTTGGAGCCGTTTGCCGGTCTGGAACGTGATGCGGGCACATGGCATGCACTCCTTTCCGGCCCACTCAAGCTCGTGCCAGACGTCGGAAGTGGGAGTATGTGGATGCTCCGCCCCCACAAGAATCTCCGCATCCATCCCAACGGGAATCGTCACCCCGCTTGCGATTACACGTCGCGCCCCGCCACAAACGTTCGCTTGTCAATGGGTCAGCCGGGCGAGCATAGGCTTTACGAGCGCGGGATCGGGGTGCAACCCGCCCCGTCCACTTCTGGTACAAGTGAGCGAGGCTTGTGCTAGGATTCTGGGTCATGCCGAGCAGAGTTCCTACTCTGGTCGTCTCCTCGCCGCAACAATACGCCGTTGTGGGCAGCGCGCCTTTTTCAGTGACTGGCCAGGTGACTGCTCCGGCTGGGACGGAGCCGGTGGGGATTGAGTCGGTGACAGTACAGATTGACGCGGTGCCCGCGGTGAACGCGACGCTAAAGCATATCCCGAACAGGCAGCTTGTCATTGTCAATTTCACCGCGACGGTTCAGATCACGAGCGGGACGGATCCGCATACGCTGACGGTCACCGTGAATTCGGACGCGGGAGTTCCCGTAACGAAAGTGTTGACCGTGACTGCCGGGCCGCGGCTTGAAGCGCCCGCCGTGTTGATAGACCTCGTAACGGCATATTCGATCGACCCCAGTAAACCGGATGTGCAAAAGTATTTGAGCAGCATTGCCAAACGGATTGAGTCGATGTCGCTGATTGGGAAGCTTGCGAGCATAAACAAGGTTGTGGTTGGTCCGAGTGCTCTGCAAGTCTCGGAAACGACGACGCCACGAATTGGGCTCTGGATTCTGGATGCGAATTTTCCTGAGAATGAGCTGCAGCAGCCGTCACAGGACTTCCCTTTGCCCAGGCTTACGCTTGATGTGGCGGCGCAATCCTTCGGGCTCGCGCCGCCACCGAACGTGCCTGTACTTCCGTTCGTAGACCCAGCGTCGCTGCCGATGTTTTCATTTGCATTGTCGGTGCCCACGGGCACTCTTCAGTTGATTCTGGACGCGATGATGCCGGATTTGGTGTCCAAGGCTGCCGAGAAGGACTTTACGCTGAATAAGGCGACGGTTCAGGTGGATGGGTCGGGTGCGGTGACGACTGTGTTCTCCGGGCTCCTTCCGGGGAGCGTCCCGACAACGGCAAGGCTGACGGAAGACCTGGGAATCTCGCAGCGGCCGGGGACGGTGCAACACATGCCGGCGGTTGTGTCCAGCTCCAATTCCGTCTCGGCGGGAAGTGACCTGCAGTGGTTCGCGGGGTGGTTCGTGAGTTTGTTCGTGCCGAAGGTTGGGCTCCTTCTGCTGGCTGCACTGGGGCTGGTTGAGTACGGAGTTGGTGAGGTTTCGGGCGCGGTGACGGGAGTTCTGAGCAGCTTTTTGCAGAGATTGCCCGCACGCATCTCATTTCGAAACAAGGGGCTGCCCCAATCCCTTCAGGCGGAGTTTCCGTTTCCAATGGCGGTTGCGAACTTTGCGTCATTCAGCACCGATGGTTCCGGAATTGTCGCGACGGGCGAGATAGGACTTGGCGGACGCGATCAGAGCATGGTGACGGTGAGCCTCATCGGGCCTTCGTATTTCCCCAACTACACACGTGGAGTCGAGAGTGCTTACAACGTCGTACTCACGCACTTTGAGCCCGATGACGACCAGATGAACTGGCAGATATCGGACGTGGCAAGGTCTCTCACGGTTGCTATTGATTCCTTTTGGCAAGAGGGCTACTTCTCGCCGGATTTCCCTTTGCCGGCAAGGGCGGCGCCCGGCAAGTATCACTACACGGTTTCGGTGAGCGGCACTGAAACATGCGCGTCCGATGTGACGAAGACGCTGAGCGGATCGGCGTCGCTGAGCGTGACCGTGAATGTTACGGGCGGCCCTCCCCTATGACGGCAGGGCCGAAAGTCGCTTCACGAGCGGCCGATCACGTACCCTGTGGAGCGGACTCGCTACCCCAACAAAGCACTGAAGCTTGCCGAATACCTTGGGAGCGAACTCTCGCGGGCCTATCGCGGCATTCCCGGCCATCGTGGCACGCCGCAACTGGCCGGAAGAGCCCCTGAACGCTGACAAAGGCGATCCTGGCGACATCCACGGCAGACTTTGTCTATCGAGTCACTTGCACTTGGGGGCTAGAACGGCGAGGCCTGCCGCGATCAGCGGCGCAAAAGCGGCCGGAAGGCTGGCTCTGGAAGATGTAGACAACCGCCGCCGCGAGAAGCGACAGGCCCGCACGGAGTCCCGGCCCGCCGGGACAGCCCGATCCGCAGACCTGGCCGACAAGTCGGCCCGCTCTAGCCCTTGCGCGAATCGACCAATTCCCGGACCAGCTTGGCCGATTTCCAACGCTTGATTTCGAGCTCACGCCGCCGAGCCTCGAGCATCGTGGGGAGGGCTTCTTGATAGACCAACCTCCAAGGCCCGCGACCGCGGGTTGGCGGAGTGTGATTGCGATGGTGCTCGGAGAGGTGGCGCTCGAGGTTATCGGTCGAGCCAATGTAGAAGCGGCCCGAGGTCTGGCTCCGGGGAATGGAGAGAAAGCCCATCCCCAACACAATGGTAGGCCCGTACGGATTCGAACCGTAGACCTCTACCGTGTCAAGGTAGCGCTCTAGCCAACTGAGCTACGGGCCTGTAGAAACTTGCATTCTAGCATAGTGAGGCGATGCCTCTTATCTCAATCGGGCTTCGGAGGGGACGCTGGCATTTGCCGCGGCAAATAGAACGGCTTGCCGTTCAGTTTCTGAACTTCCTTGGCGAAGGTGGTGCCGTAGTCGCGCTGGGCATCGGAAAGCGCCCAAGCCTGGCGCTTGTAGTTCCAGTTGTCCGGAGCGAGCCGCTGCGCGGCTTTGAAATAGGGAATCGCATCGGCGCCATGGCCGGCGTGATAGAGGTATTCGCCGAGAGTGAATTCGGCATCGGCCATCAACCGTGCCGGGCTTGCCGGCGTGAGCCGCTTCCTGAGCTCCCGGTCGCTCAATACGTAGCCGCTCTTGTCGCCTTGCGCCACCCAATCGCGAATCGCGGCGAGGTAGGGGCCCGCATCCACATGCGAAATCCACTGGAAGCGGTTGTCGACGAACGCCACTTCGTTAGGACGCACGATCTTCCCCCGTTCATCGATCCAAACGGCTGTGGGAACGTTGACCATGCTGTAGAGTTTCGTCACGATCTGCTGCCGGTCGATCAAAACGGTGTATTCCGGGTTGGCTTTCGCGATCCAAGGGCCGGCATCCTTCAAGCCGCCGGTATCCTCGGCCACGGAAACGATTTCGAAATTCTTGTTTTTGAGCGGGTGAAAGAAGGTCTGCCATCCAGGCAGATCGAAGCGGCACCCTCACCACGAAGCCCAGGTCATCAGCAGGACTTTCTTGCCCCGAAACTCCGAAAGGGAATGCAACTTGCCATTCGCGTCGGGCAGGGTGAAGCCCGGCGCCTGGAGCGTGGAGAGGTAATTGTTGTGGAGCGCCGGTGGCGCGCCGAAATCCCAGATGCCGAACTTCCGGTCGCGAGCGACCGGCTGGTGGAGCAGCCGGGCGAAGGCGCTGAGATTGAACCAAGTGGCTGATTCGCGACGGCGGAGGAAATCCTTTTCTCTCGATTGGGGCAGCGGAAAACAAAGTTCGTTCCGGCATACCCCTTGCGGCTTGAGCTCGAATCCGGTTGCGCGGGTGAGATCGGGCAAGGTCACCCAGAGATCAGAGGAAGGAGAGAAGGGCGCGGGCGCCACTGGGCTGGCTGCGGCCCCCTCATAGATGACCACCGGGCGCACCTGGGCGAAGGCATCGATGGCAAAGGAGCACAAGAAAACCAGCGCCACCTGCGAGAAGTGCTTTCCAACGCTCATCCGCAAACCCGCCTCCCCGCCTCAACCGCTTGAGAACTTATAGCGTGCGCGGAATCGACGGTCAAGGGAGCGCGTCAGGGGTGGTGAGCCAGTTTGACGAGATCTGGGTCCGAGGGTTGGGTCCGAGGGTTCGGACCGCAGCGACTGGAAGATGCGGGGAGGCGCAGGTGTTTGGATGACTTGCGGGGCCACACCGGCAAGATGCCCGTGCCACCAGCTTCGGCACGGATGTGGAATTCAGGCGAGTTCGATGGAATCGAGGTAGGCGGGAATGGATACCGGCCAGTGGAATTTCTCCATCAACATGCCGCGAAGCGCGGTTGCGCCGTCGGGTTCGCCGTGGACCAGGAACATCTGCCGGGGAGCCGCCTGGAAATTGCCCAGCCAGCGCGCCATTTCGTTTCGGTCGGCATGAGCCGAGAATTGCGCCAAGTCCACGATTTCGGCGCGCACGGGGACTTCTTCGCCGTGAAGGCGCAGGCTGCGCGCGTGTTCGAGCAGCGCCCGGCCGGGCGTTCCCTCGGCCTGGTAGCCCACCAGCATCACCAGGTTGCGGGGATCGGGCAGGCGCTGAAGCAGATGATGAACCACGCGGCCGCCGCTTGCCATCCCGCTGGCGGAAAGAATCAGGCAGGGCGAGGTGACGGCGTTGATCTTCTTGGAATCCTCCACCGAGCGCGTCATGTGCACTTCGCGGACATTGAGCGGGTCGCCCTTCCGCTCTTCCTCGGTAAAATGCAGGTTGTGATCCTCGTGGTGCTTTTCGTAGAGGTCGGTAACGCTGATGGCCATCGGGCTGTCGAGGAAGGTGGGCAGCCGCGGGATCCGCTGCTGGTCCTCGAGTTGCCGGAGAATGTAGAGCAGGGTTTGCGATCGGCCCACGGCGAACGCGGGAACAACAATGACGCCGCCGCGGCCGGCGGCGCGGCTGACCGCATCGACGAGCTGCTGCTGGCGCGCGTCGGTGGGATGTTCGCGATCGCCATAAGTGGATTCGCAGACCAGGTAATCGGCATGCGGCACCGGCTCCGGATCCTTCAAAATCGGCTGGCTGTAGCGGCCCAGATCGCCGGTGAATACCACCACCGTTGTCCTGCCATTCTCGGTGATGGTCAGCTCGATGACTGACGAGCCGAGGATGTGGCCGGCGTCGTACAGGCGAACGGAGAATTCCGGGGAGATCTTGAACGGACCTTCGCGAGGAATCGTCTGGAACCGGGTGAGGGCTTCGGCCGCTTCCTCCACTGTATAGAGGGGCAGCGGCGGCTTGTGCCGGCTGTAACCCCGCTTGGCCGCAAAGGCGGCGTCTTCTTCCTGCAAATGAGCGGAATCGGGCAGCAGGAGCTGGCAGAGGTCCTGGGTGGCAGGGTTGGCCAGAATCGGCCCGCGGAATCCGTCGCGAACCAATCGGGGCAGGTATCCGGTATGGTCGATGTGCGCATGAGTCAGGATCACCCAGTCGATGCTTGCCGGTGGAATCGGCAACGGGTCCCAATTGTGCTGCTTCAGTTCCCGGGTGCCTTGAAACAAGCCGCAGTCCACCAGCAATCGCTTCCCGTTTGCTTCCACAAGATGCTTCGAGCCGGTTACGCAGCCGGCAGCGCCGAGAAAGGTGAGTTTGGGCATAACGGCGCGTATTCTAGACGAAAGCGGATGGCTGCGGCGGCCGAATCTGGCCTGGGTACAGACCGGGCGGCAGCGACGCCGCTGCCGCCGGAACGGGAGGCGGGCAGACGATGACCGAGAAGGACCCGGCACTCGAACGCTGGCGGCAGGATACGCCGGGGACGGCGCATTGCGTCCACTTGAACAATGCCGGCGCGGCGCTGATGCCGCGGGCAGTGCTCGACGCCGTCGTTGGACATCTGCATCGAGAAGCGGAATCGGGCGGCTATGAAGTTGCCGAGGAAGCCGCCGAGGCCATCGCCGGGGCTTACGGGGACGTGGCGCAATTGCTGGGCGCGGCGCGCCGGAACATCGCGGTGGTGGAAAACGCGACGGTGGCTTTTTCGCAAGCGCTCGCTGCCCTGGATTTCCAGCCCGGCGACGAAATCCTCACCAGCCAGAACGATTACGTCTCCAACCAATTGATGTATCTCTCGCTCGCCAAGCGCCGGGGAGTGCGAGTGGTTCGCGCCGCCGATGCACCCGAAGGCGGCGTGGACCCGGAATCGGTGGCCATGCTGCTGGCCGGCGGGCGATGCCGGCTGGTGGCGATCACCTGGGTGCCGACGAACTCCGGCTTGGTACAACCGGTGGAGGAAGTGGGCAAAATCTGCGCATCGGCCGGCGTGCCGTACCTGGTGGATGCCTGCCAGGCTGCCGGCCAGATTCCCATCGATGTTCGCCGGCTCGGGTGTGATTTCCTGTCCGCGACAGCGCGCAAATTTCTCCGGGGGCCGCGGGGCATCGGCTTCTTGTACGTTTCCGACCGAGCTCTCGAGCGGGGCGATTTTCCGCTTCTGGTCGACATGCGGGGCGCGAAGTGGATAGCAGCCGACCGGTTCGAACTGGCCGACGACGCGCGCCGGTTCGAAAACTGGGAATTCGCGTATTCGCTGGTGCTGGGTCTGGGGGCAGCCGCTCGTTACGCCGCCGAGGTGGGCATCGAGGAAGCGGGCAAGCGAGCGTTCCGCCTGGCGGCCCGTTGCCGGCAGAGGCTCGCCGAGGTTCCCGGAGTCCGGGTGCTCGATCGCGGCCGGGACCTGTGCGCGATCGTGACCGTCGAGGCGCGCGGCCGCGATGCCGGCGAGGTCGTGCTCGCCCTGCGCCGCCGCGGAATCAACACCAGCGCTTCCCTCCGCAGCTACGCGGTTATCGACATGGACGAGAAGCGGGCGGCCTCCGCCATCCGCATCTCGCCCCACTACTACAATACCGAGGAAGAAATCGACACCTGCGTTCGAGCGGTGGCGGCCGAACTCGCCCGCTAGCCTCTTGTAACTGAAGAGTCGTGTCGATGGGTTCGAAGCCCGGGCTGGGAGCGGGAAAGAACCGCTCGGTAGGGATGGGATGCTTCGCTTCGCTCAGCATGACAGCGATGGAGAACACGAGTCAGAAATTTCGGTTGCACGGCACTACCTGCGGGGCAAGAGCCGCGTGGGGGCGCGGCGCCGCGCGACCGCCAAACAAAAACGCAAAAAGCGTCCCTCGTCTCCGGGACGAGCACGCCCGGTGCAGGGAGAAGGATCGCTCGCTATACTGGCTTCGAGGCTGCCGCCCGATGCTCGCCAAGTCGAAATTTCCCCCTCCCTCGCGCGCACTCGCCGCTTCCGCCGTCTCGCGTCTTAAGAACCAACTTGATTCCCTGGGCGCCATCCTCGAAGGCGCCACCCCGGCCGCGCTGCACGAACGTTCGGCCGAAGGCAAATGGTCGGCGCACGAAAACCTGGCACACCTGGCTCGTTATCACGAGGTTTTCCTCTTCCGGCTCGAGCGCATTCTCGGCGAGCGGAGCCCCCGGCTTGGGCGGTATCGCGCCCAGGAGGACCCCGAGGCGGCGCGCTGGTTCGAGCTCCCCACTTCGGAGGTGGTTGCCGGCATGCAAAGACTCCGAGCGACACTCCTCAGACGAGTGATCCGGCTCCGAGGCGACCAACTTGCCCGCAGCGCCATCCATCCCGCCTTCGGGAAGATGCCCTTGACGCTCTGGATCGAATTTTTTCTGGTCCACGAAGGCCATCATCTGTACCGGGTATTTCAGCGGCTCCGCGAGGCCTCCGGCAGCCGCGGCGCCGCGATCGGACCGGCGAAAGATGCGCCTTGATCTGGCCCTGGTGGACTGGCTAAATGAAGCTCCCTGGCCCTTGGCCAGGATGGACCGAACATGAACTCGCGCAAGCTGCTCAGACCGCGGGATGCCGCTCAAATCCTGGGCATAAGCTACTCCACGTTGAAGCAATGGCTTTACCGCGGCAAGCTCGCGAGCGTCAAAACCGCCGGCGGCCACCACCGCATTCCCGAATCGCAACTGGACCGGTACCTGCATCGGGCCGACCTGGCGAAAGAACCGGCCCAGCGCCGCAGCCTGTTTCGCCGAATCAGCGGGCGGAATCAGCTGGTGGGCAGGGTGGTGGACATCAAGACGAGCGGCCTGTTGGCGCAAGTGACGCTCTCGATCGGCGGGCAGCACATCACTTCGGTAATCACCGCCGACGCGGTGCGGGAAATGAGGCTGAAGAAGGGGCAGGTGGCCGCGGCGCTGATCAAGTCGACCGAGGTGATGATCTTGCGGGTGTGAGCCGCCGGCTCTCCGAGGCCGGCTGCGGGACTCGCGCACCAGCTAACCGAAATCGGCTTGACATACCGAATTCAATCATACTAAAAAGCATAGAATTGGTGATTTGCGCCTTCGGAGCGGAATCGATGAAATCGGCTCTGCGATGCTGGGCGGGCGCGGCGGTGTCGCTCGCGCTCGTCTTTGGCCCGGCGCCGGCGGCCTCGACCGGCCCACTGACGGTGGCCGCTGCCGCCGATTTCCAGTTCGCCCTGCGCGAGCTCGCCCGCGGCTTCGAGCAGCGCACCGGGCGGCAGGTGCGCCTGGTGATCGGTTCCTCGGAGAATCTGACCACCCAGATCGAACGCGGCGCCCCGTTCGACTTGCTCTTTTCCGCCGATGTGGGCCGTCCCGAGCGCCTGGTACGCGAAGGTCTGGCCGACCGAGCGTCGCTGATTCGCTACGCCGCCGGCCGGCTGGTGGTGGTGGTTCCGAAGGACTCGCGCGTGGAATTTGACCGGCAGGGACTCGCCGCGCTGGACGACGATGCGGTGAAAAAAATTGCGATCGCCAATCCGCGGTTCGCGCCTTACGGCCGGGCGGCGGTGGCCGCGCTCGAACATTTCGGGCTTTACTCCCGGCTGGCGGGCAAACTCGTTCTCGGCGAGGATGTTTCCCAGGCTACGCAATTCGTCGTCTCGGGCAACGCCCAAGCGGGTTTCTCCGCGCTCGCCCTGATGCTTGCTCCCGGCGCAAAGCCCGTCGGCCGCTACTGGCTGGTGCCGGCCGATTCCTATCCGCCGCTCGAGCAGGCGGCAGTGGTGCTTCGCTCTTCCGGCGAGAAAGACCTGGCGCAGGCGTTTCTCCAGGGCCTGGCGACGCCGCAAGCCGCCGCCATTCTGGCCCGCTACGGATTCGCGATTCCGGAGAAAAAACGATGAACTGGGCTGCTTTCGCGTTGACGCTGCGGCTTTCGCTGGTGACCGCGGCGATCCTGGCGCTTCTCGCCCTGCCGGTCGCTTACTGGATTGCGTTCTCGAAGCGCCGGTGGAAGTTCCTGGCCCAGGCGGCGACGGCGCTTCCCTTGGTGCTGCCGCCGACCGTGCTCGGTTTCTACGTCCTGGTGGTTTTCGGCACTGGCAGCCCGCTCGGCCGGCTGGTGCAATCCTGGACCGGGCACACGCTTGCGTTCACCTTCTCCGGCCTCGTGGTCGGCTCGGTGCTTTACAGCCTGCCGTTCGCCGTCCAGCCGCTGGTGACGTCGTTCCTCGCAATCGATGCGAAGCTGCTCCAGGCGTCGCGAGTGCTGGGTGCGTCGCCAGCGAGCACGTTTTTCCGCGTGATTCTGCCGCTTTCGGCATCGGGACTGGTGACCGCCCTCGCACTCACGTTCGCGCACACCTTCGGCGAATTCGGCGTGGTGCTGATGGTTGGCGGCGACATTCCCGGCATCACCCGCACGATCTCCATCGACGTTTACGACCAGGTGCAGGCGGGCAACTACGCCGCAGCGAATCTCACGTCGCTGGTTCTGCTGGCGGTCTGCTTCGCCATCCTTTCGGTGGTTTACGGGTGGAACCGGCGGGCGTGGCCGCGGTCTCCCTGGGCGTGACGCCGGGCGGCGCGATGGCATCGACGGCACCATCGAATCGGCCGGGCGCAATGCTCGACGTGCTCGCTCGCAAGCGGTTTCGCTCCGATGCCGATGCCGGCTTTGCCCTCGAGGTGTGCTGCCGCGTTTCTGCGGGCATCAGCATTTTGTTCGGCGCTTCGGGAGCGGGAAAAACCACCCTGCTCGATTGCATCGCCGGCCTGCTCGCGCCCGACGAGGGGCGCATCCTGCTGGGCGAGCGGGTGCTGTTCGATTCGGCGCAGGGAATCGACGTCGATGCCTCTCGCCGCTCCCTCGCTTACGTTTTCCAGGACCTGGCCTTGTTCCCGCACCTCAGCGTGAATCGAAACGTCGGCTACGGCCTGGCCCGGCTGCCGCGCGGCGCGCGCGACCGGCGCGTCGCTGAAATTCTCGAATCGTTTCGCGTGGCTTCGCTGGGCCATCGCCTGCCCGCCGAGATCTCCGGCGGCGAGCGCCAGCGAGTGGCCCTGGCGCGGGCGCTGGTGACCGAGCCGGGAGCGCTGCTGCTGGATGAGCCGCTATCGGCGCTCGACGCGGAGACGAAAGGACGGATCGTCGACGACCTGCGCGCCTGGAACGATGCACATCGCATTCCCATCCTCTACGTCACTCACGCCCGGGAGGAGGTGTTCGCCCTCGGTGAACGCGTCCTGGTGCTGGAGCGGGGGGCGATCGTCGCCCAAGGCTCGCCCCACGACGCTCTGGGCGCGCCCCGCTCGGAAACCGTCGCCCAGCTTGCCGGATTTGAAAACATCTTCAGCGGCGTTCTGCAGGAGGCGCAACCGGCGCGCGGAACGATGACCTGCCGGCTGGTATCGGGCGGCATCGAGTTGGAAGTTCCGCTTTCGCGGCTCGAAACGGGCGCGAAGGTTCTGGTGGGCATCCGCGCCGGGGACGTGCTGCTTGCAACCGAAGAACCCAGGGGATTGAGCGCCCGAAACGTTCTTCCGGGGACGCTCGTCGCGCTCGAAGAAACGGGTTTCCGCGTCCGCGCGCAGGTGGATTGCGGCGCGCAGTTTCAGGTGCTGCTGACGCCGGCCGCCCGCGATTCCCTCGGGCTCGCGCCCGGCCGCCGCGTATGGCTGGTGATCAGAACGCACTCCTGTCATCTGCTGCGCCCCGGGAATACGGTCGCCGCCGCTTCCGGCGATGCTCCCGCCGTCCGGTAGGCGCCGGCCATTTACTTCGGCTCCGTCGCTGCTGTAGCATCAGGCTCACCGTTCTGCAGGGGGCACAGCCATGCCGATGCTAGCTCGTGTCCACCAATTCCGCATTCGTCCCGGAAAGCTTGAAGAATTCATCGCCGCCATCGATTCGATGATTCCGCTATTGCATCAGCAGAAGGGGTTCAAAGCGCTGCTGGTGCTCCGCGGCGAAACGGCGCCCGGCGTCGCGCCTGAAATCACCGCCATCACCACCTGGGATTCGCTCGATTCGCTTCGCGCGAGCGAGGAAAACCTGTACTACTACCGAGGACTGGCGAAGGTGCTGGCATTTTCCGAAGGGTTCCCCGCACTGCAGGAGGAGCAGGTGCTCGTCAGCGACTTCGCCGGCACCGACTGAATGCCAAACGCCAGCTTGCCGCGTCCTTGCCGGCAACGGTTTGCCCGGCTCGATCCCAGGCGCAGGGATCGGCGCCGGGTGTTCGATCGTGGGACGACCGCGTCCAGCGCCGGACGAAGCGCAAAGGCGCGTCGGGGTGCTACTTCTTTGTTTTCCTTCTTTTCTTCGTTTTCCGGGCGCTCGGTCGGTGGCATCGAGCGTGCAACAGCCGGGCGGTTCGCGGGAGAAACGTACCGTGACCACGTTGCTGCAAGACGTCAAGTACGGCCTGCGACTGCTGGGGAGGTCCCCGGCGTTCGCTGCGGTGGCGGTCCTGACGCTCGCGCTGGGCATCGGCGCGAACACGGCGATTTTCAGCCTTTTAGACGCCCTGTTCCTGATGCCACTTCCGGTTCCGAACGCTTCCCAACTGGTCGATGTCTACAAGACCCGCAACGGAAGGGGCTACGGCGAGCTTTCCTACCCCGATTACGTGTTCTACCGCGATCGCAGCGATGCATTCTCCGCGCTGGCGGCAGAGTATCCGACGGCGCCCATCAACCTGGTCATTTCGGGTGAATCGCAAGAGCTCAACGGCAGCGTGGTCAGCCAGAATTATTTTCACGTGCTCGAGCTCAGCCCGTTTCTTGGGCGATTCTTCGTTCGGGAGGAGGACCAGGCGCCCGGGCGGAATCCGGTGGCGGTGATCAGCTACGCTCTGTGGCAGCGGCGATTCGGCGGCGATGCCGGCATACTGGGTAAAACGGTCCAACTCAACGGCACCGTGTTCACGATCGTCGGAGTGGCGCCCAAGGGGTTTCAGGGAGCGATTCTGGGCTTGCCGGCGACCGACGTCTGGATTCCCGCGGCGATGTTTCACGCGGGATATCACTACTGCGACGCCTTCCAGCGCGACTGTACGGTCCTCAACCTGGTCGGCCGATTGAAGCAGGGGGTGACGCCGGCGCGGGCGCAAGCGGAGATGAGCGGGCTGGCGCGCCAATTGGAAGCGGCGTTTCCCGAGACGAATCGAGGCATCGGCGTGGCGGTCGTTCCCGCCCGCGGCGTGCGTCCGGTGGAACGAGCGGAGAGCGCCCCCGCCGCGGCGCTGCTTTTTGGGGCGGTGGGACTGGTTTTGCTGATCGCCTGCGCCAACCTGGCGGGCCTGCTTCTCGTGCGCAACACCGCGCGCCGAAGGGAAATTGCGCTCCGGCTCGCGCTCGGGGCGGGCCGCGGCCGGTTGGTGCGGCAACTGGTGACCGAGGGATTGCTGCTGTCGGTTGCCGGGGGCTTGGCTGGCCTCTGGGTGGCGCTCCAGGGGCAGAACCTCCTTTTGAATTTCTATGCCACCGCTTCCGAAGGCGGGCAAACCTACTTCACGCTGCGCCTGGATCCGCGCGTACTGGGGTTCGCGCTGGCGCTGTCGATTTTGACCGGAGTGCTTTTTTCCGTCATTCCCGGGGTCCAAGCCAGCCGCGCCAATCTGACCGATGCGATGAAGGACGCCGGACTGGCGACCGGACGCCACCGTTCTCGCTTGCGCGACGTTCTGGTCGTAGGCCAGGTGGCGCTTTCCCTGGTGCTGGTGACGGGAGCGGGGCTCCTGCTCCGCAGCCTCGGGAACATTTATCGCGGCCCCGGCTACGACGTCGCTCACCTGGCGTGGCTGCGGCTTCGGCCCAGCCTGATCGGGTACCCGGCTGCGAAGGCCTGGGCTTATCAGCGCGAAGTGATTCGCCGGCTCGAGGCGTTGCCTGGCGTGGTGGCAGCCAGCCCCGAGGATTATTCGCCATTGCGCAATTCCGGGGACGACGTTTCCATCTGGCTGCCGGGAAAGGCGCCAACCCGGCCCGAGCTGGCGGCTCGAGCGGGAATCAACCAGGTTGGGCCTCGCACCTTCGAGACTCTGGGCGTTCCGCTGTTGCAGGGCCGTGAGTTCAACCAACAAGACCGGAAGGACACGCCGAGCGTCGCCATCGTCAACGAAACTCTCGCCGATCGAATGTGGTCTCCGGGGAAGGCCGTGGGAAGCATTCTGGTGGTGGAGGGGCAGCCGTACCGGGTTATTGGCACCGTGAAGGATGCGCAATACCACGCGATGAGCGAACGACCGGCGGCGTTCGTCTATGTCGATTACTGGCAGCAGGACACCAGCACCAGTTGGGGCGAGGATTCGCGGACGATGGTGCGGATGGCGGGCGATCCCCGGGCGATGTTGCCGTTGCTGAGGCGCACCGCCGCTTCGGTCGATCCCAACGTCCCCATCAGCGAAGACCGGCCGATGCGGGAATGGCTGGCCGATGAATTCAGTCCGGTGCGCATGGCGGGTACGTCCCTGGTTTGCTTCGCCGGGCTGGCCTTGTTACTGAGCGCGATCGGCTTGTACGGCATTCTGGCGTTCACGGTCAGCCAGCGCACGCGCGAAATAGCGGTGCGCATGGCGCTGGGCGCGGGGCGCAGCGGAGTCGCCAAGCAGGTCGTGCGCCGCGGCGCCCTGCTGGGGCTGACGGGCACGGCGATCGGTCTTGCCGCTGCGTTGGCCGGCGGGCGGCTGGTTGCCAGTTGGCTTTACGGCGTGCGCGGGTACGACCCCATCGCTCTCCTCGCCGGGCCGGTGCTCTTGATCGGCGTCGCCCTGGTTGCCAGTTACCTTCCTGCGCGCCGCGCCTCAAGCGTCGATCCCGCGGCGGCTCTCCGCTTCGAATGACAGCCGGCGCGAGAGCCTTCCCAGGCGGCTTCCGACAGGTTTGGCGCAGCCTGAGGAAGTGCGGATTGCTTCTGCTCGCCGACAATCGCCTGCCGAGCGTCGCCCGGCTGGTGACCGGCGAACCGATTCGCGGCTCCTGGTGGGCTCATCCGCAAAGCCATGCGATCTTCCAGGCCTCCAGCCGGCTTGCCGGGCATCGCGACGTGCTCAAGGCAAAGCTCATCGGGGGCAAAGTCACTTTCATCCACCGGGACCTGTGGCCCGCGCTTTACGCCGTCGGGACCGCTCGAGAGGCATGGCAGATTTCGAAGCTTTCTCGTTCGGCCTCGTCCCTGTTGGCGCGAGTACGACGAGCGGGCGTCGTTCGGATCGACCAACTCGCTCGGGCGAGCGGGATGGCGGGAGCTGCGGCAGCCAGCGCGCGTGAACTGTCGGCGGCAGCCCGGGAACTGGAAGCCCGCCTGTTGATCTACGCCGAGCCATTCCATTCCGGAGCCGGGATGCATTCCAAGAGACTCGAGAGTTGGGCGCACTGGGCTCGAAGGGCGCGGCTTCCCCGGCGGGTAGAGCGGCCGGCAGAGGCAAGGCAACAAATCGAGCAGGCAGCGGCTCGCCTGGTGGGGCGGCGCGAATCGCGGCTGTTGCCGTGGGCCCCTGGGCGGGACGCTACAGCGCGGCAGGCTAAATCGCGGGAACGGGCCCGGCGCAAGCGATGATTCCCGCGCCCGATTGTCGAGAGTGTCGGCCAGAGCGCTCGAAGGCACCGGGCGCCGCTTCGGTATTTCGGTTTGCCGCTCTCTTACGCTAAAATTGCTGGGAAGAGGGCGCCCGGCTGAGGGGTCGAAACCTTTTCCGCGTTCGCCGCGTATCCTATAGCAGGCACAGAGGAGCGAGACGTACGACCCGGTGGTGGGTTGTGTGCCTGCCGGCCGCGGTTCCCGACTCCAGCGCGCGATGTTGCGGGTTGCTGACCTGAGCCCAAGGGCATGAAGAAAAGCGCCAAAATCGGTTTGTCCCTGGCGGGCTTCGCGGTTGCGGTGACCGCGGCGGTCGTGGTGTACCAGAAACGGAAGGGAATCCAGGCGGTGCAAGCGGCGGCGGTGGGCCGCCGGGACCTGACATCGCTGGTCAGCGCCACCGGCGAGATCCGCCCGCTGACTTACACCAACGTTCTGGCCGAGGGCTTCGGCAGAATCACCGAGATCGACGTCCACGAGGGACAGTGGGTGCACAAGGGCGATCTGCTCATGAGGGTGGAATCGGTTCAGCCCGCCGCCGACGTTCGCGCCCAGGAAGCCGCTTCAAACTCCAGCCAGGCTGCCATCCGCGCGGCCCAGGCGAACTTGCGCGCCAATCAAGCGGTCGTGGCGCAGCGCCAAGCCGATTTGGACAAGGCCCGCTTCGATTGGGAAAAGGGCCAGAGCTTGTTCAACGACAAGCTGATTTCCCGGCAGGATTACGAGGGCTTGAAGTCCGCTTTCAATGCGGCGCAAGCGGCGCTGGCGGCCGCGCAGGCGCAACTGGCTCAGGCGCGCGCCCAGCAAGCGCAAGCCGAAGGCACCTTCGATCAAGCCCGGGCGATTCTGGCCCACGCCGAAGACGTGCTGCGGAAGACCACCTATCGGGCTCCGATCGCCGGCATGGTCACCTATATCGCGGTGCGCGTCGGCGAAGACGTGGTGCCCGGGATCCAGAACGCGGAAGGCGCTTATTTGATGACCATCTCCGATATGTCGGTGGTCACCACCGAGGTGCGGGTGGACGAAACCGATATCGTGAACGTCCGCAGCGACCAACTGGTGACCATTCAGATCGACGCGCTGCCGGGAAAAACCTTCACCGGGCACGTGACCGAGGTGGGGACGCAGGCCATCCTCCGCAGCTCCGGCCTGGTCACCACCCAAACCACCTCAGGCAATGCCGAGGCCAAGGATTTCAAGGTGGTTGTGACACTGGACCATCCGCCGAAGGACCTGCTGCCAGGATTGACAACGACGGCGAAAATCGAGACCGCCCACCGCTCGAACGTGCTTGCCGTCCCGATCCAGGCGCTGGTGGTCCGCACCCGCCAGCAACTCCAGGCTTCCCAGCCGGCCGGCGAAGGCGGCGGCACCGCCACAACGATGGCCGCCTCACCGCCTCAGCCGGACGGCAAGCAACCGGAGAGCCTCCAGGGGGTGTTCGTCCTGCGCGACCGCCGGGCGATTTTCGTACCGGTACAAACCGGGATCATGGGCGTCACCGACATCGAAATCACTCAGGGGCTAAGGGCGGGGGACCAGATTGTCGTCGGAAGCTTCAAGACCCTGCGCACCCTTCGCTCGGGGGCCGAAGTGCGGATCGAGAAGGCGCCGCCAACAACAAGCTGAGAACCGGAAACTCGCCGGAAGCGTCTAACAACCTGTAAGGAGAAATCCGAAGATGGCCGTGGCGACTGTAGCCAACGAATCATTCCGGCAGGATTTGATCGATCAAGGCGTCGTGATCAAGGTCGAGAAGCTGGTGAAGGTCTACGACATGGGCGCCACCCAGGTGCAGGCTTTGCGCGGCGTCGATGTGGAAATCCACAAGGGTGAATACGTCGCCATCATGGGGCCTTCGGGCTCCGGCAAGTCCACGCTGATGAATTTGCTGGGCTGCCTGGACACGCCGACCAGCGGCAAGTACTGGCTTGCCGGCCGCCTGGTGAGCGAGCTGAACGACGACGAACTGGCCCACATTCGCAACAAGGAAATCGGGTTCGTCTTCCAGACCTTCAATTTGTTGGGCCGCGCCACCGCGCTGCACAACGTCGAGCTACCGCTCATCTACAACGGCACCCCGCCCGAGGAACGCGTCAATCGCGCCAAACGGGCGCTGCAAATGGTCGACTTGGGCGACCGCATGCACCACCGGCCCAACGAACTGTCCGGGGGCCAGCGCCAGCGCGTGGCCGTGGCCCGCGCTCTGGTGAACGAACCCGCCATGCTGCTGGCAGACGAGCCCACCGGCAACCTCGATACGCAGACCGGCGAGGAGATCATGGCGCTGTTTTCCCGACTCCGCCAGGAAGGTCACACGATCATCCTCGTCACCCACGAGCCGGACATCGCCGCCCACGCCGAACGCGTCATTCGCCTTCGCGACGGTCACATCGAGTCCGACGAGAAAATCAAGTTCTGAGCCATCAGCCGCACGTCTCGCCGTCGCTGGGCGCGCTGTCGGCGCCAGAGCTTCCCCTCTCCTGGGCCATCCCGCACGGGTTCCTCCGGGGCCGCCTTTGCCTCTGATTCCCCGTCGACTATCATTGCCGGATTCCTTGGGAGGCTTCGATGACGGTGAGGGTGGGTTGGATCGGTTTGGGGTTGATCGGGAAGCCGATGGCGCGCAGGCTGGTCCAGGCCGGCTATCCGGTGACGCTTTGGAATCGCACGCGGGCCAAGGCCGAAGAGTTGGCGTCCGAGGGCGCTCGGGTGGCGGCAACGCCACAGGAAGCCGCCGCTGCAGCCGATGTCCTGTTCCTCTGCGTGAGCGTTCCGGCCGCGGTCGAAGCAGTGCTCTGGGGCCAGGGCGGCGCCATGGACGGCCTTCGGCAGGGAAGCGTGCTGATCGATTCGAGCACCGTATCACCCGGGCTCGCACGCCGTGAGGCGGCTGCGGCGGCTGCCCGTGGCGTTGCATTCCTCGAAGCGCCGGTCACCGGCGGCACGTGGGGCGCCGAGAAAGGCGAGCTGGTTTTTCTGATCGGGGGCGAAGCAGCCACGCTCGAGCGGGTTCAGCCGCTGCTCCATCATTTGGGCAAGCGATTCTTTCACCTCGGCCCGCACGGCTCGGGCCAAACCGTCAAGCTCGCCATGAACTTGCTCTACGCCCTCGAAGTGCAAGGGCTGGCCGAGGCGCTGGCGCTTGTGACCGGAGCGGGGTTGGGATCGGAGAAACTGCTCGAGGTGCTGGCATCCAGTATGGGCCGCGCGCCGGTGCTGGATATGAAGGCCCCGATGATGACTTCGGGCAATTTCGCTCCCAGCTTCCCCCTCCGCCTGATGCACAAGGACCTGGGTCTCGCCCTCGAGTTATCCAATGAATTGGGCATACCCCTGCCGGCCACCGCCGCCGCGCGCGAAACCTACAGCGCGGTGAAAGGGGCGGCGCGCGAAGACGTGGATTACGCCGCGGTGATGAAATTCTGGCGCCACGCCTGATGACAGGACGCCTCCTGGCGTCGAGCCGATTCGGGTCCCGGACGCATGCCCGGGACTTGGCACCATTCGAAACAGGGATGGCGATCCGCTTCGTGCCCGGATCATGTTGCCTCGAGCAGGCAGTGTGTCAGGCATCTCATTGCCTTCAAACAAGTTCTGCGGCTTGCCTCCCGCCCGGCAAATTCATCATCCAAGGACCTTTGCTGGTTGACCCGGCAATCCTCGGGGACTACAATTTCCCTGTTCCTCCGGGGGGCTTAGGTATGCGGACCGCCAAAGCGATATTGCTATCGTTGCTTGCCTTTGGAGTGGGTTACGCAGCCCCGCCGCTTCACGCGCAGGACCCCGTTTCGCAGGACCAGCAGGGCAAAGAACTCAACAAGAAAGATCAAAAGAAGCGCGAGAAGGAGTTGATGAAGGAGTTGGGAGATCCCTACAAGCAGTGGCTGGACGAGGTCTCCTACATCATCATGCCCGAAGAGCGCCAGGCGTTCCTACGCCTGCAAACCAACGAAGAGCGCGAGCAGTTCATCGAGCGGTTCTGGGCCCGCCGCAATCCCGATCCCGAATCGCCGGAAAACGAATTCAAAGACGAGTATTACCGCCGCATCGCCTACGCCAACGAGCACTACTCCTCCGGGATTCCCGGCTGGAAAACCGATCGCGGCCGCATCTACATCATGTGGGGGCCGCCCGATAACGTGGAATCGCATCCCGCCGGGGGGCCTTACGAGCGCCCTCCGGAGGAAGGCGGCGGCGAAACCTCCACCTATCCCTTCGAGGACTGGGAATACCACTATCTGCCGGGAATCGGTGAAAACGTCCAAATCGAATTCGTCGATCCAACGATGAGCGGCGAATACCACCTGACGATGGATCCGTCGGAGAAGGATGCGCTCCTCTACGTGCCCGGCGCCGGCTTGACCGATCTGGAAGCGATGGGCATGGCCAACAAGACCGACCGGTTCAGCCGCACCGATGGCACTCACATGGGCACGCCGATGGGGTCCGAGCCGGAGAGCATGAACGAATTCAGCCGGCTGGAACTCTACGCCAAGATTCAACAGCCGCCGCCGGTGAAGTTCAAGGATTTGGAGGCGGTGGTGACTTCGCGGCTGATTCGCGACCAATTGCCGTTCCAATACCGCTTCGATTTCCTGCGGATCACCGACGCGACCGATCTGGTGCCGGTCACCGTCGAGGTTCCCAACAAGGAAATGACCTTCCAGGACAAGGACGGCGTCCAGACGGCGACCCTGAACATTTTCGGGCGCGTCTCGACGCTCGGCGGGCGCATCACCCAGACGTTCGAGGACACGGTCCGCCAGCAGATTCCCGACGCGCTGCTGCAGAAATCGCTGGATGGCCGGTCGATTTACCAGAAGGCGATCCCGCTGCGGCCCGGCCTGTACCGGCTGGACCTGGTGGTGAAGGACGTGAATAGCGGAAACATCGGCGTCATCAACACCCGCTTGCCCGTGCCCCGTTACGACGACACCAAGCTGGCTTCGAGCACGCTGATTCTTGCCGACGACATCCAAGGGGTGTCGGCCCGGGACATCGGCCTCGGCCAGTTCGTGCTCGGGGACGTGAAGGTGCGGCCGCGGCTGGATGCGACGTTCAAGAAGAACGAGACGCTGGGCCTCTACCTGCAGGTGTATAACCTGAAAATCGATCCGCAAACGCACCATTCGAGCGCCAGCGTCGATTACTTGATCACCAGCGGCGAGAAGCAGATCCTGAAGCAAACCGACAGTTCCGCCCAACTGGGTCAGAACGGCGAGCAGCTCACGCTGGACAAGCAGATGAACCTGTCGATGCTCCCCGCCGGACACTACAAGATGCAAATCACCGTCCACGACAACCTGGCACAACAGGAAATCACCCAGTCCACCGAATTCAACGTCAAGCCCGCCGATAAAGTGGCGGTCAGCCAGGGACAGAGGTAGAGCGGCTCCGATGCGCCTTCGGGCACTACTGCTGGGCGGTCTGCTGACGGTAGGATTGGTGCCGGCGGCGCGCGCCGCCGCGGGCGGCCGCCTGGGGGGGATGGTTGTCGCGCAAGGCACGCCCCAATTGGGCGCGCTGGTCGTCGTTACCCCGGAAGGCCGGCCAGGCAGCCCGCTGCGCCTGTTTACCAACACCCAGGGGATTTTCTCGTCCCGCTCCCTGCTGCCGGGCCTGTATTCGGTTCGGGTGCGCCTGACGGGTTTCCTGCCTGCCTTCGAACCGCAGATCCACGTCACCCCCGGCCAGATGACCTTGCTGCGCATCGAGCTGGGCTCGGTGTTTTCTTCGGTCGAGGAGTTGCGCCACGGGCCGCACCACGGCCAGGATCCCGACGAATGGAACTGGGTGCTGCGCTCCGCCACGCTCACCCGTCCGGTGCTCCGCTTCTCCGGCGGCCGCGTGGTGACGGACGACCCCGCCCCGGCACGACGCGCCCACGGCCGGGCGGAACTGGCGGCCGGCTCGCTGGCTTCCTGGTCTCCGGTCGATCCCGATACGCTCGGTTCGACGGCGTTCCTGTACGACCAGGGATTCGACGGAACCAGCCATTTGCTGCTGGCCGGCCGCGTCGGCTATCAGTATTCCGCTACCGCCAACTTCGCCGCTACCTGGATTCCGCAAATGGACGAGACCGGCGAGCCGGCGCAAGCCACGACGGTGGTCTTCCGGCAGTCGCAAATGGGCGAGTACGGGCCCTGGTTCCACGGCATGGCCCTGGAACACACCGAGCGGCTCCAACTGGGCCAGGGAGTTCAGCTGCAATACGGCGCGCGCTACGATCTGGCTTCGCTTCATGGTACCGCCTCTGGCGCGCGGCCCGAGGCGCGGCTCCGCGTCGATATACAGCCGGGATGGGTGGCATCGTTCCTGCTGGCCTCGAGCCCGGAGGACGCCGTGGTCAGCGACGGCCCGCTCAATCCACTCGATAGTTTCCCCACTCCGCTCCGGAGCAACGGCCGGCTGGAACTGGCTCAATCCTGGCACGAGGAAATCGCTCTGGATCGCGCGTTCAGTCCCGGCGCCACCCTCTCGGCTGCGGTTTTCCGCGATAGTTCCGCCGACACCGCCATCTACGGCCGCGGCTCCATCTCCAGTCCCAACTCCGAATCGGATTCTTTCTCCGACGCCTTTGTGTACGACGGTGGCTCCCTCAAGCAATGGGGCGCACGGCTGGGCTACAAGCAGAAATTCGCCAACCACTGGCAGGCGGCGGTATTCACCAGTTGGTCTCGCGGCCTCGCTGCCGGCTCGGGCGATTCCACCGCCTCGCTCCGCCGGTTGCTGGCCCCCCGCGGCGCCCCGTCAGTCGGCGGCCGCGTTTCCGGTCGTATCGAGAGCTGGGGCACGGAACTCTCCGCCGGCTACCAGTGGATCGACGGGCCCATCCTCACCCGCCCCGACCCCTTTGGCGGCTCGCTCTATGGGGTCGAGCCGTACCTGAACGCAAGCATTCGACAGCCGCTGCCCGGCATTCACTGCCCGCGTATCGTCGCGGTTGTCGATCTTCGCAATTTGCTGGGACAGGGTTACGTCCGCCTGGAAACCGGCGACGGGCGTGCGGTTTTGATACCCGCCGCTCGCGCCTTCCGCGGAGGATTTGCCGTTCAGTTCTGACGGCAGAGGCCGGGGCGCCATGCGCACGCTTCCCCATTCCTCGAACGCGGTCCCCATCGCGTCGCCGGCTGCGACCGGGGAGCGCTGGGGTTGACGGCCATGCGGGAACGGGCACATTGGTTCGGCGTTGCCAAGATCGCGGCCTCCCGCCCGTCGCTCACGGTGCGCTTGCGCGCCGTCACCCTCACCCTGATTACCGTTGCAGCGATTGTTTTCGCCATCCTCAATTTCCAGCAGCGATCCCGTTTCAATCTCCCCGACGACGGGGTGGTTTGGTGGGACTCCTCCGCCGGCGTGGTGGCTCGCCAAGTCGCTCCCCGCTCGGCGGCGGCCGCCGCCGGGATCGAACCCGGCGACAAGCTGGTGGCAATCGATGGAGTTCCTATCGCCCGCTCCACCGAGGCCACCCGCGCGCTGATGCGCGCGGGGGTCTGGACCGAAGTGCAGTACGGCGTGATGCGGCAGGGGGAACCAATTCAGGTGCGGTTGGTGACCGAGCCGGCGCCGAAGCCGCTGGCGGCGGAGAATTACTTGCGGCTGGTGGGGCTGGCCTACCTGTTGATCGGACTGTTCATTTTTGTACGGCGGTGGAATGCGCCGCGGGCAGTGCAGTTTTACGTGTTCTGCCTGGTGTCATTCGTCCTCTACAGCTTCCACTATTCGGGCAAGCTGTCGGCGTTTGACCGCGAAGTGTACTGGGCAAACGTGGTCGCGTTGCTGCTCCAGCCGGCCCTGCTGGTCCATTTCGCCCTCGCTTTCCCCCAGCGGCTCGAGCGCCGGTGGGCGGCAATCGTTGCCGTCTACCTGGTCCCCGCCGCGCTCCTCGGCTTGCACGTGCTGGTGGCGACCGGCAGGCTCGGCTTCGCGCCATGGCTTGGCGCACGGGTGATGCTCGACCGGGTCGAACTGCTCTACCTCGGTATCTTCTTCCTCGCGGCTGCGGCGCTCTTTTTCCGCAGTTACCGCCGCGCTCCCGCCGGGCTGGTGCGGCAGCAACTGAAGCTGGCGACAGCCGGCGTGATCGCCGGAATCACACCGTTCCTGCTGTTTTACGTGGTGCCCTATCTGCTCGGCGCGGGGCCGTACCGCTGGATGAGCCTGTCGGTGCTGTCGCTGGCGCTTCTCCCCGTGGGTTTCGGTTACGCCATCATTCGTTACCGCTTGATGGACGTCGATATCATGTTCCAGCGCGGCTTGGCCTATACCGCCGCCACCGCCGCTGTTGTTGGCGTCTATTTCGCCCTGGTCGCCGCCATCGGCGTGTTGTTCCACGCCGCCTGGACCACCGGTCCCGCCGGGGTGGTGCTGGCCATCGTCGCTGCCGCGTTCCTGTTCGAGCCGCTGCGGGACTGGGTGCAGGAGCGTCTGGACCGGTTCTTCTACCGCAATCGTCTCGATTATCGGCGCGCGCTCGTCGAATTCGGCCGGACGCTGTCGACCGGAGTGCGGCTCGAGCCGATGCTGGCTTCGGTCCTCGATCGCATTTCCCAGGCGCTGCTTGTCGACCGAGCCGCCATTTTCGTCGAAGACGCCGCCGAACCCTGCCGGCTGCGGCTGGCGCGCTCGATCGGGATCGGCTGGGACGGGCCGCTTGATCTCAGTTTCCTGGGCACGCTTTCCGGCAACCGCCGCTATCTCTTTTTCGAGTCGGCGGATGCTCCCGAGGCCAGCCCCGAGGCGCGGCGCACGCTGGGCCAGTTGGGGCTGAATTATTTCCTTCCCTGCCGGGTGCAGCGGCGCACGGTGGCGGTGCTAGGGCTGGGCAAGACGGTTGACGGCGATTACTTGTCCACCGACGATCTCGACCTGTTGTTCACGATGGCCGGCTACGTCGCCATTGCCATTGAAAACTCCCACCTTTATCACTCACTGGAGCAGAAAGCGGCGCAGATCGAGCGGCTGAAAGATTTCAGCGAAAATATCGTCGAATCGCTCAGCATCGGCGTGCTCACTGCCGATCTGGACGGCCGGATCGAATCGTGGAACGCCTTCCTCGAGCAACGCATCGGCGTCACCCGCGCCGAGGCCCTGGGCCGGCCGCTCGGCTGGGTGCTGCCCGCCGAGCTGGTGGGGGAATTGGAGGCTTGCGCGGATCCCGCTCGCGGGCTGCGATCGGGCGAAGAAGCCGGGCCCGGCGGAGCGGCGCAGCCGGAAGCCGACCGGGGCGTTTCCGGGATTTACAAGTTCCCGCTGCAGACCTCCGCCGGCGAAATCGTGGTGAACGTCGCCGTCGCACCCTTGGTGGACAAGACGGGCGGGCGTCTGGGCCAGTTGATCCTGATCGACGACATCACTGCCCGCATCCGCCTGGAGGAGCAAATCCGTCAAAGCGAGAAGCTCAGCTCGCTCGGCTTGCTGGCCGCCGGCGTGGCCCATGAAGTGAATACGCCGCTGGCGGTGATTTCCAACTACGTGCAAATGCTGGCCCGCCAGTTCGACCCCGACGATCCCCGGCAGGTGCTGCTCGACAAGATCGTGAAGCAAACCTTCCGCGCCAGCGAGATCGCCACCAACCTGCTGAATTTCTCGCGCACCGGCAGCGCCGAATTCTCCGAAGTGGATTTGAACGCGGTCGTCCACGACACCCTGGCGCTGTTGCGCCATCCGCTGGAATCGGCCCGGGTCGGTGTCGACTTGCGACTGGCGGGCGACCTGCCGGCGATTGTCGGCAACGCCAACCGGCTCCAGCAGGTGTTTCTCAATTTGTTCCTGAACGCGCGGGATGCCATGCCTTCCGGAGGCCGGCTGGAGATTTTGACCGCCCGGTCGAACGGCCATGTCGAAGTGCACGTCTCCGATACCGGCGCCGGAATCCGGCCCGAACACCTCAATCGCGTTTTCGATCCCTTTTTCACCACCAAGGCGCCCGGCCGCGGCACCGGGCTGGGGCTAGCGGTGAGTTACGGCATCATCCGCGAACATTCGGGCAAGGTGGAAATCCTCTCCAGCCCGGGCCGCGGGACCACGTTCCGGCTGGAATTCCCCTCGGCGCGCACCGCCCCGACAGAGGTCCATGCCTAAGCCGGCGATCCTGGTCGTCGATGACGAATCGGAAATTCGGGAGAGCCTGGAGCTGTTGCTCGCCTCCGAAGGCTACGACGTGGGCTTGGCCGATTCGGTGGAATCGGCGCTGGCGCGCCTGGGGGAGCATCCCTTCGATCTGTTGCTTCTCGACGTGAGCCTGCCCGACCGGAGCGGCATCGACCTGCTCAAGGAAATCCGCGGGCGCGATCCCTCGCTTCCCATCATCCTGATCACCGCTTTCGGCTCGATCGATATGGCGCGCGAAGCCTTCAAGAACGGCGCCCAGGATTACATCACCAAACCCTGGTCCAACGACGAACTACTGGCCCAAATCGCGCAAGCTATCGAGAGCCGGCGCCTGCGCGAGGAAAACGTTCAGCTCAAGCGGGCGTTCAAACAGCGGTACAACTTCCCCAACATCGTCGGCAAGAGCGAGAAGATGCTTGCCTTACTCGACCTGGTGCGGCAGGTGGCCGGCTCTCGCTCCACCGTGCTCATTTACGGCGAAAGCGGCACCGGCAAGGAACTCATCGCCAAGGCCATCCATGCCGCTTCCCCCCGCGCCGAGCGCCCGTTTGTTCCCATCAATACCGGCTCGATGCCCGTCGATCTGCTCGAGTCGCTGCTCTTCGGGCACGTGCGCGGGGCGTTCACCGGAGCGGTGGCGCCGAAAAAGGGCCTGTTCGAAGTGGCCGACCAAGGAACGCTTTTCCTCGACGAGATCAGCACCATCGGTCCGGAAACGCAAGCCAAGCTGCTGCGGGTGATTCAGGAACGCGAGTTCATGCGCTTGGGCGGCACCGAAACCATCAAGACCGACGTGAGAATTCTGGCCGCATCCAATGCCGACCTGGCGGCGATGGTGCACGAAGGCGGTTTCCGCGAAGACCTCTATCACCGCCTGAACGTCATCGCGCTCCGGCTGCCGGCTTTGCGGGAGCGCATCGAGGACGTTCCCCTGCTGGTCGAGCACTTTCTCGAACGCTACAGCCAGGAGAACCGGAAACCGCTTCGCCGCTTCAGTCCCGCGGCCATGCGGCTGCTGGTCGATTACGACTGGCCGGGGAACGTGCGCGAATTGGAAAACGTGGTGGAGCGGGCGGTGGTATTGTCGAGCGGGGAGACGCTGGGGCCCGATCTTCTGCCCGAAAGCGTGCTCACCCGCGAGATTATCGAAGGCCTGCGATTGCCCGTCAGCTCGTTCGCCCGCGAACCCTCCGGGGATGGAGGCGCGCCGGCGAGCAGGGCCGGGCAAGGCGGCCGCGCTTCCGCTGCCGGTTTGTTCGGAATACTGGAGGAGGTGGAACGCCGGCTGATCGTCGATATGCTCGATCGCACTTCGGGCAACCAAACCGAGGCGGCCGAGCGATTCCGGATTCCGCTGTCCACCTTGAACCAGAAGATCAAGCGTCTGGGCATCGATCCCCGCCGCCGCGGACGCAGCGGTTCGCCCCCCAGCTCCGAACCGCCGCCTGATCCCGCACCTGCCTCGGCGAAGACCGCCGTAACCTAGGCTTGTATCGGTTGGTATCGGCCCGCCGCTGGAGCGAACGATGCCTGCGCAGCTCTCGTTTGATCCCGCCTGCACCGCCGTCCTCAGCATGGACTATCAGACGGCCCTCGTATCCATTTATGCCAAGGAGCAGGAAGGTTTGCTGGTGCGCGCTCGAAGCGTGCTCGGCCGGGCGCGAAACCTCGGAATGGTTGTCATCCACGTCCAA
Organism: Candidatus Acidiferrales bacterium; assembly: GCA_035946455.1. Lineage (GTDB taxonomy): Bacteria > Acidobacteriota > Terriglobia > Acidiferrales > UBA7541 > JAKASX01. The sequence goes on along the minus strand of DASYZK010000010.1, from coordinate 19,822 downwards.
GTCGCGTTCCGTTCCAACTTTCCCGAGATCAGCCCGCGCAACGCCCTGCTCAGCGCCCTGAAGACCTATTGGGCCACAAAACACACCTTCGAGGGCGCGGCCGGAGCCATCCACGCCGCCGTCGCGCCTGAAGGGGAGGACATCGTCGTCACCAAGCACCGGGTGAACGCCTTCACCGGCACCGACCTCGAGATGATTCTCCGGGCCAAGAATATCGATACCCTGGTGCTGTTCGGCATCGCGACCAGTGGCGTCGTGCTGTCCACCCTTCTGCACGCCGCCGACGAAGACTACCGCCTGGTCGTTATTAAGGACTGTTGCGCCGACCTCAATCCCGAAGTCCACGCCTGCCTCATCGACAAGGTGTTCCCCCGCCAGGCTGCGGTCGTCTCCGCCAGCGAATTCCTCGACGCCTTGAAGTCCGTCGAGCGGCCCTCTTTGCGCTGAGTCCTGCTCCGTGCTGACGGTGGCACAGGCATCTTGCATGTGTGTTGTCTGTGCCACAGCCCGTCAAGCCGACGCGAGCGATGGGGAATCAAGGGTTCCACGAAAACTTTTCGCACCGGGAAAGGAACCGGGCAACTGCCGCTACAACGCGGCAAGCCGCTAAATCGAATCGGTGAGTTCCAGCAGGTGGCCGGCCTTGCCGACGTTGATGCAAGCGGTGGAGCCGATGGTGTCGGTTTTACCGGCGCACTCGTGGATGTGGCCGCAGAAGAGATACCGGGGCTGGGTGCGTTCCACCCATTGGCGCAGGACGCGGCTGCCGGCGTGGCGGCCGGGCGCGACTTCATCGAGGCACGTGCCCCAGGGGGGAAAGTGGACTACCAGGTGGAGCCCGGCCAGGCCGTCGAAGCCGGCGAGGGCTTCGGCGATTTCGTCTTCGGAATACTCCCCCGACGTATCGAAGGGTGTGGGATTGCTGTAGCCCAACCCGGCCCAGCGCGTCCCCCCGAGCGTGCGCACCTGGCGGTGGAAATCGATCAGGCCATAGCGGCTGCAGAAGGCCTGGTTTTCCAGCTCGGTTTCGTGGTTCCCCGGAAGCACCCACACCCGCTGGCCCAAGGGTCGAAGCAGTTCGCCGGAGCGGTCCAGCCCGCGACCGAAAACCGACAGGTCGCCGGCGGCGATATAGACGTCCGCCGGCTGCGCCAGCAGGCTCTCGAGCGCTCGCTTGTCGCCGTGAATATCGCTGAAGATGAGGATTCTCATGGCTCACTTCGCTCCGGCTCGGCTGACGGCCCCGCGTGCTCGACGCGTTCCGCGGGGAAGGACGATTCGCCAGTCGCCGGTGGCCCCGAACCGGCCGCCTGCCGAGGAGGGGCTTTACCGCATCAGCCAGCCTTCCCGCAGCACTCGCCCGTCCGCCGAGAACACCACCTGGAAAGTGAAGGGATGCTGGTTGCGGCGGCGGGCATATTCGACGAACCGGATGTCGGAAAACTCGACGATGTTCATGTCGCCCAGGCGGTGGAACCGCACCAGCGGAAACCGCGCGAATCCCAGATAGGTCTCCACTCGCCGCAGGCGGAAGGCCTCCTCGATGTAGGTGTTCGAAGGGGCGTTGTGCAGAAAATGAAAATCGGGCGCATCTGCCTCCCCGAGAAAGAACTGGGCCCCGTAGATGCCTTGCGGGGTTCGTACCAGCCCGCTCCACGCCCAGGGGGACGGCGGCAGGGGAACCGCAGCCAGGTCTTCAACGGGTAACGGCTGGTTGCGCGCGAATTGGCGAACCGCCCCGAGGGCGCGCTGATGCGCCACCCCGCACCAGCCGACGTAGAGGACCGTCAACACGAGTCCCGCCAGGCACCAATCTCGCCGCGACCAGGCAAACCACTCCCACGCAACGAGAGGAAGGAAAAAAACTCCTGAGAAAACGATTGCAGCCACCGGAACCATCGCGAAACTGATTCCTGCGCCGGCCGCCCATTCCGCGCCCCAGGTAAGCACCGCCAGCACCGTGCATAAGGCCCACATCGCCAGCGCCCGCCAAGGCGCCCGGGCGCGATCGCGATTTGCCCAAGCGCCAAGTTGCGGCACCAGCACCAGCGCCGTCAGCATGGGATCGATGATGAAAAGCCAGTCCCAGGAGACCCGCGCGTAGGAGATCGGTTCCCACATTCGCGTGCCGAACGACGTCAAACCGTCCAGCAGGATGTGGCTGGCGAGCCCGACTCCGGCCGCCACCATCAGCATGCCCGGCGAGGTCCGGATGCCGCGGCGTCGCGCCAGCCACCAGGTGAGGGCCCCAAGGCCCGCGGCGAATACCGGCATTGCCACGAAGGAATGAGTGATGCCGCGGTGGTACTTCAGCAAACTCATGGGATCGCGCGAGATGATTTCGCCAGCCACGTCGCAATCGGGAAACACCGAACCCAGCGTCGCCGCAAACAAGGCTGGCGTGCCCCAGCGTTCGGCGAAGATTCCTTTTCCGATCAGCGCGCCGGCGATACCGTGAGTGATGGTATCCATCAGAAGTTGATTCCGTGCCTCAATTCGCGGTTTGCGGGCGGCCAGAGCGCCGTCCCCGGAAATCCGGTGCGGGGACCGAACGCTCCCCGATCGGCAGGTGTTGACCGCGACGGCGCCGGCTGGATTGCGGCGGATATTCTCGCATCCCGCCGACGGTCCCGAGGCACGTCCGGAGTCAGGGTTCACCCTGCGGGGTCTCTCGGGTATTTGGCCCCATCCCCGCGGCCGGGGCGTTCGTGCGGCCGGACCGGGACTTCACTCCACCCGAATCAGAGGAGATCGCTTCGGCACAACCCGCCCGATCCGGCGCGCGGCGACCCCGCGACGCTCGAGCAACTCGGTTGCCTGTCGCGCGGCGTGTTCCTCGATGGCCACGAGCAATCCGCCCGAAGTCTGGGGATCGAAAAGCAGGGCGCGGTATTCGTCGGGAACCGTTCTCCCAAATTCGACGCACCCTTCCAGAAATTCCCGATTCGATTGCAGTCCTCCAGCCAGGTAGCCCGAGCGGGCCGCTTCGGCGGCGCCGGGCAGGTACTCGACGGCTTGAAACTGGAGCTCGAGCGAAACAGTGCTGCCCGCTGCCATTTCACGCGCGTGCCCCAGCAAACCGAACCCGGTCACGTCGGTAACCGCATGAACCGGCGGCTTGCCCGCCGCCTGGCGTTCCACGGTGCGCAGCACATCGGCGGCATCGCCGTTCAGTCGCGTCATCGACTGAACTGCGGCGGCAACCCATTCCGCCGGCGCCGAGCCGCTTTTGAGCGCGGTCGCGACCACGCCTGTTCCCAGCGGTTTCGTGAGCAGCAACACGTCACCCGCCTCGGCGCCGACGTTCCGCCAAATGTGATGCGGATCGATCAAGCCGGTCACCGCATAGCCGAACGTCAGTTCGTCGTCTCGAATCGAATGGCCCCCGGCCACCGTGCAGCCGGCTAGCTTCATTTTTTCGATACCCCCCCGCAGAATCGCCTCCATCACGCCCGGCTCGGCGGAGGGTGGAAAGCCGAGGATCGCCAGCGCGAGAACCGGCCGGGCCCCCATGGCGTACACGTCACTCAAGGAATTGGCTGCGGCAATCCGGCCGAAGGCGTCGGGGTCGTCCACGATGGGAGTGAAGAAATCGACCGTTTCCACCAACGCCATTTCGTCGGTCAATCGATACACCCCTGCGTCGTCGCTGGTCTCGTAACCCACCAGCAAATTCGGATCCACTGGCCGCGGCAACCGGCGCAAAACCGAGTCCAACAAACTGGGACTCAGCTTCGCCGCTCAACCGGCTGCTTTGGCCATCGTGGTCAGTCGGACCGGGTCTGCCAAAGTGCTCTCCTTAGATGGTCGCGATCGATTCAGGCGGCTTCTCTCCCGAGCGAAGATGTTGCGTCGGTCCGCTGATGTGCTGAAATCCCAGTCTGCGACCAGCAAAGACACTGCTTTGAGGGCCACTCCCGCGCTCAGCACAACCTCGCTCTGAGAAAACTCATTATACCTTGCGCGCCAATGGCAGGGAGGAAGCCGCGACGCCGCTCGAACTGGTTGCGATCGCCCGGCTGGGATAGACTTGACCCGATGAGACTCCTGCCAAGAGGGCGTGGTGTGCCTTTCGCCGCTTGCCTGGGTCTGATGGCATTGGTCGTCATCTTCTTGCCCGAACTGGTCGGTTGGGCCTGGCACATGGTGTACGGCGACGCCGCTAGTTATCGGGGATGGACGGTGCCGGTTCCCGGAGGATGGTTCGCGACACGCCAGGGCGAAAGCCTGACGCTCGCACGGATGCTTCGTTTCCCGCTGCGGCAAGTGACGCCTACGATCGTATTTCTTCCGATGCACGTCGATAGCGATTTCGCCTTCGATCCCCGCACCTGGCAGAACGCTCAGGTCAGTATCCAGAATCAACGGGGGTACCGTTTGGCCGCCACCCGCCTCCTGGTCATGGCCGGCGAACCGGCTTATTGCTGGGAATTCGTGAGGAGGGGCGACAATTCGCAGTGGTGGATTACCTGCCTCATGCCGGCCGAGCGGCTCTCCGCCGATTTCAGCGGCCAGCACGATTTCGCCGGCGCCCTCTACGCCATCCTGCCTCTGATTGTGCGCAAGGCTGCTGCCACTTAGGTTTCTGGAGCATCCCCCGAGGGAGCGGCGCGAATCGGGACCAGCAGCAGCTCGCCGCGTTCGCCGCCGGCTTTGTTCAGGTAGCAGTGGCCGTCGAACCGCACCCCCGGCTCGAGCATCAGGCACGGCGTGTACAAGTCGGCGGTGACCTGGGCGCCGGAATGGAGTTCGACCCGGGCGCTCGCGCGAATCGTTCCCCGGAACCGGCCGTAGATTACCACCTCCTCGGCTTCGAGTTCCCCCTCGACTTCGGCCGCTTCGCCCAGCACCAGGATATGGCCGCAGACGATTCGGCCTTTGGCCGAGCCATCGAGTCGAAAGGTGCCGGCGGTTTCCAGCCTGCCTTCGACGCGAGCGTCGCGGTCGAGGAAGCCGGTCCAGTCCGAGGCTTCCCCGCCGCCGGTCTTCCAAGGGAGGATCTGTTTCATATCTATTAGCTAAATATATTATACAATGGAATATCTAATAGATATTCCATCCGCCTTCCGCGGCGCGCCCGCCGCCCCGCGTCTCAGCGGCCCATCAGTCGGTCGTACAGCGCAAGCAACTGCTGATCGTCGTAATACTCGATGCCCAGCAAGCCCGGCCGGCTTCCCCGGCGCGCCCGCAGCACTACCCGGGTGCCCAGCGTCCGCTGCAATTCTTCTATGGCTGCCCGGATATTGGGATCGGCGGTTGTCGGCGAGACGACCGCCCGCGCACGCCTTCTGGCGCCAAATCGCTCGATTTGCCGTACGTTCAGCCGCCCGCGCGCCGCTCGAAGCGCTAGCCGATATCGCAACTGCTCGTCCTCGATTCCCAGAAGCGCTCGGCCGTGCCCGGCGCTCAGCCGCCCCTCGTCGATCATCCTCTGGATCCGCTCATCCAAGTTCAACAGCCGCAAGGTGTTCGCCACTGTTGTGCGATCCTTGCCGGTGCGCTCGGCCACAGCCTCCTGGGTTAATCCGAAATCGCGCACCAGCCGCTGAAATGCCTTTGCCTGGTCGATCGGGCTCAAGTCCTCGCGCTGGATATTTTCGATAAGCGTCATTTCCAGCGCCTGGGTTTCCGGTACGTCGCGAATGATCGCTGGCACTCCCTTCAAGCCGGCCATCAGGGCCGCGCGCCAGCGGCGCTCGCCGGCAATCAACTGGTACCGCGAACCTGTAGTTCGCAGCACCAGGGGCTGGATGATACCCGCCGAGCGAATTGACTGAGCCAACTCGTTCAGCGCGTCTTCTCGAAATTGCGTCCGCGGCTGATAAGGATTCGGGTCGATAAGATCGATAGCTACTTCCGGGCTGCCGATACCGGCATCGGCTGTAGCGATGAGTTGGTGTGCTTCGGCCGCGGCTTCAAGCGGCCTGATCAGAGCGCCCAGACCCTTGCCCAGAGCGTTTCTGCTCATTGACGACCACCTCCTCGGCTAGCTGGATGTAACCGGCTGATCCACGGCTCGTTGGGTCATATTGGTGGACTGGCTTACCGTGGCTGGGAGCTTCAGCGAGCCGTACATTGCGAGGTATCACGGTTTGAAAAACCTGGGTGCCAAAAAAACTGCGAAGATCATCCGAAACCTGGCGCGAAAGGGTGGTCCGCTCGTCATACATGGTGAGGACGATGCCTTCGATTTCAAGGGAGGGATTCAGATTGCGACGTACTCGCATGAGGGTATCGAGGAGCTCGGATACGCCTTCGAGAGCCAAATATTCGCATTGAATGGGGATCAAGACAGCATCGCTTGCAGCTAAAGCATTAAGAGTCAATAAGTCAAGAGCTGGTGGGCAATCGATGATGATGAAGGCATAAGAGTCCCTGAGAGGGTCCAGCACTTTCTTTAGACGGAATTCCCTGTTATCGGTTTCCACAAGTTCGATGCTGGCTCCGGCAAGGTTCTTATCAGAAGGCAGCAAGTCCAGCAGTTCCAGGCTCGTCTTGAGAATTATCCTTTCGCTGGGCTCCGCGAGGACGAGGAAATGATAGATCGAGTGCCTGGCAGGATCCTTCCCAAATCCCAAACTCGAAGTGCTGTTTGCCTGGGGATCGCAATCCAGAAGCAATACTTTCAGGCCTCTCAGAGCCAATGAAGCAGCCAAATTGATTGCAGTTGTGGTTTTTCCGACGCCGCCTTTCTGGTTGGCGATGGCGATGACCCTGCCCAATACGCTCCTCCACCTTGATTTAGGAGCAATGTATCAAATCAACGGAAACTAGACAACATGGATTCAAGATTTCCATCCGGCAATCGGCGACGGAGGTGCGAAATGGTCATCTCAGGGTAAGCGTGCCTCGATCGGTCCGAAAAAGGCGGATCGAACGGACCGTGGCGCCCTTGTTCCACGTGAAACACAACGATTGGCAAGCGATACTCTGCTGACACATCAGAGGGGATGGCCCCACAGAATCAATCTCTGTTTCGACCCCGGTAGGCGAACCGGAGCGCTCCACTGCCAATGCCCCGTCTGCAAGACAGATTCGATATCTCGCGATCCCAGCCACATCACCAATCTCCCCTTGGGACACAAGAGCGCAGCGCACTGGCGCAGTCGCTCTGGGGTTAGTTTTACCGCCCGAGTGGTTATGAAGTCGAAATGCGATCCCCTGCCTCCGTAATCCTCTAAACGGGCTCGTTCCACCTTCACTCGATTATCCAAGCTTAGCTTCCTGCATACCTCGGACAGGAAAACTGACTTCTTCAAATTGGGCTCGAGCAGGACTTCCCGAAGGTTCGGGACGGCGAGGGCAATGGGGATGGCCGGGAAACCGGACCCGGAGCCGATATCGAGCAAGGTACCACCCTGGATGCCAGCCCGAATGGCCCCGAAAATTGATTCGGCGAAGTGCCGCTCGAGAATTTCATGGGGATCCGTGATCGAAGTCAACGCCACCTTTTCGTTCCATCGAAGAAGCAATTCCAGGTAAAGAATCAGCCGTGAAGCGACGTCCAGTTCCAGCTCGATTCCGAAACGGCGCAATGCCTCGCCAACGTCGGCTATATTGCAGGGAGCCGAGTTGCTGTTGGCGCCGGATCCGCCCACCTGCTTGCCTTGTGACATTGTCGATGCTCGCCCAAAGCATCATCCGCAGCTCTCATCCCTGTCAAGCGGTGCGCACTTCCATCCCAACGGGAATTTTGCCCTAACGTTCGCTCGATGGTTGACAGTACTCCCCGCCAGCGAATATGTTTTGCGGCGCAGATGAAGATTCTGATAATTGGCGGCGGCGGTCGCGAACATGCCTTGGCCTGGAAACTCAGCCAATCGGCCAATACGCAGATTTGGTGCATTCCCGGCAATGCAGGTATCGCAAAAGTAGCAGAATGCCTGGCTGGATCGATAGCCGACATCCAATCGCTCGTGAAGTCTGCCATCCAGCTAAGACCGGATCTCACCGTCGTCGGCCCAGAGAACCCTTTGGTCGAGGGGGTGGCCGACGAATTCCAGAAGGTTGGGTTGAAAGTCGTTGGCCCCACCCGAGCTGCGGCCCAGCTCGAGGGAAGTAAGATTTTTGCCAAGCAGTTCTTGGAGCGGAATGGAATCCCCACAGCCCCCACGTATGGCATCTTCGATTCCGTAGGTGATGCCTATGCGGGGATGTGTTCGGTGGATTGGCCGGTCGTCATCAAGGCCGACGGGCCCTGCGCCGGAAAAGGGGTATTGGTTACCAGTTCCGCGGACGAAGCCACCGCTTTCATCGAGCGCGTGATGGAGAAGCGTGAATTCGGGGCGGCCGGCCGACAAATTCTTCTCGAGGAAGCTCTCGAAGGCCGGGAACTGTCCTACATCGTTTTGACCGACGGGGAGAGCATTTTGCGGCTCGTTCCGGCCCGCGACCATAAACGAGCCTTCGATAACGACGAGGGGCCAAACACTGGTGGAATGGGCGCTTACACGGCCGATGGACTGATTCCCGCCGAACTGGAGCAGGAAATTCTGGCGAAAATCGTGCGGCCGACTCTCCAGGGAATGGCTCGGGAGGGGACACGCTTTCGCGGCTTTCTTTATTGCGGGTTGATGCTGACTTCCGGAGGGCCTAAAGTTCTCGAATTCAATTGTCGGATGGGCGATCCGGAATGCCAGGCCATCGTCACGCGAATGGATTTCGACCTGGCCGAAGCGTTGCAGGCCGCTACCGAGGCCCGGTTGGCGGAGATTGTCGCCCGCTGGCGGCCGGGAGCCAGCGTGTGCGTGGTATTGGCGTCGGGCGGCTACCCGGGCGCTTACCAAACAGGCAAATCCATCGCCGGCCTGGCGGAGGCGGAAGGCGTCGCCGGCGTGGCGGTCTTTCACGCGGGAACGCGAGCCGCGGGGCCGGGGTATGTCACCGCCGGGGGCCGGGTTCTAGGTGTGACCGCTACTGGCGGGGATTTGCGCGTGGCGTCGTCGCGGGCGTATGACGCCGCCCGCCGGATCCACTTCGACGAAGTGCATTATCGAAAAGATATAGGACACATAGAATGATAATCTATAAGAATATGGCTTGCGGGCGGCCCGCATGAGCGCGCCGGCAGCGCTTCGGGTGGCCATCCTGATGGGTTCCGATTCCGACCTGCCGGTGATGAGCGAGGCCGCCGGGCAACTGGCCGAGTTCGGCGTGGGTTGCGAGATCGAGGTGCTCTCGGCGCATCGCTCGCCCCAGCGGCTGCGCGATTACGTCGAAGCGGCTCCGCGGCGCGGTATCGTGGTATTCATCGTCGGCGCCGGCGGCGCGGCGCACCTGGGCGGGGTGGTGGCTTCGCTGACGACGCTGCCGGTGATCGCCGTGCCGCTGGCGGCAACCTCGCTTGGTGGCTTGGATGCGCTGCTGGCGACGGTGCAAATGCCCGCGGGGGTTCCCGTGGCGACGATGGCGCTCGATAAGGCGGGAGCGCGTAATGCCGCCGTTTTCGCCGCGCAGATGCTTGCCCTGGGGAACGAAGAACTCGCTGCGCGGCTCAAAATCCACAAACAGGGTCTTGCGCGGTCGGTGGAAGAGCAGAACGCGCGAGCAAAGCAGAAACTGCCTGGGGGATCGAGCTAACCGCGTGCGGCGGGACCCGAATGTTGTCGGCGCGCCGCCCGAGAACAGGCGGCTGGCAGCCTCGCCCGCCGGATTCATACACCGGCCTGGCAACCGATGGCGCGGCAAGCCGCCATGCACGCGAATTCAAGCACATTACTCCAAGCGCCCTGAACTAAAGGAATTACCTGGCTCAAGCCATTTTCCCCTGCCTGGCTAGACGTCGCCGTCTTTCACGGAATACCGATCGCCTGGAATTCCGGGGCGGGCCGCGTAGCTTGCGCCCCGGACGGAGCTACGGGGAATCTCCCCAACGTGGAGTCCGGAGAGGCTGCCAACAAAACCCGTTGGAGCCTGGTGCCATTTAGTGGTGAGGTGCGGCCTTCAAGGTGGGAGCGCCAGGAAGGCGAGATGGGCCCTGGGGCCGGGCTGTCGTTGGCGGCTGGATCACCCAGGAGAAGCCCCGGTCCCAGTCCAGAACCGCCATCGCCCTGCCGGTGGAAGCTGGCGCCATTGCCTCAAGAGTCATCTTGACGAGCGGCACCAACTGTGCCAGACGCGTTTTGCGGGCATCACCGCCCGCGATTTCCTGCTGCGCCTTCGCCATTTTCGGATCGAGTTGCACGTCCTGCAGCAGCCGTCCGGCGGGCTTGCTCAGCCAATCGATCAGGCCGGGCGAGCGGTCATCGGTGGGGTAGCGGATTTCCAGCAGCCCATTCTTGTTTTCAGGGTCCGGGTAAAGTTCGATGGGTCTGGGACGCTCCACCTCGGTGTCCCAGAAATTCTGTTGCAGGAAGGTCTGCTTCAGCGGGTAACTGAGATCCCATATATCCGGAGCCGACTCGTTTGTGGGCTGATGAACGAATACAAGTTCGGCCAGCGGAAGATCAGCGGGCAAATCGAGTTGGGCGTGGAGGTTCCTCGCCGCGGCGCGAAGCGGCTCGAGTACCGACAAGGCCACCTGTTCCGGGTCCGACAGACCTGTTTCCGCGCTCAAGCGCGGGGCATTGCCGGTCGTCCCGTGGGCCAGCCCCGGCAGTGCGGCATCAAGCCGGAACAGCGGTTGGTGCGCAGTCGGCTCAACCCAATCCACCGCTCCCAAAACCACTACCAGCTCGCTTCCGGTCATCGGCACGATCAGCGGGGGCAGGTTGCCGGGTTCGAACTGGCTGCCGATTGTGGCGACCACGACGCCGTCGTGGGCGGCGAAGAGCGTGACGTGTCCGGAAGCTAGATTTGCGACGATTTCATTGACCTGCTCTTCCGCCTGGTCCTGGCGGCCGGCAGCGAGCACGACGGTGGCCGCCAAGCCGACCGCTGCGAGGAGGAGCAGGAGATGCCCGAATCGCCAACCTCGGCCAGGACCAGCCATCTTGGCTTCCAAGTTAGCACACCCGGAACATCCGGGCATCGCGGTAGTGCGACGGAGGCCGGGAATGGCAGGCGGGGAATCGATCCGGTTGGCGACAACCCGACCGCGGGAGCGGCGATGGCTGAGGCCAACGGCCTGCGACGCGGCGGGCGGATTTCAGTAGAATAGCTGCGACCGACGGAATTCCGATTCGTACGTGCGAGGGAATTGCGAGCATGGGCTTATTTTCGGGATTGTTCCGAGGGGCCGGGAGGCGGCTGCGAAGCCCGCGATCGATTCGCCACAAAGGCCGGTCGCTTGCCGTGATCTTGGCGGCCCACGCGCGGTTCGTGCGAACGGAGGAAGGGGGCGTGCGGGCGGATTTGAGCGGCGCGCAGCTCGAGCGGGTTGATTTGCGGGCCGCCTTGCTGCCGTATGCCAATCTGCGCCAAGCGAGACTCGCGCAGACGGATCTCCGTGGGGCAAAGCTAGGCGCTGCGGACTTGACCGGGGCGGACTTGCACGACGCCGATCTCCGCAACGCTGATTGCACCGAAGCCATACTCGTCGGCGCGAATTTGAGCGGAGCCCGGCTTGGCGGCATCGAATTCTTCCGCGCGGATTTGAGCGGCGCGAACCTGAGCAACGCGAACCTTCGCGCAACCAACTTCCGCGATGCCAAGGTGGCTGGCGCCGATTTCCGAGGCGCCGACCTGACCACCACGATCCTGCGGGAAACTGATCTCACCGGAGTTGACCTGTCCGGGAACGACCTGAGCCTGACGCTCCTACCCAAGAATTTCAAAAAACCGGCGGGGGGCGGGTAGGGAAGGCCGCGGCCGGCAGGACGAATCAGGGGGAACCGTGGCTGCCGGGGCGGGACTTGGCGGTGTGCACGACCACTTGGCGGCTTTCCCCATCGCCTTCGCTGGCGCTTTCGACCGCGGGTATTTCAGCGAGAACCAAGTGGAGGATGCGCCGCTCCCGCGCCGGCATCGGATTGAACCGGAATGGCTGGCCGGTGGCGATCACGCGGTCGGCGGCCACCCGGGCGGCCAATTTCAATTCCTCGACCCGCAAGGCTCGGTAATCGGCGGCATCGAGACGGACGTGATCGTAGAGCCGCGGGTCCAGACGGAGCCAGCGTACCGCCAGGTATTCGAGCGCTTGGAGCAGCTCGGCGTTGCGCTCGAGCAGCAGGTCCTGATCAGGCCCGCCGAGGCGGACGCGGAGTTCGACTCTCTCCACCGCCTGGGCGCCGGGTTCCACGGTTTCGATCTCGTAGCGGAGATCCAGTCCGGCGCACTCGATCACTTGGTCGAGGAATCGGCGCAACTCCTCGGCCGCAGCCTGTCCCTCGAGCCGCTCGCCCGCCGAAAATCGATAGGGCATCACTCGGTTGCCTGGCGTTTCGCCCGTCCGGCGGGGATCGGGGCGGGCGCGGTCTTGTTCAGATAATACTGTTGGGCGACGCCGACGACGTAGCTGGTTAGGATGTACAGATTCAGTCCGCTAGACAATCGGAAGAAAAACAACCCCATCAGCACCGGCATGTAGTTCAACATTTTCTGCTGGTTGGGGTCGACGGTGGTGGCCGGAGTCATCTTCTGCTGCGCATAGCCGGCGACCACCATCAGCGCAGGGATGATGTAGTAGGGGTCGTGGGCGGACAGGTCGTGAATCCAGCCGATCCAGCGAGCGTGGCGCAGTTCGATGGCCACGCCTAGCATTTCATAGAGACCGATCCAAATGGGCATCTGAAAGACCATGGGCAGGCAACTGCCCATCGGATTGACGCCTTCGCGCCGGTACAGCTCCATCATCTCCTCGTTCATCTTCTGCCGGCGCGGGTCACGCATCGGGTATTTCTTGTAGCGGTTCTGGATGGCTTTCAGCTCCGGCATCACCCGCTGCATTTTCTGCATCGAGCGCCATTGGCTCATCCGGAACGGAAACAATGCCATGTTCAGAACGATGGTGAGCACCACGATGGCCCAGCCGTAATTCGGCACGTAGCGATGGATGAACTGGAGGAAATCGAACAGGGGCGCGGCGATAATCCCGAGCCAGCCGTAGTGCACCAACTGGCGCAATTCCGGATTCACGCTGCCCAGTTCGCCGAGCGCCTTCGGCCCGACGTAGAGCTGCAAAGCGACCGGGCCCGGCGCCGTTTCCGGGGCCCCCACGGCGACTTCCGCCACGTCCTCGGGGGTAGGCTTTCCGTCGACCGTCACCTGCCGCTCGGTTCGCCAATCCCAGGCGCTCAATGATTCATCGAGCGGCAGGAATGCCGCGGCGAAATAGTGATCTTCGATCCCGGCGAACTGGATGGGGCCGCGGACCTCGGCAGGCAGATCGGGCTGGTTGCTCGAGCCGAGTTTCTTCCCCGCCAGCAGCTCGATCTTGCCGGCGGAAGCGTAAAACATCGAAACCTGGGCGGCGGCGTTCTCGGCCGTCGGATCGCCGAAACCGCCGCGCCACGCGACGGCATAGGCCAGCGGGCGGCCATCCAGCGTCACCGAGCTGCGCAACCGCACCAGGTAGTCGCGGCCGAAATCGAGCTGCTTGGTGACTGCCAGATGGCCATCGCTCCAGGAAAAATCCACTTCGGCAGGCGCGCGGAGGGCAACACCAGACGACTGGACCTGGAACAAGGCCGTGTTGGCGTCCGATTGCAGCTTGGGATCGACCAGAAGCAAAGAAAGCGGCCATTCCTCGCTCGAAGCGTTGGCCGGCGGATGAACGACGTCCAGCACCCGCGGCGGACTGGAATCGTCGTGGTAGCGCTTGAGCTGCCAACTGCGAACGACGGCGCCACGATTGGAGAGAACCACCCGGTAGACGCTGCTGTCGACCACGACGGCTTGCTCGTTTGCCGCCGCCACCGCCGGCGCTGCGGGGGAAGGCGCTTGAGCGCCGGGCTGGGCGGCGGGCGTCGCTGGGGCAGGCATTGCCGGAGAAGTGGGTCGGGCAGGCGGCTCCACCTGGCCCGGAGGGCGCTGGCCCGGCGCGGGCGCGCCAGGCAAACGGCGAAACACGAACAAATCGGACAGCGTGATGACGATGACCGAAAGCACCAGCGCCAGCAGCAGCCGCTGTTCGGTATTGATCTCCTTCACCGCCTAGTCCTCATCCGGGTCGGGCACCGGATCCCACCCGCCGGGCGAGAAAGGCCGGCAGCGCCAGAGGCGCCCGAGCGCCAGCGGAAGGCCGCGCCAGCCGTAACGAGTGACGGCTTCGCGGGCGTAATTCGAGCACGAAGGGTGGAATCGGCACGTGCCGCCCAGCAGCGGGCCAAGGGCGGTCTGGTAGAAGGCCACTGCCGGCAGCAGCGCCGTCGCCGCCAGCGTCACGATCCGGTGAGGGAGCGAATCTGCTCGACCAGTTCCTTCTCGAGCGAGGCAAACGCGGCTCGACCCACCGACCGTCGCGGTTGAATGACGATGTCCCATCCCGGTGTGAATTCCCGATGGTGCAGGCGCACGACCTCGCGCACTCGCCGGCGGATGCGGTTCCGTTCCACCGCCGTACCCAGTTGCCTTCCCGCGCTCGTCCCAAATCGGATCCGCCGGAGCCCGTTCGGCCGGCAAAACACCACCGCGAGCGGCCCCGCTCGCCGCTTGCCCCCCTGATACACCGCTTCGTAATCCTTGCGACGCACCAACCGGCAGCAGCGGGGGAGCCGGAACCGCTGGGTCCGCTCCGGAACGGGGCTCGAGCGAGGCGGGTCAGACGGCAGTGAGGCGGCGCCTCCCCTTCCGACGGCGTCGGGCAAGGACTTTGCGACCACCTTTCGTTTTCATTCGCGCGCGGAAGCCGTGAGTTTTGTGGCGATGGCGAACGTGGGGTTGGTAAGTGCGTTTGGGCAACGCTGCGGCTCCTCCGGTTGGCGCGATTCGGTGATGCGAAAGTCCTAGTCTACGTAAGCGTTCTCAGCCGGTCAAGGAAGCCCCGAAGCCACCGGCCGTCCGTTGACCGGGTGGAGTCGGTTTCGTAGAATGACGAATTGTCTCCTCGCCTGCGGGCCGTCCCCAGGGCACTGGAATGTTCGACAACCTCACCGAACGGTTCCAAAAAGTCTTCAAGACCCTCCGCGGCCAGGCCAAGTTGACCCCAGAGCATCTGGATACGGCGCTGGCCGGGATACGCGAGGCGTTGCTCGAAGCCGATGTCAGCTTGCCAGTCGTCGAGGAAATCATCGCCCACGTGCGTCAGAAGTCGCTCGGGACCGAGGTCACCCTGCAGCTCTCCCCCGATCAGCAAGTGGTGAAAATCGTTCGCGACGAGCTGCTGGCTGTCATGGGTCCGCCGGTGCGGCCCCAATTCGCTTCCCGGCCCCCCTCGGTTTGGCTGCTGGTGGGCCTGCAGGGCTCGGGCAAAACCACGACGACGGGCAAGCTGGCGAAATGGCTCGCCGAGCACGGGCACCGGCCGCTCGCGGTTTCAACCGACGTGTACCGGCCTGCGGCGAGGGAGCAACTGGCGCAGGTGGCCCAGGCGATTCGGCAGCCCTGCTTCGCAATCCCAGGCCTCGACCGCCCGCTCGATATCGCCCGGGGGGCGCTGCGGGAGGCAAAACTCTCCGCCTACGACGTGATTTTGGTGGATACCGCGGGGCGGCTGCACATCGACGACGCCTTGATGGACGAATTGGGGATACTGAAGCGCGAGCTGGGACCCTCCGAAATCCTCTTCGTGGCCGACGCAATGACCGGCCAGGACGCCGTCCGCTCGGGAGGGGAATTCCACCGCCGCGTGGGCCTGTCCGGGGTGGTGCTCACCAAACTCGACGGCGACGCCCGCGGCGGCGCAGCGCTTTCCATCCGGAAGGTGACTGGAGCTCCGGTGAAGTTCGTTGGGGTCGGCGAGAAATACGACGCGCTCGAGCCCTTCTATCCCGACCGGATCGTTTCCCGGATTCTGGGGATGGGCGACGTGCTGTCGCTGATCGAGAAGGTCGAACAGACAGTTGACCAGCGCAAGGCCCGGAAACTGGCGGAGAAGATCCGCAAGAGCGCATTCACGCTCGAGGACTTCCGGGACCAGCTCCGGCAACTGCGCAAGATGGGACCGCTCGAGCAGGTGCTGGGAATGCTGCCCAAGATCGGGCCGTTCGCCAACGTGCCCAAAGACTTCGCAATCGACGAGAAGCAGATGAAACATATGGAGGCCATCATCGACTCGATGACCGCGGCCGAGCGCGCCGACCACCGCCGGATCGACGGCAGCCGCCGCAAGCGGATCGCGCGGGGCAGCGGCACTTCGGTGCAGGAAGTGAACCAGGTGCTCCGTCAGTTCCAGGACATGCAGCGGATGATGAAGCAATACGGGTCGCTGCGAGGCAAGATCCGGGGCATGGGCAAGCTGGCCGGTTTGTCTTGACCGGTGAGCCGCCCCCCCCCCCCGCCCCCCGGGTGCGCTACAATACGTTGGGAGGAGGTAAACATCTTTGCTAGCTATCCGCCTGGCGCGTACGGGCAAAAAAAAGAAGCCGTTCTACCGCATCGTGGTAACGGAGAAAACCCGGCCGCGCAACGGCCGCTTTGTCGAAATCCTCGGCACTTATGACCCCCTCCGCGAGCCGGCGGACGTCCGATTCAAGGAGGACCGGGTCAGGTATTGGCTGGGCGTCGGCGCCCAGCCCACAGAGACCGTGCGCAGCTTCTTCGCCAAGCAAAAGCTGCTTTGATTTCGCCGGCGGGACGGGCCCGCATTCGAGCCCGCGGGCGCCTTGGGTGAGTTCCAGAGGTGAACGATTCACCAGTGAGGCTGCCCATGTCGCAAGGGGGCGTTAGGGAACTCGTGGAGGCGATCGCGAAAGCGTTAGTTGATAACCCCGATCAAGTTCAGGTGCGAGCCGTCGAAGGAGAACAAGTTACCGTGCTCGAGTTGCGCGTTCACCCGAACGATCTGGGCAAGGTCATCGGCCGGCAGGGCCGCACGGCAAAATCCATGCGGACCATCCTCGGCGCTGCCGGAATGAAAATGAAAAAGCGGCTGACCTTGGAAATCCTCGAATAACGCCGCCGTGACCGGCGCCAGTGTCGCGCGTATCGTTCGCCCGCAGGGACGGCGAGGGGAAGTCGCCGCGGCGGTTTTGACCGATTTCCCCGAACGGCTCGTCCGCCTGCGTACGGCGTTTTTGTGGGACGGCACGGGTGAGCCGCGGCCGACCGCGATACGGTCGTGCCGCCTCGAGCCGCATCGAAACCTTGCGATTTTCCACTTCGAAGGCAGCGATTCCATCGACGACGCCCGCCGGCTGGTGGGGTTGGACGTGCAAGTGCCCCTCGCCGACCGCGCGCCGCTGCCCCCCGGCTCCTATTACATCACCGACCTCATCGGCTGCGACGTGTGGGAGGCTGGCCCCAATCGGCCGCTCGGCCGGGTGAGCGACGTCCAGACCATCGGCGAGCAAGTCGCCGGAACGCCCTTGCTTGTGGTCGAGTTGCCGGAAGGGCAATTGCTGATTCCCCTCGCCCTGGATATCTGCCGGGAACTCGATTTGGGCGCCCGGCGAATCGTCGTGGTGCTGCCCGAGGGGCTCAGCGGGCTGAACCGCGAGTAAGATAGGCGCATGCGGTTCGATATCCTCAGCATCTTTCCCGAATTCTTCGCCGGGCCGCTCGATTACGGCATCGTGCGCCGCGCCCGCCAGACCGGCTTGGTGCGCGTCGACGTCCACGACCTGCGCCGCTTCACGCACGACCGCCACCGGACCGTCGACGACCGGCCGTTCGGCGGCGGGGAAGGTATGGTGATGATGCCCGAGCCGTTTTTCGAGGCCGTCGAGCATCTGTTCGAAGCGCCCGCGCACCAGGCCCGCCAGACGCCGGGCGTCGCCGTGGTTCTGTTATCGGCCTCGGGCCGGCTGTTCCGCCAGGCGACGGCGCGGCGCTGGGCGGAACTCGAGCGGGTGGTGCTGCTTTGCGGGCGGTATGAAGGAGTGGACGAACGCGTGGCTGAGCATCTGGTCACTGAAGAAATCTCGATCGGCGATTTCGTGCTCTCGGGAGGCGAATTGGCGGCGGCAATCGTCGTGGATGCCGTCACCCGGCTGATCCCGGGAGCGCTCGGAAATGAAGAGTCGGCCCTGCGGGAGTCTTTCGACGGCGGTTCCGCCTCTGACGCCGTCGGCATCCTGGATTGCCCCCAGTTCACGCGGCCACGGGAATTCCGCGGGTGGTCCGTTCCTGACGTCCTGGTCGGCGGCAACCACGCGGAAATTCTTCGCCAGCGCCGGCGACTGGCGCTTGCCAAGACCCTGCGCAACCGGCCGGAATTGCTCGAACGCGCTATGCTTGACGACGACGATCGCCGCCTGCTCGAAGAGCTGCGTGGCGATGGGAACAGCCGGCCATGAATGCGCCAAAACCACGGAAGTGGCTCGGCCCGGCCCTGCTGCTCGCCGGGGTGGCTCTGGTGGGCACAGGGGCTATGGGAATCCTCCGCGTATCGTTGTCCTCGAGTTCGAATTGGCTGGCGGTGATCCTGCCGACCTTGGAAGTGCTTGCCGGCACGGTTTTGCTCTTCATCCCACTGCTCCGGCGGCTGGCCCGGGAAGCGGCCGAGGACGACACCGAGCGGTAGAAGCTCCCCGGGCGATGAAGTCCTCGCTCGGAGAGCATCGCCTGGAAATCTGTTGACAAACTGTGACCCTGGGGTGTACTCCTTCGGCAACTGTTTCTCTGTGCGGCAGCCGTTTCCGGAGGCGGCGCGCCCACCGGGGTCCTGGAACGAAACAGCTTCAACGGCTCGCGCGAGGCTCTATGCCTGGCGTTACGCGCTCTTGGAGGAGAGAAATCCGGGTCTATCTCATCGCGGGCGGCCCCCTGGCGAGGAAATTCCTGCAAAGGGCGCTCGCGAGAGCCCGGTGCGTCAAGCTGCTGCCCGGTGGCCTGCCCCGCGGAAACCGTGGACAATGCGATCTCCCGGACGTGATTGTTGCCGCCTGGGATCCGGCGTCCAGCACCGCCAGCTTGCTAGCGGCCTTGCGCCGAAGCGCGCCGAAGGCGCGCATCCTGATACTCGGGTCGCGCCTCGCGCGGGACACGATTGTGAGCTTGCTCCGGGCCGGCGCCCACGGCTTCGTTGACATTGAGGAAGTCGAAACCGACCTCCTGCCGGCAATTCGGAGCCTGTCGGAGGGTCGTGCGTGGAGGCGCCTGGAAGGTTTCGCGGTGGCGGCGCCGCCGGCTGCGATTCGGGAGGCGTGGTCCGGGAATTCCGCGCCGCGCTTCACCCCGCGGGAGGTGGCAGTCGTCGCCCTCGTACGCCAAGGTCTTTCGAACAAGCAGATCGCTTCGGAACTCGGGATCACGGAAGCGACGGTAAAATTTCACCTGAAAAACATTTTCGTGAAAGGGGGCGTTAGCGATCGGCATGCCCTCGCGGGCGTCGCCGTGGCCGGCGCCGTCGAAACCCGCGATCAGACGCCCGCGAGGGTCGCGACTCACACAGACGCTTGTCCCTCGGGCCGCGGTTGAGCGCTCAGCGCGTGGCATGGGATTCATCCCGTGCGCCGTGAACGCGCCCGTCCTCTGCTTCCGACAAGCCAACATCTCCCGAGCCCGGCCTGCTAGCAACTAACTGCTGCCTCCCCGTCCCCTCTCCACCCGGTACCTACCCGCGACCCCACCCGCCTATCCGAAGGATAGCTATCCGGCGACCTACCCGCACCTACCCGCGCGGATAGTAGGCAAAGTTCTCGGAAAGGCGCATAAGAACGCCTGCGTGGAGTCCGAGCGGGAACGTCCCGCGCAGGGAGTTGATTTCGCGGGGTCGAGGCCAAGGTGATCGGGTCGGCTCGAAGGACGGGAAAGGTGGCCGCGGGAGCAACGTGGCAACTGAGCGTCGTGGCGTGCGCCGGTCTTGCGGCCGCCTCGGCGCTCGCCCAGAGTCCCGAATCGCAAA
>DASYZK010000009.1:0-152106 GCA_035946455.1 Candidatus Acidiferrales bacterium | reverse complement strand
ATATGCTTGCTGGTATAAAACTCGGTCATGACGCTTCCCTTTCGAACTCGTCCGGCCCCGGCGTGTGATCTTCCGGCGCTCGTTTTTCCATCACGCGCAATTTCGCGCTTCGCGCGCGCGGGTTCCTCTGAATTTCCGCTTCACTGGGCTGGACGACCTTCTTGGTCAAAATTCTGAAATCGCCGGTGCGCGCGAGCTGCTGAAAGGCGCGCTTCACCATGCGATCCTCGAGCGAGTGGTAGCTTAAAATCGCCCATCTCGCTCCGGGAGCTAAAGTGGCGGGGGTCCGGTTAAGAAACTGCCCGAGTTCCTCCATCTCTCGATTCACCGCTATCCGCAGCGCCAGAAACGTTTTTGTCGCGGGATGCAGTTTCTGCCTTCCCTTGGCTTTCCGGGCCCCAGCCACAACCGTCGCCAGATGTTCGGTGTCGCGAATCGGCCGCGCCCGAACGATCGCCCTGGCAATCCTGCGCGCCTGGCGCTCTTCACCCATCTGGAAGAGCAGATCGGCCAGCGCCGGCTCGCGCCACGTGTTGACGACTTCATCGGCCGTCAACGGCTGGCCGGCGTCCATGCGCATATCAAGCGGCGCCCGGTGACGGAAGGAGAAGCCGCGCCCGGGAGTGTCTAGCTGCAGCGTCGAAACGCCCAGATCGGCTACCAGGCCGTCCACCGCCGGCAGCTGCAGCTCCCGGACGACCTCGCTGATCCGCGATATGTTCGCCTGCACCAAGGTGACTCGCCGCTCGTAATCCCGCAACCGCTCCCGCGCCAGCTCGAGGGCTTGCGCGTCGCGGTCCATCCCCACCAGACGCCCGGTGTCCAGCCGCCGCGCTATCTCGAGCGCGTGGCCGCCCGTACCCACCGTCGCGTCCACGTACGTCCCGTCAGGCCGGATTCGCAACCACTCGGCGACGGCCCCGGCCAGAACAGGGATATGCCACGCCGACAAAGCTCAGACGCCGAGACTGCCCAGACCCTGGGTGTCCTCGTCGGTCCACGGGTTGGTGCGCACTTTCTGCTGGACGAACCGGGAGTTGTTCCAGACGTCGAGCGAGCTCTGATTGCCCAATACCGCCACCTCGCCAACCAGTTGCGCCGCCTCCCGCAAAACCGCCGGAATCAGGATTCTGCCCTGCGCATCCAGCTTCACCACCTGGCCGTAGTAGCTGGTCAGGGCCAGAAACTTCTGCTTGATGGGGTGCTGCGATGGCTTCTGCGCCAATCTTTCCTCAATTTCCTGCCAAACCTTCATAGGATAGATGTGGGCCACATCGCCAGTCTTGCTGGTGACGTAGAATTCGTCGCCGTGTTTGCGCAGTTCGGCAAGAAAATCGGCAGGGATTTTGAGTCTGCCCTTGGCGTCGACCGTCGCCGGATGATTGCCGCGCAGCATCGGGTATCAATCACTTTCCACTAACCTGCCGCTGGGATACGAGTCTGTGGCGGAAAGGGGGGCCCTCGATCCCCTTTCCGCCACCGAACTCCACTTTTTTCCACTTGGTTCCCCCATTTTAGGGATGCGCCTTTCGATGTCAAGAGGATTCCTCATTTCCTACGAAATAGTTTTCAAGTTGTGGAAAACTTTGGAGTGTGTTGGAAAGAAGCCGGCGAAACCACTACTGCTTGTGTATCGCGGTGCACCTTGCGTCTAGGGATTGCGTGGAAGTGGGGGAGGGATTCGCCGATGGCGCGGAATTGTATTCTATGAGTTAACTATGACCCGTTTGATTACAGTTCCCCGCCGCCCGGACCTACCTTCAATTTCGACATTTCCTCGAGCAGATTGCGATCTTCGGGGGAGAGGTCCTGCAGGAATGCCGGGTCCTTGAGCTGGCGCTTGCGGTCGGAATCCGACAGGCCCTGGAGCTGTTGGAGCTTCTGGATCAGCGCTTGGCGGCGGGCGGGCGTGAGCTGGCGCCACTCGGGCAGGATCACCTCGGTGACTTCGCGGCGCTGGTCGGGAGACATCCGCTGCCAGATTTCCTCGCGCTTCATCATTGCCGCGCGCTGCTCGGGAGTCAGGCTGTTCCACAATTTCAGCCGGTTGCGGACAAGCGCCTGCTGGTCGGGAGGCAGGGCCTGGAAGCGGCGGTTGTTCACCAGGAACCGTTCCTGCTGATCGGGCGGCATCTGCTGTAGCCGCTGCATCCACTTCGGGGGCAAGGCCCGGTTGTTGGGTCTCATCGCGGGTGGCTGGCCGCCCGGGGGCCTGCCCGGCCGCAACGCCTGCTCGCGAGGATGCTGACCGCGCTGACGGGCGGGGGCGGGCGAAGCCCAACCGAGCGGCGAAGCGATTGCCGCCGCCAGCGCGAGGATAAGCCACCGGCGATTCATCGCCGATTCATTCCATCCGCCGGGGGGCGGCTTCGGCGCCGGGAAGGGCCGAGAGCGCGTCGAAATTTGAGATGACATCGTAATTCTCGAGCACCGTCAGATTCTTCACCACCGCGAAATCATCCTGTGCCTGGGCCCTCGTCGCAACTCGCTTTCCGGTGATCGGCCGCAGCGAGAACCAGGCCGCGATCACCGCGACCACCAGCGCGGCGGCAGCCAAGCGAACAGGCATCGGGAACCAGGCGAGCAGGGGCGACCGGGCGGGTTGGGCGGCGAGGCGGGCGCGGAACCGGGCATCGAATCCGGCCGAAGGCTCGGTCCCCGGCAACTCGTCGAGCGCCAGCCAGACCGACCGCATCTGGTCGGCATGGCGGGCGCAGCCGGCGCAGGAGGCCAAGTGGGCATCGAGCCGCCCGCGCTCTTCCCTGGAAGCGCGGCCGGCGAGCAGGATCGGCAGGGCGTTCCGGACTTGTTCGCACTTCATGGTTGTTTCCCCTCCCCGGCTCCAGCCGTGCCGGCGGCGACCAGCGGGGCCAAGCGAACCCGCAAGGTTTCATAAGCTCGAAACAGAAGCGATTTTAGCGCGCTTTGCGAGCAGCCAAGCACGCGGGCGATTTCGTCATACCCCACGTCATGAAACTTGTGCAACAGCACCGCGGCGCGCTGCTTTTCGGGCAGCGCCTGAACGGCGGCCCAGATGAGCCGGGCGCGAGCCTGGTCGATCAACCGCTGCTCGATGGCCGGGCCACGATCGACCACTTCCAGCGCCGGGCGGTCCTCGGCGGCCTCGGTATCGTCGAGGGAAAGCTCGGTCTTGCGGCGGCGGCCGTCGCGCAGGGAATTCAGCGCCAGATTCGTAGCGATGCGAAATAGCCAAGTGGTGAATTTTGCGCCGGCGGCGTAACTCTTGCGGGCGCGGAAGACCCGGAGGAACGTCTCTTGGGCCAGATCCTCGGCTGTCGCCCGGTCGCGCACCATGCGGTAGAGGAAGCTGACCAGCGGGCTGCGATACTTCGCCAGGAGCCGCTCGAAGCAAGCTTCGTCGCCAGCTTTGACCCCGAGCATCAATTCGACGTCGGTGCCGGAGATCACGTTAAAATTGTACAGAACCTGGGCCGCCGTCGAAAGTTGTAGCTCGCTCATCGGTGTGATCCACACACCATCAAGGCCGGCAGCGGACAGCCGCGTGGACGCCGCTAGAACCGGCATCCTCACCCCCCAAGGCTGCCCTGTGCCCTCTCTCACTACATACCCGGCAGGCGCCTGAAAGTTGCGCTTTCCGGGGAACTTGCCGCCAATTTCCAGCGCAGGGAATGGGAACACTACGGCGGCTGGGAAGGACAATCGGGCCTCTGGAATCGACGCGGGCCAGCAACTCAAGGATGGAAGCGCCGATCAAGCGGCGCTAGCTACTGTGCCGGAAAAGGATTACGTCCCCATCCTGCACCACATAATCGCGCCCTTCCAGCCGCAGCTTGCCTGCTTCGCGCGCCCGGGCCCAACTGCCCGCGGCTACCAGGTCAATCCATCCGACCACTTCGGCCTTGATGAACCCGCGCTGGATATCGCTGTGAATGGCACCCGCGGCTTCCACAGCGGTCATTCCCCGGCGAATCGTCCAGGCGCGGACTTCGGGGTCGCCGCCAGTGAGGAAGGAAATCCAGCCGAGCAGGTCGTAAGTGGTGCGGATCAGGCGGTCGCGGCCCGATTCGGCCAACCCATAGGCCTGCATCAGCTCGGCCGCCTCGGCGTCGGGTAGCTCGGCTAGTTCCGCTTCCACCTTGCCGGACAGAGGGACAAGCGCGGTGCGGCGCTTCCCCTCGATACCTTCGAGGCCGTGGCGGCGGGCGGCGCCATCCAAGTCGGCGGCTTCGCGGTCGTCCACATTGAGCGCATAAATCATCGGCCGGCGGGAGAGGAATTGGAAGCCGCCGGCGAGTTTTTCATCTTCGGCGGAGAAATCGAGTTCGCGAAGGGGCTGGCCGGCGTCGAGCGCCGCGCGGCAGCGTGCGAGAAGCTCGAGTTCCCGATCGAGCTGGGGATCCCGCTTCTTTTTCAAGTCCTTTTCGATTCGCTCGACGCGGCGGCCGACCTGCTCGAGGTCGTAAATCACCAGGTCGAGATCGACGGTTTCGATATCGTGGCGGGGATCGAGCTTGCCTCCGGCCGGGGGATTGGCGGGATCCTCGAAAGCACGAACCACGTGAACCAGGGCGTCGACTTCGCGCACCTGAACCAGGAACGCCGAGTCGCGGCCCGCCTCGCCCGCCAGCGCGGCGACATCCAGGTATTCCATCGAAGCGTGGGTGATTTTTTTTGGATGGAAGATCGCCGCCAGTTTCTCGAGCCGGGGATCGGGAACGGGGGCAACGCCGATGTGGACGGCGGCGTGGCGTGCTGCGGATTCGCCGTGCGCGCGGGTGAGAATGCGAAACAGGGTGGTTTTGCCGGCCCCGCCGAGGCCGACGATTCCGGTCCGCATAGGCGAGCGATAGTAGCATAGGGCCGCGGACACTCCGGCTCACGCCGCCGGCTTGGCGCCCGGGGCCGGCAATCGCTTACACTGGCGGCCATGTCCGCCGGCGCGCTGAACCGGTTCGATCACCAGGTAGCGATCGCCTTTCTGGCGAAAGCCGATCGCCGGCTGGCTCGGCTGATGGAGCGGGCGACCGAATTCCAGATCGAGCCCCGGGAATCGGAATCGCCCTACAGTTCCCTGTTCCGCGCCATCGTCTATCAAAGCATTTCCGGCAAAGCGGCAGCGACGATTTTCGGGCGGATCGTGGCGCTGGGGAAGGACGGAAGCTGCCCGACGCCGGAGGAATTGCTGCGGGTGCGGCCGGCGGCGCTGCGGCAGGCAGGGTTGTCGCGAGCGAAGATCGCCGCAATTCGCGACCTGGCGCAAAAGACGATGGAAGGCGTGGTGCCGACGCTCGAGCAGGCACACGCGATGACCGACCAGGAACTGGTGGAGCGGCTGATCGCGGTTCGCGGGATTGGCGCGTGGACGGTGGAGATGTTCCTGATCTTCCAATTGCGGCGGCCGGACGTGCTGCCGATTCACGATTACGGAGTGCTGAAGGGGTTCGCGCTGACTTACGGCAAGAAGCGGCTGCCCAAGCCGCGGGAGCTGGCCGCATACGGCGAGCGCTGGCGGCCGTACCGCACGGTAGCAAGCTGGTACATGTGGCGGGCGGTGCAACTGGCGGGCAAGGACGCGCGGAAGATCCGGAAGGAGGTGAAAAAGCGGCCGGGGAAACCGAAGAAGCGCTGAACGCCGGATTTGCTGCGGCGGCCGGTGCGCAACCCGCCGGGGCTTGTCCCGAGCGAAGTCGAGGGGCGGGCGTCCCGCAAAGGAAGCGAGCGGCGCACGGGGGCGACCCAACGACTCGTCGCTTTCCTGGTGGATCAGCGCTGCGGGTCGCGGACGGTGAAGAACAGCGCCGCCAAGCCGAGCAGGAGCACCGCGGTTTCGATTTCCACCGAGACTTGATGCAGATGGTTGAATTGCCGGCGCAGCGGGCTCGAGGCGGGCGTGCGCTCGATCGAGCCCATTTGCGCGCCCAGCGCGGCGATGCGCGGAAACACCCCTCGCTGGGAGATGAGCGTCAGCATCACCATCAGGAGCACGGCGAGCGCGCCCGGCCGGGCCAGCGCGGCGACCGACCGCCAGCGCGCCAGAGCGGCGGCGAGGTAAACGACTCCCGCCCAGACGCCCATCCAATGCAGGCGGCCGAGGACGATGCCGATGACGGCGCCGGCCTGGTCCGCGCTGGTGACGGTGGCGAATAGCGCCGGAGCAACCACGAAGCTCAGATAGACGATTGCGCCGACCCACAGCGCCAGCGCGAGGAACTGCAAGTAACGGAAAAAGGTGGTCATCGGTGTTTCCGCCTTCGCTGGCGACAGCAGCCGCACGGGGGGATGAAGGCCGTGGTGGGCGATCAAGGACTTGAACCTTGGACCTCTCCCGTGTGAGGGGAGCGCTCTAACCACTGAGCTAATCGCCCGCCGAGATTCCGTTTATAACAGCCGTCGCCTTAATTTTCAATCGGCCGCGTGCCGTGTGGGCCGCTCCGTTCCGCCCCGGCAGCAGATTTCGTAGCCCCGAGGATTTCCTTCCCGCCTGGGGCGTGGCGCTCACCTGAGCGATCCGTGGCGAGCCGCAGCAGTCCAATTTGCCATTCCAGCGTGTTCAGGGAGCGCGACATGCAAGTTCCGCCACGCTGACCCCTTCACCGTGTATCAGGCGAAGGGTGCGGGCAGGCCCTTGCTCGAGCGGTGCTGGCGCATCTGGTTTTCCTGGTGCGTCCGGATGCGCGCGTCGCTGCGCGGCTTCGCGCTGCAAAGCAAAACGAAGCCGGCGGCGGCGTCTTCTGGGAAATAGGACGCGGCGGCCGAGTGGTCGAATTCCGCCCTGCCTACGACGCGCCCGGCGCAGGTCAGGCAGCGCCCCTGGTGGCACATGGCGGGCAGCTCGATTCCGGCGGCCTGGCCAGCCTCCCAGACGGTTTGGTCGCGGCGCACGAGAATGGGCTTCTCGCCGCCGGGGGTTTCGAGCAGAATCCGATAGCGGTGGTTAGAGGCCACAATCACGCTCGATTCGGGCCGGCGCGCCGGCTCCATCGCGGCTGTCCAGCGGCGCGCCGGGAGAGATCGGAGGGGGTGGATTACGGGTTGTAGAAGCCGCGGTTCTTGCTGTAGGGGGCCTCGCCGGGCTCGCCGCGGCGGAAATGGCCCGAAGGAATAGACTTGCCGTCGCGCTCGTGTGCCAGCAGCTCGATGAACCAGGCCTCGTGCTCGATCTCTTCGTTCAGAATCCGCGCGGCCAGGTCGTAGGTGCGGGGATCCTTCCCGAAGGTCATGTCGCAAACCGCGCTCCAACTGCGGATGGCGCACCGCTCCGACTCGAGAAGCAGGGTGAGGATGTTGACGGCGGTGGGGGGATCGGGCAGCTTCGCCGCCGGGCAGCCGGCCTGATCGTGGAATGCCTTCAAGTCGTTCGGCAGGTGGCCGCCCAACTCGTAAATGCGGGGCACGATCAGTTCCCAGTGGGCGCGGTCCTCGAGCCGGGCATCCTCACAGATTTCCTTGTAATCCTCGTGCCCGGCCAGGTTCATCCGCAGGATGGTGTAGTAGTAATAGGTGCTGGCGAATTCGGCGGCGGCGTTGGCGACCAGCATCTTGATCAGTTTCTCGACGTCGACGCCGCGGGCGCGAATCACCTCGACACCCACTCGTTGCGATACATCTCCGTGTTTCACCACGTCTTTCGCGGGCATGGGTCACCTCCAGGCCAAGGCTAGACCGTCGCGAACCAAAGGTCTAAGATATTGTTGCTATGGAATCCATAGGAAAAAGTTAGCGGCAACCGCTCCCTTCCCCGGCCCGCTCCCGCCATGGAACTCCATCAACTGCGGTACTTCTGCGCCGTCGCCCGCGCCGGCACGTTCACCCGCGCCGCCCGCGCTGAAAACGTTTCCCAGCCATCGCTGTCGCAGCAGGTGCTGAAACTCGAAGCCGAGCTGGGCGCCAAGCTCTTCGACCGCTTCCCTCGCTCGGCGCGGCTCACCCGGTTCGGCCAAACCTTCCTCGCCCGCGCGGAAGCGATTCTGCGGCAGGTGGGGGCGGCGAGAACCGAGATTCAGGAGATGGCCGGCGACGAGCGAGGCACGGTGACGATCGGCGCGATTCCCACCATAGCCCCCTACCTGCTGCCTCCCCTTCTCGCGAGCTTCGCCCGGCGCCACCCGGCGATCGCCGTCAGCGTGGTGGAAGATACCACGCCGGTGCTGCTCGACCGGCTGCACGACGGGCGAATCGACCTGGCGCTGCTGGCGCTGCCGGTGCCCGGCGACGAGCTGGCCTGCGAGGAGCTGTTCCGGGAACCGCTCTACGCGGTGGTGCCTGCCAGGCACCGGCTGGCGTCGAAGCGGAGGATCGACTTGCAGGAACTCGGCCGGGACGCGTTTCTGCTGATGAAGGAAGGCCACTGCTTCCGGGACAATGTGATCGGGGCCTGCCGGCGGTCGAAGCTGCAGCCGCGCGTGGTTTTCGAAAGCGGGCAATTTTCGACCATTCTGGCGATGGTAACCGCCGGGATGGGGGTATCGGTGGTGCCGGCGATGGCCATCGAGCGCCGGCCCGGCTGCCGTTTTCTGCGAGTGGGAGACGGGCAAGTGAACCGGCGAGTGGGCCTGGCGCAATTGAAGCATCACTTCCCCACGGTGGCGCACCGCGCCCTGGTGCAGCACCTGCGCCGAAGCGTTCCGCGCCCCGCGCATCGCGCCAGACAGCTGCGCCCGGCGGAGTAAGCGAGCTTCGCAGACGGCCCGCTTGCCGCGTGGGCGGCGCCGTGATGGAATGGCGGGCCATGACCGGCCGGCGAAGCAAACCAGCGCTGGAAACATTTCAGAAGCGGTTGCTCGCTTGGTTTCACCAAAACCGGCGCGACCTGCCCTGGCGGCGAACTCGGAACGCGTACCGGGTGTGGATTTCGGAAACGATGTTGCAGCAAACGCGAGCGGCGGCCGCGATTCCCTTCTATCGCCGCTTCCTCCGAACCTTTCCCTCGCTCCAGGCGCTGGCGCGGGCGCGGCCCGACGCGGTGCTGCGGGCGTGGTCCGGCCTGGGCTACTACTGCCGAGCGCGGAATCTGCATCGTGCGGCGAAAATCATTCTCCACCGGCATGGCGGGCGGTTTCCGCGCGAGCTCGAAGAGGCGCTAGCGCTCGCCGGCGTCGGCGCCTACACCGCGCGAGCGGTGCTGAGTATCGCCTACGCCGCCCCGTTGGCGGCGCTCGACGGCAACGTGGCCCGGGTCATCGCCCGGCGCGAAGCCATCGAAGGTGATTTGCGCGCGCCGAAACGGTGGAAACGGCTGCAAGCTCTGGCCGACGCCTGGCTGGAGCACAATGCGCCGGGTGACTGGAACCAGGCGATGATGGAATTAGGCGCAACGATCTGCACCCCGCGCCGTCCTCGCTGCGGCGCGTGCCCGGTACGCCCCGGCTGCCGCGGCTTCGAACTGGGCATCGCCGACCGCCTCCCGTCTCGCGGCGTGGAGCGGCCCGCGGTGCGGCTTAGCATGGCGGCGGCGGTGCCGGTGGACCGGAAGGGGCGCACTCTTTTGGCCCGAGGGGCGGACGAGAGCGCCATTTTCTCGGGGCTGTGGCAATTCCCCGCGCTGGAAGGCGGCGGCAGCGCGCGCGAGCGCCTGGAGCGTTATCTGGCGAAGGCGTTCGGAATCCACCCGAAACGCTGGGAACCGCTTCCCCCGATCCGGCACGCCGTTACCTTTCGCGAAATCACGCTCGAGGGGTGGCTGGTGCAGGTGCAGGACCTGGCGCCCGCACCCGGAGGGTTGGCGGGACGGGCGCGCGTTGTCGCGCTCCACCGGGTGACAGAGCTGGCGGTGTCGTCGGCGACGCGGAAATTGGCGGAGTCGGCGATTCGGCAAACGCAGAGCCGATGACGGGGCGCGGAGCGAAAGATCATTCGCCTCTACGGTGGTCGCGGCGGGGCGCTTTTCCCTTTGCGCTTCGACAAGAGATGGGGTAGCATCCCGATGTAGAAGCAATAGGGGAGACCGATGGGCGAACAACGAATCGAACTGCCCCAGGGCACGCTGGACCTGCTGATTCTGAAAACGCTGGCGCTGGGGCCCCAGCACGGCTGGGCCATCTCCGAGCGCATCCACCAGGTTTCCAGCAAAGTGCTGCGCATCCAGCAGGGATCGCTCTATCCGGCGCTGCACCGGCTCGAGCGCCGCGGGTGGATCAAGGCGCGCTGGGCGGCTTCGGAAAACAATCGCCGCGCGAAATACTACGAACTCACCCGGAGCGGCCGCAAAGAGCTGGAATCCGAGCGCAGCGACTGGGCGAAGCTGACGGCGGCGGTGGCACAAGTGCTGGGGCCGGCGTAGGAAACGCGCGATGCTCGACGATCTCTGGATTCGGCTGCGGGCTCTGGTGCGGCGGCGCACGGTCGAGCACGAACTCGATCAGGAATTGCGATTCCACTTCGAGCGGCAGGTGGAGAAATACGTCCAAGCGGGGTTGCCGCCCGCGGAAGCCCGCAGGCGGGCGCGGCTCGAGTTTGGCGGGCTCGAGCAGGTGAAGGAGGAATGCCGCCAGGCGCGCGGCGTCCATTTCGTCCAGACGCTCTGGCAAGACATCCATTATGGATTGCGGATGATGGGGAAGAATCCCGGCTTCACTGCCGTCGCCGTGCTCACCCTAGCCCTGGGCATCGGCGCCACAACGGCGTTTTTTTCGGTGGTCAACGGGGTCTTGCTGAATCCGCTACCCTTCCCTCACCCCAGTCAGCTAGTCGATCTCTATTCCCGAGACCAGACGTTCACTGCGGGGCCCATCTCCTATCCCAATTTCCTCGATTGGCAAGCCCAAAATCACTCCTTTTCGGCCATGGCCGCTGTTTTGGGGAGCGGCTACGACCTGACGGGCCTGGGTGAGCCCGAGCGCATTCAGGGCCAGATGGTTTCGGCGGCATTCTTCTCCTTGCTCGGCCTGAGGCCGGTGATTGGGCGGACGTTCCTCCCCGAAGAGGACCGCGTGGGTGCCGCGCCGGTTGCGCTGGTCAGCGAGCGGCTCTGGCAACGCAAGCTCGGTGGGTCGCCGGAGGTAGTCGGGAAAACGCTCACGCTCAACGGACGGGGATACACGATCCTAGGCGTGGTTCCAGACCGGTCCCTCCGCCAGATTGGCATGAGCAGCAGCATGAGCGGCAACGTGTACGTGCCAATCGGGCAGTGGAACGACCCGGCGTTTCGCGACCGGCGAACCGAGTTGGGCACGTACGCCATCGGCAGGCTGAAGCCAGGAGTCGCGCTGGCGCAGGCGAAAGCGGACATGGACGCCGTGGCCGGGCGCCTAGCCGCCGCTTATCCCGCAGCGGACAAGGACGCGGGCATCGCCCTCGTCACGCTGAAAGAGGACGGTGTGGGTCACGTTCGGCCGCTTCTGCTGATGCTGCTGGCAGCGGTTGGTTTTGTGCTGTTGATTGCTTGCGCCAATGTCGCCAGCCTGCTGCTGGCTCGGTCGACGGATCGCGCTCGCGAATTTGCGGTGCGCGCGGCGCTGGGCGCGAGCCAGGCGCGAGTCGTCCGCCAGTTGTTGACCGAAAACATGCTGCTGTCGGTCGCTGGTGGCGCGCTCGGCTTGCTGCTCGCCGCCTGGGGAACGCAAGCGGCGCTCAAAGCGCTGCCGCAGGCGTTGCCGCGCGCGGGTGAGGTTCACGTTGACGGCCGCGTGCTGCTCTTCACCCTCGCGGCGTCTTTGCTCGCGGGGATTCTCTTCGGCCTTGCTCCCGCCCTCCCGACGTCCCGGCCCGATCTCCAAGAAGTGCTGAAGGAGGGCGGGCGCGGCGCGAGCGACGCGCGACACGGCGCCCAGAGCTTCCTCGTAGTCGTCGAGATGGCGTTGACGATCATCCTGCTTACCGGTGCCGGGCTGATGGTTCGCAGCATGGCCAAGCTTGCGGGAGTCGATCCGGGCTTCGACCCCGGCCACGTTCTGAACTTCGGAGTGTCGTTTCCCGCGAGCGCGGTTGCGACGCCCAATGCCGCTCGCGCAACTATCAGCCTACTCTACGACGCCGTCGCGGCGGTTCCCGGCGTTCGGGCTGCCTCACTGGTCACCGGCACCGTGCCTCTGAGGAATTACAACGAAATGCCCCTTTGGCTCGAAGGGCAGCCGAAGCCCGCCAGGATATCCGACATGAAGGTGGCGCTACTTTCCTGGGTCCAGCCCGATTATTTGAAGGTGATGAAAATTCCCCTCGAGCGCGGGCGCTTCCTGTCGGCCCAAGACAACGAGCATTCGCCATACGTTATCGTCATCGACGATCGATTTGCCCGGCAATATTTCGGCGGACGGAATCCCATCGGCAAGCATGTGAATTTCGCCGTCTTCGATGACGTCATCCCCGCCGAGATCGTCGGCGTCGTTGGTCACGTGAAACAGTGGGGTCTCGCTTCCGACGCCCAATCGCCCGTTCAAGCACAGTGCTACTCCCCGATCTCGCAGATTCCCGACAGGTTCACCCCGCTCCTGGCCGACGCCCTGCAGTTCGAAGTGCGGACGAACGGGCCGCCGATGGCGGAAATCGGCGCCATTCGCCACGCGATAGAGAATGTCGGCGTCGCCTACAACGCGGCAACCTTGGACGCCATCCTTTCCTCTTCGCTTGGAAGGCGGCGCTTTTCAATGGTCCTGCTGGGAATCTTCGCCGGGCTCGGCCTGCTGCTTTCCTGCGTTGGAGCCTACGGCGTAATTTCTTTTTTCGCCGGCCGTCGCAGGCACGAAATCGGCATTCGCATGGCGCTTGGCGCGCAGCGAAGCCACGTGCTGCAGCTTATAGTCGCGCGCGGCGCGAGATTGGCCCTTGCCGGTGTCGCCATGGGTGTCCTGGCAGCCCTTGGATTGATGCGTTTTCTGTCGAGCCAGCTCTTCGGTGTCACCGCAACCGACCCGCTCACGATCTTCGCGGTCTCTGGCCTGCTCTTACTGGTCGCTCTGGCGGCTTGCTACATCCCGGCGCGGCGAGCGATGCGAGTGGACCCGATGGGGGCACTGCGACACGAGTGAGAAGGGTTCCGGGGCGGCTGGAGGAGCGAACGATGCTCGGCGACCTTTGGATTCGTTTTCGCGCCCTGTTTCGCCGCAACGCCGTCGAGCGGGAACTCGACCGCGAGCTGCGATTCCACTTCGAGCGGCAGGTGGAGAAATACGTCCAAGCGGGGTTGCTTCCCGAGGAAGCCCGGCGGCGGGCGCGGCTCGAGTTTGGCGGACTCGAGCAGGTGAAAGAGGAATGCCGCGAGGCGCGCGGCGTGCAGGCATTCGAAACGCTCTGGCAGGACCTGCGCTACGGGGCGCGGATGCTGCGCCGGAACCCGGGCTTCGCCCTGCTGGCGATTCTCTGCCTCACGCTGGGCATCGGCGCCAACGCCGCCGTGTTCAGTTGGGTGGAAGGGATCCTGCTGCGTCCGTTTCCGGCCGTCGCCCACCAGGAACGGCTGTACGCGCTTACCGGAACGGCCCGCAACGAATCCGGCCAGCCCGCGGTTTCCTGGCCCGATTTCCTCGATCTCCAGAGGAATTGCAGGCTGATCGACGCGTTCATCGGAGACAAGATCATGAGCACGACGCTCAGCGTCGGCGACCGCGCCCAGCGAATGCCGGGGAGCATCGTGTCGGCCAATTATTTCGACGCGATCGGGGTCCATCCGATTCTGGGCCGCGGATTCGAGCCCGGCGAAGACTCCGGCCGCAACGCGCACCCGGTGACGGTGATCAGCTACCAGCTCTGGAAAGAGCAGTTCCACGGCGATCCGGCCATCATCGGCAAGACGCAGGTACTCAACGGCGTCAGCCACACGATCATCGGCGTCGCACCGGAGGGCTTTTACGGCACGTTCGTCGGCTGGGCGATGCAATTCTGGGTGCCCGCCTCGATGGAGGAAACCTTCGAGCCGGGCGGCTATAAGCTCGAGGACCGCGGAGCGCGCTGGATCGAGGGCTTCGTGCGGCTGAAGCCGGGCGTCTCGCAGGTCCAGGCGCAGCAGGAGTTGTCGGCGATCGGAGCGCGCTTGGAGGTCGATTATCCGGCGACGAACCGCGGGCGGGGATTCATGCTGTGGCCGCTGTGGGAGACGCCCTTCAACAACGCCGGAACTCTGCTCCCTATGCTGGGCATCACCCTGGCGGTGGTGGTGTTCGTGCTGCTGATCGCCTGCGCCAATGTTGCCAATCTGCTGCTGGTGAAATGTTTCGCCCGGCGGCGCGAGATGACCGTACGCCTGGCGATCGGCGCGGGCGGCCGGAGGCTGGCGAGGCAACTGCTGACCGAAGGGCTGTTGCTGTCGTCGATTGCCGCGGCTGGCGGAGTAGCGATGGCGGTCTGGTGCCGGCACCTTCTCGTGTTGTTCGTTCCGAGCCGGGGCGGCGGCAGGATGTACCTGCCGGCGGAAATCGATTGGCGGGTGGTGGCGTTGAGCGCGGCCATCTGCCTGGCGACAACGCTGCTGATCGGGCTGGCGCCCGCGTTGCAAGCGGGCAAAATCGATCTGGCGGGGGAATTGAAATCGGAAGCGGGCGGCGTGGTGGGCGGCCGGGGCAAGGCCTGGGTCCGGTCGAGCCTGGTGATCGTGCAGGTATCGCTGAGCTTCGTACTGCTGGTGGGCGCGGGGTTGCTGGTGCAGAGCCTGGCGCGGATGCGAAGCGAGAGCCCGGGCTTTTCCACCCGGGGGGTGGAGACCGCGCTGGTGGATTTGACCGCGGCGGGCTACGACGCCCGGCGAGCGATGGATTTCCAAAACCAGTTGATCGCTCGGGTGCAGGGTATCGCCGGCGTGCAGTCGGCCGCCTACGCACAAAGCATGCCGTTCACCCTGCGGCCGTTCTCTTCCGCCGCCGTCGTGGTCGAGGGCTACGTCGCGCCTCCCTACGAGCAGCCCGTCGTCGAGTACAACGAAGTGGGCCCCGGCTATCTGGCCACCATGGGCATCCCGGTGGTGGCCGGACGCGAATTCACGCTCGCTGACAACGAAACCGGGCCGCCAGTGGCGGTGGTGAGCCAGAAGATGGCACAGCAGTTCTGGCGCGGCAAGGACCCGGTGGGCCAGCGAATGCAGGTAAAAGGGCGATGGATGCGAGTGGTGGGAATCGCCAAGGATGCGAAATACGACTCGATGAGGGAGGTACCGAAGCCGTTTTTCTACGTTCCGCTGCGGCAAAATTTCTCGAAACAGGCGTTCCTGGTCCTCAGAACGCCGCTGGAACCGGCGGCGATGGCGGCGGCGCTCGGCCGGGAGATTCAGGCGCTCGACCCCAAGTTGGCCCGATACGAAGTGATCACCACGCGGGAAGTCATCGAGCGGTCGGCCTCACCCCAGCGCGCCGCGGTGACGCTGCTCGAGCTCTTTGGAGGGCTGGCATTGCTGCTGGCGGCGATTGGGCTGTACGGAGTGATGTCGTACGCCGTATCCCAGAGCAGGCGCGAGCTGGGGCTGCGGATCGCGCTCGGCGCACGATCTTCCGACCTCCTCTGGCTGGTCGTCTCGCAGGGGCTGGCCCTGACGGCGGCCGGCATCGGGCTGGGGGCGGCGGCGGCGTTGGGGCTGACCCGCCTGATCGGAAACTTGCTCTTCCAAGTGAGCCCCCGCGATCCGGTGGCGTTCGGGTCGGCGCTGCTGGTGATGGGGGTGGTCTCTCTGGCGGCATGCGTGTTGCCCGCCTGGCGGGCAGCGCGCACCGATCCGATGGCGGCGCTGCGGCACGAGTGAGGGGACGCTCCGCGAGCGGTGACCGGCAATCCCAGGATTTCCGATGCCACCGTGCGGTTCGGCTTGTTTCTCCTTAACCCACGGTCAGAGCGGAATCGCGTCGCTGCTGGCCCCGAACGCGTAGAATGAGGTCATGGGGCGACGGTGCAAGGGGCCGCTTGGCTGGGCGGCACTCCTCTTGCTTTCGTTCATGCTTCCCGGCTTCCCGCAGACCCAAGCGGCGCGAGCCGCGCACGCTGGGCCTGGCGAGAGCGCGCAAGCCACTGGCATCCAGCCTGGAGCGGTTGGCGAGATCGCGATCGAGGGATGCAACTACGTCGATAATATCCTCACTTCCAAAGGAACCTACTGGCTCGCGGGCGACACGTCTCCTCTCCGGCCATACGCAAGCCAGCTCGTCCGTATCGTGGTCCGTCACGTCCTCCACAGTCTCTACGGCACCGCTGCCGAGTTTGTCCGATTCGAGAAAACTCTCCCTCCTCCACCGACAAGCCTGAACGACGCGGTGCGCGACTCCTACCGCTGGCAGAGGCATAAGAATCCCAAATACGGCCTGCGATTCGCCGTTCCCAGCTCATTCCCCGCCACGGAAGTTGAGCGCGCCTTTGAGCGTCCCGAATTTGTCAATCCGCAGGGAACAGTCGCGCTCGCCAGCTACGAAATCCCGCTGGACACCTATCATGGTCCAGACCTGCAGCGCGTTCGGATTTTCGCCGGCGGCCACTTCGCCATTTTTGCGAACCCGGAAATTGCGAACGAACCGTCCTGCCTGCAATTCGGGAACCGGTACCCGGGAACCCTGTCCTGGCGCATGATCGGCAGAACACGTTACCGGGAAAGCGTTTGGGGCGGGGCGGCAGCGGGAACAGGGTACAAGAATGACACGTTTCACACGCTCCAGCACGGCCTCTGCTACGCGATCACCGTAGAAACGGCGTTCGTGAATCCGGGCAATTTCGACGGGGGTTGCATGTTGCCGGTGATTACTGCTCAGCAGGAGAGCGATCTTGATCGCCGCCTGCTGGCCAGGCTCGCATACTCGAAGCCAGAAATCGCGTTGAAGGGCCGGCAGGCTTTGTCCGCTTCCCCGATCGTCGTTTCGTTTACCGCCTCCTCGCGCGTAGCTGACAACCTGCCGGTCACCAGTCGCGTTACTTTCTCGTGGACGACCAGAGATGCGGATTACGTTCGAATCTCTTGCCTGCACCCGAACGCTCGCGCCGGCATTCCGGAGCCGGAGAGCCCCGCAGGTTCCAAGAATCAAGCCGGCATCTCCCTGGCCCCCGTCCCCTGCCAAGACACCGCGTTGGATTACCCTCCGAACGGGTCGGCCTCGGTGTACTTTTACAACTGGGAGGACGATCCGATCGAGGTGGCTGTCACGCTCACCCCCTTTTCCCGCGCGACGCCCTACCCGGCCGAAAACAAAACAATCGGAATTACGGTTGCTCGCCTCAATCAGTTTCCCGACGGCGTCCCAACCGAGTCGAAAAACATCAGCATCCTAGGCCCGTCCAGCTCGGCCGGACCGCTGGTCTACAAGCAAGGAGCTCAGCTCACCGTCCGTTGGACGGACTCCCTCGATTCGGATCGCTGCGTCAACCTGTACCTCGTTCAAGACCAAACAGGCGCGGCTCCAAACTACCTTACCCAGATCAACCGCAGCCGCGGGTGCGTATCGCCCGCGAAAAACGGTTCCTTCACTTGGACGATCCCGCAAAAATATGCTGGCTCGGGCTTCCGGATTCTCTTGGCCTCCGGCACGGTATCCACCGCGCTGAGCGTTCGGTTCAGCATCGTTCCCTGAGCGGCGAGCGTGTTGGTCCCGTCCGGAACGATATGGCGCCCCGCGCGCTTCGACACCAGGGCGGCGCTGCGGTAAGAGTGACGAGCCAGCGCAGGGCGTTTCCGTGCGCGACGCGGGCGGCGGAATGCGGGTGGGGGCTGCTATACTAACGATGCGGCTTGCGCTCGCTTGTCCGCTCCGATTCCGATGCCGAAAGTGGGACTCATCAGCCTGGGCTGCCCGAAAAACCTTATCGATAGCGAGGTGATGCTGGGCTTGCTGCGCGCTGGCGGATACGAGATCACCGCCCGGGCTGAAGACGCCGACGTGCTGGTGGTGAATACGTGCAGCTTCATCGCTCCGGCGCAGGAGGAATCGGTTGCCGCGATTCTGGAGATGGCGGAGCTGAAGAAGAGCGGCCGGGCAAAGAAACTGATTGTCGCCGGCTGCCTGGTGGAGCGCTACCGGAACGAAATCCGCGAACAGATACCGGAAGTCGACGCGGTGATCGGTACCGGCGAAGTCGAGCGAATCCTGGAAGCGGTGGGCGGAACGGTCGAACCCCCGGCGCCAAATACCGCCCGCCTTCCCGACTACCTCTATCACGACCGCACGCCGCGCCTGGTGGCCACGCCCCGCCATACCGCTTACATCAAGATCAACGAAGGCTGCGATCATCCTTGCTCGTTCTGCATCATTCCCCAGCTCCGCGGGCGATTCCGCAGCCGGCGGCCGGAATCGGTGGTGCGCGAAGCGGAGCGGCTGGCGCGGGACGGGGCGCGGGAAGTGACGCTGGTGGGCCAGGACACCACCGCTTACGGCGTGGACCTCGGCGTCGCCGACGGCTTGCCTGGCTTGCTGGAGCGGCTGGCGGAAGTGGACGGCCTGCACTGGGTGCGCTTCCTCTATTGCTATCCCAACCGGGTCACTTCCCGCCTGCTCGATACCATCGCCGCGCACCGCAGGCTGGCGCGCTATCTCGATATCCCCTTGCAGCACGCTAGCCGGGCGGTGCTGGCGCGCATGAAGCGCGGCTCGCACGGAGGCGCGTTCCTGAAACTGATCGAGCGGATCCGGCGGACGATTCCCGGCATCTGGCTGCGGAGCACGTTCATCGTCGGGTTCCCCGGCGAAACCGAAGCCGATTTCCGCGAATTGTGCGATTTCGTGCGCGCCGCGGAATTCGACTGGCTGGGGGTGTTCGGCTATTCCGACGAGGACGCCGCCAGGAGCCACGAGCTCGAAGGCAAAGTGGATTCGGAAACGATTGCCCAGCGCCGCGACGCGCTGATGGGCATGCAGAGGAAAATCAGCGCCCGCCGGCTGCGCGCCCGATGCGGCGGCGAAGCGACGGTGATGGTGGACGGCCCGGCGCGGGAGAGCGAGTGGCTGTGGGAAGGCCGGCTGGAAGGGATGGCGCCGGATATCGACGGCAAAGTCTATCTCACCGAATTTCCCGGAGACGTGCAGCCGCAACCGGGCGAGTTGGCGCGGGTGAAGCTCACTCGCGCCGCCGATTACGATCTGGTGGGGCGAGTGGTGGCTTTCGCCCATGCGCCGCCGCCCGCGGCGCAGCCCCTGGCGCGTGGCGGCGTCTTGCGGGTGTTGATCTAGCGGGCGCTTTTCGCGAGCAACCGTTCATCAGTTTGGAATGCGGAAAGAGACGGGTGTGCGCGCCCTGAAGGCTCGGGTGGGCGGGCGAG
This sequence comes from Candidatus Acidiferrales bacterium, assembly GCA_035946455.1. Taxonomy (GTDB): domain Bacteria; phylum Acidobacteriota; class Terriglobia; order Acidiferrales; family UBA7541; genus JAKASX01. The sequence goes on along the minus strand of DASYZK010000009.1, from coordinate 132,977 downwards.
GATGGCGGCGAAAACGGCGACGATGACGGAGAAGTCGCGCGCGGCGCTGGCCCTGGCGACGGTGGCGGGCCTCGGGCGGGTGCCGCTGGTGCCGGGGACTTTCGGGTCGCTGGCGGGGCTGGGCGTGGCGCTGCTGATTGCCCGGCTGACAGCGAGCGGGCCGGGCATCAGCCGCGGTTTCCTGGCCGCTTACCTTCTGGCAAACGCGGCGATTGCGGGCGCGGGTGTGTGGGCGGCGTCGCGCGCGGCGGACTACCTGGGGCACAAGGACCCGCCCGCAGTGGTGATCGACGAAGTCTCGGGGCAAATGATCGCGCTTGCCGGACATCTGGCGGGGGTGGCTGCGGTCAACTGGAAATCCTTGGCAGCGGGTTTTATACTTTTTCGCGGCTTCGATATTTTGAAACCATTTCCCGCGCGCCGCGCGGAATGGCTCCCCGGCGGATGGGGCGTGATGGCCGACGACTGGATCGCCGGGTGCTATGCGGCCATCGTGTTGTGGGCGATTCGAATGCTGCTCTTCCGATGAACGGTGCATTCCGGTGCTGAAGCGAGAAGGCGGACCTCAAATCGACGGCGTCACCCCCGGAGCGGCGATACCCGGCGGAGACCTTTTCATTCGCGGCAAAGGCTTCGCCTCCACCAACGGCAATCGGCCCACGGTGCGGTTCGGCGAGGCTGAAGGCAGCCTGCTGCTCTGGTCCGACGACCTGCTGGTGGCCCGGGTGCCCGACGGGGCTGCCGCCCGCGTCCTGATCGAGACCGAGCGCGGGCAAAGCGCCGCGTTCCCGCTGGCGGTGGGCCAGCCGATTGCCGACAACCTGCACCCGGTCGCCAACCCGGTGGTGGACGGCCAGGGCAACATCTACGTCACCTTCAGTGGCCAGCGCGGCCAGAAAGTTCCGGTGCCGCTCTACAAGATCACCCCCGATTACACCGTCAAGCCGCTCACCATCCAATTGATGAATCCCACCGGGCTGGCGATCGACCGCGAGGGAACGCTCTATGTTTCCAGCCGCAACGACGGAACCATCCATCGGATCGCCAACGACAGCCGGCCCCAGAAGTGGGTGGAAGGGATGGGCATCGCCTCCGGCCTGGCCTTCGACCGCGAGGGCCATCTGTACGTGGGGGACCGCAGCGGCACGATTTTCAAGATTTCGCCCGATCGCGAAATCCTGGTGTTCGCCACCCTCGAACCCTCCATCAGCGCCTACCACCTAGCCTTCAATCCCGAAGGCGAGCTGTTCGTCACCGGACCCACGACGTCGAGCTTCGATCGCGTTTACCGCATCACCCGCGCCGGGCAGGTGAGCATGTTCTACCGCGGGCTCGGCCGGCCGCAGGGCCTCGCCTTCGACCGGCGCGGCAACTTGCTGGTGGCCGCCTCGCTGGGAGGCAAACGGGGAATCGTGCGCCTGACTCCCGCGGCGCAGCCGGAGCTCATTCTCAGCGGAGTGGGGCTGGTGGGGATGGCGTTGCTGGCTCGGCGAGCGATCCTGGCGACCAACAGCGCACTCTATTCGATCGATTGGGACGTGGACGGGCTGCCGCTCGGCGGCTGAAACTTCCATGGGCGAAAAAATCTCCAGGAGCGATCACGAATGGCGGGCGGCGCTCGCGCCCGATGAGTACGCCGTTACCCGCGGGAAAGGCACCGAACCCCCCTTCACCGGCCGCTATTGGAATTGCCACGAGGCCGGCTGCTATCGCTGCGTGTGCTGCGGGGCGGCGCTCTTCAGCGCCGAAGCCAAATTCGATTCGGGAACCGGCTGGCCCAGTTTCTGGGCGCCAGTGGAAGCTTCCGCGGTGGCGCTCGAGAAGGATTCCTCGCACGGGATGGAACGCGTCGAGGTGCAGTGCGCCCGCTGCGACGCCCATCTGGGCCACCTGTTCCCCGACGGTCCGCCGCCCAGCGGCTTGCGCTTTTGCATCAATTCCGCCGCCTTGCGCCTGGAGGCGGCGGAGAAAACTTCCGACGGATGAGGCGGCGCCTTGAGCGGGAAAATTTCCCTGCGATGCGCCGAAGGCGCCGGTCGTCGCTACCTGCATGAAACAAGCGGAAATCATCGCCGTCGGGTCGGAACTGCTGACACCCCACCGGCTGGACACCAACTCCCTGTTCCTGACCGAGGAACTGAACCGCCTGGGCGTCAACGTCGTTCGCAAAACCGTCGTGGGCGACGACCGGCAGCGCCTGCGCGAAGCCTTCCGCCAGGCGCTCGAACGCGCTGACCTGGTGATCTCGACCGGCGGATTGGGCCCCACCGAGGACGACCTGACCCGCGAAGCGGTGGCCGAACTGCTCGCGCGGAAACTGGTTCCCGACGAACGGGTGCTGGAACACATTCGCGAGCGGTTCGCGCGGCTGGGCCGGACGATGACGCCCAACAACGAGCGGCAGGCGCTGGTGCCGGAAGGGGCGCTGGTGCTGGCCAACGATGCGGGCACGGCGCCGGGACTGTGGCTCGAAGCCGGCGACCGCGTTCTGGTGCTGCTGCCGGGTCCGCCGCGCGAAGCGCGAGCGGTTTTTGCCGCGCACGTGCGGGCGCTGGTGGACCGGCGGAGCGGCCCCGAGCGCATGCGATCGCGGTGGCTGAGAACGACCGGGCTGACGGAATCGGAAGTCGATCACCGGATCGCGGCGATCTACCGGAGCGCCCCGGGCGTGGAAACCACGATTCTCTCCTCGCATGGCGAAATCGAGATTCACCTCCGGCTGTGGAGCGCCGAGGCCGACGCCGCCGACGGCGTGCTCGAGGAATTGACAGGCAAGATCGCGCAGGCGCTGGGCGAAGCCGTCTTCTCCACCCGGGGCGAATCGATCGAGGAAGTGGTGGCGCGGGAATTGCAGCTCGCCGGCGCCACCATCGCCGTCGCCGAAAGCTGCACCGGCGGCCTGGTGTCCGAGCGGCTCACTACCCTGCCGGGCAGCTCACTTTTCTTTCGCGGCGGAATCGTGAGCTACAGCAATGATTTGAAAACCGCCTGGGTGAACGTGCCGGCGGAGCTGATCGCCCAGCACGGCGCGGTGTCGGCAGAAGTGGCGCTCGCGATGGCCGAGGGCGTGCGGCGGTCGGCGGACGCCACCCTCGGGGTGGGCATCACCGGGATTGCCGGACCGGGTGGGGGCACGCCGGAAAAGCCGGTGGGCACCGTTCACGTTTCCCTGGCCGACGCAACGAGCGGGCGCGAGCGAGGGCTGCGGCTGGGCGGCGACCGCGAACGGATACGGCAGATGGCCTCCCAGATCGCCCTCGACATGGTACGCCGCCACTTGTGGCGGGTGCGCCGCGGGCGAGGATGACCGTGCGCCTGTTCGTCGCGCTCGACCTCCCCGAGGAAGTCCGCCGCCGCATTGCGGAATTTTCGCGTACGCTGCGGCCGCTCGAGCCCGATGCCCGCTGGCTGCGCACGGCATCCATCCACCTGACGCTGAAGTTTATCGGCGAAAGGCCGCCGGAACAGGTGGAAGGCATCCGCCGAGCGCTCGCTTCGGTGCGGGCGGCGCCGGGGGAACTGCGCTTCCGCGGGGCCGGCTTTTTCCCCGACGACGGCAGGCCGCGGGTGTTTTGGGTGGGCATCGAGGCGAATCCGGCGCTGGCGGAACTAGCGGATGGGATTGAGCGAGCGCTGGAACCGCTGGGCATCCGCCGCGAATCGCGGCCGTTTGTGCCGCATTTGACGCTGGCGCGGCTGGATGGGGAGAAGCGCGCGGGGGCCTTGCGCCGCGCCGTGGCAGAGCGGGGCGCGGAGGAGTTCGGCGTCTCGGTCGAGCGCGCCTTCCACCTCTATCAGAGCCAGCTCGGCCCGAGCGGCGCGCAGTACACGAAACTGGAAACCTTCCTGTTCGCGCTCGAAGCCCCATGATTGTCGCGCTCGCCATCCTCATCGGCTACCTGGTCGGTTCGATTCCCTTCGGCTTATGGATCGGGCGCTACGCCGCCGGCGCCGACGTCCGCCGCCGGGGCAGCGGGAATATCGGCGCCGCCAACGTCGCTCGAGTCGCGGGGCCCGCGGCCGGCCTCGCTACGCTGCTGCTGGACGGAAGCAAAGGAGCGGTGGCGGTGTGGCTGGGGGCAACGCTCGGCCAAGCGCACCCGGGCGCCGAATCCACTCGAATGGTCGTCGCCGGCCTGGCCGCCATCGTCGGCCACATGTTTCCGGCCTGGCTGCGGTTTCACGGCGGGCGTGGAGTGGCGACGGCCATGGGCGTTTTTCTGGTGATCGGGTGGATGGCGGTGGCCGCCGACCTGGTGATTTGGCTGGGGGCGATGGCGATTTGGCGTTATGCGTCGCTCAGTTCGATGCTGTGGGCGGCGGCGCTGCCGCTGCTGATGCGCTGGCTTTACGCGCCGGGCCACTATCCACCCACCATGGTGTCGGCGGGAACGGTGATTGCCGCGCTGCTCGTCATCTGGCGGCACCGCGCCAATTTGCGGCGGCTGGTCGAAGGCGCCGAGCCGCGATTCAATTTTCGGCGGTGACAGCGCGGCGATAACAGGAATGCGCCCTTGTTTGCCGTCTGCCGCGCCTTTGCCACAATCCCTCCGTTGATCCGAGCGGCGGCGGACGGGAGCAAGCGAGACGAACGGTTCGCGCCCGTCCGCCGAAGCGAGTGCGCGATGGCGGACGCCGGCAGGGATTCGATGGAAACGATCGCGATCCTCGGCGGAGGGAGTTGGGGAACGGCGCTGGCGCTGGTGCTGGCTCGCAGCGAGCGGCGGCCGCGAAGCCTGCGCCTCTGGGTGCACGATCCCCGCCTCGCACGGGCGGTGCGCGACCAGCGGGTGAATGAAACCTATCTGCCCGGCTTCCCGCTGCCGCCGGCTATCGAGGTGACCAGCGACCTGGCGCAGGCGGTAGCCGGGGCGGAGCTGATCGTTGGCGTGATGCCCTCGGCCCATGCCCGCGAGATTTACACCGCGGCGCTTCCTCACGCCGCCAAGCAGGCGGCGTTCCTCAGCGCGACCAAAGGACTCGAAACCGGCCGGCTGGCGCGGATGAGCCAGGTGGTGGAAGAAGCCGCGTCGCCGCGCGCCGTACGGGTGGCCGCGCTCTCCGGACCGTCGTTCGCCCGCGAAGTGGCCCGCGGCGATCCCACGGCGGTGGTGGCCGCATCGGCGGACCGCGAACTGGCGCGGGCGGCGCAGGAACTTTTTTCCGGTCCCACGTTCCGAATCTACACCAGCGCCGACATCCTCGGCGTCGAGCTGGGCGGCGCGGTCAAGAACATCATCGCCATCGCCGCCGGCATCTGCGTCGGACTCGGCCTGGGCCACAGCTCGCTGGCGGCGCTGGTGACTCGAGGTGCGGCCGAGATGACCCGGCTGGCCTGCGCGCTGGGCGCCGAGCCGCGAACGCTCGCCGGGCTCTCCGGCATCGGCGACCTGGTGCTGACCGCCACCGGCACGCTCAGCCGCAACCGCGCGGTGGGCATCGAGCTGGGGCGCGGGCGCCGACTGGCGGAAATCCTGCGCTCGACGCGAATGGTGGCCGAAGGCGTGGGCACCACTGCCGCCGCCATCGAACTGGCGCGGCGCGCGGGCGTCGAGATGCCCATCACCGAGCAGATGTACGCGGTGCTTTACCAGGGACGAGCGCCCAGCGACGCCATCCGCGAACTGATGCAACGCAGGCTGAAGGAGGAATAGGCCGCAGGAGCGACGGGCGGGGATGGGTGCGCCCGAGAAGGGCGCCATCGGCGGGGTCTTTCGCTGCGCTTCGCTCCGCTCAGGACGACACGCCTTGCTTGCGCCGGTTGGGGGGCGAGAAATTTATCGCCGGCGGAATTCGGTTACAATCTTCTACGGAAGCGGTTTTTCGCCTCCCCTTCATCCTACGTCCCGCTGCGGGGGGCTTCGGATGGCAGGCGATGCTCACCTTATTCGGAAAGCCCGAACCGTCCCTGCTCGACCGGCTGAAACAGTCGGTCACGAAGACCCGCGAGCAATTGAGCTCGCGGCTGGCGCCGCTGCTCTCCCCCGGACGCGAAATCGATCCGCAACTGTTTCTCGAACTCGAGACTTCCCTGCTGGCGGCCGATTTGGGCGTCGGCACCACCAGGGAATTGCTGGCCGGTTTGCGGGAGCAGGCGGCCAGGGGTGAGTTGCACGACGCCGCCGAGCTGAAGGCAGCCTTGAAGCGCCGGCTCACCGAGATGCTGCGGCCGGCGCCCGCGGCCGCAGCCGGCAACAACGCGCGTCCCCAGGTGATTTTCGTGGTGGGAGTGAACGGCACCGGCAAGACCACGACGATTGGGAAAATTGCCTGGCGGCTTAAGCAGGAGGGCCGCTCGGCGCTGATCTGCGCCGCGGACACGTTTCGCGCAGCGGCGGCGGAGCAACTGGAAATCTGGGGCCGGCGCAGCGGCGCCGACGTGGTGCGGCAGAAGACCGGCGCTGATCCCGCGGCGGTCGTTTACGACGGGCTATCGGCGGCGCTGGGGCGCCAGACCGACGTGGTTATCGTCGATACCGCCGGCCGGCTGCACACCAAACACAACCTGATGGCGGAACTGGAGAAAATGAGGCGCACCGCCGCCAAACTGCTGCCCGGCGCCCCGCACGACGTCCTGCTGGTGCTCGACGCCACCACCGGCCAGAACGGCCTGGTGCAGGCTCGTGAATTCACCGCCCACACCGGCGTCACCGCGCTGGTGCTCACCAAACTCGACGGCACCGCCAAGGGGGGAATCGTCGTCGCCATCGCCCGCGAATTGGGCCTCCCCGTGCGCTTCGTGGGCACCGGCGAGAAGGTCGACGACCTGGTGCCGTTCGACCCGGTCGCCTTCGTCAACTCGCTGTTCGAATGATTCCGCCGATGGAACCGATATCCGCCTCCGACCAGCGCTGGATGAAGCGAGCGCTCGAACTGGCACGCCGCGGAGAAGCGCTGGCGCATCCGAACCCGATGGTTGGGGCGGTGGTGGTCTGCGACGGCCGCGTCGTCGGCGAAGGGTTCCACACTTACGACGGCGTCCGTCACGCCGAGGTGATCGCCCTCGAGCAGGCGCGCAACCACGCTGCCGGCGCCACCCTTTACGTGAACTTCGAGCCGTGCTGCCACAACGGCCGCACCGGCCCTTGCACCCAGGCCATCGCCGACGCCCGCATCCGCCGGGTGGTGGCGGCGATGCAGGATCCCAACCCGCTGGTGGCGGGGAAAAGCTTTCGCTGGCTTCAGCGGCGCGGAATCGAAGTCACTGCCGGAGCCGAGGCGGCGGACGCCCGCAGGCTCAACGAAGCGTTTGGACGATGGGTTGGCAGCCGCCGTCCGTTGGTAACGCTGAAGGCCGCGGCGACACTCGATGGTCAACTCGCCCCGGCGAACGCGGGCCAGCGCTGGATCACTTCCGACGCCTCGCGCCAGCGGGGGCAGCGGCTCCGGCACGCCGCCGACGCAGTGCTGACCGGAATCGGAACGGTGCTGGCCGACGATCCCCTGCTAACCGACCGGACGGGCCTGCCGCGCCGGCGGCCGCTGCTGCGAGTGGTGGTGGACTCCCGGCTGCGACTGCCGCCCGCATCGCGGCTGGTCCGCTCGGCCGCAGGCGACGTTGTGGTCTACACGCTGCGCTCGCCCCGCAGCCCGGCAGCGCGCCGGCTCGCCCAGCGAGGAGTGCGGGTGGTGCGGGTGCGCGCGCGGACAGGCAAACCCGACCTGGTGGCAGTGCTCGAGGAGTTGGGCCGCGCGGAAATCCTCAGCGTGCTGGCGGAAGCGGGTCCCGGGCTGAATGGAGCGCTGCTCGAGCGCAAGCTGGCGGACAAAGTCTTCCTGTTCTATGCTCCAAAGATTCTGGGACGAGCGACGGTGCCCCTGGCGCGGGCGGTAGCGCCGGCGGCGCGACCGCTTGCGGCGGTCACCGCGGTGCGCCTGCATCGGTTCGGCCCCGATGTGGCGCTCGAAGGATACTTGCGCGATGTTTACCGGGATCATTGAAGCGGTGGGGCGGATCCACCGGCTGGACCGCACGGGGACATCCGGTCCGGCGCAGGGGGATCGTGCCGGTACGATCGGCGAAGGCGGCCGGATGGAAATCTGCTTCGAATCGGAGAAAGGGCGGCGGCTGGCGCCGGGAAACAGCATCGCCGTCAACGGCTGCTGCCTGACCGTGGTGGAGGCGACCAGCGATGGCTTCGCCGCCGACCTCTCGCCCGAAACTCTCCGGCGAACGTCGTTCGCCGAGCTGAGCGCCGGGGCACTGGTGAACCTTGAACGGCCGCTGGCGGCGGGCGGGGAACTGGGCGGCCATTTCGTGCTGGGGCACGTGGATGGCACCGGGCGGCTCGAACGGATGGACCGCGAAGGCGGTGGTGCATGGCTGGCGGTGCGGTTGCCAGCGGAACTTGAGCGATACGTCGCGGTGAAGGGATCGCTGGCGGTCGATGGTATCAGCCTGACGGTGGCGCGCTCGGGCGGCGGGCTGGCCGAATTCGCGGTAATTCCCTACACGTTGGAGCACACGAATCTGGCGGAAAAGAAGGTTTCGGAGGCGGTGAATCTGGAATGCGACGTTCTGGCGCGGTACCTGGAACGGTTGCTCGACGCGCGCGGCGAGCGCCAGGCTTCGAGCCTCACGCTCGAACAATTGATCGCGCAGGGATTCTAGCCGCGAGGCGCCTGCCATGGCGGGCCCGCCAGCCGCGGCGGGCGACGATGTCACCGGGAGCAACCGAGGTCCGAATAGGGTTGGTGGAAAGGAGGAGCCGATGAAAGCTCTGATTGCCGTAACGCTGGCGGCGCTGATGGGCTGCGCTCAGCTCGCCGCCCTCGCGCAGCAGCCTCAACAACAAAAGCCCGCGGCGCCGGTGCAGCAAAAGCAACCGGCCCCGGCGGCGCCGCCGGGCACCAGCGAACCTCCGCTGGTGACCACCGGGCGTGTTGGCGACAGCAACTACGGCTGGACCAATGGCCGGGCGTGGTTCACCCTGGACGACACTGCCAAGGTGGCGATGGTGATGGGAATCGAGCAAGGGTTGATTCTTGCGGTGCGGGAAAACTGGAACTCAGTGCCCAAACCGGCGCAATCGGCTCTGACGGATACCGCCGTGCGGCTGACGGTATCGGGGGTGAGCTTCAACGACATGGTCGAGCAAATGAACGAGTTCTATCTGGACGCCGCAAACATCGATATTCCGGTGGTGGACGTCTATCTTTACGAGGTGATGGTAGCGAAGAAGACGCCGGCGGCTGAGGTGACCCGTTTCCTCGAGGGCCTTCGCAAAGCCTACAACCTGCCGCCCATGCCCACCGAAGCGCCCAAGAAGCCGTGACTGCTCCGCTGATCACCCTCACCACCGATTTTGGCACCGCCGACCACCTGGTGGGAGTGATGAAGGGCGTGATCGCCGGAATCCATCCCGAAGCGCGGGTCTACGACATCACTCATAACGTCAGTCCCTTCGACGTGCTCGACGGCGCGCTCATCATTGCCCAGGCGTATCGGTACTGGCCCCCCCGGACGATTCACGTGGTGGTGGTGGATCCCGGCGTCGGCAGCTTGCGGCGGCCGTTGCTGGTGCGCGCCGGCATGCACTATTTCCTCGCTCCCGATAATGGCGTGCTCTCGCTCGTGCTCGAACGCGAGGCCCAGCACCGGGCCTGGCACGTCACCGCCGAACGCTATTTCCTCCAGCCGGTCAGCTCCACCTTCCACGGCCGCGACGTGTTCGCGCCGGCGGCGGCGTGGCTGGCGCGCAACGAGCAGCCGGAGACGTTCGGCGCCGAAATCGCCGATCTCGAGCGGCTGCAATTGCCGGCGCCGCGCCGGATCGGGGCGGCGATCGAGGGAGTGATTTTGCGCGTCGACCATTTCGGCAATATGCTCACCAATTTGCGGCCCGCCGACGCGCCGCAACTGGCGCCGGGAACGCCGTTCCGGCTGAAGGCGGGAGCGGCGCAAGTGACGCGGCTGGTGCGAACCTTCGCCGAAGGCGGAGCGGGCGAGCCGTGCCTGGTACTCGGTTCGAGCGGTTATTTCGAAGTGTGCGTCAATCGCGGCCGGGCCGCGGATGCCGCCGGGGCTGGGGCGGGGTTGGCGTTCAGAATCGAGCTGGGATGAGCATGCCGGGCGGACAGGCAATCCTGAGTCAAATCCGGATTTCACCAGCCGGCCGGATTCAGCGGTAGACGGACGAGGGCGAACGCAAGGCCGCGTGCGAAGGCTGACCCGAACCGGCCGGGTTCACCGGCGAGTCAGGCGCGGAAGGCGTTGCTTCGGGAACTCTCAGGATTCCGGCGATCCTGCCCTCGATTTCGCGGACCGCTTGCGGGTTCCAGATCATGTCCATGTGGCCGTAATGGCCGAGCACCGCTACCGGAATGTCCGGGCGAACCCCGGCGATGAATTCGGGAAAGAGATTGGCGTAGAACAGCTCGTCGCCGCCGCCTACCAGCAGGGTCATCGGGCGGTGGACAGAGCGGAAATCGCCGCGGCAGCCGGGTTCGCAGCCGAAATTGCGGGCTAGGCGAATCGAGTAGGTGCTGGCCTGGATTTGCGAAATATCGGGAGGCACGGCGAAGGCCACTGCCGGCAAGCCATCGAACCAGTGGATGCCGATGCGATCGAGCACCGAGATTCCCGTCACTCGCGGAGTATCGACTTCGGACCACGCCCTGGCGGCGGGGCGCAACAGGACGGCGGCATCGGCGCCGAGATAGGGCGACAGGAGGACGTAGTCGTCGAACAACCGGCCGTAGGGCCCCGAGGCAAACCGCAAGCCGAAACCTCCGCCGGCGGAGAAAGCAACCAGCGCCAGCTTGGCTTTCGGATGCCGCGAGCGAACGACGGGAACGAAGTCGGCTAGATCGTCGTCGAGCTGGCCCATGTAGGCGATGTCGCCCAGCTTCCCCGAGTCCCCATGTCCGCGGAGGTCAAGCGCGCAGGTGGTGATTCCCGCCGAGCTGAGCGCTTTGGCCAAGGCGTGCATCGTGGTGCTGTCGCCTGAAGAGCCGTGGATCAACACGGCGACGCGATCATCCCTCCCCGGGTAGGCACGATAGGCGAGCCGGGATCCGTCCCGCGCCCGGTAAAGCTGAATGGGCGGAACGTGCGTATATTCGGGAAGGTGGAAAACGGCGGGGGAGGATTCGAGCGGCGGCGGAGCCTTGGGGGGAACGGCAATCATTCCCGCCAGCACCATCAAACAGAGGTCGGGAAAGAGCACGCAAACTCCAACCGCCAGTCTCGCGGGGCGCTTCATCGCCGTCGGAGGTACTGTACCGGAGCGGCGCTGCGACGTAGGTAAGAAGTTAATCCCTGTGTTATTAATTAGTAATTAAAGGAACCCCTGCTGCGGTCCCCCTTTCCACCGCGTTCCACCACCGAAGGCGAGGGCAGTGGCAGGCGAAACCGCCGGCAACGGCGCTAACGTGCCAGGTCGATGGCGATCAGCGAGGAGCGGGTCCGGGGATCGAGCCAATCGCGGAGGGCGTCACCGAGAAGGTTGAAGGCCATCACCGCCCAAATCACGCCCAAGGCAGGAGAAATCACCAGGAACGGCGCGTCGAACAGGTGATTGCGAGCGTCGTTCAACATCGCTCCCCAGCTTGGCGTTGGGGCCAGGACGCCTAAACCCAGGAAGCTGAGAGTGGATTCGGCCAGAATCGCGCTGGCCAAACCGATCATCGCCTGCACCAGCACCGGCTGGAGGATATTCGGAAGGACGTGCCGGACGAGGATGCGCCAGCCGGATGCCCCAACCACGCGGGCGGCGGCAACGTAATCGAGTTGGGTCACCTTGAGCGCGGTGGCTCGCGCCAGGCGGGCATAGCCTGCCCAGCCGGTGATCACCAGGGCCAGAATCACATTTCCCAAGCCCGGTCCGAGGAATGCGGCAAAGGCGATGGCGAGCAGAATGCCGGGGAAGGCCAGGAAAGCGTTGATGAAAATCACGTTGATCAGCCGATCGACCCAGCCGCCCAGGAACCCAGCCACCGCGCCGACCAGCAAGCCAACCAGTCCCGCGCCCAACACCACCGTAACACCCACCGTCACCGAAACGCGGGCGCCGTAAAGAACCCTGGACAACACATCGCGGCCGAGCGGATCGGTGCCCAGCCAGTGGCGGCGGCTGGGGGGCTCGAGACGGTGTGGCAAGCTCTGCGCCGCGGGATCGTAGGGCGCGAAGGCGGGACCGGCGATGGCGGTAAGAACGAGCAGCAGACTGAGCGCCAGGCCGGCCCTGCCCAGCCGGCTGCGAGCGACGAATTGCCATCGCTGATTCACGAGAACCTCAGCCGGGGATCAATCAGGGCGTAGACGACGTCGGTGGCCAGGTTCACCAGCACGTAGGAGGCGGCAATCACCACGATGCAGCCCTGGAGCAAGGGATAATCCCTTGCCTCGATGGCGTCGACGGCCAGGCGGCCTATACCCGGCCACGAAAAAATCATTTCGGTAACGATGGTGCCGGCAAGAAGCGTGCCGAACTGCAGCCCGACGATGGTGACCACAGGCAGCAAGGCGTTGGGCAAGACGTGGCGGACGAGCACTTGGCGCTCGGACAAGCCCTTGGCGCGGGCGGTGCGGACATAATCCGCCGAGAGTTCCTCGAGCACCGCGGTGCGCACCATCCGCGTGAGAATCGCGGCGAGCGCGGCGCCCAGGGTGACCGCGGGCAACACCAGGTGCCGCCAGCCCCCGCGGCCGGAAACCGGCAGCCAGCCGATCTCGATAGAGAAGGCGAGCACCAGCAGCGGGCCCAGGGCGAAATTCGGCACCGAGAGGCCCACCAGCGAGAGAACGCCGATGGCGTGGTCGGCGGCGCGGCCTTGCCGCGCGGCGGCGATGACCCCGGCGGGCACCGCGAGAACCACGCAGACCAGAAGCGCTACCACTGCCAACTCGAGCGTGGCCGGATAGCGCTCGAGAACGATCCGCGAGACCGGCCGGCGGTAGCGCAACGAAACGCCCAGGTCGCCGCGAGCGATTCCACCCAGGTAGCGCGCGTACTGGACGCCGAGGGGCAAATCGAGTCCTAGCGCGTGGCGCAACTGGTCGACGTCCTCGGCGCGCGCTCCTTCACCCAGCATCTGCACCACCGGATCGCCGGGAACGACGTGGATCAACAGGAACACCATGGTGACGATCAGCCAGAGGGCCGGCAGAGCCCAGAGCAGGCGGCCGGCGATGCGGCGGGTCACGGAGCGGCCTTGCTCGCCAGAGGCTGGGGTTGGGCAACCGAAGTGATTTTGACGCGAGCCACGCGCCGGCGGCTCATTTCGAGCACGGTGAAACGATACCCGCCGGATTCAAAGCTTTCCCCGCCGCGGGGCAGGAACCCCAGCCGGCTGAGGACGAATCCGCCCAGGGTTTCGTAGGCGGGCTCTTCGGGCAAAACGATGTTGTACTGGGTTGAGAGGTCGCGCACGTTCACCGCGCCGTCGAACACCATGGCGCCATCGGGCAGCTTCAGCGGGCGATGCTCGACGTCGAATTCGTCGTGAATTTCCCCGACCAACTGCTCCAGGATGTCCTCAAGCGTCACCAGACCCTGGATGCTGCCGAATTCGTCCACCACCATCGCCAGACCCGCGCGGCGGGCGCGCAACTCGAACAGCAGTTCGCTGGCGGACTTGGACTCGGGAACGATCAAAACTTCGCGCAGCATGTTTCGCAGGTCGAACGGGGGTGGCTGGCGCGATGCCTCGAAGGCGCGAGCGCGTTCCGCAACCACCCAGACGAGGTCCTTGATATGGACGAAGCCCAGCACGTGGTCGAGCGTGCCCTGGTAGACGGGCAGGCGCGAGCGCTGGGTGGTGGAAAACAGGCGTATGACTTCCTCGAACGGGGCGGTTACCGGCAGGGCATGCACATCGGGCCGGGGCACCATCACCGCCCTGACGTCTACCTGGCCCAATTCCATGGCGCCCTGAATGAATCGCTCCTCGCGCGGCGGTACGATCCCGCGTTCCCGTGCCTGCTGAATCAGGATTTGCAGCTCCTCGGCGGTGCGCACCAGCCCATGGGGCAGCGCCCGGCCCAGTCCCAGAACGCGGACCACGCGCCCGGCAACGCCATCGAGCAGGGAGATGGCCCAGCTGCACGTGCGGAGAAACCAGAGGAACGGCCGGGCAACGGTCAAGGCGACGCGCTCGGCGCGCTCCAGGCCGATGGCTTTGGGAACCAGTTCGCCCAGGACGATTTGTAGAAATGTCAGCGAGAGAAATCCGATGACCAGGGCGGCGGTATTCGCCGCGGCTCCGCCCCAGGTCCCCGGCACCCAGCGGAAGAGCGGGTAGAAAACCTCGGCCAGCGTCAGCACCCCGATGAAGCCCAGCGCCAGGCTGGCGAGCGTGATGGCCACCTGCACTCCGGATATCACCCGGCCCATTTCAGCCAGAAGCTCCGCCACAACCTTTGCCCGCGGCCGGCCCTTATTCACCAATTGGCGTATGCGAGTGGGCCGCACGGCGACCAGGGAGAATTCGGTGGCCGCGAAAAAGGCGTTGAGGGCGATGAGCAGGAAAACGACCAGCAATCGCAGTGCAAGCATAGGGCGAACCGGGCAAGCAGGCGCCCGGGGCACTTTCAGCCAAAGATTGTACCCTGCCGCCCCCCCGGCATCCAGACGTACCGGGTGGTTGCGGCTGTCCGCCAAGCTGGGCTACAGTCAGCGGGCATTGACCGGACCGCGACCCAAGCACCGGTGGGCCCAACGCCTGGCAACGGGCCTGGCAGTCGTCGTGGCGATCCTCGCCGGCCTGTGGTGGTGGCTCATTCGCCGGCCCCTGGCGCAACTCGACGGACGAATTCCCCTGGCTGGGCTGAAAGCGGGAGTGGTGGTGGATCGCGACGTCCATGGTACGCCCTGGATCCGGGCGTCGTCGGTGAGCGACATGCTGGTCGCTCAGGGCTACATCACCGCCTCGGACCGCCTGTGGCAGATGGACTTGCTGCGGCGAGCGGCCGCAGGCGACTTGGCGGAAATCTTCGGGCCGGCAGCGCTGGCTCTGGACCGCGAGCGGCGCACCCTGGGGCTGCGCGCGGCAGCGCAGGCGGAGGCAAACTCGCTCGATCCCGAAGGCAAAGCGATGGTGGCCGCTTATGCCGATGGCGTGAACCTCTATATCGAGCAGCACCGCTGGAACCTCCCGCTCGAATTCCGCCTCCTGCGATACCGGCCGCGGCCGTGGACGCCCACCGACACCTTCCTCGTCGCCGGCTACATGTACCAACTCCTCTCATCCACCTGGAAGGAAGAACTGGACCGCGCGAGGGTCACCGCGCTGGTGGGCCCCGACCGCGCCCGCGACATGTACGCAGTAGATTCCCCCTACGATCGCATCCTGGTGGGAGGCGAAGCGGCAGGCGGCACGCCCGCTGGCGACTCGGCCACCGCCCCCGAGCCTGACTCCGGCCCGGCCGGGAACGAACGAGCGAAGGGGAAGGCGGGAGCGCCGGTTGCGGCAATGCCCGCCGAGTGGCGGCGGGCGCAGGCGGCCATCTCCGCCTTGCCGGCGGAGTTGGGGGCCGTGCTGGGTAGCAACAATTTCGTCGTCAGCGGCAGCCACACGTATTCCGGCAAGCCGCTGCTGGCCAACGATACCCATCTCCCGCTCGGCGTCCCCTGTATTTGGTACATCAACCACTTGAGCGCGCCGGGGTGGGACGTGGCCGGGTTCTCGGTGCCCGGCGTGCCGCTGGTCATCATCGGACACAACGACCGGATCGCCTGGGGATTCACGGACGATCTGGCTGACGTGCAGGACCTGTACATCGAAAAGCTGAATCCAGCCAATCCCCGCCAGTACCTGGTGAACGGGAAATGGGTGGACGCCAGTGTGACCGAGGAAACGATTGCAGTGCGAGGGCGGGCGGCGGTACGCATGGAGGTGATGCGAACCAGGCACGGCCCGGTGGTCTATCGCCAGGTCAACACCGCCTATGCCCTCCAGTGGACGGCGCTCGAGCCGGGAGGCATCGGCAACGGATTCCCGCTGATTGGCCGCGCCAACAATTGGCAGCAGTTTCTAGACGTGATACGCCTGATTCCCGGCCCGGCACAGAACGCGGTTTATGCCGACGTCGACGGCAACATCGGGTTCGTCGTCGCCGGGCGAATCCCGATTCGCAGGAAGGGAAACGGAACGGTTCCGGTGCCGGGCGATACCGACGCGTACGGCTGGACCGGCTACATCCCCTTCGACCGGCTGCCGCAGTTGTTCAATCCCCCAGGCGGCGTGATCGCCACCGCCAACGGCCGCATCGTCGGGCCGGGATACAAGTACTGGTTTACCGATCGCTGGGCGCCGCCCTATCGCACCGCCCGGCTCTACGAACTGCTGCAAGGCGCAATGAACTTGCGCCCGGCCGATTGCGACGCAGTTCAGAACGACATCGTCAGCCTGCCCGATCGCCTGCTGGCCCAGCAGCTGCTGAACGCAAGCCAGTTGCATCCCCCGGCCGACCCCGAGGCACGGCAACTGGTGCGGCGGCTCGACGGTTGGGACGGTCGTGCGGTTGCGGATTCGGTGGAGACAACGTTTCTCAGTTACGCGCGGCGGGCGCTGCTCGACGACCTGCTGAAACCGTATTTGGGCGCCAATACGCAACTTTACGATTGGTGGCGAAACGTGGTGTTCGTGGAGAACGTATTGCGGACGCGGCCGGCGCGATGGCTGCCGCAGGCTTATCCGAGTTACGACCTGTTGCTGGCCGCCGCCGCCGACCAGGCGATAGCCCGGCTGCGGGCGACGCGAGGGCCGCGCGAGGACGACTGGCGCTGGGGTCGGGTGAACAGCCTCGAATTGCAGCATCCGCTGGCGCTGAAAGGGCCGCTGCGCTGGCTGATGGACATCGGGCCGGTGGGTCACGACGGATCAGCCTATACCGTCAACGCCATCCGCGGCGGGTTCGGTCCGGCGATGCGCTTCGTGAGCGACATGGGTAACCTCGACGATTCGCTGATGGAACTGACTCCGGGAGAATCGGGCCAATACGGCAGCCGGTATTACCGGGACCAATTCAGCGCCTGGCTCGCCGGCCACGGACTTCCCGCGCCGTTCAGCCCCGAAGCCGAAGCGAAAGCGCGAGCCCATGAATTGATTTTGGAATCGGCGCCGGGGAAATAGCCCCACTCGGCCGCCGCCCGCCCCGCCCCGCAGCCTGTCATCCTGAGCGGCGTGAAGCGAACCCTGTCATCCTGAACGCAGCGCAGCGGAGTGAAGGATGCCGCCGATGGTGAGACCACCCTGCTCTCCCCCGCACCGCCCGGCGACCGCGCCGCTGTGGGACAATCGAGCCTGTGCCGGAACTGCCCGAAGTGGAAGCGGTGGCGCGGATGTTCGCCCCCCTTGTAGCTGGCCGCAAGATTCGCGCTTGCCGGGTCCTTCATCCCATTGTGGTCAGCCGGGCTGCGCCGGGTGGCGGCAGCGGAGCCAGGGCGCTCTCGCGAGTCCGGGGCCGCCGGGTGCTGGGGATCGAGCGGCGGGGCAAATACCTGCTGCTGCGGCTCGATCGCGGCTGGCTGATGATTCATTTCCGGCTGGACGGCCACCTGGTGTGGTACGCGCGCGGGCGGCGGCCCCGCCACATCGACGTCGAGTGGGAATTTGCCCGCGGGACGCTGGGGTTCGTCGATCGGCGGCATTTGGGGCGGGTACGCTGGCTGAATCGGCCCGAGGATCATCCAGGTATCGCGCGCCTGGGAATCGATCCCTTGTCGTCCGCATTCGGCGCCAGGCGGCTGCAGGGGGTGCTCGAAGGCAGCCGGCGCGGGATCAAGCTGCTGCTGATGGACCAGACGAGGATCGCCGGTATGGGCAACATCTGGACTTGCGAATCGCTGTGGCGGGCAGGGATCGATCCCCGGCGGCCGGCCAGCCGGATTGGCCCCGGCGAAACGCGGCGGCTGGCCAAGGCCATTGTTGCGGTTGTGCGGCGTGCGCTAGAATCCTGCATCGCTTCCGCGCCGGACGTCGGCAATCCGGAATGGTGGTTCGCGGACGCCGACAGGATGGCGCGCGTGTACGGGCGCGAGGGGCGGCCGTGCCGGCGGTGCGGGGGGCCGATCCGAAGAATCAAGCAGGGTGGCCGGTCGAGTTTCTACTGTCCCGGCTGCCAGAGGTAAGGCGATGAGCCAGCCGGCGAAGGGCAGCACCGAGAAGGAATCCAAAGTCGATTTCGAGCGGTCGCTCGCACGGCTCGAGCAGGTGGTGCAGAAACTCGAGAGTCCCGAATTGTCGCTGGATGAAGCGATGAAGCTGTTCGAGGAAGGGGTGAAGCTGTCGCGAGAATGCCAGAAGCAGCTCGAGGAAGCCGAAGCCCGCGTCGAGATCCTGCTGAAGAAGGCGGACGGCAAAATGGCGGCCGAACCCTTCGAGCCGGAGGAGCCGTCCTGAGGGCGGCGCGCCGCCGCTCGCGGCCATCATGAGTTTGCCCGCCTTGCTCGAGCAGGACCGCAGCGATGTGGAGGAAGCGCTCGACCGCATCCTGCCCGCCGTTACCGTTCCCCCGGAATCGATTCATCGCGCCATGCGCTACAGCGTCTTCGCCGGCGGTAAGCGCATCCGCCCGGCGCTGTGCCTGGAAGCCGCCAGGCTGTTCGACGCCGACCGCCGGGCCGCGCTCGAAGTCGCCTGCGCCCTCGAATTCATCCATACCTACTCGCTGATCCACGACGATTTGCCTGCGCTCGACAACGACGACTTGCGCCGCGGCAAGCCCACCTGCCACAAACAATTTTCCGAAGCCCTGGCGATACTCGCCGGCGACGGCCTGCTCACCCTGGCCTTCCAGACGCTCGCCGGCGCCGCAATCGACCCCGAGCGGCGGCTGCGCATCCTCCAGGAAATCTCCGCGGCGGCGGGAACGGTGGGGGGGATGGTGGGCGGGCAGGTGGCGGACGTGGATGCCGAAGGAAAGGCAGTGGAGCCGGCCACCCTGGAATACATCCATCGCGCCAAGACCGCCGCGCTCATTCGCGCCTCCGCTGCTTCGGGGGCGGTTGCCGGGCGCGCCGGCGACGACGACGTGGCCCGCATCCGGCGCTTTGGGGAAAAAATCGGCTGGGCGTTCCAGATCGTCGACGACATACTCGACGTCGAGGAGTCGTCGGCGGCGCTGGGCAAGACCGCGGGGAAAGACGAGAAACAGAGAAAAGCAACTTATCCGGCGCTCTACGGCCTGGAACGATCGCACCGGATGGCGGAGACCTTGCGCGGCGAAGCTATCGCCGAACTCGCCGGATACGGTCCTCGCGCCGCCCCGCTCGAGGAGCTGGCGCGCTACCTCACCGCGCGCCGCGCCTGACGCCACCGCCATTTCCCTTCCCCGCAACCTTCGATGACCCGCTCCGCCAAAGCCGGCCGCATTCGACTCGACCGGTTACTGGTCGAGCGCGGGTTGGCGGAAACGCGCGCCCGGGCGCAGGCGCTGATTCTGGCGGGACAGGTGCTCGTGGAGGGCGAGCGGGGGATTAAGGCGGGCGCGATTGTGAAGGCCGACGCGCGGGTGGAGCTGGCGGGCCAAGGGTTGAAATACGCCAGCCGCGGCGGGTTGAAATTGGAAGGCGCGCTCGAAGATTTCGGAATCGATTGCGCCGGGAGGGTTGTGGTGGACGTGGGCAGCTCGACCGGCGGGTTCGTGGATTGCCTGCTGCAGCGTGGCGCGCGCCGGGTGTATGCGGTGGACGTCAACACCGCCCAGCTCGATTGGCGGCTGCGCCGGGACGAGCGAGTGGTCCTGGTGGAGCGGAACGCGCGGTACCTGCGGCCCGAAGAAATACCCGAGTCGGCCGACCTGGTGACGGTGGACGTGTCGTTCATCTCGGCGACGAAAGTGCTTCCCGCGGTCGAGCCGCTGGCGCGGCCGGGAGCGGAATTTCTGATTCTGGTGAAGCCACAATTCGAGCTCGAGCGCGGGCAGGTGGGGCGGGGAGGCATCGTTCGCGACACGGGCTTGCGCCAGCGCGCGGTTGAGCGGGTGCGGGCGGCGGTGGAGGAGCTGGGGCTGGCGACGCTGGGCGTGAAGCCGAGCCGGGTGGCCGGGGCCGAAGGCAACCAGGAATTCTTTCTCCACGCGCGCAAGCGGGCCGGCGCCGCGGCGAACTGAGGTGCAGTACAATGGCGGCCACCCAAAAGGGGGAGCAGTGAACGGCCGATGATTCGCTCGGTAGGAATATTCGCGAAACCGCAGAAGGAAAAGATCGGGGCGATGCTGCCCGAGCTGGTGCGCTGGCTGCGGGCGCGGAAGGTGGAAGTGTATTGCGAACGATTCGCGGCCGAATTCGCCGGCGGCGACGTCGCCGCGCTCTCGCCCGAGGAGTTGCCCGGCCGGGTGGAGCTGCTGGTGGTGCTCGGCGGCGACGGAACGCTGTTGGCGGCCGCCCAGGCCGCCTCAGAGCACGACGTGCCCATCCTGCCGGTGAATTTCGGCCAGTTGGGCTTTCTCACTTCGGTCGCGCTCGACGAGCTCTACCCCACGCTCGACGAGGCGCTCGCGGGAGACTTCCAGACCGGCGCCCACATGATGCTCGAGGCCGAAGTGGCGCGCGGCGGGCAAACGCTGGGAAAGCGGCGCGGTTTGAATGACGCGGTGCTCACCAAGGGCCTGCCCGCCCACATGATCGATTTCGAACTGTTCGTCGACGACGTCTTCGTCTCCGAATTCCGCGCCGACGGCATTATCTTCTCCACCCCCACCGGGTCGACCGCTTATTCGCTCTCGGCCGGCGGCCCGATTCTCTCCCACCAGCTCGAGGCCTTCGTCGTCACCCCCGTCTGCCCACACATGCTCACCAACCGGCCGCTGGTGCTGCCCCACACCGCCCGGCTGGCGGCGCGATTTACCGGCGGCGAGCAGCCGGCGTACCTCACCGTCGACGGTCAAATCGCCCTCGAACTGCAACACGGAGATGCGGTGCGGGTGCGCCGCGCTGAGCGCCAATTGCGCCTGGTGCTGCCCCCGCAGCGAAGCTACTTCGAGGTGCTGCGGAGCAAGCTGCGGTGGGGAGACCAGTAGGGGGACGGAACAGCTTAGGGTCGAGAGTTCGGGGTTCAGAGTTCAGAGCCGGTCATTCGCCGCGGACCATGTCCTCGTAGGTTTCGCGCCGCCGAATGGTGCGGAAGCGGCGGCCATCGACGAGGACTTCGGCGGGGCGGCGGCGGGAATTGTAATTGGAAGACAAGGCGAAGCCGTAGGCGCCTGCCGCCCAAATCGCGAGCAACTCGCCGGGGCCGACGTCCGGCATCGGCCAATCGGAGAGGAAACTGTCGCCGGTTTCGCAAACGGGGCCGACGATTGATGCCCGGATCGAGCGTCCGGCGGAGGGGTGACGACGTACGGTGGTGATCGGATGGAACGCGCCGTAGAGCGCCGGCCGCATCAAATCGTTCATGCCGGCGTCAACGACCAGAAACGTTTTCCGGTGATTCTCCTTGCGATAGAGCACCCGCGTCAGCAGGATGCCGGCGGGACCGATGATGGCGCGGCCCGGTTCGAGCAGCAGCCGGCAGCCGATCTCCCGCGCCGCCCGGCTCAATAACCTGCCGTAGGCGCTGAACTCCGGGGGCCGCTCCCCGCCGTAGCGCACGCCCAAGCCGCCGCCGAAGTCGAGCAGATCGATGCCCACGCCCGCCCGGCGCAGATCGCCCACCAGCGCGCCGACGCGGCGAAGTGCCAGGCGGAACGGATCGAGTGCGAGGATTTGCGAGCCGAGATGAACGCTCGCGCCGCGCCAGCGGATGGCGGGGAGGCGGAGCCCGGCGCGATAAACAGCCGGGGCGTGTTCCCAATCGACGCCGAATTTGTGGATGCGGCGACCGGTGGAGATGTGGGGATGCGCGCCGGCGCCGACGTCGGGATTGACGCGCAGGGCGGCGGGGGCAACCAGGCGCTTGCGGGCAGCTTCGGCGGCGAGCGTGTCGAGTTCGCCCTCCGATTCCACGTTGAACAGGAGAATGCCGGCATCGAGCGCGGCGCGGATTTCCTCCCTGGTCTTGCCCACGCCACTGAACACCACTTTGGAGCCGGGAACGCCAATCCGCCGCAGCCGGTCGAGTTCTCCGCCGGAAACGATGTCGAAACCGCTGCCCAGCCGGAAGAGCAGGCGAAGGATAGAGAGATTGGGATTGGCCTTCACCGAGTAGCAGACGGCGTGAGGAACGCCGGCGAAAGCGGCGTCGAATCGCCGCCAAGCCGATTCGATGGCCGCCCGGCTGTAGACGTAGACCGGCGTGCCGGCGGACTCCGCCAGCCGCTCCAGGTCCACCCCCTCGGCGGCGAGCGCGCCGCCGCGGTAGCGGTAAAACGGGGTGTAGGCGGTAGGATCGGTCGAGGCCACGCGAATTCGTTCGCCTATTTCACCCGCAGGATCAGCAGGGTGCGGTCGTCGCCCGGAGGGGCGCCGCCGGAGAATTGATCGATCTCGCCGAGAATCCGGTCGGCGAGCTTGTGCACCGGCTCGCCAGGCCCGAATTCGCGCACCAGGCGCTCCAGGCGCTCGCTGCCGAACTGGCGGCCGTCGGCGGTCATCGTCTCCACGATGCCATCGGAGTAAAACACGACGATATCGCCCGGAGCAAGCTCGAGCGAAGCCTCTTCGTAAGGCGAATCGTCGAGCCCCAGTCCCATCCCGAGCGGAAAACCGGTGAGGCGGAGCCGGTGCGCGTGGCCGGCGTGGAGCACCAGCGGCTGGGACTGGCCGGCATTGGCCACGCGCAGCTTGCGGCGGCCGCGGTGCCAGGTGGCGAAGCAAAGAGTCATGAAACGGCCCTCGATGTGGCGTTCGCCCAGCAGGTGGTTCATGGCGCCAAGCATGGCAGCGGGTGCGGGCTTCGAGGGAATGAGGCTGCGCAGAATGCCGATGGCGACGGCGCCGTAGAGCGCAGCGGCAGTGCCCTTGCCGCTGACGTCCCCGAGTGCGATAGCCAGCTCCTGGGGGCCGTAGCGGCGAAAATCGTAAATGTCGCCCCCCACTTCCCGTGCTGAGACGTAGCGGGCCGCGAGCTCGAGCCCGTAGTCCTCACGGGGAATCTCGGGCAGCAGCGCTCCCTGGATCACCCGGGCCGCTTGCAAGTCTCGCTCCATGCGCGCTTCATCATGGGACACGGTTTCGTAAAGGCGGGAGTTTTCGATGGCCACCGCCAGATGGGCGGCGAGGATCGAGAGGGCCTGGGCGTGGTCGGGGGTGAAATAGTCGAGTTGCGGGCTTTGCAAATCCATCACGCCGACCACCCGGTTCTTGACGATCAGCGGCACCGCCATCTCCGAGCGCGTCTCCGGATTCAGCCGGATGTAATGCTGGTTCTGGGTTACGTCGGGGACCACGATCGGCTGGCGGCTTTCGGCGGCCAGCCCGACGATGCCCTGGCCGGCGGGGACGACGAACTGTTCCTGAACGTTCTTGCCGAATTTCACGCTGATGCTGTGGCGAAAGGCGCGCTCGCCGGAATCGTAGAGCAGGATGCTGAAAATCTCGTAATCGATCACCTGCTTCACCAGCTCGGCCGCGCGACGCAGCAGTTCCTGGAGGTCGAGCAGCTCGCTGGCCTGGCGGGTAACCTTGTGCAGCAGCAGCAACGTGTCCGCCTGCCGGCGGGTGCGCTCGAAGAGGCGGGCGTTTTCGATGGCCAGGGCCAGGCGCGACGCGAGCAGGGAGAGCAGGCTCTGCTCCTCGCGAGTGAATCCGTTCAGCTCGTGGCTCTGGATATCGAGCACGCCCACGCAGTGACCCTTGAAGAGCAGCGGAACCGCCAGTTCGGAACGAACGCTGTCGAGGGCGTTAATGTAGCGTGGATCCAGGCTGACGTCGCCCACGCGGATCGCCTTGCGGTTGGCGGCCACCCAACCGGTGATGCCTTGCCCTAGCGGCACCCGCCAGTTCTGGACCACTTCGGGCCGATGCCCGATGGCGAAGCGGAAATAGAGATCGCCCCGCGCCTCGTCCACCAGCAGGATGGCAAAGACTTCGTAATCGATCACCCGCTTCACAAACGCGGCGATCTTCGCCAGCACCTGGTCCAGATCGAGCGAGGCGTTGATTTCCTGGCTCACCTCGGCCATCAGGGACAGGGCCTCAGGCCCAATCGCATCGATAGTTTTCTGTTTCTGCTCGTCCATAAGGGAATCGGAATCGGGGAGCGGTCAAGAGCCAGCCCCGCTCCCATAAGCTGAGCCATTATAACCGCTGGGCGGCCGAGCCCCTGGGCACGCCGCCGGGTGCGCCTGCCAGGCTGTCTCCGGCGCGCAGGTGGAGGGGCCGCAGCAGGGGCGGGTTTGAAACGCGGTCTGCGCGTCCGCGCCTCTTGCGTCCGGGAAGGGTCTGCGGGACCGGACGCAGTTACGGGACCCGCCCCTACGCCCTCTCCTCTGCGCGGCTTCAGCTGCCGTGGCGAGGGGCAGGAGAGGAGCGCGCGCGGAATTCGGCAAGGATGCGGGCTCCGGAGCTGGTGCCGATGCGGGTGGCGCCGGCGGCTACCATGCGCTCGAGGTCGTCGAGGCTGCGAATGCCTCCCGCGGCCTTCACTCCCAGCCGCGTGCCCACCACCGAGCGAAGCAGCGCCACGTCATCGACCGTGGCGCCGCCGGGGCCGAACCCGGTGGACGTCTTGACGAAATCGGCGCCGGCATTCATCGCCGCGGTGGCGCTGCGGATTTTTTCCTCCCGGGTCAGCAGCGCCATTTCCAAAATCACCTTGAGCAGCGCTCCGCGTTCGTGGCAGGCGTCGGCGAGCAGGCGAATTTCGTTCTCGACGGCGGCGTCGTCGCCCCCGCGCAGCGCTCCGATCTGAATCACCATGTCGATTTCGCCCGCGCCCAGCCGGATCGCGGCCCTCGCCTCCACCAGCTTGGTGCCGGGAAGGCTCGCGCCCAAAGGAAACCCGGCGACGGCGCAGACCTTCACCGGGGAATCCGCCAGCAGCGAGGCAGCGAGCGGCACGTAAACCGGATTCACGCAAGCGGAGGCGAATTGGTGTTCGCGGGCCTCGGCGCAGAGCCGGCGAACGTCGTCGGGAGCGGCCTCGGGCTTGAGCAGGGTGTGGTCGATCAGGCGGGCGAGTTCGGCGGCAGTCATGGCTTGCGTTGGGGCTTCGGATGGCCGTGCTCGTCGAGCACCGGCGGAGGAACCAGCACGCAGATGTCCTGCAAATGGCGATAGCGTTCGGCGAAATCAAGCCCGTACCCGACGACGAATTCGTTCGGAATGCGGAAGCCGACGTAATCGGCGCAAAGGTCGCGCACGATGCGCCGGTCGGGCTTGTCGAGCAGCGCCGCGATGCGGAGGGTTTTCGGATTGCGCTGGATGAGGATGCGGCGCAGGTAATCGAGGGTCAGGCCGGTATCGAGAATGTCCTCCACCAGGATGACGTCCATGCCCTCGATATTCGAATCGAGATCCTTGATCAGCTTCACCTGGCCCGAGCTGTCGCTGCTCTTGCCGTAGCTCGCCACCGCCATGAAATCCACCGAAACGTCCAGATCGAGCTGGCGCACCAGGTCGGAAAGGAAAATGCATGCTCCCTTCAGCACGCCCACCAGGTGCACCGGCCGGCTGCGATAATCGCGCTCGATGCGCCGGGCCATTGCGCGAACCCGGCGGCGAATGTCCGCGCGGGCAATCAGCACCCTCAAGCGTGGCGATGGCGGCACGGATCGAGTTCTCACGGGAACGCAGCGCCTAACTCTACTTGACCCCGGCGGGCGGTGACAAGGCGTGCTCGCGCCTCGCTGGGCGCGCCGGGCGGCTCCTAACGCACTTGCAATCGCGCCGGAAGCTGAGGGATGCTGTAGGCCACGCCGGGAGCGGAGTGATTTCCTTCGAGGAGGAGACATCATGGGGGTGAACCGGGTGCCTGTCGGACTTTGCCTGGCGGGCCTGTGGGCGGCGATCGCACTGGCGGCATCACCGCTCGGAGCGAGGCAAGCAGCGCCCGGGGGCCAGCAAGCGGCGCAGGAGCACGCCGCCGCACAGGCGGGGGCGCCGGGGGAGCGGCCATTCAAGAACATCCAGGTGCTGAAAGACTTCTCCCATACGCAGGTGCTCGAAGGAATGCAATACATCACCGTCGCGCTGGGACAGCGGTGCGAGTTTTGCCATAACACCAAGGACTTCTCCAACGACGACAAGAAGGAAAAGCAAACCGCGCGGAAAATGATGACGATGCTCCTCGCCATCGACAAAGACAACTTCAACGGCCGCACCGAAGTCTCCTGCTACACCTGCCACCAGGGCCGGAACCAGCCCGTCGCCGCGCCGATGCCGCCCGGCGGCGAGGCTCCCGAACCCGTCTCCGCCGCAACGATGCCCGAGCCGAAGCAGATCGAGCCGCCGGCCGGCGCCCCCATTCCCACGGTGGCGGCGATTCTGGCGAGATACAAGGACGCGATGGGAGCCGGGGCGGCGGCGGCATCGCTGATGCTCGACGTGGAACGCAGCGGCGGCGGGAATCAGCAGGCGATTGCCGAGCAGATTTACCAGAAGGCGCCCAACAAGGTCCTCACCGTCCTTCACCTGCGCCAGGCGACGCTCTCCGCCGGTTTCGACGGGACGAAGGCGTGGGCGGCGTCGCCGCGGGGCAGCGGGGATATTTCCGGGATGCAGGCTATCCAGGTGACGCGGGCGGGGCCGGTGAACCCCGCCGAGCTTGACGCTTACACCGGCAAACGCCTGGCGGCGATGGTGCAGCTTGGAGACAAGAAGGCGTACCTGGTGATGGGCAAAGCCCCCGACGGCAACCTCGAGGAGTTGTACTTCGACGCCGATTCCGGGCTGCTGCTGCGGCAAGCGATCGTTTATCGAACGATCTTCGGCTCGCTGCTCTACGCCATCGATTACAGCGATTACCGGAGCCAGGATGGGTTGAAGATTGCCTTCCGCAGGGATTGGTGGGCTGGCGGGCACGGCTGGAGCGAAACGGTGAAATCCGTCCAGGCCAACGCGCCGGTCACCGACGCGCAATTCGAGCCGCCGCCTTCGCCGGCGCAGCCGGCGCCGGCCTCGCCGGGAAGCGGCCGCTGACCGCCGGGGATTCGTTCAAACGGGGAATCGGGGCGCTCGCAGATTCACAGAATCCTTGCGAAGCAGCGACACCGCCGCAAGCATCGCCGGATAAGACTGTCAGCGCGCGGCGAACGCTGCCGGGTGAGATGCCAACGCCGTCGCCAAGTTCGCCCGTCGCCCTTCGGCAGACTCAGGGCCGTGGGCGCAGTCAAACGGCAGCGGGCCGGGGGGCGGTCACGTGCCCGAGCGCGATGGGTGCGCCGGAGTATTCCGCCCGACGCAGGTGATGCTTGTGGGAGCCGGGAATCGGGGGCGACAAGCCCTGCGCGATGGCCGTCTTTTCCACAGGTTGCTCTCTTGACAAGACTGCGGCAAACCTTTACAAGGAGACATTTTGTTAACGATGGGGGCTGGAGCGGGAGTGTGCTTGCGGGACGTGCTGGGGCGACTCGCCGGGTACCGGTTCCGGTCAGCCGAAACGCGCCGAGGGGGGTGCGGCATGTTCACATTTCTTACGAAGCGGTGGGAAAAGGTCTGTCTGGCAGTTTTGCTGAGTTTGGCGCTCGCCGGCCTGGCACGCGCGCAATCGAGTTTCGCCGGTGCCATCACCGGGACGGCGAGAGACTCGAGCGGGGCGGTGGTGCCGGGCGCCCGGGTGGAGGTGGTCAACCTGGCCACCAACAGCCGCGGGTCGGCAACCACCGATGGCAACGGCCGCTTCGTCGTCGATAACCTGCAGCCGGGAACCTATACGGTGACGGTGGACGCGAGCGGGTTCGCCACCTACAAACAGGAGAACGTCATCGTCGAAGTGGGGCGCTCGACGCCCATCGACGCCACCTTGCAGGTGGCGGCGCAGGCGGTAACGGTGGTGGCGACGGCGGAAGCGCCGGTCATCACGACCGACCGGCCCGACTACAGCACCAACATCAATACCGCCTACATCGCCAACCTGCCGGTGAACGGCCGGCGGTGGTCCACCTTCGTCCTGGGCACGCCGGCGGCGATTCCCGACGGCAGTTTCGGCCTCATCAGTTTCCGCGGCATCTCCGGCCTGCTCAACAACAACACCGTCGATGGCGGGGACAACAACCAGGCCTTCTTCTCCGAAGAGAAAGGCCGTACGCGGATCAGCTATTCCATCAGCGAGGCGTCGATTCAGGAATACCAGGTGAATACCTCGAATTTCTCCGCCGAGTACGGGCGCTCGGCCGGCGCCGTGGTCAATGCGGTCACCAAGAGCGGCGGAAACCAGCTTCACGGCGAGGCGTTCTGGTATTTCCGGGATAGCGATTTTGGCGCCATCAATCCCTTCACCACGGCGCCGGTTGTCGTGAATGGCGTAACCACCAAGGTCCCCATCAACCCGCCAGACAAGCGGCATCAGTTCGGCGGATCGATCGGCGGGCCGATCGTCAAGAACAAGCTGTTTTTCTTCTTCAGCGGGGACCAGCAACTTCGGAATTTCCCTGCTACCGCCAGTCCGGCCAACCCCGGAACGTTTTTCGCGCCCTTTAGCGGCTCGGAGTTGGCGACGCTCGGCAGCCGGGGCATCTCAGCTTCGCAAGCCAACGCCGGCCTCGCGTTTCTCGAGGGCCTCACCGGCACGGTGCCACGCAAGGGGGACGAACTTGTGCTGTTCCCAAAAATCGATTGGACTATCAATCCGAGCAATCACTTCTCGGTGGAATACAACCGGATGAGGTGGAATTCGCCGGAGGGCATCCAGACAGGCGCTGTGGTTTTCCGCGGGAAAGAGAGCTTCGGGAGCGACTTCGTCAAAGACGACGCATTGGTCGCCCGGCTCACGTCGGCCTTCACCCCGGCGATTACTAACCAGGCGCTGTTCGAGTACGGGCGCGATTTCGAGTTTGAATTCGGCCAGCCGTCCCTGCCAGGCGAGCCCGTCGCTCCCTCCACCGGACTCTCCCCGCAGGTTGCGGTGGCCTCTTTCGCCGATGGCATGACCTTCGGGATGCCGAACTTTCTGCAGCGGCCTGCGTTTCCCGACGAGCGGCGCGACCAGTTCGCCGATACGGTGTCCATCAGCCGCGGCAACCATTTGCTCAAGTTCGGCGCCGACGTCAACCGGGTGGACGATCTCGATCAGAATCTCTTCCAGGGATTCGGAGCCTACAGCTACAACACCCGGGTGGATTTCATCAGCGACTACACCGCCGCCGTCAACCATTTTGCCGCCCCGCCCTGCACGTCGGGTGCCTCCGCTGTCGCCTGCTACAGCTCGTTCAACCAGGATTTCGGGCCGCTGGGCTTCGAATTCACCACCTGGGACATCGGCCTGTTCGCCAACGATAGCTGGCGGATGAGCCCCACGGTGACGGTGAACCTGGGAATGCGGTACGACCGCCAGCGGATGCCGGACCCGCAGATCCCAAATTCGCTGCTGCCGGAATCGAACAGCTTCCCCGACGATCGCGATGGCTTCGGTCCGCGAGTCGGCGTGGCCTGGGACATCAGCGGCAAAGGCACTACCGTCATCCGTGGCGGGTACGGCATCTACTACGGCCGCGTGATCAACTCGACGATCTTCAACGCTATCGCCAATTCCGGTAACCCCGCCGGCCAGCTCGCCTTCTTCTTCAGGCCCACGACCCTCACCGCGCCGTCCTATCCGAACATCGCCGCCGTCCCGCCTCCGGGCAAATTGAACCCGCCCGACGTCGTCGTCTTCGGCCCCGACACCCAGAACCCGATGATTCAGGAGGTCGACGCCGTGTTCGAGCACCAGCTCGCCCGCAACACGGCGCTTTCGGTGTCCTATCTCGGCAGCTTCGGGCGCAACCTGCCCACCTTCATCGACGTCAACTTCCCTCCCGCCGGAAGCACAATCACCTACAAAGTGATCGGCGGGTCGTTCGACGGGCAAAGCTTCACCATCCCCCTCTACACCGGAACGCGCCCCAATCCGAATTTCGGCCGAATCACCAACATCTTCGACACGGTCAAGAGCCACTACAACGCGCTGGTGATCCAGGTCAACCGCCGGCTGACGAACGGCTTCCAGATCGAGGGCCTCTACTCCTTTTCCCATGCCTGGGACACCGGCCAAACCTCCACCACGTTCACCGCTTCGCAGAACGTTTTCGACCCGTTCAACCTCGGGCTCGAGGCCGGCCGGTCGAATTTCGACGTCCGGCATCACTTCTCCGCCCTGGCGGTTTGGCAGCCGGAATACTTCAAAGGCAGCGGGATGCTGGCGCACGCCCTGCTCGACGGGTTCTCGTTCGCCCCCATCCTCTCCATCAGCTCCGGCGCGCCCGTAACCGGCAACGTCGGTTTTGGCAACGCACCCTCGGGACTGGGGACGATCTCCACTGGCATCAATGGCGCCGGCGAGGGAAGCACATCGAATCGGCCGCCGTGGATACCGCGCAACGCCTTCGAGGCGCCACGAACCGCGGACGTGGATTTGGAGATCGGCAAGGGCTTCACGATCGCCGAGCGGTTCAATTTCAAGCTGTTCGCCGACGCGTTCAATATGTTCAACCACGTGAATGTGACCTCGGTGGACACCCAGATTTACACCGCCGGCGGCACGAAGGCGGCGCCGACGCTCACTTTCCGCCCGGGCTTCCTCGCCCCCACTTCGTCGAGCAGCACGCTGGGTGCGCAGAGGCAAATTCAGATTGGCGCGAAGCTGACCTGGTAAGGAACTCGCGGCGGCTTCGCTGCGGCGGGCGGCGCGCCTTGTGAAGAGGTTCTAAAAGTTAAGGCGGCAGCGATGAAATTCCCGCGGATTTTGAGCTGCGCCTGGGTGCTGGCGATCCTGGCTTGCGCTGCGACTCCCGTCCGTGGCCAAGGCGACCGAGGGTCGATCGAAGGCAGCGCGGTTGACGCCACCGGGGCGGCGGTGCCCGGGGTCGTCCTGCAGGCGCAGAACGTTGCGACGGGCTTCAGCTACACCGCCACCAGCGATGCGAACGGCCTCTTCACGTTTCCGGTGGTGGCGGTGGGCACCTATCAGGTCGAAGCGACAAAGGCGGGGTTTGCGACGCTGGTGCGGCAGCCGGTGGTGGTGACGGTGGGGGCGCGGGTGAGCCTGACGCTGACGATGCAGGTGGCTACGACCCAGACGCGAGTGACGGTGAGCGCCGAAGCCCCGGTAGTGGAAACGACGCGGAGCTCGGTGGCGGCGACGGTCGGTTCGGAGCAGGTGGCGAATCTCCCGGTCAACGGCCGCGACTTCATGGATTTCATCCTGCTCACCCCCGGCGTCACTTACGACACCCGGCAGGGCGATATCAGCTTCGCCGGCCAGCGGGGCACGTTCAATTCGCTGCTGGTGGACGGCTCGGACAACAACAACAGTTTTTTCGGCCAGGCGCTCGGCCGGACCGGGTCGGGCCGCGCCCCATACCAATTCAGCGAAGACGCGGTGCAGGAATTCCAGGTGAACTCGAACTCCTACTCGGCTGAATACGGCAACGCCGCCGGCGCGGTAACCAACGTGGTGACGAAATCGGGGACGCACGAGTTCCACGGAAGCGCGTTCTGGTTCTACCGCGACCGCTCGATGAACGCGAACGACCTTGTGAGCAATGACCTCGGCCGGGCCCGCTCGCCCTATCACTTCAACCAGTTCGGCGGCACCATCGGCGGCCCGATCAAGCGGGACCGGGCCTTTTTCTTCTTCGATTACGACGGCCAGCGGAACACGCTGCCGAATCTGGTTTTCCTCAATGTGCCTCCCGGTTTCACTCCCGCCGACAACTTCCAGCGGGCGGCGCTCAACTACCTCGCCGCGCGCGCCGCTTCCTGGGTACGGACGCAAAACCAGGACGTCTATTTGGGCAAGGCGGACCTGCACCTGACCGCCGGCCAACTGCTCAGTCTGCGGTGGAACAGCCAGCGCTTCACCGGAGCCAATTTTGAAAACGGCGGCACGCAGAACGCGCTCGAGCACACCGGCGCGAGCGACGTAACCACCGACAGCCTGTCCGCCACCCATACCTGGACGGTGTCGCCGACGGTGGTGAACGAAGCCCGATTCAACTGGCTGCGCGACAACGAGCCCGGCTTGGCCAACAGCGACAATCCCGAGGCGACCGTCCGCCTGGGCGGCGGAGGCGCTCAAGGCGGGCAGACGGTGCTGGTGGTGGGCCGCAACTTCTTCAGCCCGCGGTTCACAGACATCAGCCGCCAGGAATACGGCGACACGCTCACCTGGGTTCGCAGCGCCCACACTTTTAAGTTCGGCGCCGACTTGATCCACGACGGCATCGCGAATTTCTTCCCCGGCAATTTCTCCGGCCAGTACACCTTCAACAGCCTGGAAAGCTTCGGCTGCAGCCTGGCGGGCACGCCCTGCCCGGGGACCGGCGACCTATTTGCCCAGGCCTTCGCGGGCCCCGGTACCACCGGTCCCACCACCAAGCCGAACAAATTCGACACTTCCTATTTCGCGCAGGACGAATGGCGCGTTCGGCCGAGCTTCACGCTGAACCTCGGCCTGCGGTACGACATCGAGTTTATCGCCCAGCCGAACACCTTGAATCCGTCGGCGTCGCTTGCGGCCGCGGGGCTGCGCACCAATTTCATCAACACGGATACCAACAATATCGGTCCGCGAGTGGGGTTCGCGTGGTCGCCGCTTCATAACGACCGGATGGTGGTGCGCGGGGGCTATGGGATTTACTACGGCCGGACGCCGTCGATCCTCGTGGGCACGGCGACTTCGAACAACGGGCTGAACGTCCAGACGCTTAGCTTCTCCGGTCTCGCCATGCCGACCTACCCGAACAACGAGTGCGGAGCGCCGACGGCCTCGCCCAGTTGCGCCGCCCCGACCGGCGGCGCCTCCTCGGCGCCCATCATCTTCGTTTTCGCACCCGACTACGTTGAGCCCTATATCGAGCAAGGCAGCTTCGGAATCGAATACCAGCTCGCGCCCGGCACGTCGATCACCGTCAGCTACCTGGGGGTTCGCGGCGTCCACCTGACCCGCACCGCCGACATCAACCTGAGCCCGCCTTCGGCGGCGCACATCGGCGTAGCCAACACCTCGACTGTTCTCACTTACGAGCTGTTCCCCAAGGCTCGTCCGATCGCAGGTTTCTCACGGATAGAGGAATTCCAGAGCAACTCGAATTCCATCTACCACGGACTCACCGTCCAGCTCAACAAGCGCTTCTCCCACCAGTTCCAGCTCCTAGGGTCGTACACCTTCGGCAAGGTGATCGACGACACTCCCGACCAGACCTCGGTGGTTCCCTTCACCTTCGACGACGCCAAAGTGGTGCAGAACTCGCTCGACATCCGCGACGATCGCGGACCCGGCGTCAACGACCAGCGGCATCGGTTCGTGCTGAGCGGGGTGTGGGACCTGAACCCTTACGCGAAGGGCTTGCCGATGGTGGCCCGCGGATTCCTGGGCGGGTGGCAGCTGAGCGGCGTCTTCACCGGGGAAAGCAATCAGCCCTATAGCGGACTGGTGGGATTCGATCTGAACGGCGACGGCAACAGCCGCACCGATCGCACTCCCGGCTTGGGTCGCGACACTTTTTACATGCCCAAAATCGTTGACCTCGATTTCCGAGTCACGCGGAGCGTGGCCATTCGCGAGGCGATGCGGCTGGAATTCATCGCCGAGGCTTTCAACCTGCTCAACCACGCCAACATCGTGGGGGTGAACAACACCCAATTCTCCCGGTCGACTTCGGCGGCGGCATGCGGCATCGCCGGCACGCCATGCCTGGTGCCGAATTCGCAATTCGGGGCGCCCACGACCACCTTCGAGCCGCCCATCGCCGGACCGCGCATTGCCCAGCTCGCGCTCAAGTTCATTTTTTAAGGGAGAGGCGCGGCGGACGACCCCGCCAGGTCGCCCCTACGCCGGAGCGCGTGACGCCCTGTGGCGCCGCGGGGAGCGAGGCTCAGGGGCGGGCGGAAGCGACGGTCGCCTGCGGGCCCAGGGAATCGGAAATGGCCTGGCGCAGCTCGAGGTAAGTGGCGCCATTCCAGCCGTGCTGAACGAACCGGAGACGGCCGCCGGCGTCCATGACGATGTAGGCGGGAATCGCCAGCGAAGGCACGAATTGGGCGAGCAGCTTGCCTTTCGGGTCCCATTGCTGCTGCCAGCGAATATTGTTCCGGGCGACGAAGTCGTCGAGCTTGCTCTCCTCCTCATCTTCGCTCACGCCGATCATCACGAAGCGGTTGTTGCCGCTGTACTCGCGATAGAGTTTCAGCATCTCCGGCAGGGCTTCCCGGCAGGGCCCGCACCAGGAGGCCCAAAACTCGATGAGCACCACTTTCCCTTGCAGGCTGTCGCGGGTGAAGTCCTTGCCGTCGAGCGTGTGTACCGCGAAATCAGGCGCCCTGGCGAGATGAACTGCTGCCGCTCGCGCCGAGGGACGGAGCACCCGCCTGGTGACCAAGCCCACCACGACGGTCGCACAAAGCCAAGCGACCCCCAAACCCTTCAACGGCGTCGCCGCCTCGCCCGGCCGGACCAGCCACGCGATCCCGGTGATCAGCATCGCGATGGTGATCGCCAGCCACACCATGAACAGGCCCGTGGCGGGATCGATGACCATGGCGGTGGGCGCAAACGTCATAGTGCTGCCATTGTACCAGCCATGCCGCCGCCGGAACGGCCGCAACGCCCCAGGCGGACCGAACAGTCAATTTGAGGCGAGCGCCAAAGCCTTCACCGCCAACCCGCCGGCACAGCCACCCGCAGCCGGACGCGTTTTTTGCGCCTTCTCGCAACCGCATCCGAGCTCGCCCCGGGAATCGGCTGGCTGGTCGCATAGAATAGGGCGGTTTTGCGTGGGACGGGACAGTGACAAACACGGAGGCGCGCCAGCCGCAGTTCGCTGAAAACGTTTCGCTGGCGCAGTTTTCCAGCTACCGAATCGGCGGCCCCGCCCGCCGGTACTGCGAAGCGGCGAGCGTCGAGGAAGTGCGGGCGGCGGTGGCGGAGGCGCGGCGCCAGGGCTGGCGGCTGTTCGTCCTTGGCGGCGGCACAAACCTGCTGATCGACGACCACGGCTTCGACGGCCTGGTGCTGCGGCCCAACTTCCGCTTGCTCGAAGCCAGCGGCGCCCGGGTGCGGGCCGGCGCGGGTCTCCTGGTGAGCGAGTTGCTCGATTTCCTGGCGCCGCGCGGCCTGGCCGGCCTCGAGTGGGCGGGCGGCCTGCCGGGAACGGTGGGCGGAGCGGTGCGGGGCAATGCCGGCGCGTTTGGCGGGGAAATCAAGGACGTCACGACGGAAGTCGAGAGCCTGGACACCGCGACGCTCGAGCTGCTGGTTCGCCCGAACGCCGATTGCCGTTTCGGCTACCGATCGAGCCTGTTCAAGGAGCGGCCGGGCGAGATTATTTTGACGGCGAGGTTCGCGCTTCGCGCGGGCGAACCCGCGGCCATCGCCCAAACGATCGCCGAGAAGCAGGAGTATCGCTGGCGGCGCCATCCGCTCGAATACCCCAACATCGGCAGCATTTTCAAGAACGTCGATTTGAAGCTCGTTCCCGAACCCGTTCGCGAGCTCTGCGCCGCGGTGATCAAGGTGGACCCCTTCCCGGTGGTGCCGACGGCGTTCCTGCTGGCCGAGGCAGGGCTCAAGGGAATCCGGCGCGGCGGAGCGATGATTTCGCCGAAACACCCGAATTTCATCGTGAACGTGGACCAGGCCTCTTCGGCCGACGTGCGAGCGCTGGTGGAGCACGCGAAGGAGCGGGTGTGGGAGAAATTCCGGATACGGCTGGAGGAGGAGATTCAATACGTAGATGGCTTGTGAAGAACCTGCCGTCAAAGGGTGGTTCCCGGCAGACGCCGTCGCGCGGGCCGGGCTGTTGGCAGCGAGCTATGTGGTGATGGCGGAAGAGTGGAAAACGGGCGTCGGGAGCGGGGATTTCTGAGTACTACAAGTCGACCCACCCTGCGAGCAGAATTTCGGATAAATGGTTCTTCTTCAGGCACTTGATTTTTACAAGTCGATCCATTTCAGACCTTCGTTCCGCACACAAAGGCGAAGGAATAGCGAAGATTTTTCAGGAGCACCTACGCGCGGCGAACTGGTTTGGGCCGGGCCTTTGGCTGGATAGGGGGTCACGAGTCAGGGGACTTGGGGGCCGGCGCACAGGTGCCACAGAGCGGGATGCCACCGCCTTCTAAAACTTCGGGACTGACCCACTACCGCAGGTTGAATTCCGGCTGCCTGCCCGGCACACTGATGCCATGACCTACGACTTAATTTCCATTGGCGCCGGGCCCACCGGATTGGCGACGGCCATCGAAGCGCGCCGGGCGGGGATGCGCCCGCTGGTGATTGACAAAGGCTGCCTGTGCAATTCCCTGTTTCACTATCCCGCCAATCTGGTGTTTTTCACCACTCCCGAACGGATGGAGATCGGCGATCTGCCGCTGGTGACCACCGGGGGGAAAGCTACGCGGGCCGAAGCGCTCAAGTACTACCGCAAGGCGGCGGAACATTACCGGCTGGAATTGCGGCTGTACGAGCACGTGACGGCGGTCGATGGCCACGACGCGAACTTCAGCGTGGTCTCGCGTGACGAGCGCGGCGCGGAAAACCGCTACGCCGCGAAGAAAATCGTTTTGGCCACCGGCTATTACGACCAGCCGAATCGGCTGGGGGTTCCTGGCGAAGACCTACCGCAAGTGTCGCATTACTACACCGAGGCTCACCCGTTCTGGGGCCGCGAGGTCGTCGTGGTGGGCGCCAAGAATTCCGCAGCCGAGGCGGCGCTCGACCTGTTTCGCGGCGGCGCCCGGGTGACCCTGGTGCATCGCGGAGCCGAACTGGGCCGGTCGCTGAAATACTGGGTCCGCCCGGACATCGAAAACCGGATTCAAGCGAACGAAATCCGCGCACTGTTCAACACCCGGGTCGCCGGGATCGAACCGGGCGCGGTGCGGGTGCGGGCCAACGGGACCGAGCGGTCGCTCGCGGCCGCGCAGGTGTTCGCGATGACCGGCTACCACCCCGACTTCGATTTCCTGCTGCGGCTGGGAATCGAGCTGCAACCCGAGGCGCGCCGGCCACGCATCGATCCCGAAACGCTCGAAACCAACGTGCCCGGAATCCACCTGGCGGGGGTACTGATCGGCGGGGAGCGCACCGGCGAGATCTTCATCGAAAACGGGCGGTTCCACGGCAGGAAAATCATCGCGGCGCTGACCGGAGCGAAAGTGGCGGGCGCGGAGCCGCACGCCGCGCCCGGCGAGTAGCGGCGCGGGCAACCCCTCGGGCCGCCCCGCGCCGGTCCCAGCAGGAATCGTGTGCCGCGCGGGACCCTCCCCGCCGGCGCCGTCTCGCGACGCACAGGATGAATCCTGTGCCAGGTGGAGAAGCACGCTCGACCGTTAGGCTCGCGGGAAGGCCCGTCGGTGGCACAGGATTCCCTGTGCCACGAGGCTTCTTCCAGCCAAGTCGTCGATCAGGCGTGCTTCTTGATGGCTTTCTCGATGGCCGGGCCGGCTTTCGCCAGGTCCTCGGGCTTCATGCAGGGCGCAAATTCCACCGAAGCGTTCAAGCCGAGGAAAAACGGCTCGGCAGCGGCGGGAATCTGCGAAGGCTCTTTCAGATCGAAAACAAAGATGCCGCCGCGCTTGCCGTCCACCGCGTAGTAATAGACCGCCTCGGGCTTCAAATCATCGACGACCGATTGCAGCACTTTCTGCAACTTGCCGCTCTTGATCGCTTCGTTGCTCGTTTCCACCGGCAACTTCACCGTCATGATGCAGCGCATCTCGCTCCTCCTCATCGAATCTGGCCGGCGCCGGCGGTGCAAGATCCCTGCCCGCTTAAGGCTCGATCGCCGCCGTCAAGTGGTTTTGCTTCAGCAGGGCGTTGAAGGCGGGCGTATCGGAGCCGACCAGTTGTTTGTATTCGCCCTGGATTTGGGCGATCTGCTGTTTGAACTCGTCGTTCACGGCCACCTGCTGCGCGGTGGGGCCCAGGTCGCCGCCGCCGGAACCGCCGCCGGGGCCGCCGATCATCGGCCCGATCATCCAGCAGATTCTGCCATAGAGCTGCATCGGGTTGCGAAAGGCGTCTTCGCCGCGGCCGGTATTGTGGATATCGATCAATTTGCCTTCGACGGCGATGGCTTTCTCCTCGAACTGTTTGGCCGCAGCGATGACCGCGGCGTATTTCGTCCCTTGGGCCCCGAGCAGGGTCCCGAGATCCTCCACCTGGCGGCGAGTCCATTCGATGTGGTTGATCATGTCCGCCGCCTGGTTCACTTCCCCGCGCGCGTCGAGCAGGAATTGCACCTGGGCGCGAATCGACTGCTCGGTGCCGGGGGAATGAGGATCGGCGAGGATGGTGAGCGGCGCGGTGAATTGCCGGCCGGCAACGCTCAGCCGCACGGTGTAGGCGCCGGGAGGAACGATCGGCCCGGCGGGAGGAACGCGGGTGCCGTAAGCGGAGAAATTGCGATGAGCGTCCACCCAGGGCTCGCCCGGCGGCGAGGTCTGGAATTTGGGCGCCAGCGCCGGTTCGTAGCGCAGGTCCCACCACACGCGGTTGATGCCCGGCTGGCCCTGTACTTTGAGCGTGCGAATCACCTGGTTGCCGACGCCCAAGAAGCTGAGTTCCACGTCCTTCGCCGGCGCTTTCAGCCAGAAGTTGATATCGGCCCCGTAGGGGGGATTGTCGCCGACGACGTGAGCGGAGACGTCCGACTCGCGAGCGTCGTCGCGATTGCGGAAACGGTAGGCGGGCCGGGGCTTGAACAGGTAGACGTCCTTCCCCTGGGCGGAATCGTATTCGCGCAGCGGGGTGATGTCGTCGAGTATCCACACGCCGCGGCCGTAGGTGCCGGCAATGAGGTCGTTGAACGTGGGCTGGATGGTGAGCCAATGAACCGGAGCGGGCGGGAAATTGTTGCGCAACCGGGTCCAGTTGCCGCCGTCGTCCCAGGTGACGTAGATGGCGTTGTCGGTGCCGAGATAGAGCATGCCCTTGCGGACCGGATCCTCGACGATGCGGCGGGTGGAGCTGTTCACCGACTTGGGTATCGAGCCGGTAATGAGCTTCCAACTCCGGCCGTAGTCGGTGGTCTTGTAAACGTAGGGGTCGTAATCGCCCACGCCCTGGAAATTGAAGGAAACGTAAGCGGCGCCGGCGTCGAAATGCGACGGCTCGACGCTCCACACCGTGCCCCACTGAGGCAGATTCGGGATGTTTTTCGTCACGTTGCTCCAGTGGCCGCCGCCGTCCTCGGTGACGCTCACCACCCCGTCGTTGCTCCCCGTCCAGATTACGCCCGCTTTCACCGGGGATTCGGCGATGGCGTAAATCACCGCGGCGTTGTAGGTCACCAGGTTGTCGGAGTTGATGCCGCCGGAATTGCCTTCGTGGCTCTTCTCGTCGGTGGTCAGGTCGGGGCTGATTACTTTCCACGACTGGCCGGCGTCGGTGGTCATGAAGACGACCTGTGCGCCGACGTACACCTTGTTGTGATCGTGAGGGGAAATGGCGATCGGATAGCTCCAGTGCCAGCGGTATTTCATGTCCCGGGGCGCCCAGCCGAGGCCGGTGACGGGCCAGGCGGTGACGTCGCGAGCCATGCCGTTGCGGAAATCGATGCGGTCCAGCCGGCCGTTGTCGCAGCCGGACCAGACGATGTTGGGGTCGGCGGGATCGGGAACGGCGAAACCGTCTTCGCAACCGCCGGTTCCCGTCCAGTAGCCGAGGGTGATGCCGCCGCTGCCAAAGAAGCCGCCGGAAAGCGTGCGGCTGGGTCCGCGGAACGACGAGCGATCCTGCAGGTTGCCCATCACGTTGTAGGGAACGGCGCTATCGGCGAAGACGTGATACACCTGGGAAATCGGGAGCACGTATCGCTGGTAGGTGAGGCCGTGATTCAGGCTGACGCTGATCCCCGCGTCATTGGCCACCAGGATCCGGCTGGTGTTGGTCGGATCGATCCACACGTCGTGGTTGTCGCCGCCGGCCGAGCCCAGCCCGCTGGGATTCCCGCGAACGCCTCCGGGACCCAGTTGCGGCCCGGGCTGGAAGATGGTCTGGCCGCCATCGGCGGACATGCTGTAGGCGACGGAAACGAAATAGAGAAGATTCTCGTTGTCCGGGGCGACGCCGAACCGGGTGTAGTAGGCTGACCGCTCGGTGGTGACGTGGGAGCGGTTCACCAGGGTCCAGTTTCTGCCGCCGTCGTCGGAGCGGTAAAACCCCGGCGTTGTGTCCTGCAGCAGCGCGTACACGCGATTGGGATTACTGGGGGCGATCGCCACCGCCACCTTGCCCAGAGGATGGTCTGCGGGGGGCAAGCCGTGGCCGGAAACCTTCGACCACGTGGCCCCGCCGTCGTGGGTGACGTAGACGCCGCTGCCCGGACCGCCACTATGGAGGTCCCAGGTGCGAATTTCGAGCTGCCACATTCCCGCAAACAGGGTGTTGGGGTCCTGGGGATCCATGGCGAGCTCGGAGCAGCCGGTGTCTTCGTTGACGAAGAGGACTTGCTGCCACGTCTTGCCGCCGTCGAGCGTGCGGAAAATCCCGCGCTCGTGCTGCGGCCGGAACGCCTGGCCAACGGCGCAGACGAAAACGCGATCCGAGTCGCGGGGATCGACGATGATGCGGGCGATGTGGCCGGTCTGCTCGAGGCCCATCCGCTGCCAATGGCGGCCGGCGTCGGTGGATTTGTAGACGCCGTCACCCAACTGATAGAACGGCCGGATCAGCCACGGCTCGCCGGTTCCCGCCCAGATTTCGTTGTGGGCGGAAGGCGCCATCGCCAGCGCTCCAACCGCCCCGACGTCCTCGTGGTCGAAAATCGGGCGCCAGGTGGTGCCGCCGTCGTCGGTTTTCCATACGCCGCCGTCGGCGGCTCCCGCATACATCACCAGTGGATTGCCCGGCTCGCCGATGATCGAAGCGACGCGGTTGCCCTGCGGCCCGACGAACCGGAAATGGAGTGCGGCCAGCGGATTGGTTTCCGCGGTGGTTTCGTTCTGGCCGCGAACGGCCAGCGAGCCGAAGGCCGCCACGGCGATCAGGACCAAAGACAGGCCGCTCCATCGCGGCCAGGATTTGGTTCGGATATTCATATGCGCCTCCCTCAAAAATGGCTGGGTATTCGGCGGCGCGGGTTTGCCGGCATTCAGCGCGGCGCGCGCCGGCGCACGCCGGTCTTCTCCTGCTGAACGAGGACACACGCCTGGAACCTCTGCTGGACCCGCCCCACCATGGTCTGGAGCGAGCGTATCTTCCTAAACTCGCGGCCCGGGAGCAAGAGCAAAGAAGCATCGACAGGCTGTGGTCCGGGAGCAAGCCATCGCTCCGCGCCTGACGCCACAAGTGCGCCGGCAGGGATGCCGGCGGTACAAAGTGAGCGCCAGGCTCACGCTGCTCCCATGCCTGTTCCTCCTCGGGCGCGGAAACACTGAATACGGCCGCACAGGCTGAAGCCTGTGCCACTCTCACGCCGGGACGGCTTCCGCCGCGAATGGCAGTAGGGCGGGAACGGGCGGCGTACTAGAATCTGGGCATGGCCTGGATGACGCTGAAGCGGCCGCGCTGGACCACGTCGACCGTGCTGGCGACGCTAGTTGCGCTCACGATTGCCGCGTTGGTCCTTACCCGCAACGCGTCAACCCCTCTTCCGTTGACCCGGCGCCCCCAGGCTCCCGCCGCTTCCCCTCTCGTCGATGAATCGCCCCTCACCACCGCGCAAAACCTGGCGCAGTCGGCGACCACTCCCGACGAACAAGCGATGAGCCAGGAAGCGCTGCGGTTGGGCGACCAGGTGGTGGACCTGAATTTCGCTGCCGCGCTCGCAGCCGCGGCCCAGACGCCGGGCAAGGTGACTCCGGAAACCGTCGCAGCGCAGGAGCAGGTGAAGGCGGCGCAGGCGAAGGTCAATGCCGACCAGGACGTGTTGACAAGCCTCACCAGGCAGATTGCCGCGGCCAAGCCGCCCGCCATCGCCGCGCTACAGGATCAGTTGCAGCTAGCCAAATCGCAGTTGGAGCTGGATCAGGACGAGCTTGGCGACGCGCAACGCGACCTAGCTCGAGCCGCGGGCGGCACCCAGGCCGCCCTCGAGCAAATGCTGGACGAGCACGAGAAGTCCATGGCCCATGCCGCGCCGAGCGCGCCGGCGGCGGGAGCGGCGGTTTCCCCGCCGCTCGAGGGCGCGCCGCTCGGGGCAGTGGTGCAGCCGGCACAGCGCAGCCTGCTGTCGCGGGTCCGCGCCTGGAACCAGTTCCGCGCCGAGCAGAAATCGATTGGCCAGGCCCTGGCCGATACACAGGCCCGCGTCTCCGCGCTGACCGCGAAGCATGACGCCCTCGAGCAATCCATCAAGACCACCCAGGCGAAGGGCGCGGGCTCATCGGCGGCCGGCGGCCAGCCGAGTAGGCTGGCGTCGATTCGGCAACTGAGCCAGGAACAGCAGATCCTGGCCGACTACGACAAGCGCATCGGAGCGGAGCAGGAGCTGGGCGACGTGTACCGGAGATGGGGTGCGGCGGCGCAGACTGCCGGGCAAACCGCGGGCCATCGCGTGGTTCGCTCGCTTCTGTGGATTCTGCTGTTCCTGCTGCTCACACTGGCCGCCGACCACTTGATTTCCCGGCTGTTCCTCAACGTGCAGTTGGACCTGAAGCGGCTGGCGAGCATCCGTTCGGTGCTGCATTTCACCACCCGCGGGGTCGGCACGGTGGTGACCCTGGTGGTGATTTTCGGACCGCCAAGCCAACTGGCCACAGTCCTGGCGCTGGCCGGCGCCGGGCTCACCGTGGCGCTCAAGGATTTCATCGTCGCCTTTTTCGGCTGGTTCGTCTTGATGGGCCGGCATGGGATGCGGCCGGGAGACTGGGTGGAGATCAACGGGGTGCAGGGCAAGGTGATGGAAGTGGGCCTGTTGCACACGGTGATTCTGGAAACCGGCAATTGGACCGGCGCCGGGCATCCGACCGGCCGAAAGGTGACCTTCGTCAACAGCTTTGCGATCGAGGGCCACTATTTCAATTTCAGCACCGCCGGCCAGTGGCTCTGGGACGAAGTGCGTATAGGCTTGCCGTCGGGGGTGAGTCCTTACCCGATCGTTCACGCGCTCGAGGAGCTGGTGTCGGCGGAAACGGCGACGGCGGCGAATCTTGCCGATCAGGAATGGAAGCGGGTGATGCCCTCCGCGGGGCTGCGGTCGTATTCCGCCAAAGCGGCAGTGAGCGTGCAGCCCACCGACTCCGGGCTGGTGGTCGTGGTTCGCTACATCGCCCGGGCCGACGACCGCGTTGCCCTGCGATCGAAACTGTATCGAGCCGCGTTCGACCTGCTGGTGAACCACGGAGCGCCGGCTCCCGCGGCCGAGGATTCCGCCGGGAGGGCCTGAGATTGCCCCAGGCTGTGAGCCGACGAGGCGCCAACAACAGCAGAAGGCAAACAACTCCGGCGCAATCGGGGGCATCTTTTCTAAAGATGCGGCATATCCGGTCCCATTCCATCCGCCAATCGGCAAAGGAGGTCACGTGCGTTCCCCCTTCAAGCTCTTTCTCGTTTCCCTCTCCGTTTCGCTGCTGGTTCTCGCTCCCGCATTCTCACCAGCCGCGCTGGCCGATACCGGGCAGCGCGAAGCTGGGCAACACGCCGTTTCGAGCGCCGAGCTGCAGCAGGCTGTCGCCGACTCCGCCCGGACCCGCCAGGCGAATGAGGCGGCTGTCGAGAGCTTCCTCGGTTCCGGCCGCGCGCGGCAGAGCCTGAAGAAAGCCGGGATCGACTACCAGATCGTCCAGCGCGGCATTCCGCTGCTCTCGAATGACGAGCTGGCCAGCCTCGCCGCGCGCAGCCAGGCGGCGCAAAAGCAATTCCAGGCAGGCGCGCTCACCAACCAGCAAATCACCTACATCATCATCGCGCTCGCCACCGCCGTCATCATCATCGTCATCGTCGAACGGTAGCGCCAAGGCGATGCGGGCAAGCGCGGCGAAGACGCTCGTTTGCGCTCTGGTTCCGGCAGCGCTCGCCTGCCTGGCCGGCCCCGCCCCATCCCGCGCCGGACCCGGTCCGGGACCGCCGGGCGTCCTTCTGGACGTCCCGTTCGTGCGGCAAACGAAGAACGAATGCGGAGCGGCATCGCTCTCCATGGTGATGCGCTATTGGGAGAAGAGCGAGGGCCATCCGGCCTCGCCACGCTCCGCCGAGCCGGCGATCCAGCAGGCGCTCGATCCCCGCGCCAGGGGCACCTCGAACGCGGCGCTCGCCGGCTACTTGCGCGACTCCGGCTATCGCGCTTTCGCCTTCTCCGGGCGATGGAGCGACCTGCGCGAAAACCTCGCAAAAGGCCGCCCGCTGATCGCCGGCCTGGGCCCCGGTGGCGGCCAGGGCCCGCTGCATTACGTCGTCGTCGCCGGAATCGACTGGGACCGCAATCTCGTCTTCGTCAACGACCCCGCCCGGCGCAAGCTCGTTCGCATGGACCGCCTCCAGTTCGAGAATCAATGGCAGGCCACCGGAAACTGGACCTTGCTGGCCGTGCCCAAGTAGCGGGCGTGAGATTCCTGCTGCTGGCGCTGCTCGCGCTCGGTTTCCCGGCGTGGAGCCCGGCGCAAAACTCACGTGCGCAGCCTCCGCCGGCGAGCCGCGTCCAGCAGCTCTACGGCGCGGGCCGGTACGCGGAAATCGTTGCGCTGGTTCCCGCGTCGCCCGCGAATTCTCCCGAACTCGATCTCTACCGTGGCCTGGCGCTCGCGCGGCTCGGCCGCTGGCCCGAGGCCAGGGCGGCTTTCGAAGCCGCCCACGCGCAGCAGCCGGCCAACGCGCGCTTCCTGGTGGAGCTGGCGGGCGCGGCCTACAAAATGAACGATTCCCGCGCGGCGAAGCGGAGCCTGCGCCGGGCGCTTCGACTCGCGCCCGACGA
The DNA here is from genome assembly GCA_035946455.1 of Candidatus Acidiferrales bacterium. Classification (GTDB taxonomy): domain Bacteria; phylum Acidobacteriota; class Terriglobia; order Acidiferrales; family UBA7541; genus JAKASX01. The sequence continues at coordinate 88,162 of DASYZK010000009.1, read as the reverse complement.
CCGCTACGCGCGCAATTTCCTCGCTTCGCTCTATTTCCTCGACGGCAACCTCGAGGCGGCGCTGGCCGAATGGAACCGTATCGACCAGCCGCGAATCATCGCCGTCGATCGGTCGCCGCAGCCGCGACTCCGCGGCGTGCTGCTGGATCGTGCGTTCGCGTTTGCCTCTTTGGAAACGCTTCGCCTGGGCGATTTGCGCGCCACCGAGGCGCGGTTGGACAACCTGGGTGTTTTCGCGAGCTACCGGTTCGAGCTCGCCCCGGTGGCCTCGGACAATTACTCGGTGACATTCCATTCGCTCGAGAGAAGCGGCTGGGGCGCCGGTAAGCTCGATGGGCTGCTTTCGCTCGTCCGTGGCCTGCCCTACCTCACCGTCGAACCCGGCTTCTACAACCTGCACGATGCCGCCATCAACGTCTCTTCCCTGCTCCGCTGGGACGACAACAAGCGCCGGGTAACGGTCGCGGTCTCCGGGCCGCTCGGGGGCGATCCCCGCTGGCGCGCGGGAATCCATTTCGACGCCAGAAACGAGAATTGGGACCTTAGCCGCACGTTTCGCGGCCCCTCCGGTTCGCTCGCGAATCTCAATCTGGAAAAAATCGAAATCGGACCGGAATTCCGCGCTGTCGAAAGCGGCCGCTGGGGCTGGCAGGCGGGGGTGGTGTACGCCTACCGGCGATTCCGCAATGTGGCGGCGCTCGCGCCGGCCGCGGCGCCGTTCTTCACCAGCGGCGGCTCGCTCGAATACCGCGCCAGGACGGATTACCGGATTCTCGACAATCCCGGGCGGCGGCTGAGGGTCGATTCCGGCGTTGCCGCCGAGTACGGCAGGAATTTCGCGCGGGGACTGGGCGGGTTCGGAGCGACCACCGGCGCGGTCGAGCTTCGCTGGCTGCCGCGGGCACGGGGTGACGATTACCAAACCAGCTTGCAATTCCGCGCCGGGCGCGCCTACGGCTTCGCCACGCTCGACCAGCTTTACCAGTTGGGCGTGGAGCGGGACAACGATTTGTGGCTGCGGGGCGTTGCCGGCACGCGCCGGGGGCGCAAGGGCAGCGCGCCGCTCGGCCGCGAGTACGCGCTCTGGAACTGGGAAACGGACAAGACCCTTTACCAAAACGGGCTGATCGAGTTCCGGCTCGGGCCGTTTCTCGACGCCGGCCGCGTGGCCGATCCTTCTGGGCTCGTCGGCTCGTCCGGCTGGCTGTGGGATCCCGGCCTAGCGCTGACGGTGCGGGTGCTGGGCAGCGTATCGGTGGTGTTGTCCTACGGCCGGGACATCGGCTCGGGCCGGGGCGCCTTCTACGCCACCTCGACCCGGTGATTGCGGCGGCTCACTCGGCGTAGCGGAAACGGCGCAGTACAGCCACCTTGAGGAAATCCAAGCCGGCGAGGTACAAGGCGCAGGCGGCCAGCGCCGCGACGAACAGAGGCAGGGGAATCGCGGCCATCAGCACGCCGCCCGTCGCCAGCAGGCCCACCGCCAGGATGTCGAGCGCGCTCGCCACGAGCAGCCACTTGCCCGGCAACGATTGCCAGAAATGCCGCCGCTCGCGTACCAGGTAAACCGTTCCCTGCCCGGTGAACACCAGGGTGAGGAATACCAGCGTCTGCAACTGGCCAAGCGGGAGATGCAAAAGGTCCCTGCCCGCGAGGAAGATTCCGAAAGATAAAATAAGCACGCAGCAGCCGATCGTCATTCCGGCGTAGCTGAGCGCGCGGATGTGCCAGCGGTCGGGATGGCGGGAATAGGAGACGCTGTCGGTGGCGATGGACATCGTCACGAAGTCGTTGGCGAAGAGCAGCAGGACGATCAGCAGCGGGGTGACGATGAAACTCCGGGTCAGAAGGACGCCTAGGGTGAGAAAGAGGGCGATTTCGACGGTTTTGATGATCTTGTTCAGCGTGTAAGTGAGCATCCGCTGATAGATTCTGCGGCTGGTCTTCACCGCCGCCAGGATATCGGTGAGCCCCGGATTCGTCAGCACGAGACTGGCGGCCGCTTTCGCGACGTCGGTGGCGTTGGCGACGGCGATGCCCACTTCCGCCTGCTTCAGAGCCGGCGCGTCGTTGACGCCGTCGCCGGTCATCCCGACGATATGGCCGGTGGCTTGCAGGGTGCGCACCAGGTGAAATTTCTGCTCGGGAAAGACGCCGGCGTAAACGGCGCAATTGCGCGCGAATTTTCCGGCTGCCTCGCTCAGCGCCTCGGGATCGCAGGAGGGGCCGGTGATGCCCACACGGCTGGCGATGGCCCGGGCCGTTTCGATTCCATCCCCAGTCACCATCACGACGCGCAGACCCAGATCGCCGAGGTCGGCAATCAGTTGCTTCGAGTCGTGCCGCGGCGGGTCTTCGAGTCCCACCAGGCCCGCCCAGCGCAGGTCTCCCCCGGCGCCGGAGGCGACGGCGAGGACCCGCAGGCCTTGCGCCGCCATCCGGTCGACGGCCGCCTGCCAGTCAACCGGCGCCTCTCTGAGGCGGGCAGCCACCGCCTGGGGCGCGCCCTTGATGGCATGGACTAGGGTCCCGTCACGCTCGAGAATCCCTTCGGAGAGTTTCGTGGCCGGATCGAACGGTGTGAACTGCAGCGGCGAGGCCGGCGGCGCGCCGGAGCGGCGTGCGCTCGAGGCATCGAGGATGGCGACGTCGATCGGGTCCTGCGTGGCGGCGTCGCTGGCGAGCGCCGCGAGCTCGAGCACGTCGTCGGCGGAATGCGTCAGCCACGATTGCACCGCCGCGACTGTCAACCGGTTCTCGGTAATCGTGCCGGTCTTGTCGGAACATAAGACGTCCATCGCCGCAGCCTCTTCCACGGCGGAAAGCCGGGTGACGAGCACGCCGCTCCTGGCCAGTTCCATCGATCCGAGCGCCGTCGCCAGGGTGAAGGTGGCCGGCAGCGCCGCAGGGACCGAAGCCACCAGCAAGATCAGGCTGAAGGGCAGCATTTCCGAAAAAGGGAGCCCGGCTATCGGGGAACAGGCCAGGAGGAGAACCGCCAGAGCCGAATCGAAAAGCATCAGATACTTGACGATAGTGAAAATAATGGATTCCAGGTGGCTGCCGGTTTTCGCTCTTCCCACCAGCTCGGCAGTTCGGCCGAAGAACGTTCGCGAACCCGTGGCCGCCACTTCCCCGCTGGCCTCGCCCCGCTTGACGACCGCTCCGGCATAGGCCACCTGACTCGACGCCACCTCGGCGGGCAGCGATTCCCCGGTCAGGGCGGACTGGTCGAGCGACACTTGTCCTTCGGCTACCCGAAGGTCGGCGGGCACCAGATCCCCCATGCGGATGTGAACGTAATCGCCGGGCACCAACGCCGATGCGGCGATCAATTGCCATCGGCCATCGCGCAGCACCCGCGCCCGCACCGGCAGGCGGCGGCGCAGCAGGGTGAGCGCGCTCTGCGCCCTGCGCTCCTGCACAAGGCTCAGCCCGGCGTTGAACAGCAGCAGGAGGCCGATGACGACGGCTTCCGGCCGCTTACGCAGGAAGATTTCCAGAACGATGGTCGCCTCGAGCATCCAGGGAACGGGCGCCCAGAACTTTCGGGCAAACTCGGCCACGGGATGCGGCTTCGGCTCGGGGGTTTCGTTTGGGCCGTATTGCTGAAGCCGCCGGCGGGCTTCCCGGCTGGGAAGGCCTCTGGCATCGAGTGTGTCGCTCACTTCGGCCACGACGCTCTCCGTGCGGCTGCTTTTGGATGGCGATTGCGTTCCCCGGACGCCGGCGGCGTCAGAATGTCCTTGCCGTAAGCGCCAGATAAACGGCCAGGATGGCGCCCAAGGTGGCGGTGAGAAACGCGAGGAAGATGATGATTCCCCTGGCCGGCTGGAACTGATCGGTTTCGAGGCGATGGAGCACGGCGCGGTAGCGGGCGAGCGCGACCAGGGCCATGAAGATGCCCATGGCTATAAAGCCGATCCCGATCGCCAGCGAAACCCCGCTTTCCTGGCGCGCTTGGCCCTGGATGCGAAGAAACTGCCGCAAGGTGATGCCGAATTTGGCGACCACGAAGCCGAATACGATGATGCTGATGCTGGTGCGAATCCAGGCGAGGAACGTGCGCTCGTTGGCGAGGTGATCGGCGGCTTTCACTTGATCAACAGGCATGGCGTTCACCGGCGAAGCCGCGCCGCTGCCGGCCGAGCCGGGGGCGGCGTCGCGGACGGATAGCGGAAGAAAAGCGGGGTTGCGTTCGCGCCGCTCAAGCCGCCCTCGCACCGTCGACTGTCGGCGGGCGCACGATGAGCACCGAGCAGTGCGCGTACCGCGCCACCGCTTCCGACACGCTGCCGAGCAGCAGCCGCTTCCATCCACTGCGGCCGTGAGAGCCCACCACGATCAAATCCGCCTTGCCCCGCTCCGCCCGCTCGACGATGACGCTGCGGGGATCGCCTTCGGCCACGTCGGCGGCGACTTCGAAGCCCGCTGCGGCGAGCGCCTGGCGGGCGCCGGCGACCAGGTCTTTTCCCCGGCGCACCGCTTCGGCATGTGCCGCCTCCATCGCCTCGATCAGCCGGACCGATTCAGTGAGGTAGCGCTCGAGCGGGGCGACGACGTGCAGCACGTGGACGGCCGAGCCTTTCGCCGGAATCTGCGCGATGACCGTGCGCAGCGCGGCCGCGGAGAACTCGGATTCGTCGATCGCCAACAGCACGTTCATCGCATTGCTCCGTTCCTCCCGAGCCGGGCCAGGGCGGCCACCGCGCGAGCGGCGCGCCGGCCCTGCGCAAGGACGCCGTCAGCCCGATCGATGGGATTCGATCCAGGGTGCGGCACCGGCAGGATACCAGCAACGCCCTCCGATGGAAACCGCTGTGACCGGCTCGTGCCGCCAGACGTCGGAAACTTCACCGCGAGCGAAGCAGGGGTGCTGAGCTTGACAGGAACCGGCAATCCGCCTATGGTTTTTCGCCAGTAGGGAGCTGGAATCGGCCATTCCGGAAGCATGCGCCAGCGCGGTTCCGCGGGCGCTGAACAAGCGAACCACAATTCCCATACCGGCAAATCAAGGAGGCAGAGCATGAGAAAGTGTTTGGGAATGGTTTTGGGAACCCTGTTTGTGAGTCTGGCTCTGTGCATGACGCCCGTCCGGACGCAGGCGCAGGACATCGTCAAGGTGGCGCCCAACAACTGCAAGGTGCTGCTCGATAACGACCAAGTGCGCGTGATCGATTTCCGGAGCAAGCCCGGCGACAAAATTCCCCTGCATTCCCACCCGGCCTACTTCACTTACCAGATTTCCGGCGGCGGAACGACAACGTTCACATCCGCCGACGGAAAGAAGACCGTGCAGAAGAATGTGGCCGGCCATGCCGTCTGGCATCCGGCAGAGTCACACTCGAGCGTGAGTTCGGCGGCGATTCACGTCTTGATTGTCGAGCTCAAAAAGTAGACTGGCGAAGCAGCGATGTGGGGCGAAGGATTGTTCGCCCCGGCTTGCGACGGCGGGGCGAAAGACCTTTCGGCCCTACACCTGCAGGCCGATCAGCCGCATCAGCTCGAGCGCGTTGCTGCGGGCCACCACGCCCTCCCGCAGCTTGTAGTCGAACCGCATCCGGCCGTTCTCGACGTAATCCTGAAAATGCCAATTGGAGATCGCGGGGCCGACCGCGCCGACGATCTCGGTGAGCGCCAGGTCGTGGGTGGTGACGATGCCGGCGGCGCCGCGGGCGATGAGGGCGCGGAGCAGGCCTTCGGCGCCGATGCGGCGGTCCTTCGAGTTGGTTCCCTCGAGCAGTTCGTCGAACAGAAAGAGCAGCGGCGCGTTCCCGGCGGCGAGGTCGAACACCTGGCGAATGCGCAGGATTTCGGTGTAGAAGCCCGACCGGGATTCCTGGAGCGAGTCGGTGGTGCGGATTCGGGTGCCGAGGGCAAGCGGGACCAGCCGCAGGCGCTTGGCGCGCGCCGGCGCGCCCGCCATCGCGAGAACGGTGTTGATTCCCACGGTGCGCAGCAGCGTGCTCTTGCCCGACATGTTCGATCCGCTCACCAGAAGAACGCTTGATTCCCTGCCGAGCAGAATGCTGTTGCGAACCGAGCGCGAAGCAGGAATGAGCGGATGCCCCAGTTCCTCGCCGTGAAATAGCGGCGTCTGGCCGCCTTCGGAAACGAATTCGGGAAACGGGTCCTCGGGATGCTCGAAGGAATAGGCTGCCAGGGATACCAGCGCTTCCACCTCGCCCAGGAAATCGATCCAGGAACGCATCCGCCGGCCCCAGCGGCGGCGCCAGTTGTCGGCGGCGTAGCCAACCTGGAGGGTATAAAGCAGCGGCAAATCGAACGGCCGGATCATGAAACTGTCGCGCGCTTCGATCCAGTAGGCGATGCGAGCCAGTTGACGAAGTGAGCGCGAGGCCGGCCGAATTTCGCGCCGCAGGTCGTCCGCAAGCCGTCGCAGGCGAGGGGAGGCGAACGATTCGGCTTCGAGCCGCTTCATCAGCGCGGAGAAAAGCTCCAGGCCTTCGGCGCTCGATTCCAGGGCCGTCACCGCCGCCAAGGCGCGCTGCTTCAGAACCAGCCGGAAGGGGATTTCGAGACCCAGGACGACCACCAGCGGCCAGGCGACGAAGCTCCACAAAGCGTAGAGCGCCGCACCGGCTGCGGCAATTGCCAGCAGCCCGGTCACCGCGCGCAGGAACGGCAGCGGAAGCTCCGGAGGCGTCTCGGCCCAAGCGACCAGCCCTGCCGGATCCAGACGGGCGCGCAGCGCCTCGCCCGCCAGCGCCAATTCTTCACGCAAGTCGAGTTTCGGGCGTAGCTCGGCGACGAGGCCCTGCCGCTCGAGAATGTCGCCGGTCGCGGAGCCCGAGCAAAGCCAGTCCGCCAGCCGGTTCTCGCCCATCGGGGTGCGCGCGGTCGAGAGCAGCTCGAACAGGCTGCCGCGGCCGAACAGGTCCAAATCCTCTGCGTAAACGTGCTTCGGATCTCGAAGCCGCTCGCCGGCATCGCCCCCGGCAACCCCCGCCCAGCGGTCCTCGAGGCGGGCGAGTCCATGGCGGTAAAAGGCAACGGCGCGTTCCGCTCCGGCGCGGGCGCCCAGCACTTGCTCGTGAAGCACGGCCAGCAGAACGAAGATGGCAACGGGCGCCAGCAGCCAGTAAGGTGAGAGCAGGCGGTCGCGGAGTGAGAGCCAGGCGATCCCGATGGCCAGCACGAGCGCAGCCAGCTTGCCGTAGCCTGCCCGAAGATGTGCGCGGTCCATGCTCGCTGATTTTTGCAGGCGGGCAGCCAGTCGCGCGGAATACTCAGCGTGTGGAACGAGCACCCTTAACCTCCGAAAGAGCGCCATTCTAACCGGCATTTCGCGGGAGCGACTGCTGGATTTTCGCGGCGTCGCGCGAAGGGGGAGCCCAGGGTCATCCCGAAGGTTCGGGACCGAGACGCGAAGGTCCGAGACTTCGGACCAGGACCGCGAGGCAAAGGCCCACGGTCCCGTCCCGCAAAGCGGGACGGGACCCTGGCTACCGGGACGTGCCGAGAAAGCTAGGCGCCGGGATGGTGCTTGTCTTGCTGCTTGTTCTTTTCGCCGCCCTTGGCGCCCGGGCGGGAATTGTTCTGTCCGCGGCCGCGCTGGGGCTGCGCCTGGCGCTGCTGCGGCTGGTATTGGCCCGCGGGGGGATTGGGGCGGGGGCTGGCGGGACTGCCATTCCGATTGAAGGTGTTGTTGTCCGTGTTGCGGTTCGGGGTGTTCCCGTTCCGGTTGAAGGTGTTTTGGCGCTGCTGCGGCTGGTATTGGCCCGCGGGGGGATTGGGGCGGAGGCTGGCGGGACTGCCATTCCGATTGAAGGTATTGTTGTTTCTGTTGCGGTTGTAGGCGTTCCCATTCCGGTTGAAGGTGTTGTTATTCGTGTCGCGGTTGTAGGTATTCCCATTCCGGTTGAAGGTGTTGTTGTTCGTGTTGCGGTTATAAGTATTCCCGTTCCGATTGAAAGTATTGTTGGTGACGCGGTTGTTGTAATTGACGTTGTTGTGGACGCTGTTGTAGGTGTTGATGTTGTTGTAGTTGACGGTGCGGTTGATCACCGTGCGGTTGATGGTGACGCTCCGGTAGCTGTTGTTCACGTAGACGTTGTTGTTCACCTGGACGAACGACCGGGAGCGCGCGATCCAGCCGCCGCCCTGCCAGCCGGTGTAGTAGATCCCCCGTCCCCCCCAATCCCAGTCGCGGTTCAGCCAGGCGCCGATGAACAGGCCCGCGCCAAAGGAAATCGCGACGATGCCGAACGCCGCGGGTCGCACGTAGACCACCGCCGGATTGTAAACCGGCACGTAGATGTACCGGGGCTGCGCCGGAATGATCTGGATGTAGCCGCCCTCGACGATTACCTCCTGCTGCGGTGAGGTGATCAGGTTCCGCCGGGAATAGGCCATATGCCGCAGCCGTTGGATCGCCTCGGTAAGGTCGGTGGATTGGTAGACGTACGCCTGGCCCACCGCAGTCGTCCAATCCAGCTTCTGGTCCATCATGTTGAGGACCGCCGGATAATGCGCCACCGCCTTCACGCTCACATCCCACGGCTGGTCGTCGACCCCGTTCTGGCCGTTGGCGGTCACGTACTGCGCCGCCTGATCGATCTGGTCGGGGAATGTGGCTGCGGGCAGCACCTGAGCCAGCAGCGGATCCGGATAGAGCGCGATCGGAGCCAGCAGATTGTCCAGCTGCTCGGGCGTGTACGGCTGGAAGCCGCCCTCATCCTGGTCCTGAGCCAGTGATGAGGCGGAGCCGCCGGGCGCCGATATGGCCGCGTAACCGAGCATCGGCGCGTAAACCAGGCAAATCGAAAGCGCGACAGCCAGGGCCTTTTTGATCACCTCATCCTCCTTGATAAACCTTCCCGTTCGATTCGGCGTTCCCTCCGCGGGATGTACCCAGCCGGCGCGGTTGCGGAATCGGTCAGCCCCTCGAGGCGGCCTGCCTGCCCTTCTGAGGATTTCTCTCTCGTCGCAGCCACCAGCAAAAATTTTCTCGCCCGCGGCGGCGAAACGCACCACGCCTCAATAGTGGAACCCGGCTGGACGCAGGTAAGTTTCACCTGCCGGGAAAAGCTGTTTACCCATCCGAACCGGTCGCTCAGTCCCGAATCCCGATCCTTCGGGATCAGAAGGCAGTGACACCCGGCGGCTCGCCCGCCTGCGTGGCACAGGCCCGCGCGCCGTGGCGCGCTCCAGCCTGTGCGGCGAGTGGCCGATCTTTGCGAGAGCCCAAGACTTTGACGGGCGCCGCCTGTCCCGAGCGAAGTCGAGGTGCACCCTGCGGTCTTAAGGGTGCGGGCCTTGAATCACCGGTTCGCCAGCCGCGATCCATCCACTGCCTTAGAAGGGGCGGCGACGGCTGGCCGGCCACCGCGGGAAAGGCAGGCGTCTACTCTCTCGCCTTCACGGCAGCGGTTGCTGCAGAAGTGTCCCGATTTTGGGAAAGCGGGTCAGTGGCTCCGCGGATAGAAAATCGCGTTGAAAAGCACCTTGAACGTTGTGTAGGCCTGGGAGCGGTAGAGGGGATCGAATCCGAACAGGATGACGTGACCGTTGCCGAGTGGGGCGTCGACCAGGGCGGCGCGGCCTTCGATCAGCCCTTCGCCCAGCAGCCAGCCGGACATGAGCGGATTCGCGTCGGGATAGGTCATCACCGCTTTCGCGGCGGGCGCATCGGAGAGGTTGGTGAAGGTGTGAGCGGGGCTGGTCAAGGCATGCGGGATGCCCAGGTATCCCTGGGTGAAGGCGGGCCCGCGCAGCATCCAATCCATGCTCTGCTTCGGCATGCCGTAGCCGATCGGATTGTCGTTGTCGACTTCGATCCGCAGGATCGAGCCGGGACAATAAAAGTCCTTATTGGAAACGTCGCGCAGGATGTTTTGTGCGCCGACGCCCAGCCGCTCGATGGCGAAATTCGAGGCGTTATTGATGGTGGCGAGAACGCCTCCGCGGGCAACGAATTCCCGCAGGTTCCTCACGCCCGCGGCGCCGATGCCCCCGGCATACTCATCCGGCTGCGGGCTGAAAAAACCGCTGGGCGGCCCGCCGCCCGCTCCGCGGAAGGTGAGGAGGGTCTGGCCGGGCGGGAGCTTGGGATTGCCGTTGACAATCGCCGGAGCGGCTTCGTCAGGGATGATGATGACGTCGAAGCGCGAATTCAAGTCGCCGGCGCGAATGTCCTTGTCCCAGATGGTGGTGTAGGGGAATTCGTAGTTCTCGAGAACGAAGCGCGTCCAGCCCTCGTTCATGCTGGCGACGTAGCTCCGGTACACGCCCACCCGCGGCTGATGCAGGGGAGCGGCGTCGCGGACAGGCCCGTTGACGGCGACGAAATCCACGCCCAGGCTGCTGAGGCCGGCGACGCTGCCGCCGCGAATGACGAATGTGCCGGCGGGAAATTCGCGGCCGGCTTCGCGCAGCGGCGCGGTGGTGCGCGAAATCTCGGCGCCGCCGGCCTTGAACAGGCGGTTCACCGCTTCGTAGGCGTTGTTGGATTGCGGGGAGAGCAGGTAAGTCGAGCCGCTCCCTTCCACTTTGCCGGCGGGCAGGGGTACGTCCCCGTCCACCTTTTCCATCTCCGCCTGGAACGGCTGGTCGACCTCGACCGCGCGAACGCCCATCAGTAGCGGCAGGGTCTGGGCGGTGACGTCGTAGGGCCGCTGGGGCGGGCCGCCGGGATACTCGCGAATGTCGGGATAGTGCTGGCGCTCGAGCAGCGTTTTGGCGTAGCGGCCGTAGAGTTGCTTGATGGGAATGATGTAGGAGCCGGCGGGATACTCGACGCCGTCGGCGGTGAAAGCGTTGCGGGCGCGATAGACGTCCACCTCGCCGATTTTCAAGGTGTTCAGCAATTTCACCTCGGCGGCGGTGTCCCACTGGTTGGGCGGGAAAACGTAAGCGAAGGGCGCGCCGTTGTACTCGAGCGCCTGCTTGCCCATTTCGTAGAAGCCGCGGAGCAACATGCCCTTGTTCAGCGCCATCGTCAGCAGCGCCTGGTGGTAGGTGATCATCTGGTAGCTGAAAATGTCGCTGATGCCCCACTCCCCCCCGGGCCACGGATCGGGAAAGTTCCAGCTCCGCTCCTGGCTGTTGTAACCGAGTTCCCGCGAACCCAATTGGTTGAAGGAAATGTGGATGGGCGTGCCCAGCGCCGCCGAAGCCGATTCGGTCAGCACGCGAACGCCGTAGTGGTAAGCCTGGTAGTGGCGCGACGGGGTCCACTCGTCATAGACGCCGTTGATCACCACGCCCTTCTTCCCCGCGGTCGCGAGCGCCGCGGCCATCGATGCGCCGATGAAATTCGTTTCCGAAACCAGCGTGGGATTGATGTTGGGATCGGTGGGGTCCATGAAGGGGGGCATGAACATGCGCGCCCCGGTGGAGCCCATCTGGTGGACGTCGTAAAGCAGTTGCGGGTGCCAGGAGTTCTCGAAAGCCACCACCAGGCGCGATTCCTTCTGGGTGAACATGTACCAGTCGCGGTTGTCGTCGTGGCCGACGTACTTGTTGTAGAGGAAGGGGAAATTGGCGCCCTCGTACGGGGTGCCCAGGTATTTGTTATACCACTTCACCACCATGTCCTGGCCGTCGGGGTTGATCGACGGCATCAGCAGGTAGATGGCGTCGTTCAGAATGGTGCGATTCTCCGGCGTGTCCTGGGTCAGCAGGTCGTAGACGAACTGCATCGACGTTTGCGTCGAGGTCACCTCGGTCGAGTGCACCGTGCAGGTCTGCATCACCACGATTTTGGCTTCGGAAATCAGCTGGGCGGCCTCGGCGTCGGTGAGCCCCGCGGGATTCGCCAGCCGCATCTGGATTTGCCGGTAGTGCTCCAGATTCTTCATGTTGTCGGCCGAGGAGATGGTGAGCGCGATGAACGGCCGGCCCATCGTGGTCTGGCCGAGCACTTGCAGCTTCACCCGGTCGGGCGCGGCGGCGGCGAGCTTCTGGAAATATCCCACCACCTGGTCCCAGTCGGCGAGCTTGCGGTCGGTGCCCGGCTTGAAGCCGAGCACCGATTCCGGCGACGGGATCTGGGCGATCGCCGGCAGCGCCGGCATGAGAGCGAAACAAACCAGCGCCAACGCGGGCCCCAGCAGGCTGCGGTGAATCACAATTCTGGTTTTCATGGTTCCCTTCCCTCGGCCGCGGTCGTGCCTGCGGCATGGCAAGCCGGGCACGGCGCCTGCGGCTTCGTTGGCGCCTGCCACGAGAAACCGAACTTGCCGCGGCTTGCGCGTATGGTGAGACTCGCGGCGGCGCTCGCAGGTTCCAAGGCGCGCAGACTTTTATCTCACTCGGGAGGCAGAGTCAAACCCTCCGTCGCTTTCGTAGATTCCCTCTTGGCCCTCAAATCCCTTTTATTGAGGTGATGTGGAGGAACTCTCTTTTTGGTCGCCAGTAGAAGGACGGCGCCGGGGACGATCCAGGCAGCTCAGCATGGTTTGGATGTAGCGCCGCGGCTTTCCGCGTTCTGTGCGCCCCGACGTTTTTTGTCGGGAGCCCGGCACAGCGTCGGCAGGATGCCATGCCACGGCGGGCCTGTGCCTGTATCGGCTCCATGCCGCCGCAACCACGGGCTCGCTCAAACAGTTCGTGACGCCCGCCCGCCGCGGCGGGCGCCGCCTGCATCTCCGATTTTTGGAGTCCGGCGAACTCCACCGGACCCGGCGCAATCTGCCGGGACCAGCCGGCGTTTCCGTTTCTAGTGTTCCACTCAGCGCGGTGGCTTGCCTACTCGGCATCTGCCCGCGTCAGGACGCCGCCGGGGCGGCGGCGCCGGCGGCGACTTCCGCGGCGATGGCCTCGCCCGCTTCGCGGGTGGTGGCGGTGCCGCCGAGATCGGCGGTGCGCGCCTCGGCTCGAGTCAGCACCGCGGCGATGGCCTGTTCCACCGCGCCGGCGGCACGCTCCTGCCCCAGGTGGCGCAGCATCAGCGCCCCCGACCAGATTTGACCGATGGGATTGGCGATGCCCTTGCCGGCGATGTCCGGCGCCGAGCCGTGCACCGGCTCGAACATCGAGGGAAACTCCCGCTCCGGATTCAAATTGGCCGATGGCGCAATCCCGATCGAGCCGGCCACCGCCGGACCCAGATCGGAGAGGATGTCGCCGAAAAGGTTCGAGCCCACGACCACGTCGAACCAATCGGGATGGCGAACGAAATGCGCGGTGAGAATGTCAATGTGGTATTGATCGGCGCGGACGTCGGGAAATTCCCGGGCGACGTCGCGAAAGCATTCGTCCCAGAACGGCATCGTATGCACGATGCCGTTGGATTTCGTCGCCGACGTGACGTGCTTCTTGCGCGTCCGCGCCAGCTCGAACCCGTAGCGAACCAGCCGCCGCACGCCGCGCCGGGTGAAGATGCTTTCCTGCACCGCCATTTCGTCTTCGGTGCCCTGGTACAGCCTGCCGCCGACTTCCGAATACTCGCCTTCGTTGTTTTCGCGGACCACGCAGAAGTCGATTGCGCCGGCTTGGCGGTTCCGGAGCGGAGATTCAATTCCCGGAAGCAGAACCACCGGCCGCAGGTTCACGTACTGGCGGAAACGCCGCCGGATCGGGATGAGCAAGCCCCACAGGGAAATATGGTCGGGAACGTCGGGCCAACCGACGGCGCCGAGGTAGATGGCGTCGAACCGGCGGAGCTGCTCGAAACCGTCCGCGGGCATCATCCTGCCGGTCCTGAGGTAGGTTTCGCAGCTCCAATCGAAATGCCGCCAGGAGAAACCGAAGCCGAAGCGCCGGCCGGCGGCTTCGAGTACGCGAATTCCCTCGGGCACCACTTCCCGGCCGATGCCGTCGCCGGGAATCACCGCGATCTGGAATGTGTTCACCGGAGCCCCTCCTCACCCGCCCTCGCTCGCCAGCAGCGGCGAAAGCGTTCTGACATCCGCGACCCGCTCGAGCTCGCGAACTGTTTCGATGATTTTCTCCGTCTTGGCCCGGGGCCAGCCGGCGTACTCGGCGCAGCCGCGGAATTTCCGGGCAACTTCGTCGTAGCTCATCGGATTGGCGGGACTGCCCTTGGCGAAATCCGCCCGGCCGGAAATCGCACGGCCGTCTTTCAGGTGGATGGTGATGACCGTCGTCATCTTGTTGTACCCGCCGGCCTCGGCTACCGGCGACACCTGGAAGTTCACCCGGCGGATCATCGCCTGGACGTCGGGCCGGCGGACCACCGCGTCGGTGAACTGCGCCAGCCCGGCCTGGCCTTCGACCAGCAGGATCCCCAGGCAGAATTCCATGCTGAATTTCGCCTCGAGACCGGTCTGCGGATCGTGCCGGAGCAGGGTGTCGTAGGTGTTGTGGTTGGTGCCGACGTCGATCTTCTCCACCTGATCGGCAGCGATCTTGTTTTCGGCGATCAGCCGCTCCAGCTCGCCCATGCCTGGATGAGTGAGCGAGCCGGAAGGAAACGGCTTGATCGATACCCCGGGCCAGGCGAACGTCCACGGCTTGCCCAGCTTGCCGAGGATCGCCCCGGGGTCGTAGGAGCCGCCGTAGGCGTGAAAAAACCCTCCGGGCGCTTCGAGGATGTCCTGCGCCGCGGTCCAGCCAAGCGCTGCCAGGTCCACGGCGGCTACGCCGCACTCGCCGGCATGTCCGGCGTGAAAGGGCTTGGTCATCGTGCCGAAATTCTCTTTCAAACCCGAGCCTTCCGCGCCGGCGATCCCGAACGCATTCAGGATTTGGGCGAGGCTCAACCCGCGAAGCCGTGCGCAAGCGGCCGCGGCGCCGAACGGGCCGACCATGCCGGTGGTGTGGAAACCGTTTTCATAGCTGCGCGGCGAAATCGCTTCAGCGATCTTGCACTCCACTTCGACCCCAACCTGGTAAGCCAGCATGAAATCGGCTCCCGATACCGGCCGGTATTCGGCGGCGGCGAACGCCGCAGGCAATGCGATGACCGTCGGGTGCATCAGCAGGCCGTACACACGGTCCTTGGCCACCGCCAATTGCGTATCGTCGTAATCGTCAGCGTGAATCGAGATGCCGTTGAGAAAGGCGGCTAGCCGAGGGGACACGCGCATGGCGGCGCCAGCGACGGTGGCTTGGCCGCCGCAGGGCCCCAGGCTGCGGACGTATTCCCGGCTGAGCTCGCCGCTGCGGGCGCGCGAACCCGTCAGGGCCAATCCGAAGCCGTCCAGCATCGATTTCCTGCCCGCCTCAACCGCTTCCGGGGACAAATCGGCGTATTTCGCGTTCAACACGAATTCGGCGACGGAGCGGGTGAGGCCGGCGACGCGAGGAAACTCCTGCGGCTGCCGGGAGCCGAAACCGGCGCCCGTGGGCAGCAGCGTCGATGCCATCGCCGCCAAAGACGTCTTGCAGAATTCGCGCCTCATCATTTCGTCACCCTGGCCCGGCTGGATTCCGCCTGGCCCCGAAGCCGGGCACCCCGCCGATTCTAATCCGAGCCGCGACCGTTAGGGAGCAGCGGAGCGGGATTCATCTCGATTTCTCCCACTTGGCCGCGGCTTGCCGGTGGCATCCCGTGCTACGGGCCTGTGCGCTGCCCGGCCGACCGGCAGCGCGAGGCCCGCCGCCTCCACTCCACGTGGGAAATCAAGGAACCGGCAGGGTGCGCGCGGTGTCCTATAAAACAGAAGGCAGGGACATCGGGCTCCCGGCGAGCGGCATCTCCATCGTGCGCATTTTTCCAGAATTCGCCGGGAACGGGGCGGGAGCGGCAACACTCGCTCGCGCCCAAGGAGAGCAGCGATGACCGGCCGCGAAGTAATGCGCACGTCCCTCCAGGCCCTCGCCGCCAACAAGATGCGCACCGCCCTGACCATGCTGGGCATCATCATCGGCGTGGCGGCGGTGATTTGCACGGTGGCCATCGGCGAAGGCGCTTCCCAGCAGGTGCAGGCACAGATTTCCAGCATGGGCGCGAACATGATTTTCATCATGGCGGGCAGCGTGAACCGCGGCGGCGTCCACATGGGCTCCCAGGCCACCAAAACCCTCACCATGGAGGATGCCCAAGCGATTCTGAGGCTGATTCCGCTGGTGAAAGCGGTGAGCCCGGGCGTCGGCAGCGGCGCGCAGGTCGTTTACCAGGGCCAAAACTGGTTTACCCAGGTGCAGGGCAGCGGGCCCGACTACTTCCAGATTCGCAACTGGCCGGTGGTGAGCGGGCGGGCGTTCACCCAGCGGGAAGTCGACGTCGCCGCCAACGTCTGCGTCGTCGGCCACACGGTGGCGGAAAACCTGTTTGGCAACGACGACCCGATCGGCAAGATCATCCGGGTGGGCAGTTTGCCGTTCATCATCGAGGGCGAGCTGCAGACGAAGGGCGAATCGACTTTCGGCCGCGACCAGGACGACCTCATCATCGCGCCGGTCAGCACCGTGATGAAGAAACTGGCGGGGATCAGTTGGGTGAACTCGATCAACGCCTCGGCCATCTCCGATTCGTCGATTCAGCCGGCGATGCAGCAGATCGCCGCGCTTCTGCGCCAGCGGCACAAGCTGCGGCCCGGCGAAGACGACGATTTCATGATTCGCAGCCCGCAGGAACTGGCCGACGCCGCCACTTCGTCGGCGCGGGTGATGACGATGCTGCTGGCGAGCATCGCTTCGGTGTCGCTGCTGGTGGGCGGGATCGGCATCATGAACATCATGCTGGTGTCGGTCACCGAGCGGCGGCGGGAAATCGGCGTGCGCCGGGCGGTGGGCGCCACCCGCCGCGACATCCGGTACCAGTTCCTGAGCGAGGCGATGGTGATCAGCCTGATCGGGGGAGGGGTGGGCATCATCGGCGGCATCATCGGCTCGGCGGTGGTTTCCGGCATGCTCCAGTGGCCGACACAGGTTCCCTTGACGGCGGTCATCGTCGCCGTCGGCTTCTCCGCCGCCGTCGGCGTTTTCTTCGGTTACTATCCGGCGCAGAAGGCCTCCAAACTCGACCCCATCGAAACGCTGCGCTACGAGTGAGCTGGCGCCCGCTCGCAGGAAAGCGCTGGCAGTGTAGGTACCTGCGAAGGGAGCTCCCGGCGATCGCGATCAGTCATCTGCGGAGGCGCGTGGAGGGCCGGCGATGATTGAGGGCGGGGTTCGCAGGGGCACATGGGGCCGGATTCGGAACAGTCCCTGAGCCGAACGCAAGACAACTTCAGCTAAGCTCTTGATTTTCCTCAACTTGATTGACGCCGGCGACGGACGAATTGGCCGGCGGAATGCTTCCCGGTGGCAGGTGCCAGAAGAGTCGTGTCTACCAATTCCGGCAGCAAAACCCGCCCCGCAGAACCAGGTGTGTGGTTGGGGGATCGAATCCTTAATCTCCGCTCCTCGCCCCCACGCCCTGTTCTCCGGCCATTTTCCGGCGGTGGAGGCGGGCTTCTGCCGGGAATCGGACTGGCGTGGTGGCTGGCGATGGCGGTGCTGATTTTCTGCGGAACGCTGGCCGCGCAGGAACCCAATCCGACTGATCTCGGCGGGCTGAGCATCGAGGACCTCACCAAGCTCAAGATCGACGCGGTTTACGGCGCATCGAAGTTTCTCGAGAAGGCCTCGGATGCGCCGGCTTCGGTGACCGTCGTAACCGCCGAAGAAATCCAGCAACACGGCTACCGCACGCTGGCGGACGTGCTCCGAAGCGTTCGCGGCTTCTACGTAATCAACGACCGCAATTACACCTACGTCGGCCTGCGGGGACTCTCGCATCCGGGCGATTACAACGACCGCATTCTCTTCCTGGTGGACGGCCACCGGGTCAACGACGATATCTTCGACGGCGCCTACGTGGGGACGGAATTCCCGGTCGATTTGGACTTGATCGATCGCATCGAAATCATTCGCGGCCCGAATTCGTCGATCTACGGCACCGGGGCTTTCGCCGCAGTCATCAACGTCGTCACGAAACGGGGGCGAGACCTGGCCGGGATCGAGGTTTCGACCCAGGCGGGAAGCTGGAATTCATACAAAGGCCGCGCGACTTACGGCAAGCGGTATGACAACGGCCTCGAGGTGTTGTTCTCAGGCTCGTTTTACAACAGCCAGGGACACCGGCGGCTCTTTTTCCCCGAATTCGACAGCCCGGCAACCAACAACGGCGTGGCCGACAACGCCGATGCCGACCAGTCGTACACCGCTTTCGGAGAAATCATCTACCGCGACCTCGACATCCACCTGGTGCAAGGCTCGCGGACGAAACACGTTCCCACCGCGCCCTTCGGCACGGTCTTCAACGATCCGCGGACAGAAACCACCGACGCGCGCAGTTACGTCGATCTCCAGTACCACCGCGCTTTCGGCGGCTGGGAAACGCTCGGCCGGCTTTCCTACGACTGGTACGGCTATCACGGGATCTACATTTACGATTACGCCGGCAAAGGCATCCCGCCCTACACCCGGAATTACGACGCCGCGAGCGGCGCCTGGTGGGACTTTCAGGGCGACGCGCAGAAGACGTTCTTCGCGCGGCACAAGGTTACCTTCGGCATGGAGTTCCGCCAGGATCTCAAGCAGCGCCAGGTGAACTACGACATCCAGCCTTACTTCTTGTACCTCGACGATCGCCACACCGCGCGGGTGTGGGCCTTATATTTCCAGGACGAGTACTCGCTGCGCAAGAACCTGATTTTCGTGGCCGGGTTCCGCAGCGACTGGTACAGCCGGTTTCGCGCTACGCTCAGCCCCCGCCTCGGCCTGCTCTACAACCCGGAACCGGGTACCGACTTCAAAGCTACGTTCAGCACCGCGTTTCGCGCGCCCAACAGCTACGAAAGCTATTACGCCGTCAGCGTAAGCAACACCGCCAACCCACAGCTGCAGCCCGAGCGGATTCACGGTTGGGAACTGGACGTCGAGCATCGTTTCGGCAAGTCGTATTACGCGAGCGGCGCCGCCTTCCTCAATCGAATCGATGATCTGATCGAGCAGAGACTCGATCCGTCGACGGGCACTCCCATTTACGTGAATTCCACGCCGATCGAGACCAGGGGAATCGAAGCCGAGTGGGGAGTGAGATGGCCGCACGGACTCGAGGCTTCCCTCTCCGATACCTTGCAGGATTCGCGGGTCCTGGCCACCCGGAACGTGCTCACCAATTCCCCCAAGCAATTGCCCAAGCTCAGCCTGAGCGTTCCCCTGGCGCGAGACAAGCTGGTTGCCGCCGCCGACGCCCAGTACGTGAGCAAGCGGAGGACGATCGCAGGCACGAACCTTGGCGGTTACTTCCTCATGAACCTCACGCTTTTCAGCCGCACGCTCGCGAACGGATGGGATTTCTCCAGCAGCCTCTACAACGTCTTCGACAAAAGGTACGCGGAGTCGGGCGGGCTGGAGCACGTCCAAACCGCGATTCCCCAGGACGGGCGAAGTTTCCGGATCACTCTCACCTACCGCCCGCGCCGGGGCGAGAGGTAGGAATGCAGGCGATCGGCCGCATGACGGGCAGTGAGCGGCAAGACCATCCCGTGCGCTCGACGCGCGCCCCGGGACGTGGCTCACCCCCGGATCGCCGGCGGCTCCGGGCGCTGCTCCTCTGCCTAGCGCTGCTCCTTTTCCCCGTGATTTCTGCCGGCCAGCAAAATTCGCCGGGCGAATACGAGCTGAAAGCCGCGATTCTTTTCAAGCTCACCCGCTTCGTCCAGTGGCCGCCGTCGGCATACACCGGCAGCCGGGCGCCAACGGTTATGTGCATCCTTGGGCGGGATCCTTTCGGCGGCTTGCTGGAGTCGCTCGCGCCCAGCCAAACCGTCAACGGGAGGCCGGTGCAGGTCCTCCACCTGCGGAGCGACAAAGACATCCGCGCCTGCCATGTTCTCTTCGTTAGTTCTTCGAACCGGCGAAGCGTCGGTCGGATTTTCTCGGCGCTCAGGGGATCGAGCGTGCTCACCGTCGGAGAGACCACCGAGTTCGCCGCGAGCGGGGGCATGATCCAGTTCGCTCTGGAGCAAAGACACGTGACCTTCGAGATCAATCTGGATGCTGCTTCCCGGGCCGATCTTAAGATCAGTTCCAGGCTGCTGGCTCTGGCGCGGGTGGTGAAGGACCACGGCCGCGGCTCGGCTGAATCGGATCCAATCGCCCCGCGGCGGCCGCCGTTCGCCGCGGGGAGCCAGCTCGGCTCCCCCGCTCGCCCTCTCGGGGCGCGCCAGCTTCCCACGGGCGCGATCGCGATCAGGCGGGCGCCGTGGCTCGGACTTGTTGCCAGCGGCGGGGGCGGCGCTTGGGGTCGAGCACTTTCTTGCGGAGGCGAATGGACCCAGGAGTGATTTCGACGAATTCGTCTTCGGCGATGAACTCGATGGCGGTCTCCAGGGTCAGCACCCGGTGAGGAATCAGCCGGATAGCTTCATCGGCGGTGGAGGCGCGCATATTGGTTTGCTTCTTTTCCTTGGTGATGTTGACGTCGATATCCGCCTCGCGTGAATTCTCGCCCACCACCATCCCCTGATACACCTCCGCGCCGGGACCGATGAAGAGCTCGCCCCGCTCCTGGAGATTCCACAGGGCGAACGCGGTGCTCGACCCGGCGCGGTCGGCCACCAGCGCTCCGGTGGGCCGGGAAGCCATTTCTCCGCCGTAGTCAATCCATCCGTCGAACAGCGAGTGGAGCAGGGCGGTGCCGCGGGTATCGGTGAGCAACTGGCCGCGCAGGCCGATCAGGCCGCGGGAAGGGATCCGGAATTCCATGCGGGCGCGGCCCGAGCCGTGATTCACCATTTTCAGCAATTCGCCGCGGCGGCCGCCGAGCGTTTCCATCACCACGCCGACGAAGCTCTCCGGCGCGTCGACCACCAGCCGCTCCACCGGCTCGAGTCGCCGCCCGCCTTCGCTTCGCACCACGATTTCCGGCTTGCCCACCATCAGCTCGTAGCCTTCGCGCCGTATCGTTTCGATCAGAATGGCCAGTTGCAGCTCGCCCCGGCCGGTGACGCGGAACGAGTCGGTGGAATCGGCGTCTTCGACGCGAATCGAAACGTTGGTCAGCAGCTCCTTGCGCAGCCGCTCGCGCAGGTCGCGCGAGGTGACGTAGGCGCCTTCGCGGCCGGCGAGCGGCGAGGTGTTGACGGTGAATATCATCGCCAGCGTGGGTTCATCGATCGCCAGCGCCTCGCACGGCGCCGGCGTTTCCAGGCTGGTGATGGTTTCGCCGATCTGGATGCCTTCCACCCCGGCGATGGCCACGATGTCGCCGGCCACGGCTTCGGCCGCCTCGTCCCGATCGAGCCCGCGAAAGGTGAACAGCTTGGTGATGACCGTCGGGACCACTTCGCCGGAAAGCTTGGCGATGCCCGCTTCCGCGCCGCGGGCCAGCCTGCCGTTGAAAACGCGGCCGATGGCGATCCGGCCGAGATAATCGCTGTAATCGAGATTGGTGACCTGAATTTGGAGGGTGCCGGCGGGATCGCCCGCCGGCTGGGGAATCGCCTCGAGTATCGTTTCGAAAAGCGGCTGGAGGTTGACCGAGCCGTCGCCGACCGAGCGATGGGCGACGCCGGTCCTGGCGTTGGTGTAAAGGACGGGGAAATCGAGCTGGTCCTCGGCGGCGTCGAGATCAATGAACAAGTCGTAGATTTCGTCGAGAACTTCCTCCGGCCGGGCATCGCCCCGATCGATTTTGTTGAGAACGACGATGGGCGGCAGATGGGCCTGGAGGGCCTTCTGGAGCACGTAGCGGGTCTGTGGCAGCGGCCCTTCGCTGGCATCCACCAGCAGCAGCACGCCATCAACCATCCGCAATGCCCGCTCCACTTCCCCGCCGAAATCGCTGTGGCCGGGGGTATCGACGATATTGATTTTCGTGTCCCGGTAAAAAACCGCGGTATTCTTCGCCAGAATCGTGATGCCGCGCTCGCGCTCGAGCTCGTTCGAGTCCATCACCCGGTCGACCACCGCCTGGTTGGCGCGAAAAATCCCGCTCTGCCGCAGCATCCCATCCACCAGCGTCGTTTTCCCGTGGTCCACGTGGGCCACAATCGCGATATTGCGAATCGGTTGACTCATCCTTCGACCATTCTCCTCATCTGCGGAAAGGAAATCAGTGGCAGCCGCGCCTCATCTCTGCTGGCGCTGCTTGCCGCGGCGCGGCCTTGCAGCTGCTTCCCGCCACTATTTGCCGATTTGCCGAGGAAGACCGGAAGGCGCACAACCATATTAACATGGCGCTTGCTGCGCAGCCGCTCGCCGCCCGGCCGTGGGATCTACAGCCAGCCGAGTTTCTTGCCGGCGAAATCCAGCACCTGGGTTCCGCCGTAGCCGCCGACGATGCCGACGACGAAAACACTCACCAGATTGTGGGCGATGATGGAATGGGTGCGCGGAAGCACCGCGTAGACGCAAATCCACACCAGCACGATCGCGCCGAGGATCCCGACGAAGATTCGCCCGACAAGCGTGCCTTTCAGCGTTTCCTTGGCTGCGATTCCGCCGATTACTCCCCCGCTGAGGCACAGCAGCAGCACCAGGCCCATCGTCACTTGAACCACGATGCTTTGGTGATCGTAGCCGGGCGTCCAGACGTCCAGCTTGGATGTCCCGCTCCAGGTGGGCAGCAGGAAAATGGTGGCCGCCGAATGGCCCGGAGCCACGTCCACGGAACCGGGGTCGACGTTGAGCCGGGGATTCGAGCTGATAAAGGTGACGCTTCTCGACTTGCTGGTCTGAACGGTGCGACCTTGCTGGTCGAAGAACTGCGCGGTCAGCGGCTCGCAATCCACCAGCGACAACTTCAGGGGGTTGGGAGCCGCCGGCGCGATGCCGTAAATGGCCGGGACAAAGGAAACTTCGAGGTCGCGATCGCCGGCCACCGGATAGCTGGGTGCGGAAAGCGCGATCGACAACGTGTCAGCCACGGCGGTAAGCGAAGTCCAGTGGCCTTCGGCGGAACTGTCGCCTCGATGGATGATCATTGGCTGGGGAGCAAAATTCCCATGCAGCCAGTGCATCCATATCTTGATGTCCGCCGGCGCGGGCCCTCCCTGGGGATCGACGTAGTAGACCTGAATGCGGGCGAAATCCTTGCCGTCGGCCAGAATGTCGTCCTTGCCGCTGGAATTCGTCACCATCAGCTCCGCCGCAGCGGCGCCACCGGCTGGCGCAGCCGGGCCTTGGCCTCCTCCAGGCGCTTGAGTCGTCGGACTCGGCTCGCCGATGCGCGCGGCGACCGCCAGCAACCGCCCTTCCTGCGCTGGCGCGTAGGAACTCGAGCGGCGTCTCGCGCGGGCGTGTTGCCTCGCGGCGGGCGGGCGGCTCACAAGCACCGCATTGCCGCCGGGCATCAGCGTGTTGTTCGTGTCGCGCGCTCTCAGCTTGTAGAGTCCCGCCTCGGATGCCTGCATCGCGAACTGTACCGAGGATTGACCGGGCCGTATCTCCACCTTGTATTGCTGCCGTTTCCCCGTCGGGCCCGTCGCCTCCACGACGATCAGCGATTCGCGATTCCAGGATGCCTTTTGATTGTCGGCGCCCAGGAGCACGATTTCGACGGAAACCCGGTCCCCGACCCGGGCGGCGCGGCTGGCGGGGCGGATATCGAGCTTCATCGGACGCGCGGCGGCGCGCATCGCCTGGGCGGCCATCGGCGCGCTCCGCCGGCCCTGGGAATTCAGCCTCGCGGGCAGCGATGCCGCCAGCCACGCGAATGCCAAGGGGTAGAGAACGCGACTCGCGCGGGTAAACATGGGCGCCTCCAGCCTTCGTAGGGAGGAAAAGATGGGCGCATTGTGGCACAGGCTTTCCAAGTAGGTCAATATGGCAAGTTGGTATATTCGCTGGCCGCTCGGGGTGGCTTTGAGCGCGCCCCTGTGACGCGGAAATCCGGAAGGCAGGCTTTCCGCGAGAAGAGAAGGCCTCGGCCCGCCCGCCGCGGCGGGCTCAGAATGACAACCTGCAGGGGGGGCGGAAGCGTCGGGGCGATGGTTCCCGCAGTGGGGATGTCAGCGGCGCCAAACTGACTCTAGGTTTCGCCGAGGAAGGCGCGGATGGCTTGGATTACGAGTTGCGGCTGTTCGTGCACGACCCAATGGCCGGCCTCGGGCACGCGGACGATTTTCAGGTTGCTTACGCGCTCGTCGAGCCCATCGAGCAATCCCGGCAGCAGCGCGAAATCTTTTTCGCCCCAGATGACCAGCGTGGGCACGGCGATACGGGGCGAGGGGACGGCCGACCTGCTTCGCGCCAATTCCTGGGCGCCGAGCGGTGACTTCAGACCCGCCGCGCGGTAGTAATTCAAGCCGCCGGTCAGGCCTCGCCGCCAGCACTCGAGATATCTTTGCCGGTCATCGTCGGTGGTCCACGTTCCGAAAACCGCCTGTTGCAGCCGCGCGTAATCGTTCTGGCTCAGCACCGCCTCCGCTTCCGGAGTTGCGAACAGGTTGAAGTAGGCTGAAGCTTTCTGCTGCGCCGGGTTGCGGACCAGCTGCCGGGCGAGCATCGCCCGGTGCGGCGCGTTGACGATCACCAGCTTCTCGAGCATTTCCGGGTGCGCCGCCGCGAAGTCCCAGGCGATGACCCCGCCCCAGTCGTGCCCCACCAGCACGAATTTTTCCGCTCCGAGCGCGATGGTGAGCAGACGAATGTCTTCGACGATGACCGGTTCGCGGTAGGCTTCGACGGGCTTCGGCATCCCGGAGAGGTTGTAGCCGCGCATGTCCAGGGCGACGGCGCGCCGATCGCGGGCGAATGCGGGAAGAAGGTCCTTCCACGCATACCAGAATTCCGGGAAGCCGTGCAGAAAGAGAATCAGCGATCCGGCGCCCTGCTCGACGTAGTGCAGGCGCACGCCGTTCACCTGAGCGTAGCCGTCGCCCCGGGACGAGGCTGCGCCCGTTGTCTGGCGGTCGTCAGTTGGTGTCGGATTGTCGTTCATGATTCGAGCTCCGGTTCCGGATTGGCCGGCGGCGCTGACCCGTTAGCCGGGGATCGGATCGGAAAGAAGCCGGTTGCCGGCAGCGGCGCGAGACGACGCAGTGACTTTCGCCAGCCGGCTGAATGCAAGGACGGCGAGCGTAGTGAAAAGAATCGCTTGCAGGACGTGGAGCCAGAATCTGGGGTCGGCGCCGCCTTGGGAGACGAGCCGGCGCGCCGCGTCGTGCGGCCAGACAAGGGTGAAAAAGGAGAGGTCGGCGATGATGTGCACCGGGATGGTGGCCCAAATAGAATTAGCGAGGTAAGCGATGACTCCAGGCGTCACGCCAACGAGGAAGTACACCAGCAGCTTGGTCCAATAGAGGCCGTAGGTGAGGTGGGCGAGGGCGAAGAAGAGGGAAGAGATAGCCACTGCCGCCGGGGCGCTGAAGTTCCGCTCGAGAATCACCTGGCAATACCCCCGGAAAGCGGGTTCTTCGGTGAACGGGGCGACCAGCGACGCCATCACCAGCACGAGCAGGATCGTCAGATGCGGATACCCCTCCATGCTCGGAAGCTTGTTTGGCGGCGTTCTGACCAGTTGGAAGAGCACAATCCAATAAGCGGCTAACGCCACGACGGCGAGCACGCCTGCCAGCAACGCCCAGGCGAATGCCTGGCCGGAGACGGGGTTGGTGCGCCGATAGCGGCGCCTGGAATCCGAGTTGCTGCGCGGCCACCAGCTTCCACCCAGATACTGCCACATCAGCCAGAGGACCAGCGCCATCACGGGGACCGACCAGGGAAATACGGCGTGGCTCTTGAAATTCGCCGCCAGCAACAACGCCCAGCAACCGGAGCCAAAGGCGAGGATGAGAAAGGCCAGAACAGCGGACCAAATCACGGTGAGGACGCGATGGGAAGCGGAGCGCATAGCGGTGGAGCCTCCCCGACTGGTTTGCCTGGAAGTATCTTCGAGCCGGCCGGACGCGGTGGAATTGCCCCCGGCAACCGGCCGAATCCTACACCCTGGCCGGCCTTGTTCGCATCTTTCGCGCCCGGCGCAGCGGTTTTCCCTCAGGCTTCAGACGCGGGCGATGAGCGGGGCGGTGGCATGGAGCGTCCTCAGCTCCGGCTTGGTGAGACCGGCGAACCGTTTCGCCAGCGCGCGGCAGACCCGGCTATTCCTGTCGCAGGGCCTGCATCGGATCGATGCGGCTGGCGCGGCGGGCCGGCAGGAAGCTGGCGAGAAGCGCGGCGACCAGCAGAACGGCAATCATCATGGCAAGAGTCAGCGGCTCCAGGGATTGCACTCCGGCGACCAGGCGCTCGAGCAGGCGGCCCGCGGCCATGGCGGCGAACAAGCCGATGGCGACGGCGATGAGAACCATCTTCACGCTTTGTCGCAACACAAGCCGAAGAACGTCGCCGGCGGTGGCGCCGAGCGCCATGCGCAAGCCGAATTCGGGCATTCGCTGGCCGTTCAAGTAGGCGAGCACTCCGTAAATGCCGACGCAAGCGAGCAGCAAGGCCAAAGCAGCGAAGATGCCGAGCAGCAGGAGAAGGAAACGCTGCTCGGCGAGCGAATCGCTGGCGAGTTGCTCGAGGGTATGCACGGCGTACAACACCTGATCGCCGGTGGCGCCCCGCAGTTCATGCCTCAGACCCTCGACCAGGCCGAGCGGCGGGACGTCGGTGCGGATGGCGATGGACATCAGTTGAGACCAGCGCGGCAGGAACCGGGCCGGGACCTGGGCGAAGGGATAATAAAACTGCGCCCGCAACTGGGCTTGATCGTCGCCGGCAAGCCCCCAATAGCGCACGTGGCCGACGACCCCGACTACGGTGAAGGGGTTGGAACATGGCACAGAGGTTTCGCCCGCGCCGGCCGCACCGGCGGCGCCCGAGCCGGGCGGCGGCTGGGGAGCGGGCCTGACGCAGGGCATATCGGGAAGCCAGAGACGTTTGCCGAGAGCGGGTTGGTTGCCGAAGGCCTGGCGAGCCATCACTTCATCGATCACGATGGCCGGCTGGCTGCCCAAGCGGTCCTCCTCGTTGAAGAACCGGCCCGCGAGCAGAGGGATGCGCATCACCTTCAGGTAATCGGGCGAGGCGCTGGAGGATAACGCCATCGGCCGCTTGTTTTCAGGCGGCACGGCGGGAGTGGTCCAATAGCCGAGCGGATTGTCGCCCGTGCGCATGGGTACGGTGTCGACAGTAGCGACCGAATGCACCCCGGGCACGCGGCGGGCTCGCTCGAGCAGGTCCTGCCAGGCGGCGGGAATGCGAGCGGGATTCGCGAGCACGTCGGGCGAGAGCGCGACCCGGGCAGTGAGCACATTTCGGACGTCGACCCCGGGGTTCACTGAAGCGAGCCGCAAGAGGGTGCGACCGAGGATTCCGGCGGAAGCCAGCAGGACGACGGCCAGGGCGAGTTCGGAAATCACGAAGGCGGCATGAAGCCGGCGCGAGCCGCCGGTGACGGTACGCGCCCCGGAGCGAAGCGTTCGTTCCAGCTCGCGCGAGGGAACGCGCAGCGCCGGGGCCAAGCCGAAAAGAAAACCGCCTACGAGGCCGACGGACAGGGCAAACAGCAACACGCGCCAATCGAGATGAACTTGCTCCGCGCGCGGCAGGCTGCCCGGCCAGAACGCCACAAACGGGCGGATACCGGCGGCAGCGAGCAAAATCCCCAGCGCGCTGCCGGCAAGCCCCAACTCAGCGCTTTCGGTGATGCATTGCCGAGCGAGGCGGCCCCGGCTGGCGCCAAGCGCCGCGCGCATCGCCAGTTCGCGCTCGCGCGACACCGCTCGCGCGAGCAGCAAGCTGGCCACGTTCGCGCAGGCAATCAGCAGCACGAGGCTGACCGCTCCCAGCAGCAGCCAGAGCGTCGCGCCCGCGTCGCCCACGTCCGGATGCAGCGGCTGCACCCGGAACGTGCGGCCCGCATTGGTGTCCGAGTATTCCGCGGCCAGATGCTGGGCGATCAACTCCAGTTCGGCCTGCGCCTGGGGCAGGGTGGCGCCGGGCCGCAGGCGCGCGATGACGCCAACGGGGTGAGCCTGGCGATTCCGCAGGTAGCCCACCTCGTCCTGACCGAGCGGGGTGTACACATCCGCTTCCTCTCCATAGAGCCGGAAGCCGGCGGGGGCGATGCCGACAACGGTATAGCGTTTCTGGTCCAGTGTGACCGATGCGCCGATGGCTTCCGGCTTCCCGGCGAAGTGGCGCTGCCAGAAACCGTAGCCGACGATCATTACCGGTGTCGCGCCGATCCGGTCCTCCGCCGGCAGAAAAGAACGCCCGAGCGCGAGTTTCACCCGGAGGACGGAAAACAAATCAGGCGAGATTTCGCGGAGATCCACATACTCGGGTTCTCCAGGTTCGCTCACCGTCCCCCCGTCGAAGACCGAGCCGGCCATATCGAGCGAGCGGCTTTGGCGCTGGCAATCCAGGAAATCGAGGTAGGCGAGTTTCTGTTCTCCGAAAACGGCGGCATTCCACGTCGCGCTGTGCCCGAACACGGCGACCAGCCTGGCGGGCTGGGGATACGGCAGAGGCTTCAAGAGCACGCCATTGATGACAGCGAACATGACGGTGGTGGCGCCGGCGCCAAGAGCGAGCGTGAGGAGGGCAACCGCGGTGAATCCCGGGTTGTTCCGGAAGATGCGGAGTGCGTAGCGGGCGTCTTGCAGCAGGTCCTCGAGCCAGCGGGTGCCGCGGGCGTCCCGGCACAACTCCTTCACCTGCTCAGGTCCCCCCATCGCGAGCCGCGCCTGCCGGCGTGCTTCGGCGGGATCGACGCCGCGGGCGATCAGGTCGGCGGCGTGCTCCTCGATGTGGAAGCGGAGCTCCTTCTCGAGCTGTTGCTCCATTTTCCTGCGACGCCACAGGCGACCCCACCAGCTCATTCCGCACCTCCCTCCGCCAGTTTGAGGATGAGGCCGACGGCCTGGGCCAACCGCTTCCAGTCAGCGGCTTCGGTTTCGAGCTGCGCCCGGCCACGCCGGGTGAGGCGATAGAACTTGGCTTCGCGGCCGGTCGGAGTGTCTTTCCAGCCGGCGGCGAGCAAGCCGCGGTTTTCGAGCCGATGCAAGGCGGGGTAGAGCGATCCCTGGGGAACGCGGACGACGTCGCGAGTGACCTGCTGGAGCCGCTGGGCGATGGCGTAGCCGTGCACCGGGCCGAGGGCGACCACTTGCAGGATCAGCAGATCGAGCGTTCCCTGGGGGAGATCGGTTTTCGCCGCCATCGTCCACACCTCGAACTTCTGCATATTAGCCCGCAACGTGTAGAAGCACAAGGCGTGGGGGCGGGAGGAAAGGCGGGCACTGGTCCCCCTTCCCTGACTGTCGCGGCTCGGACGATGGGCGGTGGAAATCCCGGACCGGCTCTGGGATACTTTTCCCCGCGATGCAAGCGACACTGTTCGAATTCCGCCATCGTTGGTGGGTGATTTTCTTTCTGTTCTTTGCCGCGTTTTCCGCCTATTCCTTCGATCGGGCGAATTGCGGCGTTGCGATTGCCGATTGGCTGGCACGGCGGTGGGGCGCGACGGCGGGCGCCAATGGGTACCGCGTCGTCTTCGCCGCAGGGGCGCTCCTTGTGGCTCTCGCCGCCTGGCTTCGCACCTGGGGCACGGCATACCTGCGGGCGGAAGTCATGCGCGACTCGCAAGTTCATGCCGAACGACTGCTGGCCGACGGTCCTTACCGGCACGTTCGAAATCCGCTCTATCTTGGCAATATTCTTCTGGCAGCAGGAATCGGATTGATGGCGAGCCGGATCGGCTTCCTGGTGTTGTCGCTGGGGATGACGATATTCGTGGTTCGGCTGATCTTGCGGGAAGAAGCGGAGCTTGTGCGCGGCCAGGGCGAAGCGTATCGCCGGTATTGTGCGGCGGTGCCGCGGCTGGCGCCATCGCTCGTTCCGCGGGTGCCGGCGGGCGGCAACCGGCCGCGCTGGGGCCAGGCGGTGGCCGCGGAGTCCATGTACTGGCTGCTCTCCGGTTCGCTCGCTGCCTTCGCCATCACTTTGCGCATCAAGGTGTTCTGGGGAGTCTTCGCCGCCGCCGCGGCCGCGTCCTGGCTGCTGAAACGGGCCTGGACGAAGAGAAATCAGCCGGCGGCGCCCGAATGAACCTGTGGCGCCGACCGGGAGGGGGGATGGGCGAGCCGATGATCATCGAAATGCGCACGTACAAGACCAAACCGGGCATGCGAGCGCGGTTTCTCGAGATCTTCCGGTCGAAATCGGTTCCGGCACACGCGGAAATCGGGATGAGAATCCTGGGCCCGTTTCTTTCGGTGGAGGACGCCGACACCTTTTTCTTCATGCGAGGTTTTCCCGATCTGGCGTCGCGCGAACCGATGAAAGCGAAGTTCTACGAAGGGGAGCTGTGGAAGCGCGAGCTGGAGGGAGTACTGCTGCCGATGCTGGAAAAATACGAAGCGGTGCTGGTGGAGGATCCCGAGGGCCTGATTAGCTGGTAAGCGGGCGGGCGGCCGTCTGAGCCGTCTTCAAACCTACATCCTTCCTGCTTGACAAATGAAATGCCGAAGTTTATGTAAAGGACGCTGCTCATCCATCGGGCCGGTTCCTCGTTTCGGAAGGAGGCCTACCCTTGCAACCCACCCGCAGGGATTTCCTCAAGATTGGCGCCGCAAGCGCCGTTGGTGTTTCCGTTTTCGGCTTCGATCTCGAGCCGGCTTACGCCCAGCTTCGAGAATTGAAAATTGCGCGGGCAAGCGAAACGCGCTCGACGTGCCCGTACTGCTCGGTGAGCTGTGGAGTGATCATCTACACGCTTGGCGACAAGGCCAAGAACGTCTCGCCGCAAGTGATCCACGTCGAAGGCGATCCCGACCATCCCATCAACCGCGGAACCCTTTGCCCGAAGGGGTCGTCGCTCGAGCAGGACATCCTGAACCCCCGCCGGCTGACCAAGCCGCAGGTGCGCCGGCCGGGCTCGGACCACTGGGAGGACATCGGCTGGGACGACGCCATCGACGAAATCGCCCGGCGGGTGAAGGCCACGCGGGACCAGACGTTCGTCGAGAAGGATGGGAACGGGAAGACGGTGAACCGGTGCGAGGGGATCGCCTTCACCGGGGGATGCACCGACACCAACGAATTCAACATGCTGGTGGTAAAAACCATGCGCAGCCTGGGGGTCTGCTACCTGGAAAACCAGGCCCGGGTTTGACACGGCCCCACGGTCTCAAGTTTGGGACCAACCTTCGGACGCGGGGCCATGACGAACGGCTATATCGATATCAAGAACACCGACTTGATGCTGATCATGGGGGGGAACCCGGCCGAGTGTCATCCCTGCGGTTTCAAGTGGGCCATTGAGGCCAAGCGGACCCGAAACGCGAAAATGATCGTGGTGGATCCGCGGTTTACCCGCACCGCCTCCACCGCCGACCTCTTCCTCCAGATACGAGCAGGGACGGACATCGCCTTCCTCGGGGGGCTGATCCGTTACGCGATCGAGAACAACCGCGTTGCCCGCGACTTCCTCGCCAACTACACCAACGCGGCGTTCCTGGTGCAGGAAGGATTCCATCTCCCCGAGGACGGCTTGTATTCGGGATTCGATCCGGCGACGCAGACCTACGACAAGTCAACGTGGAACTACCAGGAAGGCGGCCCCACGAGCAGCACCGGGGCGGCGGGCGATCCGCCGGCGGCGAAGGCGGAGAAACCGGCGGGGCTGCCGCCAAACGTGGCCTACGACTTCCGCTTGCAGCATCCGCGCACGGTGTACCAACTGCTGAAGAAGCAGTACTCGCGCTACACCCCGGAGATGGTCGAGCGGATCACCGGGATCCCCAGGGCCGACTTTTTGCGTGCCGCCGAGCTGTTCACTTCCATCCGCAAAGACGGCGACATGAAGAAAGTGGCGACGATCATCTACGCGGTGGGCTGGACGCAGCACACATTCGGCACCCAGATCATCCGCACCGCGGCCATCCTGCAATTGCTTTTGGGCAACGTGGGACGGGCGGGCGGCGGCGTCAACGCGCTCCGCGGCCATTCGAACATCCAGGGCGCCACCGACATGGCGGGCATTTTCGACATTCTGCCCGGGTATTTGAAGATGCCCAATCCGGCCACCGACGCCGACTTCAAGGCGTACGTCGGCCGGATCACCCCGAAGGCGTCGAAACCAGCCGTTTGGGATTCGTTCAACTACTGGTCGAACACGCCGAAATTCGCCGTCTCGTTCCTGAAAACGATGTACGGGGCGCAGGCGAAGATGGAAAACGACTGGGCCTTCCACTATCTGCCGAAGATCGACCGGAACTACGGCTGGGTGCAGATCTGGGACGAGATGTACCGGGGGAAGGTGAAAGGATTCTTCGCGTTCGGCATGAACGGGGTGATGATCGGGCCGGACAGCCAGAAGAACATCGACGCGCTGAAGAAGGCGGAATGGGTGGTGGTGTGCGAGATTTACCCCGACGAAACCAGCGAATTCTGGTGCTCGCCGGGCATCACGCCGGAGGAGATGAAAGCGATTCCGACCACCGTGTACCGGCTGCCCGGGGCGGGATTCGCCGAGAAGGACGGCACGTTCGTGAATTCCTCCCGGTGGCTGCAATGGAAGAACGCCGCCCTGCCGCCACCGGGCCAAGCCAAGGTTGACCAGGAAATCCTGGCGCGTGTCTTCCTGAAGGTCCGCGAGCTGTACCAGAAGGAAGGAGGCAAATTCCCCGACCCGATCCTGCACCTGGCGTGGGACTACACCAATCCCGCGAATCCGTCGCTGGCCGAGGTGGCCAAGGAGATCAACGGCAAGGCGCTCGCCGACATCACCGACCCCAAGCTGGCCCAGACGATCAAAGCGGGCCAGCAATTGCCCGGATTTGCCTGGCTGCGCGACGACGGCACGACCAGTTCGGGCAATTGGCTCTATTGCGGTTCGTGGACGGAGGCGGGGCCGCAAATGGCGCGGCGCGGCACCGAGGATCCGTCGGGGCTGGGGATTTATCCCAACTGGGCCTGGTCGTGGCCGGCCAATCGCCGCGTGTTGTACAACCGGGCTTCCTGCGATCTGGAAGGCAAACCGTGGGACCCGAGCCGGGCGCAGGTGTGGTGGGCGGAGGCGGCGCAGAAGTGGGTGGGAAACGACGTGCCGGATTTCAACGTGAACTCACCTCCCAAGGACCACATGGGTCCGTTCATCATGAATCCCGAGGGGGTGGGCCGGCTGTTCGTTCCGCTGGGCATCATCGCCGACGGGCCGTTCCCCGAACATTACGAGCCGATCGAGAGTCCGATTGAAAACCCGCTGCATCCCCGGCAATCCAGCAACCCGGTGGTGAAAAAGATGGCGACGCCGGCCGACAAGTATGGAACCCCGGCGCAAGGATTCAACGTGGTTTGCACCACCTACCGCTTGACCGAGCACTACCACTACTGGACGAAAAACAATCCGGTGAACGTCGAGCTGGTGCCCGAGCCGTTCGTGGAGATCCCGGTGGAACTCGCCGAGGAGATGGGCTTGCGCGGCGGCGAGCGGGTGAAGGTGTCGAGCGCCCGGTCGGCGTACGTGGCCAAGGCGATGGTGACCCGGCGGATCAAGCCGATGCAGATCGACGGCAAGAGGGTTTATCAGATCGGCATTCCGATTCACTGGGGCTATCGCGGAATCTCCGAGGACGCGGGCAGAACCGCGAAAAACCCGGCCAATCGCCTGACGCCCACGGTGATCGACCCCAACGCTTTCACCCCGGAATACAAGGGCTTCCTCGTCAAGATCGAGAAGGCGTAGAGAAAGGGTCCGCATGAGCCAGGCGACTCTCCGCATTCAAAAAATTTCCGGCCATCCCGGCCCGGTTCCCGGCGCTGGCACCCAGCGGGACTTGCAGGTGTGCAAGCTGGTGGACGTCACCACTTGCATCGGCTGCAAGGCGTGCGAAGTGGCATGCCTGGAATGGAACGGGCTGCCGTACGCAACCACGTCGTTCGACAACACCTACCAGACGATGCCGGAGACGACGTGGAATTTCTGGAACCTGATCAAGTTCAGCGAGCATCAGCAGGAAAACGGCACGCTGATGTGGCTGATGCGCAAGGACCAGTGCATGCACTGCGCCGAGCCCGGCTGCCTGATGGCGTGCCCCGCGGACGGCGCGATCGTGCAATACGACAACGGCATCGTGGATTTTCAGCAGGCCAACTGCATCGGCTGCGGTTATTGCATCGCCGGGTGCCCGTTCAACATCCCGAAATTCAATTCCCACACGAAGAAGGTGTTCAAGTGCACGCTCTGCGCCGACCGCGTGGCAGAGGGCCTCGAGCCGGCGTGCATCAAGGCTTGCCCGACCGGCTGCCTCCATTTCGGAACGAAATCGGACATGGCGGGCCTGGCGGAGGCCCGCGCCCGGCAGCTTCGCGAGCATTCCGGCTTCGCGAACGCGGGCGTCTACGACCCGCCCGGGGTGGGCGGCACAGGCGTCATCTACGTCCTGCATGACGCCGCGAACCCGGAAGCCTACGGCGGCTTGCCGAAGGATCCTCGCATTCCCTGGGTGGTGCGCCTGTGGAAAGGGCCGGCGAAATGGGTGGGCAATCTGGCGCTGGCCGGCGGCCTGGTGGCGGCGGCGGTGCACTACATGCGATTCGGACCGAAGCGCGCCCCTGAGGACGAATCGCGAAAGGGGGAGCGGCCATGAGCGCGTCGCGAACGATTCCCTCGGCCGAGGCGCGCGCTGGCGGGATCCTCCGGTACACGTTCGGCGAGCGCCTGATCCACTGGATTGCCGCCTTTTCCTACGTCTACGACCTCGTCACCGGGCTTTCTTTCTGGTCGCCCTACCTGTTCCTGGGCGCGGCGGCGGCGGGCGGAGGACCCACGGCGCGATTCTGGCATCCCTGGCTGGGAGTGCTTTTTGCAGCGACGATGGTCTGGATGTACGCGATGTGGTGCGGCGACATGGCCACCAGCGACGCCGATCGCGCGTGGTGGAGGGCCCGGCGACACTACATCAGGAACGAAGATGAAAAGCTGCCGGCGATCGGCCGGTTCAATTACGGCCAAAAGCTGTTCTTCCGGGTCATGCTCTGGGGGATCGTCCTGCTGCTGCTCTCGGGGGTGGGGCTGTGGCTGACGGATTCGATTCCCTGGAGCCTCCGTTGGCTTCGCTATCTGGCCATCCTGGTTCACGTGATCGCCGCTCTCGCCACCATGGCCGGTTTCATCATTCACGTCTACATGGGCACCGCGATGGTGCGCGGCAGCTTCACTTCGATCGTGAGCGGCGAGGTGACGCCGGCCTGGGCCAGGATGCACCACCGCCTGTGGTACGAGCAGGTCACCCGCCCGCCCTCCACACGAAAATGACCGGCTCGAAGTGGGACCAGCGTATCCGGCGGGCCAGGGAACTCGCTATCGCCCACCCTTTCGCCGCGGAAGCGCTGGTGTTTTACGAACGGTTGGCGGGCTTCCAGAAGGCGCTTTATTCCCGGTTCGGAGCGGCCTGCGGAGACGAACTGCAGAGGAGGCCTCCCGGCTCGTTGCGTCGCGAGCTGGACCTGTTCGTCCTGCTGCCTCAGTTCCGCGATTTCCTCGCCTGGGTGGAGACGATGGCGCCCCCGCCGATCGCGCATTCGGCGGGAAACCTGGAGTCGCAGGGAGCCGAGCGGTGGCAGGAATTGCTGCTGCGGTATTGGAACGCCGCTGCGCCGCTTCCCGACGGCGACGCGGACGCCCTGCTCGCCTGGATGTACTTGCAACCCTATGCGGAATCTCTCGCCGACCATACCGAACCGATTGCGGCG
Source organism: Candidatus Acidiferrales bacterium (assembly GCA_035946455.1). GTDB lineage: Bacteria > Acidobacteriota > Terriglobia > Acidiferrales > UBA7541 > JAKASX01. Next base: position 52,591 of record DASYZK010000009.1, on the reverse strand, counting down.
GCGGGCGCACCGGCGCGATGCCCGCTGTGTTCCGGCGAGCCGCAGGTGGGCGTGCTCAGGCCCGAGGGAGACGGGGCGAAGCGTTCGCTGGTTTGCTCGCTCTGCGCGACGGAGTGGGCGTATCGACGGCTGGTGTGCCCGTCGTGCGGGGAGGAGGACGTCGGGAAGCTGGCGCTCTACGTGGCCGACCAGTTCCGGCATATTCGGGTGGAGGCTTGCGATTCCTGCCGCCGTTACATCAAGACCGTGGACCTGACCAAGAACGGACGGGCGGTGCCGGTGGTGGACGAATTGGCGGCGATTCCCTTGAACCTGTGGGCGCGGGAAAATGGCTACACCAAGCTGAGGGCCAACTGGCTGGGGATTTGATGCCGGCTGGACTTCGGAAAAGTGCGAGGAAGAAACGGGATGCCCGAAGCGACGACAGGCGGAAGAGGGCCGGCCCCCTTGAAGGGGACTGAAAGCGGGCGGCGCGTTGCTCCGGCACCGATCGAGAGCGTGAGCCGCGCGGCGCAAGTGGGGAAGCAGGACTTGCTCGCCGTCGAGGAGCCACTGCAAATTCAGGTGAGCCTGGAGAGGGACGGCCGGCGAAGAGCGCAGGACGTGGCGATCACGATGCGCACTCCGGGCAACGACGGTGAACTCGCGGCGGGCTTCTTGTTTTCCGAGGGCATCCTGAAGAGGCCGGACCAGGTGCTGCGAATCCGGCAAGCGGGCGGGGCCAGCGCGGGGCGAATGCCGCGGCATCGGGTGGTGGTGGATCTGAAGTCCGGTGCGGTCTTTGACTCCGGGCGCACCCGCCGTCATTTCTACATATCATCCAGTTGTGGAATCTGCGGGAAGACCTCGATCGAGTCGCTTCGCTCGCGAATGCACTTTCGGCTGTCCTCGGCCGCTGCCGTCGTCGATCCGGCGATCCTTTACGGTTTGCCGCTGGCTCTGCGCCAGGCTCAATCGGTTTTCGACCGGACCGGAGGCTTGCACGCAGCGGCGCTCTTCGATTTCACCGGAAACCTGCTGAGCGTGCAGGAGGACGTGGGCCGCCACAATGCGGTCGACAAGCTAATCGGCCATGAATTCCTCCGTGGGCGCCTGCCTCTCGGCGGCGTGATGGCGCTGGTGAGCGGGCGCGCCAGCTTCGAGCTGGCGCAAAAGGCGCTGATGGCGGGCATTCCCATCCTGCTGGCGGTGGGGGCGCCGTCGAGTTTAGCGGTGGAAACGGCGCTGCGGTTCCAAATGACGCTGGTCGGGTTTCTGCGTCATGATCGCTTCAACGTTTATTCGAGCGCCTTCCGTCTGCGGGGACGGCAGGCAGGTGAAACCAGATGAAGCTGAGAATCGAAGGCAACTCCATCCGGCTCCGTTTGAACAAGAGGGATGTGGCCGAGCTGACGCGAACCGGCCAGGTGAAGGAAGCGGTCGATTTCAATCCGGCGGAAGACAACCGGCTCGTGTACCTGCTCGAGGTAGATCCGGAGGCATCCCGGGTGCAGGCGGATTACCAGCAAGGGCGGCTGGTTGTGAGGCTGCCGCGGCTGCTGGCGCGGGAATGGATGGAAAGCGACCGGGTGGGAGTGGAGGGCGAACGCCGGCTGGGAAAGGCGGGCACGCTGAAGATAACGGTGGAGAAAGATTTCCCATGCCAGCATTCGCCGGAGCGCGGCCGGGCTGGCTCGACCGATGCCGGGAGTTTCCCGACTCCGACAACGACGGCCACTAACAGGAAAGCCGGGGGTTGAACGCTCCGGGTAAAGCGCACCGCCGCACCCCTCGCGATTTCCTGCTGGTGCTTCTCGAGCGGAGCGCGGACGGCAGTTTGTTGGGCTTGCCTTGGCGCTCCCCGGTGCCACGCCCTTCGCCAGCGGGGGGCGGAATCGAAGGGCGTGTCCCGAGGCCATCCAGCGATTCACTTCTCCTTGGTGTTCTCCTTCTTCAGCTTCATGACTTGCTTCTCTTCCTTCTTCGCCTTTTTCACGATCCGCTTCTTTGCCATGTACGTTCTCCTCGCTGCGGATGGATGACATCAGGCTCGGACCAAGCCCCTAGGCCCACCGTACAGGGTCACGCTGCGGTTCAGCGCGTCGGCCACGGAACGGCGGTCGGAAAAACCATGGCATCGCTTTATGCCCCGCCTAAGATGGCCAGGTCCGGCACGGCCTCGCGAACGGCAAGGTCGAGCACCTCGAGGAACTGGTTCGGGTGGAGGGCCGGCGCTCCCAGGCAATTCCGGCCGTGCAGCACGAAGGGCAACCACCACGATCCGTCTTCCACCGCCATCCGGTAAAACATGGTGCAATCGGATCCTCCCAATCGATCGAGCAAGGGATCTGTTTGCGGCACCGGGTGGGCGCTCAGAATCAGATGGAAGCCGTGCAGGTGAAATAGTTCGAGCGCCTGCTCGGTGGTCCGCGCGTGCCAGCATTGGCAGCCTCGCTCTTCCAAGTAGAACCGCAGGGCAAGCGAGTTGTCGGGGTTTGAGCTAAGAAGCAGAACCTTGACGCCGCTATCAGCCATGGTTACCGGGTCCGGTCCAGTAAACGGAGAGGCAGCGACCGGAGGCGGGCGCAGCACCTAAGCCGCGCATCCGAACCGGCGGGCGCGCTTGCTGCCGCCTGCACGGTCGCTACCTTACTCGGGGGCCTCGGACGGCTAGCACCCTTGATATCCGATTCATGTCCAGGGGCGGATATCTTCGGTGCCTCGTTACAGGAGCCAGCTCCCCTTGTTTGCCGCTACCCTAACGGTGGTTGCATCGACCGGTTCCGACGCCGTCCGGGTTACCTCCGAACCCGTGACCTGCATGCTGCAGTTCTTGTGCCACGCCGGCGGCCTCCTGCGCGCAGCTAAGCGCCATGATTCTTGCCATTTGTGCCAGAACCGCGCGGACACATGTGTCTTTTCGCACAACAGGGTGTGCGTTTCACCCCGCGTGCCTCTCCGCCCTCCCGAATTCATGGAAGCCCCGCCTCCCCTCCCGCTCGACCTGTGCGCTCGCTGGGCCCGCGATGGTGAGCTCGATTTCGCCCCCACGCTTCCATTCCGACCTTCAAGGATGCCAGGCACTTAGAACCCGGGGGCCGATCATGGGCGTTTTGACGCTGGGCGGCGGCGCGTTTTGCTGGTGTCGCGGCTCGGCATGGAAGATGGCGCTTTTAACTCCAAGACGGGTAGGGGCTTGGAGGACAGTATCGACAACGCTCTTTGGGGACCTACGTGCATTCTCGGACGTTTGGTGGCGGGCCAGGCATGCCCCCACTCGAAGAGGTCCCATGGTGAACGCCGAGAAGGTTCGGACCTATTCCGAACTGCCGTCGCCGCTGTTGACTGCGTACCTGGACACCAACCCGGCCAAAGTCGCCAACCGGACACCGGCGCCGGAGTACCTCACCTGGCTCAGCACCGAAGCGAAAGCTGTCGCCGCTACGCTGCCTTTGCCGCAGCAAAGGCTCTTTCGCGAGCAATGCGAGCGAGTGGAAAATTATCTCCGGGGCGGTGCGGCCCAGACGCGTGGCGTGCTGGTCTTCTCCGGCGCGGGAACCTGGGAGGTGGTGCCGCTGCCGCAGGAAGTCGAGAACGAACTCCATTGGGGGGCGGCGTCGGTCACCCAACTGCTATGGCTGCTCGACGAGCACAAACCCTACGGCGTTGTGATTGTCGACCGGACCATGGCCCGGTTCTTCCGCTATCGTCTGGAAGAACTCGTGCCGCTGGCTGAAAAGAGCCTAGAGGTAGACATTTCCGATTGGAGCAAGAAGGACATGGGGAAGTTCGCGCATCCTCGCGAGAGCGGCCGGCGCGGCGCGGGGGGGATCAAGAAGACGCGCGGCTCGCAACGGGACACCTTTGAACATCGCCTGGGCGCGAGCTACGCTCGCCTGTGCTCCGAGGTCGCCCGGCAGGCAGCTCATTTGGCGGAGGCGGAGAACTTGGGCGCCGTTTTCCTGGTCGGTTCCAATCGCCTGCTCGGGTCGATTGCCGGCGGGTTCCCGCCGGAATTCCGGCGTCCGGTGATCAAGATCGCCAAGGACTTCGGCGGCCTCGCCGCTGCTGAACTCGGGCAACGGCTGGCTCCGGTGGTCGCCCAATGGGAGCGGGCCCACGAATCCGAGCTGGTTGACACTCTGCTCAGCGACGGCCGAGGCACGATTCTCGGATTGGACGAGATCCTCGTGCACCTGCAGGAAGGAAAGATTCGCACCCTCCTTCTTGCCCGCGACCTCGACACGAGTCTCCGTCGTTGCGCTAGCTGCGGCTGGACCGATCGCTCGGCCGACGTCCGGTGCGCCCACTGCGGCGGCCAGCGTCAACGCGTCACCTTGCGCGAGGCCATGCCGGAACTGGCCTGGAAGCACGGAGTGGAAGTGCAAATCGTCAGCGGCGAGGCCGCCGAGCGCTTGAAAGGCGCGGAGGGGATGGGCGGCTGGCTGCGCGCGCCCATCGAGGCTCACCAGACCGGAGCGTTGAAGCGGGCCGGCTAGCGCCGAGGATTGCTCCTGATTGCAAGGGAAGATGGAGCCTGCGGAGACAAGGAGCATGACCTGGCAGACCATCGCCAAGTCAGCCCGCCACGAGGCAAAGTTTTCGCGAGATTGTCTGAGCGGTTTCCCGACCAATCGCGAAGGGCCGAAGCTTCGGTCCGAATGTTCCGGCCGGGACGCGAGGGAAGCGAAAGCCCTTGCCTCGCCGAGAAGCGGGCTTGGCGTACAGGCCGCGAAGCCGGCGCAAGAAGGCGCGCCGCTCGAATTTCGCGGGCTTGATGTGAGCGACTAAGGCCACCGATTTGGGAACTCGCATGAGAAGGTCGGTCATGGCGGTCGATCTGCCGTCGGGGTCCGCGGGTCGAGCCGCGCCAGCCGAGGATTCGGATTCCGGAGCTGAAGACGGCAATTTCTATGAGAAATTCGCCCGCGCGGCCGAGCGGTTCTCCGGCCGCGTGGCGATCACTTTCCAGCGGCGCGGCGGTCTCGAGTCGATTACGTACGGCGAACTCCGCTTGAAGACCGAAGCGGCGGGCACTTCATTGCGTTCGCGGGGAATCGGCTCGGGCGACGCTTGCGCCATCCTGGCGGACAACAGCGTCGCGTGGTGCGTGGCTTACCTGGGAATCCTGCGCGCGGGGGCGGTAGCAGTCCCGCTCGACACCCATTACACCGCCGCGCAGGTGGCCACGCTCGTTCGCGACAGCGGCGCCAAAATCCTTCTGACGACGCTCCGTTATCTCCCCGCGGCCGAGGAGGCGGTGGGCACTGGCCTTCTCTCGACAAAGGTGGTTCTTCTCGAGGGCGATTCGGCGGCCGCTCCCAGCCTCGGGCAGGCGGGACAGCAAAGATTGGGCTTGCCTCCTCCGCGCGTTTCCACCCGTCAGGATCCGGCGGCGATTCTTTACACTTCGGGCACCACCAGCGATCCCAAGGGCGTCATGCTGACCCACGGCAACTTGTTCGCCGAGGCCGAGGCGGTTTTCCGGGTGCTTCGCGTGGATGAACGCGATGCCATCCTGGGCGTGCTCCCGCTGTATCACGCGCTGGCGCAAGTGGCGAATCTGCTGCTGCCGCTTGTCGTCGGCGCGAACGTGATCTTTCTGGAGGAACTCGATACCGGCGAACTCCTGCGCGCCATGCGTGAGCGCAAGCCAACGGCATTTTGCTGCGTTCCGCAGTTCTTTTACCTGATTCACGAACGGGTGTTCGCCGAGGCGGGCAGGTCGGGCTGGCTTGGTTCCCGGGCTTTCCGCGGTTCGCTTCGCGTGAATCGAATGCTTCGCCGGGTGGCGGGAATCAATCTGGGACGGCTGCTCTTCCGGCGCGTGCACGCGGTCTTCGGCCCGCGGATGCGTTTGCTGATCACCGGCGGCGCGCGGTTCGAACCCGCCATCGGCCGCGATTTTTACAGCCTGGGCTTCGGATTGATCGAGGTGTACGGCCTGACAGAAGCGACCGGGGCTGCGGTGCTCACCGGACTGGGTGAAGGCGGCCTGGGAACGGTGGGCCGGCCGCTGCCGGGCGTCGAAGTGAGGATCTTCCCGGCAGAGGGGATCGGCCGGGGGGCCGCGGAGGACGGCGAAATCGCCATTCGCGGTCCAATCGTGATGCGCGGCTACCTGAATCGCCCGGAAGCGACGGCGGAGGCGGTGCGTGACGGCTGGCTGCTGACCGGCGATCTGGGCCGCTTCGATTCGCGGGGGCGGCTGCTGGTAACGGGGCGGAAGAAAGAGGTGATCGTCCTCAGTTCGGGCAAGAACATCTATCCCGAGGAAGTGGAGGCGCACTACGGGCAGTCCGCTTACATCCGGGAGCTGTGCGTGCTTGGGCTGGCGGCCCCGGGGGAGGCGGCGGTGGAGCGGCTGCACGCGGTGGTGGTGCCGGACATGGAGGCGATGGCGGCGAGGAAAGTGGTGAACATGCGGGAAGTGCTTCGCTTCGAAATCGAGAACCTCTCGCTCCGCCTGCCCGCTTATCAACGCATTCTCAGTTACGACGTCTGGATGGAGCGGCTGCCCCGCACAACCACCAGCAAACTGAAGCGCCACGAAATCGAGCGCCGCGTGCTCTCGCTGAGGGACGAGGCCCTGGAGCCCGCTCCGGCGGCGACGCCGATGAGCGAGGAGCAAGCGGCTTGGGCCACCGAGCCTCGCGTCGCCCAGTCGCTGGAACTGGTGCGCGAAGCCACCGGGCACAAGCAGAAGGTGGCTCCGGACGCCAACCTGGAACTCGATTTGGGGCTGGACTCGATCGCGCGAGTCGAGCTCCAAACCCGTCTGGAATCGCTATTCGGCGAACGGATTCCGGAAGAAGCCGCCGCGCAGATCCACACCGTCCGGCAACTGATCGACGCGGTGCGCGCCCGCGCGCCTGCGCCGGGCGCGGTTGCGGAACCGGGCGACGCCTGGCGCAAACTGCTTGCCGATCTGCCGGAAGAAGATCCGCTCTTCGCCAGCCTGCTCAGGCCGGAACCAGCCACCCTGCTGGCGGTGTTCGTCATTCTGAAAATACTGCGGGGGCTGGCATGGCTGCTGCTCGGTTTTCGCGTCACCGGCGTCGAGCATCTGCCCGAACGCGGCCCCTTTCTGATTTGCCCGAGCCACCAGAGCTATCTCGACCCGTTCCTGCTGGCCGGAGCGCTTCCGTTCCGTATCCTCGGCAAGCTGTTCTTTCTCGGCGCGAGCGAGTATTTCGACACTCCGCTCGCCGGGGCCGTGGCCGGGCGGCTGCATGTCGCGCCGGTCGATCCGGACACGAACCTGGTTCGGGCGATGCAGGCGGGCGCATTTGGCTTGAAACATGGCCGGGTGTTGGTGTTGTTTCCGGAAGGCGAACGGTCGATCGATGGCGAAGTGAAGCGGTTCAAGAGGGGGGCGGCGATCCTCGCGACCCAGCTCCAAGCGCCAATCGTCCCCGTCGCCATCGAGGGCACCTTCGGCGTGTGGCCGCGCAATCGCGGGTTTCGCTGGAGCGCGCTGCTGCCCGGGAAACGCGTTCGGGTGGGAATTTGCTTCGGCACGGCGGTGGCAGCGCCGGCAGCGCCGGCGGAAGGAGCCTCTGCGGCGTACATGGAAGCGCACTACGCAGATTTCGCCGCGCATCTGCGCGCGCTCGTCGTGGAGATGCAAGCGGCGCTGCGGCGCCAATTGACCAGGGGACGGGAGAACCGGCCCGGGGCCGGAAAGCCGCGGTCGCCGACCCCTGATAGCGGGCGCGCAGCGCGCTGGGGGGAGCGGTGATGCGCCGGAAAGGCTCGTTTCCCCGCCGGTTGGGGATTCGGCTGGCTTCGAAGCGGGAGACAGAACTCTTCAAGTGGTTTCTCGCCTGCTTGCTGTTCGGAAAACCCATACAGGCGGACATCGCCGAGGCGGCCTGCCGGGCGCTGATTGAGGCGAAACTCACCTCGCCCGGTGCGATCGTTCGCGCGGGGTGGAGCAAGCTGGTGGTGCTGCTGGACCGGGCGCACTACGTCCGGTACGACTTCTCCACCGCAACGAAACTGCTGGAAGTGAGCGGGGAGTTGATCCGGCGCTACGGCACGATCACCCGTCTGCTGGGACAGTCGCGAACGCCGGGAGAACTCTCGCGGAAGTTGCAGGAATTCAAGCACATCGGTCCGGTAACGGCGCAGATCTTCGTTCGGGAGATTCGTCCGATATGGTATGCGGCCCCAGGAGCGGCGCCAAGGGCGGGGAATCGGTAGGAAGCAGGTTTCGACGAAGGAGGAGGCAAGCCATGGGAAGGAACAACGCGAAAGCCAGGGTTTCCCTCAAGAATCTGCTGTTCGCCACCGATTTCTCGCGGTATTCGAGCGCGGCGCTGCCCTACGCCCTCTCCATCGCGCACAAGTACCGGTCAAAAATTTTCGCCGTCCACGTGGTCTCGCTGGCTCCGGCGCCGGACATCCCTCCCGCCGGGCCGGGGAAGCCCGCCATTGCCGAGGCTGTCAGCGAAGCGAAGCAAGCGATGGCGAGCTTGAAGCCGCAGTGGCGTGGAATCCGGCACCAGACCCTGATTCGCAAAGGCGACATCTGGAACGAGCTGTCGAAGGTGATTCATGAAAAGAAAATCGATCTGGTCGTCACTGGCACGCACGGCCGCAGAGGAGTCAGCAAGGCACTCCTGGGCTCGGTGGCCGAAAAGGTGTTTCGACACGCCGGCTGCCCGGTGCTCACCCTCGGGCCCAATGTGTCCGGCGAACCGGAGAGCATCGCCGACATCCACGCGGTGCTTTACCCCACCGATTTCACGCCCCACTCGTTGGCTGCTCTGCCCTACGCGATCTCCCTGGCGCAGGAGAACCTGGCGCATCTCTACTTACTGCACGTGATGGCCAGCGGCGAAGACCTTGCCCTGGTGGCGTCGTTTGAGTCGCTCTTGCGCGAGTTGGTTCCGCGAGCAACCGAATTGTGGTGCGAGCCGAAGGTCTACGTAGAGCCGGGCGGACCGGCAGAGAAGATTCTGGAGATGGCCGAGGAGCTGGAAGTGGATTTGATCGTTCTCGGGACGAAACGCCAGCCCGAGGTCCCCAGTCCCATTCACCCACCGCTGGCAGCCGCCTACCGGGTGGTGACCGAAGCGATTTGTCCGGTAATGACCATCCCGGCGCGGTCCAGAGAGGTGCTGGCGCGGAGCGCTGCCGATTGAACCTGCCTGTGTGAAACCGCCCACAGCTCGCGGCAAAGCGCCCACGTGGCTCGTGTTCGATAACTCAGGGCAATAAGCCAGCTGAACTTAGGCCGCTCCGCCCGGCACACGACTTGGCAGGCGGAATGCTTGAGCAGTATCGAGGCCGGCGGTCAGGAGGCGGCAGGACCCAGCAGGTAAAGTAGGACGCAGCCAAGACCGTCGATCCAAGCATCGGCGGCACAGCCAATCCGCCTAAGGGCTTCCCAGGAGCCCTCCAGGGCCTGTTGATCCGCCAATTGTCCTGAGCTGCCGGCCTTTAGCATCCGGCGAAGCGCGGGCACGGAGGATACATGAGAAAAGCAGCGGTTGCCCGAGCCGGGGCGAGTGTGGCCGATGCTGGGGAGAATCCGGCTGATGCCATCAGCCACCGTGCGGGAAGTCCGCCGGATATGATCGCCTACATGGAGAGAGTGAAACGGTTTACTAACCAGGAAGTTTCCGAACAGCTCGCGACGGAGATGCAAGCGATTGCACCCGGTCTGGAGATGGACGAGAACACCTGGTGTCGGATCCGTATGCTAGTGGATGAGCTTCACTGGAGGCTCTCCGGCCTCGAGTGAGAGGGAACGGCATCGGTCTCTGGGTACCAGTGCCGGTTCAAAGAGAAACAGAACGTAACCACTCTGCCTGGTTGAATACCCCGCATTCCTCCGCGACAGGATCCTGCGGCCCCCGCCTCCGCGATGGTGGGCTCATGGCCGGCCGGCGGCGGAACCCACCGGTTTCGCCCCGACGCCGGCGAGATGTTCCTTGAACCACGCCGCCGCCAGCCGCGCCACCTCTTCGAGCGCGCCCGTTTCCTCGAACAAATGGGTCGCCCCTGGGATGATGACTAGCTTGCTGTCCGCGGAGGAGAGCTGTTCGAGCGCTTCGCGGTTCATTTCGATGACCTGTTCGTCGCGCTCGCCAACGATGAGCAGCGCCGGCTGCCGCACCGCGGCAAGCGCGTCGCCCGCAAGATCGGGTCGGCCACCGCGGGACACGATGGTAGCCACCGCCTGTTGCAACTCGGCCGCGGCGCGCAAGGCCGCCGCCGCGCCGGTGCTTGCTCCGAAATAGCCGATTTTCAGGCCCCGTGTCTCGGAATGGCGCATCAGCCACCGGGTCGCGCCGACCAGCCGTTCGGTCAGCAGCGGGATATCGAACCGAAGCGCTCGTGTGTATTCATCCACCGGCTCTTCCTCGCGGGTGAGCAGGTCGAAGAGCAGCGTCGCCATTCCCTGCGATTGGAGTACGCCCGCGACGTACCGGTTCCTGGGACTTTGGCGGCTGCTCCCGCTGCCGTGCGCGAAGATCACAATTCCGGCCGGGCGATCGGGAAGGCCCAAGGTCCCCTCCAGCATCACCTTGCCCGCGTCGACGGAAACTTCCCGCTCGAGGCACTTCCCTTCCTTGGTTAGTTGTCGTGTCATTTCGCTCCTCCTCTTCGCGCGAAATTCGGTGCGCCACCAGCGGAGATGCCCGGCACTCTCTGAGACCCAGCTTGCGCCAGGCGCTCTCCCGGCGTGGTTCAGGCCGATGCACCGCGCTTCGCGCCGACCGTGGCGCGCAGGACCGCCGGCGCCAGCCGCTGGCCGACGACGAGCACCGGCTTGTCGGTTTCGCACAATACCTTGTCGATGATATGGTTTTCGAGAAGGGGGCTCTCGGCTCCCAGAACCACGACGCCGCTCTTCTCCGCCTTCAGCGCGCGCAGCACTTCGCGCTCATCGCCCGAATCCAGCCAGCAGAATCGCGTGAGCGCCGCTTCGGCTTCGAACAGGCGTGCGGCTTCCGCCTCCATCTCGCTCTCCTGAGCGTGGGAATCCGCCAACACGAACACCCTCAAGGGCTGGCCGGTGGTTTTCGCAAGCCACGCCGCCACGCGGCAGGCGTCGGCCGCTCCCGACGACCGGTCGTACACCACCGCAACCGGCAAGTCTGGCGAAATGCGGCATTGCGCCAGCAACAGCGAGGTGCGCGCGCCTTCGAGCGCCGCTCGCGCCGTCGATCCCAGATGCAAGCGCCGCGGCAGCGACCATCCCGCCCGTCCCAGCGAGAGCAAGTCGGCCTCCGCCGCCGCCATCAGCACCTCTGCCGACACCTCCCCGCGCACCACCCGGAACGTCCACGGCACCCCCGCCCGCTCCGCCACGCGGGCCAGCGCCTGTCGCGCCTGTTCGGCTTGCGCCCGCAGGATGCGCTCCATCCGGGCAAGGTCGAGCGGCTGAGCCTGGGCCGACAGGTAGAGGATTTCGGTGGCCGCGGGACTCGCAGCCAGCCGGAGCAAGCCGACATCCTCGACGAACAACCCGGCCAGTTCAGTCCCCAGCCACGCCGCCAGATCCGCGGCCGCTTCGAGCGCCGCCACACTTTGCGATGAAGCATCCAGCGCCACTACCACCGTGCCCGCCAATGGCTCCTCCTCCCGCTGGCTCACGCATCGCCATCGGACTTCATTCTCTGGCTGGCCTCCCCGCGCCGCTCGGCGAGTTCCCTCAATCGGGCTTCGACGCGCTGATTGATGCTCCCCTCGGGAAATCTGCCTTGGACGTCCCGCTCGCCGGCGGGAACGCCGGTCAGCAGAGCGATTCCCTGGTCGATGGTTTCGACCGCGTAGACGTGGAAGCGCCCGGCGCTCACCGCTTCGACAACGTCCTTCCGCAGCATCAGGTTCTTCACGTTCGCCGCGGGAACCAGCACGCCCTGGCTCCCCGTCAGTCCTCGCGCCCGGCACAAATCGAAGAATCCTTCGATTTTTTCGTTGGCTCCGCCGATGGCCTGCACTTGGCCGTGCTGGTTCACCGACCCGGTCACTGCGAGCGATTGTCGAATCGGCGCATCGGCCAGCGCCGAGAGCAGGGCGTAGAGCTCGGCCGAAGACGCGCTGTCGCCTTCCACCGGCCCGTAGGATTGCTCGAACACCAGGCTGGCGGCCAGCGACAGGGGCCGGTCCAGGGCATAGCGGGCGCCGAGGAAGCCGGCGAGGATCAAGACCCCCTTGGAATGGATGGGTCCGCTCAGTTCCACCTCGCGTTCGATATCAATCACCTCGCCCTTGCCAACGCGCACCCGGGCGGTGATTCGGGTGGGCCGGCCAAACGCGAAAGGCGGCAGCTCGATCACCGACAGGCCGTTCACTTGCCCAACCTTTTCCCCGTCGGTATCGATCAGGATCGTTCCCCGCCGCATCTCCTCCTGAATCCGTTCGCGAATCCGGTCGGCCCGGCGCACCTGCGCGTCGATAGCCATTTGCACGTGGCCTGCCTCAACCGCCGCGCTGCCGGCCTGGCCCGCCCAGTAGTCCGCCTCCCGCAGCAGATCCACCAGCTCCATCCGGTGGGTCGACAGCTTTTGCGCGTCTCCAGCGAGCCGGGCGCTGTGCTCGATCGCCCTGGCCACCGCCCCGCGATCGAGCGGGCGGAGTTTCTCTTGCCGCGTCAGCGTTCCCATCAAGCGGGCGTACAACAGATGGTTCTCCTGATTCCGGTCCATCTGCTCCTCGAAATCCACCGCGACTTTGAACAGTTCGCGGAAATCGGGGTCGTACTGGCACAGCAGGTAATAGAGCAGCCGTTCGCCGATCAGCACCACTTTCACCGCCAGCGGAATGGCTTCCGGCTGGAGCGAGATCGTGCTCACCAGCCCGAGCATCTGGCCCAACGACTCGATTTGAATCTGCGAGGTGCGCAGCGCCCGCTTCAAGGCTTCCCAGGCGTAGGGCTGCTGGAGCACCTTGCGGGCATCCAGAATCAGGTACCCGCCGTTGGCCCGGTGCAGCGCGCCGGCGCGGATCAGATTGAAATCGGTCGAGAGCGCCCCCAGTTGGGCCACGTACTCGGCCTTGCCCACCAGGTTCGGAAATGTCGGATCGTCTTCGTAGATCACCGGGGCGCCGTGGTTGGCGGCATGCTCGACCAGCAGATTCACCTGGTACCGCCGCAGAAACGGCGAGCCCCGCTTCCCTTCCGGCTGCGGAAGGCCCATCAAAGCCGCCAGCCCCTCCTCCCGCGGGCTGAGAAATTCCTCCACGTTGGCGATCACGTCCTGCTCCATCGCGTCGAGGTAGCTGGTCACCTTCTTGAGCGAAGCGTACTTGGTCTTCAGCGCGTCGATCAGATGGCCCACGGCATAGATCGTCACCTCGCGGTTCAATTCCCGCAGCTTGTCCCGCCCCTCCCGCTCCCAGGTGGGCGCTTCCCGCATCACTTCCTTCAGCCGCTGCTTCACCCATTCCATCTCGCGTTCGATGCGCTCGTGCTCCGGGGCCGGCATTCGCGCGAACTCCTCCGGCGGGATCAGTTCCTCGCCGCGGACCGGCGCGAGAATCAGTCCGGTGGGGGTCCGCGCCATGCCGATGCTCCGTTTGGCCGCCTCCTCGCTCACCTGTTCGAAAGCCTTTTCCTGTTTCTCTTTCAGCTCCTGCTCGATCACCTGCTTCCGGCCGCGGTACTCCTCGGTTTCAAACGCCGCCGGAATCGACGCCCGCAACTCCTCGACCAGCCTGACGACGTCGTCCCGCAGCCGCGCTCCCTGGCCCCGCGGCATCGAGAACGCTTTCGGCGCCTGCGGCTCGTCGAAATTGTTGACGTAGCACCAGTCGGGCGGCGCAGGCTCGGTTGCCGCTTTCTGCTCGAGGAAGCGCGTCACCATGGCGTGCTTGCCGACACCCGCCGGCCCCAGCGAGTACAGGTTGTACCCGTGCCGCTGTATCCCAATCCCGAACTGCACCGCCTCGACCGCACGCGGCTGGCCGAGCACTTCCGTCAACTCCTCGAGTTCGTCGGTAGTTTGAAACGGAAACTCGCGAGGGTCGCACTTCTGATAGAGAGCGTCTGCGTTCAAGCGGTGATTGTCGGTCTCGGTCATTGTCGCCAGATCAGTGTTCATTCTCGCTCCCTTGGAATCGCGTCGCTGGGCCACACGGTGTTGTAGCAATTCACGAGCCATTCGTCGGCGAGCCACTTCCACTAACTCATTGATGCCTACGAAGTTGCAAGCATTCCTGCCTGCCAAAAACAACTTTTGGGCCATCCAACCCAACTCCCGTTCCACCGGCTGCGCTAGCTGGCGCAGCTTCGAGGCGCGGCGGGAGGAAGCGCGAGGGCAGCAAAACTTCAGGGAACTAAGGATTTGCGGGCGAACAGCAGGCGGGCGGCGGTGGCAGGCGACGTGCAGCAGTTGTCAGGGATTCGTGTGGATCAACGGGAGAGGATCATGGCGGCAAAACAGTTGCTGTTTCAAACCGCGGCGCGGCACAAGCTGCTGGGAGGGGCGACGGCCCTTTCCGACGCGGTGCGGATTACCCTGGGGCCCAGATCGAAATGCGTGCTCATCCAGAAGAAATGGGGTCGGCCGATCGTCTGCAACGACGGCATCACGATCGCGAAGGAAGTCGAACTCGAGGATGCGGAGGAGAACCTGGGGGCGCAGATGATTCGCGAGGCGGCGGAGCGAACGGGGGAGGCGGTGGGCGACGGAACGAGCACCTCGGCGATTCTGGCGCACGCGATTTTCAAGGAAGGGCTGCACAACGTGGCGGCCGGCGCCAGCGCGGTGGATTTGAAACGGGGTCTCGATCGCGGCCTGCGAATAGCGGTGGGCGCGCTGAAGACGCTTTCGCGGCCGATCGCCAGCCAGCGCGAGAAAGTGCAAATCGCCACCATCTCCGCGCACAACGACGCGGCCTTGGGCGAACTGGTTGCCAGCGCCTACGAGAAGGTGGGTCCCGAAGGCGTGATCACCGCCGAGGAAGCGAAGACGACGGAATCGACGCTCGAGGTGGTGGAGGGAATGCAGTTCGACCGGGGCTACATTTCGCCTTACTTCGTGACCGATCTGGAGAAGATGGAAGCGGTGCTCGAAGACCCGGTGATCCTTCTGCACGAAAAGCGGCTCGCCAGTCTGAAGGACATTTTGCCGCTGCTCGAGCAAGTGGCGAAGGCAGCCTCGCCGTTGCTGATCGTGGCGGAGGACGTGGAAGGAGAAGCGCTGGCGACGCTGGTGGTGAATCGGGTGCGGGGGACGCTGCTCTCAGCGGCGGTGAAGGCGCCGGGATTCGGGGACCGCCGGCGCGACATCTTGCAGGACATCGCGATCCTTACCGGCGGGCGGGTGATCGTCGAGGAGCTGGGAGTGAAGCTGGAGAACCTGACGCTCGAAGACCTGGGCCGCGCCAAGCGGGTGGTGGTGGGCCGGGAAAAGGCGACCATCGTGGAAGGCGGCGGCACGAAAGCGGCGATCGCGAGCCGCTGCGCCGAACTGCGACGCGAAATCGAGCGAGCGACTTCGGATTACGACAAGGAGAAACTGCAAGAACGGCTGGCGAAGCTGGCCGGAGGGGTGGCGGTGATCCGCGTGGGCGCGCCCTCGGAAACGGAGATGAAAAGCCGAAAGGAAGCGGTTGAGGACGCCATCAGCGCGACGAAAGCGGCCCTGGCGGAGGGGATCGTGCCCGGCGGCGGCCTGGCGCTGCTGCGGCTGATCGATGCCGTCGAGGCCGAGGAGGTCAAATGCGCTGGAGACGAGCGCACCGGCCTGGCGATACTGCGACGAGCGCTGGAAGCCCCCACCCGCCAGATCGCCGAGAATTCCGCGGTGGACGGCGGCGTGGTGGTGGACCGGATGAGGAGAGGCACGGGGAATTTCGGATTCGATGCCGCCCTGGGCGAATACGTCGATCTGGCCGAATCCGGGATCATCGACCCGACGAAAGTGGTACGGGTGGCGCTGGAGAACGCCGTGTCGGTGGCGAGCGTTCTGCTGCTGGCCGAAGCCACCCTCACCGAGAAGCCGCAGGAGAAAAGCGAGCTCGCGGCGTCGCAGGAGGCCCTGGGCTGAGCAGCGCGGCCGCGAGCGCACGAAGACCGACGCGGCGGCGGGGCAGCGGTCGGGCACGGCGTGATTTTTCACGAAGGCAGAGATCGCCGTCAGCCAAGGCCGGCACGCTGACGCCCAGGAGCACATCAGGATAGTGGGCCCTGTCTTTTCGCGGCCCGGCGCCGAGACTCACAGGAAGAACAGGCTGCACGTACTCAGCGCGGCAATCGGCAGTCATCCGCGGTCGAATTGGGTGTGATTGACGGTCGGCCGTTTCCCAAGCCTTTCCCCTCGCGGCTTGGCCCACGTCTGACGATGCCCCGCAGCGGACTCAGGCAATTCGGGCGTGGCTGGCGATCCAATGACGCGACTGCATCAGGGTTCCGGACCGGCCGCGCAGCGCCGCGGCCATTTTACGCGGCGACGTGATCAGCACGCGGCGCTCGGGCGTCCGCAGGAAGTCGAGGGCCGCCTCGATTTTCGGACCCATGCTGCCGGGTGGAAATTCTCCCTGGGCGAGATAAACCCAGGCCTCATCCCAACCCAGCCAGTCGAGCCAGCGCTGATCGGGCTTCCCAAAATGCCTGGCGACGCGATCGACGTCGGTGGAAAACAACAGCAATTGGGCGCCGAGCTTCTTCGCGAGCAGCGCCGAAGCCCGGTCCTTGTCAATCACCGCCTCGATGCCTTCGAGGCGGCCATCCCGGCGCGCCACCGGGATGCCGCCGCCGCCGGCGGCAATCACCAGGATGCCGGCATCGAGGCAGGCGCGGATCGCCGGCAATTCGAGGATTTCAAGCGGGCGCGGCGAAGCCACCAGCCGCCGCCAGCCGCGAGCGGAATCCTCGTCCACTCTCCATCCCAGCCGGCTCTGGCGCTCGCGAGCGTCCGCCTCGCTGAGGAAGGGGCCGATGGGTTTCACCGGATGGAGGAACGCGGGATCGCCGCGATCGACTACGAGTTTGGTGACGATCGCTGCGACAGGAACAGCCAAGCCATGGGATGCGAGCGCGGCTTCGAGGGCTTGCCCGAGCAGATACCCGATGCTGCCTTGCGTTTCGGCTACGCAGGCATCGAGCGGCTGGGCGGGCAGCTCGGCCCGGGCCTGTTCGGCGCGCAACAGCGCCGCGCCGACCTGCGGGCCGTTGCCGTGAGTCAACACGACGCGATAGCCCGACTCGACGAGCGCGGCGATTCCCTCGCAAGCCGCCCGGGCGTGAGCCTGCTGTTCGGCGAACGTGCCACGCTCGCCCGGCGGGGCCAGGGCATTTCCTCCTATCGCCACAACCGCGATGGGGTTCATTGACCCGCCTCGGCGGGAAACGTCGGCGGCCGCCCGGCGAGAATGGCGAGGAGAATCGCTTGCTGGCCGGAAAGCCGCGTCCGCACGAGAGGGAATCCAGCCCGCGCTCTCATGCTTGCACCGGCAGGGGAAACTCCACTCGCTGGCGGACGATTTCCTCCAGGGTGGGCCGGCCGCGCTCGACCACGTCGTATCGCAGCCGGACGCAAGGCCGGGAAATTCGCACAGTCCGTGCAAGGTCAATGGGAGTGGCGACGAGCACCACGTCCGCGGGAACGCGGGCGATCGTCTGCTCCAAATCTGCAAGCTGGGCGGGGCTGTAACCCATTGCGGGGAGCACGGGCCCGAGGTGACGGAACTGCTGGTACACCTGCCGCAGGCTGCCCACGGCGAACGGGCGCGGATCCACCAGTAGCGCGGCCTGGTGCTCCCGGGCGGCGATGACTCCGGCCCCGTAGGCCATCCCGCCGTGGGTGAGCGTGGGCCCATCCTCGATAACCAACACACGGGCGCCGCGAATCATCTCCGGATGATCCAGCCGGATCAGCGAATCGGCCTCGATGACGGTGGCCCGCGGATTCCGTTCCTGGATGTGGCCGCGAATCGCGGCCACCGAGCCGGCGGGCGCGGTGTCGACCTTGTTGATGACGATGACCTGGGCGCGGAGGAAATTCACTTCGCCGGGGTAGTAGAGCAGCTCGTGGCCGGCGCGATGGGGATCGGCAACGACGATCTCGAGGTCGGGACGAAGAAACGGCGTGTCGTTATTGCCGCCGTCCCAGACGATCGCATCGGCTTCCTTTTCCGCTTCGGTCAGAATGGCGGCGTAATCGACTCCGGCGAAGACGACGATGCCTTCGGCCAGGTGGGGCTCGTATTCCTCCCGCTCCTCGATGGTGCATCGGTGGCGGTCGAGATCGGCCGAGGCGGCGAACCGCTGCACGCGTTGGCGAGCCAAGTCGCCATAAGGCATCGGATGGCGCATCACCACCGGATGATGGCCCATCGCCATCAACGCCTGCACCACCCGCCGCGCCACCGGACTCTTCCCGCTGCCGGTGCGCACCGCGCACACCGAAATCACCGGCACCCGCGCCGCGAGCATCGTCCGGTCGGCGCCGAGCAGCAGGAAATCGGCGCCCAGCGCCACCGCTCGCGAAGCGAGGTCCATGACGTGGTTGTGGGAAACGTCGCTGTAGGAGAACACCACGAGGTCCGCCCAATGGCGCCGAATGAACTCTTCCAGCTGCTCCTCGGGGACGATAGGAATGCCTTTTGGATACCGCGGCCCCGCCAGCTCGGCCGGATAGCTGCGGCCGGCGATATCAGGGATTTGCGTAGCGGTGAAGGCAACCACGTCTGCGTCGGGGTCGTCACGGAAGCAAACGTTGAAGTTGTGGAAGTCGCGACCAGCGGCCCCCAGGATGATGATCCGGCGTTGCATAGGTTCACTCCTTGCAGATACTGCAGGCAATTCGGGGGCCATTCGCTCGGCGGGGAGCCTCCTCCTATTGATTGGAAATGCGAGTATTGGAAACAGTGCGGGAGGGGCCCCGATCAGCCGTGGCATACGACGCGGGAGGCGCTACGGCTTGTGCGCCGGCTGGCGCAGCGCGGGGATGCGTCAAAATGCCGCAACGAGGTCGGTGAAATTCCACAGACCGCTCGAAGAAGCAGAACAGATAACCTCTATCAGCTGTTCGTGCAATAACTTACGGCCTAAGCCTGTCGAGCGGCTATGGAAGGCAGCCTGCTGTAACGCCTGTGGGGAACAGGAGCGAAGAACGCTTGGAGGGCGTCATGAAGGTCTTGCTTGCACTGGACGATTCACGGTTCTCGGAGGCTGTGATGGGTGGACTGGTCGCTCGATTCGACCCGGGCAAGACCGAGGTCCGGGTGGTCAGCGTCGTCGAACCCATCGCGTATTCAAACCCGCCGCAAATGGCCCCGGGCTACGTGCCTGAGTTGAAGGAGCAAACCGAGAAGGCGCGAGCGCTGGTCGACGCCACCAGCCAGAAATTGCGCGCCGCCGGGTTCCGCGTGACCGCAGCGGTGGAGACGGGCGATGCGAGGGAGAAGATTCTGGATGCGGCCGAAGCGTGGCCGGCGGACCTGATTCTGCTGGGCTCGCACGGCCGCCGCGGAATCCGGCGATTCCTGCTGGGAAGTGTGGCCGAGTCGGTGGCTCGGCACGCGCATTGCTCGGTGGAGATCGTGCGCGCTCCGGTGAAATGACGACGCGGGATCCGGCAGGAGACGGCCGGGCGACAACGCCCAAAGGTCCGTGAGGGAGGCAAAGATGGATTTCCCAGTCCAGATCAGTTACCGCAACGTGGCGGCTTCGCCGACGGTGGAGGAGTGGGTGCGAAAGGAAGCGGAGAAACTGGCGACCTTTCATCCGCGGATCGTGCGGTGCCGCGTGGCGATCGATCTCGATCACCAGCATCTGCGGCGGGGGAACCGCTTCCTGGTGAAGCTGCTGCTGTCGGTGCCGGGCGGACAAGTGGCGGCGCGCAATCTGGCGGTCGTGGTTGATTCTGAAAAGCTGCTGGAAGCGGGAAGGAAAGCCAAGAGGCTGGAAATCGGCGCGCCGCAGAAAGAATTGCGGCTGGCAATCGCCAGCGCATTTCGCTCCGCAGGCCGCCGCTTGCAGGACCTGGTGCGGCAGCAGAGGCGGCAGGTGAAAACGCACGAACAGAGCCTGGGGCAGGTGGTGGAGGTTTCTCCCGATCTCGGCTACGGGTTTCTGGAGACTCCGGAGGGGCAGAGGATCTATTTCCACAGAAACAGCGTGCTGCACGACGCCTTCAGCGGCCTGGTCCCCGGAGCGATGGTGCGGTTTGTCGAAGAGGAGGGCGAGCGAGGCCCGCAGGCAAGCACCGTACAATTGGTCCGGCGGGGACACGAGCGGAAGCGCCTGCACAAGGCGGCTTGAGATCGGCCGCCGGAATTTCCGAGGCGGCTTCGGTGACGATGACCGAGCAGCGGAGAATCCAGCTTGGCGCAGACGCCCTCCGCGTCCTGAAGAAGCGCATTCTCCTCGCCGATCCTTCGGGCAATCTGCTCGAGACCCCGGGGGAAATGTTCGCGCGCGTCGCCGGGGAAGCGGCGCGGGTGGAACGTCGTTACGAACGGGCGCCCGAAGTGGTCCGTTTCGCCGCCGCCTTCGAGACGCTCATGTGGGACCTGGATTTCCTTCCTAACTCGCCGACGCTGATGCACGCGGGACTGCCCGGCGGCCAGCTTTCCGCCTGCTTCGTTTTGCCTATCGACGATTCGATGGAATCCATTTTCGGCACTTTGCGCGACGCGTCGCTGATCCAGAAAACGGGGGGAGGCACCGGTTTCTCGTTTTCCCGGCTGCGCCCCCGCAACGATCCGGTCTCGGCAACGCGGGGCCAGGCGAGCGGGCCGGTGTCGTTCCTGCGGCTTTACGACCACGCTTCCGAAGTCACCCGGCAGGGCGGCGCGCGGCGCGGGGCCAACATGGGTGTTCTCCGATTCGACCATCCCGACGTGCTCGAATTCGTGGCCGCCAAGCGGCACCCCGGCTCGCTGCGAACGTTTAACATTTCCGTCGCGGTCACCGACGCGTTCATGGACTCGGTCCGGCGCTCGGCCGAATATCCGCTGGTGAATCCCCGCACCGGCCAGGGGGAGGCGCGGTTAAACGCCCGGCGGGTGTTCGATGCCATCGTCGAGTCCGCCTGGGCCACGGGCGACCCCGGGCTGATCTTCCTCGACACCATGAATCGCGGCAACCCGGTGCCCGGGCTTGGTCCGATCGAGGCCACCAACCCCTGCGGCGAGCAGCCGCTCGTCCCGTATGAATCCTGCAACCTCGGCTCGATCAACATCTCGCATTTCGTGCGCGACGGCGGGGTGGACTTCGCCCGTTTGGGGAACGTCGTGCGGCTGGCGGTGCGCTTTCTGGACGACGTAGTCGACGCCAACTGTTACCCGCTCCCCCAAATCGAGCAGGTCACTCGCTCGGGCCGCAAGATTGGACTGGGGGTGATGGGGTTTGCCGATCTATTGCTCGGGATCGGCTGCCCTTACGACTCGCAGGAAGCTGTGAAGGTGGGTGAAGAATTGATGGGGTTCATCGCTGGGGAAGCACGAGCGGAGTCCGCCCGCCTGGCCGGCGTCCGGGGAACGTTCCCGAATTACAGCCTGAGCGTTTACCCGGCCAAAGGGCTGCGCTTGCGCAACGCCGCACTCACCACCATCGCCCCCACCGGCACCATCAGCCTGATCGCGGGCTGCTCGAGCGGGATCGAGCCTCTCTACGCCCTGTGCTATCACCGGCAGGTGCTTGGAGAGCGGCGCGAAATTGCCCTGCATCCGCTGTTCGAAAAGGCGGCGTCGGAATTCCTGAACGCCAAAACGAGGCAGGCGCTCGAGGAAACGGGAAGCGCCCACGGTATGGAAGAGATTCCGGAAAGCATCCGCCGCGTTTTCGCCACCGCCCACGACATCGAGCCGGAGTGGCACGTGAGGATGCAGGCGGCGTTCCAGAAACACGTGGACAGCGCGGTCAGCAAGACGGTGAATCTGCGCCACCAAGCGACGCGAGAGGACGTCGAACGCGTTTACCTGCTCGCCCACCAGCTCGGTTGCAAGGGCATCACCGTGTTCCGAGACGGCTGCAAGGGCGAGCAGGTGCTGGCGGCCGGCGAAAAGCGATTGCGGCGGCCCTCGGGAGCGGGCGCGTGCCCGGAGTGCGGCGGGCCGATGACTCACGTATCCGGCTGCCTCTCCTGCCCCTTCTGCGGCTATGCGTACTGCACGATTTGAGGGCTTTTCGCTGCGCCTGGCTACCGGCTCGAGGAGGCGAGGACCGCATGCGAATTCCCAATCACCGAGTGTGGTGCCAGCTCGGCTGGCTTGCGCTGGCCCTGTCGATGCCGCCGGCGGCGTGCCAGGCGCAGGCAACCTCCGCGGCCCCGCCGGATTCCGGCGCGGCGTCTGGCCGCAGCGGTTCCGCCCCGCCCGCCTTGTCGGCGGAGTGCCAGCAATTGGCGCGCATCCTCGGCGTTGACCAGGACTGCGCCAACTTGGCCGCGCTCTCGCAGGCGAAGGAACAGGCTGCCTCCCCCGAGACGTCGCTGGAGATTCTCAAGTACCGCGAGCAGATCACCGAAGCGGTGGTTCTGGCATCGCTCGATGCGGATACGGCGCTGGGGCAGATCGGCGCCGAGCAGAACCAGGTGGCCGAGTTGCGCAGCCTTCTGCGGGCGCGCCGCGATCGGGCTCTGGGCAACACCAATCTCGCCGTCCTCGCCACCGCCACCGGCTTGGGCATCGTTGGCGGGCTGCTGCAATTCAGCGAATCCACCTCCGACGCCGGCAACGGAGTCGCCATCGCCTCGGGCGCGGTTTCGTCGCTCTTCACCCTGCGGACCTTCCACCAGATTCATCGGTCGAAGCGGCCGCAGTGGACGCTGCCCACTCTGCTCGGACCTTTTCTCGTCGATGCGGGCGGCAAGCCCGACGGCTTCCCCGACGACGTCTGGACGTATCTGAATACTGCGCCGCCCGATGCGGTTCCGCCGAGGACGAGATTGCTGGCGATGCTCGACGCCTGGACCGCGGCGGGGCGCTTGGGAGTCGCCGGTTCGCCCCAATCGAAAAGAACGATTGTTCTTCTCACCACCCCCAATGCCGACGAAAAGAAGCTCGATATCGATTTATTGAACGAGCGGGAGGCGATGCTGGCCGACGTGCAGGCGAAGATCGCCGGGATGAAACACGGCCTTGCATCGCTGATGCAGTGGCTGAAACAGTTCTAGCGCCTATCGGCTTCCGTTGCCATCCCCATCGCTCGGCCAAACCACCTGCCGCAGAGGGTTATACCGACGCGGGCTTGTTGTCGATGCGCAACCACCGCCCCCGGTTACGCCTCGGTTGGGAGAAATACAGCACCTGGCAACCACTTATGGGGAATCTCACCCAGGTTTGTGGGGAGCGATTCTCTCCGCTTCCGACGAAATGACCGCCCAGCTTGCGGCCCTGGCTAATTCCGGGGGCCGCTGCAAGCTCAATCCGACATGCGGCAAGGACTGGAGCTGGCAGCCGGATTGCTGGTTTCCCAGGGGAGAGAAGGCGAAGGTGTCGCTATCGATGGGAATTAGAGCGTGGCATCGCTCCCGGCCGCGCCTTGCGCTGGGTGTTTTGCTGCTGAGCCTCGCTCCGCTCGCTTTGTCGGCCGCAACGGGCGTCGAGCGGTCAACCCAAATCACGGGGAGCGTCTTCGTATACCAGGTTACGAGAGGCGATTCGCTCACGCTGGTTGGCGCGCGGCTCGGCATCGACGTGGCGACTTTGGCCGCGCAGAACGGGCTCAGCCCGCAGGCGCGGCTGAAGACCGGCCAGCGACTTGAGATCGACAACCGTCATCTGGCACCCGGCGGAACAACCGAGGGCATCGTCATCAATGTTCCGCAGCGGATGCTGTTCCTGTTCCGCGCCGGCAAGCTCGAACGCGCGTTCCCGGTCGCCGTCGGCCGCAGCGACTGGCCCACGCCGAGGGGCAAATACAGTGTATTGGAAAAGGTCGTGGATAAGACTTGGATTGTGCCTCGCTCGATCCAGGAGGAAATGCGACGGAAAGGCGAGCCGGTGGAAACCCGCGTTCCGCCCGGGCCCGAGAACCCGCTGGGGGAGCGCTGGCTGCGAATCTCGCCGAGTTGCGGAATTCACGGCACCAATGCCCCGCCGAGCATCTACCAGTTCAGCACGCACGGCTGCATACGGCTGCAGCCCGATGCGATCGACGAGCTTTACCGCGAGGTCGCTGTGGGAACGCCGGTGGAAGTGATTTACCAGCCGGTGCTCGTAGGCGTGGTCGGCGGCTCTGTCTTTCTAGAGGTCCAGCGGGATGTGTACCGCCGGGCCGGGCCGCCGCTCGAGGCCGCTCGCGATGTCGCCGGGGCGGCCGGATGGGCTGGTGCAATTGATTGGGACAAGGCTCGGGAAATCATTCGCGCCCGCGAAGGCATCGCCCGAGCTGTCGGGAAGGTGTCCCAATCTTCTTCCGCGCAGCGGCACCGCACCCGTTGGAGTGACGGCACGATCTGCGATTGACCCGAGGCGGCAGGAGGGGTAAGGTTCTGCACCCAGGTGGTACCGATACCTGGGAAACGGTAGACAATCGGGCCTCGAGGAGGAGTCATGGGCAAGATAAACCTGGGCCGCGTTGTCGCTGGCGGAATCGTTGCCGGGATTGTGATCGATATCTGGGAAGGGGTGATGCGCGGAATGGTGCTCCGGCAACAGGGAATGGAAGTGATGGCGGCGCTCGGCAAGCCGAGCAACTTCACCCCGAAGCAACTCGTCGCGTTCAATCTCCTTGGACTGGCGGTCGGGATTCTCACGATCTGGCTTTACGCCGCAATTCGTCCGCGATTTGGCGCCGGCCCGAAGACCGCGCTCGTCGCCGGACTCTTCGCCTGGGCGCTGGTGTACGTGCTGGGAGCGATGCCGGTGGTGTTCGGGCACCTATTTCCCAAGAACCTCGCCACCATCGCGGCCTGCGGGGAGCTGGTGATGATGCTGATCGCGGGGGTGGCGGGCGCCGCTCTATATAAGGAGGCAGCCTAATCGCCCCGGAATCGCCGCTCCATCGCCATCGGCGGCACAATCGCGGCGCGGCGTGCGGGGCCTGCGCTGGCATCGTGGCTGGCGCCGAACACGCCCGGTGCGCCTGTATGTCTCATCGGAAGCAGGCGGGAGAATTCCAGGCCTGGCACGGTTTGGCGATCGGGCGACTCCCCCAGGAGCTTAGCTCCAAATCATCGCGACAGGAAACGCTCTGGAGCCAATAGGCGTGACAGGGGCGGCGGCCATTTTATCGGTGCCCGGCGGCGGAGCGACTGGAGCGGCGTGCTGTAGTGACTAGATCGAGAGGGGTTCGGTAATCGGTGCAGCGGTCGGAAATCACGCTTAGGCTTCTGCTAACTTATTGATTCCAAAGCGCTATTTTTCTGTTTTAATCGCTCCTCGAATATCAGAATCTCGTATAAACCCTATCGAATCAGAATCTTGATTTTTTCAAATCGCTCCATTTCGGGCCTTTTGGGGTGAAAGAAGGCGATTAAAAGGCGAAAATTAGCAACTTCCCCGGGGCAATGCGTTCGGGCTTGACATATTCCCATATGGGAATGTAATATCCACTTCGTGCCCCGCGCCGCCACCACCTCCGACGCCTTCAACGCCGTTGCCGAACCGCGCCGCCGCGAAATCCTGAGTTGCCTCGCGCTGCGGGAGCGGTCGGTGGGCGACATGGTAGTGACCTTGCGGCTGGCGCAGCCTTCCGTCTCGAAGCACCTTCGCGTTTTGCGGGATGTGGGATTGGTCCGCGCGCGGCGCCAGGGACGGCGCATGCTTTATCGAACCAATGCCGAAGCCATTCGCCCGTTGCACGAGTGGACCAAGACTTTCGAGCGGTTCTGGCAGCATCAGCTTTTGCGCGTCAAGCGGCGTGCAGAGGCAGAAACGTAAGAGGCAGTTCAGCAGGAGCCCCCCAAGGAGGAGCCATGACGCCCGTAGCCGCAACAGCAGGAATCGAGAATCTGGTCCTCAACATCAGCATGGAAACCCGGGTTCGCGCTTCGTTGGAAGCCACCTTCGCCGCCCTACTCGAGCAGCTCGGCCCCGGCGCCGACACGCCGGAAGCCAAGCCGATGCCCATGAAGCTGGAGCCATGGCCGGGCGGCCGCTGGTACCGGGATCTCGGCGATGGAAACGGGCATTTCTGGGGCGCGGTGCAGGCGATCAAGCGACCCACGTTGCTCGAAATCTGCGGGCCGCTGTTCCTTTCCCACGCGGTCGTATCCAACGTGCAGTACCGGCTGAGCGAAGTCGAAGGCGGGACGCTCATTGCTTTCCACCATTTCGCGCTCGGCGCCATCCCCGAGGATGTCCGGCAAAACATCGGGAAGGGCTGGAAGCATATCAGCGAGCGCATTCGCGCGCGCGCCGAAGCCGGCCGCTGAATCCGAGCCGATCCTGCCGGCCTGCGCGGGTTCGGCGGGGGCCGCTTTCGCGGAGGGAGAAGTGCTTTGCCCGGCTCCCGTATTTGATGCGAGATGAGGTATCTTAAAAGGCAGTCTCAGATTGCCAAGGAGGATTTCATGGCCCCCATCGTTGAGCCTATTTTGAGCGAATTCCGCGAAGAAGTCCCTGCGACGCGGCGCGCACTCGAACGGGTCCCGCCGGATAAACTCGGCTGGAAACCGCATCCGAAGTCCCGATCTCTCGGCGAGCTGGCCATGCACATCGCCAGCATTCCCGGCATGGCCGAGCGGGTCGCCAAATTCGACGAGTTTACGGCCGGCGGCGCACCGCCACCATCGGCAAACACCGCGGAGGATATTCGCGCCGCTTTCGAGAAAAACGTGCGCGCCGCCGAGGAGATTCTCGGCAACATGACCGACGAAGCGGCTTTGGGAAACTGGCGGTTCCTTTTCAAAGGGAAGGAGATATTCAGCAGACCTCGGGTCGCGGTGCTGCGCAGGATCTTGCTGAATCACTTGTATCACCACCGGGGTCAGCTCTCGGTTTACCTCCGCCTGCTCGACGTCCCGGTTCCGATGGTGTATGGACCCACCGCGGACGAAAACCCCTTCGGCTGAGGGAATTTCGCAACTCGAGAAGCTGCGTTACCCCGAGGAGCGGTCTGTTGCGGCGCGCCTAGTGCTCTGGCCGTCTCCAGGGGCGGGCCGATTGCGTTCTCTCGACGGAGGGGGCCGGAGCTCCGATAGCTCCCCGAAATCGCCGGCATCGCACCCGGGATGGAATCGTACATTCCGCGAGGCGGGGCTTGCGCCGGCTGAACGACGCGTCCTGCTTCGTTTCGCGGCAAGTTCACTCATTCTCGTAGGCTTGGTTCAAACCCTTGATGTCGATCTTGTCCATCTGGAGCATTGCTTTCATCACCCGATTGGATTTCTGAGGGTCGGGGTCGGCTAACAGCCTGCCCAGCGCAACAGGGATGATTTGCCACGAAACACCGAATTTGTCTTGCAGCCAGCCGCAGCGGCTCTTCTGGCCGCCGGCGGAGAGTTTTTCCCACAATTCGTCGACTTCCTGCTGGGTCTCGCAGTTCACGAAGAACGAGATAGCCGGTGAGAACGTGAATTGCGGGCCGCCATTCAGCGCGATGAAGGATTGTCCATCGAGTTGGAATTCCACCGACATTGCCGATCCCTTCGGCCCCGGTCCGGCGTCTCCGTAACGCCTGACCGCGCCGATCTTGGCGTTCTTGAAGAGCCCGACGTAGAAATTCGCCGCCTCCTCCGCTTTGCCGTCGAACCACAGGAAGGGGATGATCTTTTGCATGAACCTTCTCCTTTCTTGAGTTGTTACGCTACTCCGTCAGCCGCTGCTTAGCCATGCACATCGCCATGATTCTTGTCGTGGCCGGAAAACCGCCGACCCCGGCGAGTCTACCGCCAGGGCTGCTCCGCCGCTCTCCGCGAACAGCGTGGAAGACATTCGCGCCGCTCTCGGGAAGAATGTTATCGGCGCCGGCCCGATCCGCGACACACAATCGAGCGCAGCGGCAAGAAGTGGAGGGTTGTCCAAGCGGCTACCGAGCGACTTTTGACCAACCCTCCCGTGTCAGCTCGGACGGCTGGTGCTTCCGAAGAAGATCGGCGGTTGGTCGCTGACCAGCTTGCAGCAGCGACTCGCGAAGACTGGCGGCAGGCTCGTGAAGCGTGCGCGGTATTATTGGCTCTCACTGGCCGAGGAGCATCTGAGTCGGAGGCTGTTCGGAAGCATCCTGAGAATGATTGTGGCGCTTCCGTTGCCAGACGGCTAGGAAGCAGGAAAGAAGAAGCTCTCGCTGTTCGGAGGCGGTCCAGGCGGATAAATGTCATCGGCGAGGCGGGCTGGGGGCGGGGAACAAACCAGGGAAGGCGCCGGAAGGGCAGAACGAGCCGCACCGCCGCCCCAAGGAGGCCAGGGCGCTTTGCGGTTGACACCAACGGGCAGGAGGGCTAGAGTTTCGGGCCGAGGGGAAGCTCAAAACGGAAATTCCCCACAATCTTGTTCGCGGTCCACGGAAAGGAGATCCCATTCAGTCGGAAGGCGGAAGAGGCGATCCTGGCTAGCGGTTACCAGTCCCACAGAATTTTGTACCGCCTGCCCAAAGCGGGGTTTTTCTCCTCCCAGTAAAACGCGAGCCGTTCACGGGTGGTGTGGCGGACGTCGTATTTTTCCCAGCGTGAGTCCCGCCACACGTCAGGCTGATCGTCTCGCTCCTGGTAGACCAAGACGAGATTGCGCGGCATCTTTTGCGGCGGAAACACGATGACGAAGGTCATGGCGTCCATCCAGTAACGGACGTCCACGGAAAAGTCTTCCCTGGAGTTGCAGAAACCGTTCACCGATCGGGCGAGGAGCACGGCGCGGACGCTTTGTCCTTTTTCGTAGACCAAACGGTCCACCGGCTCGACATAGTGGTTCCTCTCCCATTGTTCCTTGCTGTAGTCTCGTTCGTCGCCCTCGACGATGAGTTTCTCGACGGAATCCTTTCCCGAGGTCTCGAAGAGGAAGGGCGGGAGCGCGGTGTCGGGCTTGCGGAACAGCACTGTCCTGTCCTGGACGTAGTAAGCTATTTGCGTCCCGCCTTCGTAAACGAATTCCAAGGTCGTGAGCGAGGAAACGAACCGGTATGGCGCACGCTTCCAGAGCGCCTTGGCTGAATTGGAAAGTCCTTTCCAGATATCCCAGACGAGCCTTCCGAACTTGTAACCCAGGCTTAGCGTTTCGATGTAAACGGACTTTCCTCCCTGGAGCAACATCCTGGTTAACCAAGCCGGCCCATCGGGACTTGGCTGGGCCATCGGGCCAGCCTCCGCAGGAAGGAGGGAGAGCCCAAACCATTCGGCCTGTATTATAGTTGATGAATGTCGAATAAGTAAACACCCCTTCTCACCGGATGCGCCGCCGAGCTTCCACGGCTCTACCGGCAGCGACGGCTGGAGAGCCCGCCAGTGCCGACTCCCCAGGAAACTGTCCCGGACATGCCGAACGAGACGGTCCGAACCCGGAATTACATCTCGATATCGTCGATTGCAAGTTCCACATCGGTGAAGGGTCCGAAACGCTTCGCGCCCCCATTTTTCTAATCATTGAGGCGGGACCATCGCTAGAGCCGTGAACGGCCGCCCGCCACTGTGAATGTGCGGCGCCGCGAGTGAGATCAATGTCTTGCCGTTGCCACATTCCGCGATCACCGCGGCGGCGTGCGCCTCGTTCCAGGGCTTCACCACGCCCATGATCGCGGCGAGAAAGTGAATTGCGGGCCGCCATGCAGCGCGATGAAGGATTGTCCATCGAGGTGGAATTCCACCGACATCGCCGATCCCTTGGGCCCCGGTCCGGCGTCTCCGTAACGCCTGACCGCGCCGAGCTTAGAGTTCTTGAAGAGCCCAACGCAGAAGCTCGCCGCCTCTTCAGCTTTGCCGTCGAACCACAGGAAGGGGATGATCTTCTGCACGAACCTTCTCCTTTCTCGAGTTGTTGCGCTGGCGTCGAAACAACGGCCTCCGGCCGGTGGTCGCGGGGCACTGCCTGCTTGCTTCCTCTTCGGCGCAACCGAAGGACGCAGCGCCACTCCGCGTCAGCCGCGGCTCGACCCGGTTGCCAGCGAGTCCCGATTGCCGAGCCTTACTCCCGATTCCCGCGAACCCGGAAGGGCGATCGAGCCGAAATAACGAAAATCTTTCCAGAACACCGGCCAGGGCTGGTATAAGCCGCGGCAAACGTAGATGTCCTTGTGGTAGAGCGTTTCCTCGTTTTCGACTCCGTAACGATTCCCGTTCTGGGCGACCACTTGGCAGGAAGAGAAATGGTCCGCCAGGAATTCGCGGGTCAGGCCGACCACGATCAGTGTCTGGGGCGGCGGATCGCCGTAGCCGCGTTGCCAGTAGGAATCGACGCCGCTGATTGCTCGCGGCAGGCCGTAGCGCGGACCATACAAATCGATCGCGCCCGCCTCGCCATAATTTCCCGCCACGATGCCGAGCCGAGCGCGATCGGCGGCGGGAAGGCCGTCGCGAACTCTCGCGATCGTCTCTACGAGTTCCTGCCAGCCGAACTCATCGCCCAGGACGCTATCGGCGCGGATCTGGTTCTTGAACCACTGCGAGCGCGTTGGCGCAATCGGCAGGGCAAAGAGGGCCATCACGACGACGTCGACCGCGAGAATTACACCCACCGTTGCTCGCAGCGTCCATGCCCATCCCCGCCGCATCGATCGGACCCACGGCTCGCCCCACGTGCTGCCGGCGGCGTACAACATGGGATAGCCGGCCCCCATGTAGTAGGAGCGGCCCCTGGCGGCGACAAGGAGCCCCAGCGGGACCAGGCACATCCAGCCCAGCGCGCGGAATCGCCGGCCGGCCTTCGTCATCAGGCAGTAGTACAGCCCGGCCAGCCAGATGGGGAGCGCCAGCATCGTTATTTGCAACTGGCCGGGGAAGAGAAATCCCTTCGCTCGGCCGATGCGGATGTCGCGAGAGTGGATGTCGGCAAGGAAATCGAGCGAGATGAACTGGTGGCGCGCTTCCCACAGCAGATTCGGCAGGAAAATCAGCAGCGAGGCGCTCAGTCCGTACCACAGCCAGCGGCTGCGCAGGTCGCGGCGTAGTTCGGTGAGCAGCACCGCGGCGACGATGCCGGTGGCGAAAAACAGCATCGAGTACTTGGCCATCATGCCGAGGCCAATCGCGCCGCCGATCCCGAGCCACCATCGCGGGTCGCCCGTTTTCAGCCGCCGCACGACGAAGTAGGCCGCCAGGACCCAGAAAAAGTAGTCGAACGAACTGTAGGTCATCAGCGAACCGGCGGCCAGGCACCACGGCAACCCGGCTGCCACCGCCACCAGTTGCGCTTCTCGCTGGCCACCCATATCGCGCGCCATCAGGCCCGTAAGCACCAAGGCCGCCGCTTCCGCAACCGCTGCGAAAAAGCGGAACCCGGTGAGTGACGCGCCGAACAGAGCGAGGGACACCCGGGCGAAAAACGCCGTGAGCGGCGGATAGGCGACGTAGCCCCACGCCAGGTGCCGCGCGTCGTCCAGCAAGGCCAGCTCGTCCCGATGGAAACCGTAACGGTTGCCGGTGAGCCAATGAAACACGACGGTGGCCAGGGCGACGTAAATCAGGACCGCCGCGTCGGACGACCACCGGGATTTCCGCATGGGGGAAGAACCGGAATCCCCAGTCATCGATGCTCACCTCGGCGTCAGCGACCGCCCGATTCGCCAGGGATCGAGGACTGGCATATTGAAGTCACGAAGGCCACCAGCCTATGCCGCGCCAGCTTCCGTTTGCGCCTTGCATTCTACACCAACGACCTTGCGCGGGCAGCGCAGCGGTGCTGACACGTGGGGGATTCGAATCCCTCCGGGCGCGCCATTTCGTTGGGGTCCGGCCCGGAGACATCGATCATAGAAGGTACCTGGATTGATTCATGGCCGAATCCGTGGACGGCTTTGGGGCGTTCGTGCGCGAAGAAAAAATACGCCCCACGCTCAGGAAGCGAGCAGGGGCACCGCAACAGCAAGGCGCCGACACAGGTGCGGCGCTGGCGTATCCTGCTTGTCAGGTTCGTCAGCAAGTGAGCGCAAGACGCAAAACGTAGCACCCGCCCCGTCGGCACGCTGCCGAACGCGGGGCTGACGGATGGCAGTCAGGGAGCAGTGGTATGAGCGCCGCTGCAGCAGGCCTTCTTAGCTTTCACAACTGTACTAAACTCGGAGGCCCTGACCGTCCACATTGGCGCGGAGCACTACACCAGCTTGCAGGTTCTTCGCGAGACGCGAAGAATTTGAGGTCCGGGGCAGAGCAGTTTCAGGGCGACATGCCCCGCTCCCGGCTTCGTCGGGACAGTCCCGACAAAGAGCGTCGGGTCCGATAGAAGGCGTCGGACTCCAAACGCCGGAGATGGAAAATCACCAGTTCCGGCGGCGGCCTGCCCGCGGCAGGGAAGCGCTACAAGTGGACCTCGAGCGCCTGGAGAGCTGCCGCTCCCAGTTCATCTGCGTCTGAGCATCCGGCCAACCAACAAGCCGCCGGCAAAGGCCGTTCCGAAGGCAACCAGTACCGAGCGAACGGGATGCCGCTTGATCTGCCGGCCTGTTTTGTACATCACGTCCTCGGCGGTCGAGTTAACCGTTTTCACCGCATGTGTTGCCGCTCCCATCATGCCGCCAACGGTGTCAGCGACGCGTTCCCCCACTCTTCCCAAAGCGCTGTTTCCATTTGTCATGGCACACTTCCTCCTCTCCGTGTCGGCGATGCATGTCTACTTGGACGAGGCTACCGGCGCGAAGGTTGTCACGAGGCGCGAAGCAGGGTAGAAGCTTTCTCATAAATGCGCAGACGAGCCAGCGGCTCGTTGCGGGATACCCCCAGGGGCTTAAGCCTCTGATTTCTGACTGCCTTTGTGGCACGGCTTCCCGACCAAGAGCGTCGGGATGCAGAAGGCGCAGAAGTCGTGCCCTTCTAGGTTGGCGAAATTCCGCGTTTATGAGACAGCTTGCAGAGGTCGCCGCAATAAAACCAAAGACGCGGTCTGTGGCGTGGCCAGCGGAGAACCACTTGCGCGACCGGCCCTGGTCCGCTGGGCGAGGCGGGCTGACCGGACTCCGGCGCTTCGTCTTGGGGTTTGCGCTCGATTCAGTAGGGGCGGTGGGGATCGAACCCACGACCTTCGGCCCGCCCGAGGCGAGGCCTGCGGATTGGTAGGGGCGGTGGGGATCGAACCCACGACCTTCGGCTTAAAAGGCCGCTGCTCTACCACTGAGCTACGCCCCTAGGCTCTTGGAGTTCTCCACGTTAGCATGAATGCCGGACTGCCGGCCATGCTTCCGAGAACGACGCATGACCGATCCCAATTCCCCCGCCAAATTCGGCGATGCAGCCGGTTGCCACGAACCCGGCAGGCTGCCGATGCTCGATCCATCGGCCGCCGGCAACACAGGTTGCTGGCAGGATGGCCGCGCCGGTCAGGTGATAACCAAGGGCGAAGGGTGGCGGGGCCGGCGGACCTGCGCGAGACGCCGGTTTGCAAGACGGCCTTGCGCCGGCAGCCCGGCAGGCGGATAATCGCCGCGAGAATCACCGCTGGAGGTGCTCATGGCATCCACACGTCTTTCCCGGCGCGAGTTCGCGCAGAGCCTGGCCACCACTGCCGCCGCGGCAATGGTGGCGCCGCGGTTGCTGACTTCGGACGCATCGGCGAGGAGCCTGCCCGAAGGCATGCCCGAAACCACCATCCAACTCAACGCCAACGAAAATCCTTATGGGCCGTCGCCGGCAGCCAAGCAGGCCATCACCGGAGCGGAACAGGTGGCTTCGCGTTATCCCGACGGGTTGCGGGACCAGGCGATCGAGACCATCGCCAGGCTGCACAACGTTCCGCGGGAATACGTGGCGCTCGGCTGCGGTTCGAGCCAGATTCTGGAAGCGGCCGATCTGTGTTTCCTGAAGCCGGCGCGGACGCTGGTGGTTGCGGAACCCACCTACGAAGCGGTACTCGAATTCTGCAACGTGCTGCATTCGCCGTCGGTGAAGGTGCCACTGACCGCCGACCACCGCCTGGACCTGCCGAAGATGGCCGCGGCGTGCGACGCGAACACCGGGCTGGTGTACGTGGTGAATCCGAACAATCCGACCGGCGCGATCGTGACCAAGAAGGAACTCGAAGACTTTATGCCGCGGGTGCCGCAGACGGCGGTGGTGCTGGTTGACGAAGCTTATTTCCATTTCGTCGAGGACCCGGGCTACGCGAGCGTGGTCCCGTGGACAAAGCAGTACCCGAACCTGGTGGTGACCTGGACGTTCTCGAAAATTTACGGCATGGCGGGGATGAGGCTGGGCTACGCCATCGCTCAACCGAAACTGAGCGAGTCGCTGCGCAAGCGCGTTTCCTACGCCTGCGCCAACGCAGCGGTGCTGCGGGCGGCCCTGGCGAGCCTGGGCGATGCGGAGTTGGTGCCGCGCGAGCGGAAGCGTCTGAACGACTCGCGGCGGTGGCTGGTGAGCGAAATGAAACGGCAGGGCCGCGAGGTGATTCCGTCGGAAACAAACTTCGTGATGATCCAAATGAACCGGGACGTGACGCCAGTCATCAAGCAGTTCCGCGAGCGGGGTATCCTGGTGGGCCGCAAGTTCCCGTCGATGCCCACCTACTTGAGGGTGTCCATCGGGACGCCGAGCGAATTGCAGGCCTTCTCATCGGCCCTGCAACAGATCGTTCCCGCCAAGGGCTAGCGCACGGTTTCGGATGCGTTCCGAAGGTTGTCCCCGGGCGCAAAGCGGTAACTGCCGGGAATTAATGCGCCGGGCCGCCGTGAAGCAGTTCCGGCCAGCTCAGGTGCGAAAGGCGGCGCCGGGCGCCGTCGTAAAGCGCCACGACACCGGACTCCGCCCGGGCCAGGGATCGCTGGCCCGCCTGTTCGAACAGGGCAATCCCCAATCCGACTACCAACAGGGGAACGAAAACCGCCGCAAAAATCACCCAAGCCGCCAATAACTGCTCGATGAGATTCAATTGCCAAACGGCCAGACCTACTGCCACAATCCCCGCCCCGATGATTAACCTTTCCTTATCCATTGCAAGCTCCCCCGAGCTTTCAGGCAATTAGATGCCCGGAAAGAGGAAAGGGAGCGGCGGCGCCGGGGACGTGCTAAGCAGTTTGCTTTCCCTGAGTTTCGGCGGCTAAACGGCGCACCAGGCCGCTGCGCACCAGCCAAGCCAGGCTCTCGATGAAGAAATTTCGCGCATAGTGCGCGCGCCTGCCTTCGGGCCACCGGGCGAGCGGCAAATGCCGGGCAAGCGCCGCAGGACCGGCGTCGGAAAACTGGAACCGCGGGGTGTGATGGGTGAGCCAGGAAATGTAGGTGTGGGTGGAGCGAAGCAGGCTGGCAGGCCGGGAAACCAGCCGGCGATGGAGAGCGCCGCGGGGAGGATGGACAAAGGCAAAAACCAGGCATTCGGGAGGGTGAGGATCCAAGAACCGGTAGCGGTCGCCAGAGACGAGAAAGCCGAGAAAGAAACCGACTCGGGAATTCCCGGCGCGGCCCGCCGGGCGGGAAAAGAGGTATCCATGCAGCCCTTCGGCGGTTTCGCGCGCGGGGGCAAACCCTTTCAGATAGGGCCGAGCGAGGCCGCGAATCCAGGCGACCTCGCGGATTTCGGAATCGACCGAAGCGGCTTCAGCGGCCTTCAAAGGGGTAGCGGTCGGCGGCAAGCACCGCGGCGGCGAGGCGGCGGCGCAGGCCGATAGTATCCACCGGCTCGCGCCGCGAAAAGCGCTTGAGAACCGCGAGTTGGGCGCGGAGTTCGTCGCCTTCGGCGGCGGCGGTCAACGCCGTGCGGGCTCGCTTCTCGATGCGGTCGGCGGCGTCGTAAACCACCAAGCGCGCGGCTTCCGCCAGCACTGTGGAGCCGGATCGGGCGAGCGCCTGCTCGGCGCGAAGCGTGGCCGATTCCATCGCGTAGATTTCCATTACGATGTCCGCCAAGGCGGCTACTATCTCCTGTTCGTCAGCCAGTTTTTCCCGGAATTTCTTCACCGCGGTTCCCGCCGCCAGCAGAAACGCCTTCTTGCCGCGATCCACCGACTGGCGCTCCGCGCCAAGCGGCCCGGACGACGGCTCTTCAGCGGCGGGCCCGGCCAGCACTTCCTCCGCCAGGCGAAGCGCGGCGGGAACCAGGGGCAGAACGCCGGCCATCGCCCGCTTCATCAGCATCTGGACGATCACCAGCCGGTTGATTTCGTTGGTGCCCTCGAAGATGCGGTTGATGCGGCTATCGCGGTAGGCGCGGGCGACGGGATAATCTTCGTGGAAACCATAGCCGCCGAAAATCTGGACCGCCTCGTCGACCACGAAATCGACGACTTCGCTCGAATACACCTTGCTGACCGAGCACTCGATGGCGTACTCCTCGAGCACTTTAATCAGCCGGGCGGTGGGATCGGCGCCGTGCCCGGCCGCCAGCTTGGCGGCTTCGATGGTTCCGGCGGCGCGGTAGAGCATCGATTCCACCGCGAACGTGCGCGCGGCCATCTCGCCGAGCTTCCCCTGAATCAGCCCGAAATCGGCGATCGGCTTGCCGAAAGCGGTGCGCTCCTTGGCGTAGCGCGCGGCGATTTCCAGCACCTTCTTCGAGCCGCCGAGGCAGTAGGCGCCCAGCGAGAAGCGGCCGGCATTCAAGATGTTCAACGCGACCACGTGGCCGCGGCCGATTTCGTAGAGCAGGTTTTCCCGGGGAATCGCCGCGTTCTCGAAGAAAATCGGGACGGTGGAGCTGCCCTTGATCCCCATCTTCTTCTCTTCGGCGCCAACCGAGAAGCCGGGCGTGTCCCGCTCGACCAGGAAACAGGAGAATTTCTCGCCATCGACTTTGGCGAACACGGTGAACAAGTCGGCGAATCCCCCGTTGGTGATCCACATCTTCTGCCCGTTCAGAATCCAGTGCTTGCCATCGGCCGACAAATCGGCCCGCGTCCGCGCCGCCAGGGCGTCCGAGCCGGCGTGCGCCTCCGACAAACAATAACAGCCGATGATTTCGCCGGTGGCCAGCCGGGGCAGATATTTCCGCTTCTGCTCCTCGGTGCCGAAATACACCAGCGGGAGCGTGCCGATCCCCCCGTGGCCCCCGTGGCTGACCGCGAACGACGCGTAGCCCGCGAGCTTCTCCGACAAGTGCATCGACGAGACCTTGTCCAAATCTGCGCCGCCGTACTCCTCGGGTATGCCGCCGCCCAGCAGGCCGAGTTCGCCGGCCTTTTTCAGAAGCCCCGCCATCAGGCCTTCCTTGTGCGATTCGAGTTCGGGAGCGAGCGGAAGCACTTCCTTGGCCACGAATTCCTCGGCGGTGCGGCCGATGAGTTTTTGATCGTCGGTGAGCTGCGCCGGGGTGAACACTTCATCGGGCCGGCAGGATTCGAGCAGGAATTCGCCGCCCTTCAAGACCCGCTGGCTGACGCTGGTGGTGGCCATGACGATCCTCCCTCGGCTCGGCCGGCGCGGCTCAGGCTGCGCCAGCGGTTTTCTTCAGCCGGTCGACGTACTCGGCCGGGAAATGATGTTCGGCGGCCGCCTCGAGAATGGATTGGATGTAGTGGGGGGCGGGGCGCAGCCCCTTTTCGATTTTGGTGGCGATGTAGGCCTGGGCGGAGACGGGACTGCCACGGCCGTCGAGCACGCTGATTTCTATCCGGCGGTAATGTTCGGGCGCGCCCTCGAACCGGTCGAGCGTGCGGAGAGCGGCTTCGGGAATGCGGAACAGAACGCCGTAAAGCGTGCTGCCCGAGGCGGGCCGGATATTTGCGGTGGCGGAGCCGCCGCGCGCCTTCTTGTTGAAAACCAACTCGTAGTTGGGCAGCGTGGCGACCTGGACGTCGGCAATTTCGCCGCTACGGGATCGCATCGCCGCAGTGCTCATGTTCGCGCCGTAAGCGAAAAACCAGACTTGGCCAGCCATTGTCGTCGAAAGGGTTCTGCCCGGGGAACGAACCTATGGTAGCCGGAACCGCGGCGGCGGGCAATTGCCGATGGGACAGCGCCGCCGGAACGCAAAAACCGCGAATCGGCAGGGTGCGGCACCCGGCAATTGCTGATGAGACGGCGGTCGAGCGGTGCCGCGCTGAAGACCGCGGCGCTACATTAAAACCTTTAGGCCTCCTTGCGGCTTGCCGCGCTGTGCTGCGTCAACTGAGCCGCTCGAAGATGCCGGCGGCGCCCATGCCGCCGCCAACGCACATCGTCACCATGCCGTAGCGGGCGCCGCGGCGCGCGAGTTCCCGCAGGATCGTGGCGGTGAGTTTCGCGCCGGTGCAGCCGAGCGGATGGCCCAGCGCGATAGCGCCGCCATTCGGATTCACCCGCTCGAGGTCGAGTCCGGCAAGCTTGATGACGGAGAGCGCCTGGGCGGCGAAGGCTTCATTCAACTCGATGACGTCGATTCGGTCTAGGGTCAGCCCGGCGATCTTCAAGGCCTTCGGTATCGCGTACACCGGCCCCACGCCCATCGCCTCCGGCCGGCAGCCGGCGGTGGCGAAAGCCACCAGGCGCGCCATCGGCTTCGCGCCGAGCGCGCGGGCTTTGGCGTCGGTCATCACCACTGCGGCGGCGGCGCCGTCGCTCATCTGGGAACTGTTGCCGGCGGTCACCACGCCGTGGGAATGGAAAGCGGGCTTGAGTTTCCCCAGCGCCCCCATCGAGGTATCGGCGCGCGGGCCTTCGTCGGTATCGAAGGTGGCGGTGACCGTTTTCGGCCGGCCGTTGTTCATGGCGGTGATGGCGACGGGAACCGGCACGGTTTCATCCTTGAAATTTCCGGCGGCGATGGCGGCGAGGGCCTTGCGGTGGCTGGCGAGGGAGAAGGCGTCGGCCATCTCGCGAGTGATGGAGTACTCGCGAGCGAGATTTTCCGCGGTGAGACCCATGCTGAGATAGGCGTCGGGATAGTGATCGACCAGCCAGGGATTGGGCGACACCTTGTTGCCGCCCATCGGAACCATGCTCATCGATTCGGCGCCGCCGGCGACTACCACCTCGGCGTGGCCGGCGGCGACGCGCTCGGCGGCGATGGCAATCGATTGCAGGCCGGATGAGCAGAAGCGATTGATGGTCATCGCGGAAATCTCCACCGGCCAGCCGGCGCGAAGCGAGGCGATACGGGCGACGTTCATGCCCTGCTCGCCTTCGGGCATGGCGCAGCCGAGAATGACGTCGTCGATTTCGCGGGGATCGAGTCCCGGAACGCGGCGAATGGCTTCGGCGAGAGCGACGGCGGCAAGGTCGTCGGGGCGGGTAGCGCGGAGCGCGCCCTTGTAGGCCTTGCCGACCGGGGTGCGAACCGAACTGACGATAACGGCGTCGGGCATGTGCACACCTCGCTTGGGGGTTCCTGGCTCTGTTGACATCCTTGCTGCTGCCTATGCGACGGCGGGATTCTTCGGCTGCGCGTCCCGAAGCTTCGGGACGACCCGGAAATCCGAAGGGCAGGATTTCCGGGAAAAGAGTGAAGCGTCGGGCCGCCCGCCGCGGCGGGCTCAGAATGACCCGTTTTGGGGCGTGGCCGATTCATAGCCGAATGCCTCTCCGGGCAGGATGTCAACAGAGCCAAGCCTCCTTACGATTGGACGACTCGAGGCGGAAAAAAGCAACAGGCTCAGCCCACTTTTCTCCCTGCTACTCAGTCGGCCTTGAGTTTCGCCAGCAGATCGGGCGGCAATTCGCGTTCGAGCTCGAGGAAAACGCCGTTGGTCCAGCCGAACCCAACCACATTCTGCGTGTATCCCTCTTCGATTTTCACTTCCGAGGAGCGGGTGACCACGTTGTACTTTTCGCGGATGGTTTTGTCGCGCTCGAAATTCTGCAAAACCATGGTCAAGAAATGGTAAGCGACCCGGCCGGCGTCGGCCTGGTAGCCGTAACGGCGAAGGCCCTCGCAGGCAAGCAGCTCGACCGGCGCCCAGCCGTAGGGATAGTCCCACTGGGCGCCGGAATCGTTCCGGCTGATCACCAGACCGCCGGGGTGCTCGAAATCGCCAAGGCGCTGCGCGAGGGCGCGTGCCTGCTCCTCGGAGGCCAGCCCAGCCCAGAGCGGGTAGAAGGTGGTTGCAAACTCGTAGCCGGACTGCTCGTGCTTCAAGAAGTCGTAATCGAAATACAGGCCGCGATCCTTGTTCCAGAGGCGCTGGTTGATCCGCTTCTTGCGCTCCGCGGCGCGTTCCCTCCACTTTTCCACGTCCGCCTCGTTTCCTAACAGCAGGCTGATTCTTTGCAGGTCGATTTCCGTCTTATAGAGCAGGCAATTCAGGTCCACCGCGGCGTAATGATGCGTGTGCGCGCCAAACGGGCCGAAGCGGAACGTGACGTCGAATCCGGATTCGCGCATGCTACGGTCGCCCTTATAGAAATCGGCGGTGAGCGCGACCTTGTCTTCCACCTCGCAATCGCCGCCCGGCTGCCACCCGGTTCCCGGGTCGCAAACGAACACGTCGAAGAGCGGGCCGATGACCGGCCTGGACGGATGGTCTTGGTCCACGGCGACCAGCTCGTCTCCGTTGGCGCCGCCGTGCACCAGAAAATAATTCACCGCCTCGCGATAGTAATGGCTGGGGTCAGTCTTGATTTCCGGCACCGGCCCGGCGCCAAGATCGAAAAAGCGGGAAAGGCCGGTGTCTCCGGCGAGATGCGGAGGGCGAACCCACTGTTCGTAATCCCGCGCGGCAAATCCATAGGCTTTGCGCAGCCAAGCGGAATCGGATTGTCCCGCGGCCTGGTCGGCCTCGTGGACGGCGAGAATCATCGAAGTGAGGAACGGGGGCTGGGAGCGAGTGAGGTAGTAGGTTCGGTTGGCGTTCAGGACGCCGCCGTAGTGCTCGATCTCGAAGAGGAAATTATCCACCATGCCGCGGGCCACATCGCGGCGATTGTCGCGGAGCAGGCCGAGAATGATGAAATAGCTGTCCCAACCGTACATTTCGTTGAACTGACCGCCGGGAACGACGTAGGGATTGGGCAAATAGAGCAGGCCGGGACCGGGAATCCTGGCGAGGTCGGCTTGGCCGAGCGCGGTGATGCGCGCGGGCAAGCGCTCGACGCGAATGCCGCAGCGCTGCTGCAGGCGGCGCCAGTCGGAAGGAAAAGGCAATTCGGCGGGGAGATAGGCCACGGGTTTGCCGCGGGTCTTCGCGTCCTCGAAAGTGGCGCAATCGTTCATCGAGCGCAGCAAGCGGTCCCAGCCGGCGGAGATGTAGCGATGAATCCGGTCGTAGGATGGCGAGGCGTCAGTCATACGGGATGGTTGTCCTGGAGCATGGAGTTGTGATGCGCGGCCGAATGAGCTCGGCGGGGAAACCACTGCAAATATCAGAAGAACCAAGGGCAGACGCCGGATTATTTCGGAGCCAAACATCGCCGGCCGCGGATGCCCTCCCGCTCTCGCAACGCTCCGTCCGTACCCCAGCCCTCGGCAGACACCATTTCGCCGCCGTCCTGGCTACCCGTCCCGGATTCCGTTCGCAGCAGCAGCGCGAGCCGACCCGGCATTGCCGCGAAAAGCGATTCCCAAAGGAAATCCAACTCAACACCAGGCTCGACGGCCGGCGGCGCAAGGTCAGGACGCCTACCTGGTTCTGTAGACGTACACCTCGCCGGGAGCATCGCCTTGCGGGGGCACGGTGACAAACAACCGGGCCAGGCCCGCCGCGAGCGCTTGATTTTTGGCGCCGGGGGCGGAGGGGACCCGGCCGAGGGACTCGTAACGATCGGGGTCCTGCTCCTGGTAGACGTCGATTTCGCCGGGAGCGGCGCCGCAAGTGGCGTAAATACGCTTGGTGGCAGGATCGAACACCAGGTCGTCAACGCCCTTGGCGATGGGCAGGGCTTGCAGCTCCTTGCCCGTTTCGGTGTCGAAAACCACCAGCTCGCCGCCGCGGCAGCCGACGAACAGCCGGTGGGAAGCGGGATCGAGGGCGATGGCGACGTTGAACCGGCCCATCGTCACCGGCCAACTGGCGATGAGTTGATGCGTTTTGCGATCGACGACAGCGATTTGGTTTTTGGCGCGGTTATTGACGAACATCCGCGAGCCGGAGGGCTCGAGCGCCATCGCTTCGAGCGTATCGCCGTCGATTTGCATGTCGGCGACTTTTTCGCCGGAACTGGTGTTAACGACGCTCAGCATGGAAAAGGGTTCGTGAGCGTCGCCGCCGCCGTCGTCGATGTAGAGGTCGCGGGTGGCGGGGTCGTAGCCGATGGAGTCGGCGTCAACTTTGAGCTTGACCGCCTTCAGCAGGCGATAGGTTTTGCCGTCGTAAATTTTCAGCTCGCCCGCCCCGCCGTCGGTGATGTAGAGCCGGTTGATGTCCTGGCGGCAGAAGATGGCGTGCGGGATTTGGATGCCGGTGATGGCGCGCTCGAACTTGCCGGTGTGGAGATTGAAAACGAGCACCGCGTGATAGGTTTCGGCGGCGAGGAACAGGCGGTTGCCGCGGAGGTCGATCCCGAGATGGTCGAAACGGCCCTTGACGGCGGCAGGCATCTTGTACTTGGCGACCAGAGTCAAGGGCGAGCCGGCGGGAGCGGCGGCGGCCGCGCCGGTCAGGAAAATGGCGGCGGCGAGCGCTGCGAAGAATCTGAGCGGCTTCATCTTCGGCCTCCGGGCGTCAGTGGCGACCTTCGTAAATCTTGTAGAGGTCGAGCTGTTTATTGTCAAGGCTGGTTTCGCGGCCGTCGACGAACAGGTAGCGAATCTGGGTGGTGAGTTCGAGCGGGTCGCCGGTGGTGACGATGAGGTTGGCCATTTTGCCGGTCTCGACGGTTCCCAACTGCTTGTCGAGACCGAAGATTTGCGCCGGGGTGATGGTGATGGCTATTATCGCCTGCTCCCAGGGCATGCCGTAGGCGGCGGCGACGCCGGCAAACTGGGGCAGGCGCCGCGAGCGCGAGGTATTGAAGCTGGCGAGCGCGACCTCGACGCCGGCGGCGGCTAGCCGGCCGGGCTCGGCGCGCAGCAGGTCGTAGGGATCGTCCCCGTTCGGCGGCGACTCGAGCGTGGATCCGAAGACGACGGGAACGTGGTTCTGTTTCAGCAGGTCGACCACCTGGTAGGCTTCCTCGCCGCCGGCGAGAACCATCCGCAGCTTGTGCTGGGCGCAGAACTCGACGGCGTTGCGGATATCACGAGCGCGCTCGGCGAATACCAGCAGCGGCTGTTTGCCTTCGGCAACCGGCGCCAACGCCGCCAATTTCAAATCGGCCGTGAACGAGCCTGGCGCCTGCCGCTCGGCCTGGGCGTAGTGACGGGCGCGTTCGATCCAATCAGCCAATTCGTTGACGCGGTTTTCATATTCGCGGCGAACTTCGGCGTACGGCCGTTGGGTGACGCTGAAGGTGGCGAAATTGAACCGCGCGGTTCCGAGCGTGGGCCAGCTCAACTCCATCGCTACCGACTTGTTGACGAGCATTTCGGCGAGATCCCACCCCGCCATGTTGATGGCCGAAACCTGGCCGCCGATGAGCCCAGCGCCGCCGCCCATGCCGGGTACGGTGAGAACGTGAGTGATGCCCGCGGCACGATTGACTGCAAAGTACGCCGATTCGGGATGAACGCCGTCGGCAGCGACGATATCCGGATTGAACGGGCCGAGTTCGACGGTATCGACGGTGGCGGAGACGGCGCCCACCTCTTCGAGGCCCGTCTGGGTGATGGAATCGAAGATGCCGGGATAGACCTGGAGGCCCTTGGCGTCAATCACCTGGGCGCCGGAGGGCGCGGAAACGGCCCGGCCGACGGCGGCGATTTTCCCGTCGCGGATGACGATAGCGCCGTCCTCAATGGGCGGGCCGGCCAGAGTGAAGATTTTCGCGCCGCGGATGGCGTAGGTGGAATGCGGAGCCTGAGCCGGAGCGACGGCGACGGCAACCAGCGCGGCGAGCGCTGCGAGGGCAAGAACGGGAGTGCGGTTTCGCATCGCGTCACCTCGCTCCCGCAGCCGGAGCGGCAGGCCGCGGCCGCGCGGGGTGCGCCGGCTGCGCTTCCTGATTGAGTTTCTTCATCAAGTCCTGCTTTTCCTTTTCGAGCGCCGGCCGCGCGGCGACATCCTTCGCCCGATCGAAATAGACGCGGCCATCGATCAGAGTTTCCTGGTCGACGGCGTAGACGCTGAGCGGGTCCTTGTTCCAGATGACCAGGTCGGCGTCCTTGCCGGGGTCGATCGACCCGACGCTGCTGTCGATGCCGAGCTGGATGGCGGGGTTCAACGTGACGAGGCGCAGGGCCTGATTGTGGGTGAGGCCGCCGTAGCGCATGGCCTTGGCGGCTTCCTGATTCAGGTGGGTGGCTTCGGAGGCGTCGTCGGAATTGATGGATACGACGACGCCCTTAGCGGTCATCAGCGCCGCGTTATAGGGGACGGCGTCGTAGGCCTCCATCTTGTAGCCCCACCAATCGGAAAACGTGGAAGCGCCGGCGCCGTAGGCAGCGAGCTCGGGAGCGATTTTGTAGCCTTCGAGGACGTGCTGCCAGGTGCGCACCTTGAAGCCGAATTCCCGGGAAACGCGCATCATGCCGAGGATTTCGTCGGTGACGTAGCAGTGGACGTGGACGTAGCGCTTGCCTTCGAGAACTTCCACCAGCGGGTCGAGCTGCAAATCGCGCCGGGGGGGAATCAAACGTTTCTCGCCGGCGGCTTTGCGCCGGTTGTAGTCGTCCCACTGGTTCCGGTAGGCGACGGCGCGGGTGAAGGCGTCGCGAATCGCATCGAGCACGCCCATGCGGGTGGCGGGATAGCGGCGAGGGACGCCCGGCGGCGCGGGGAAATTCGACCGCTTGGGATTCTCGCCGAGGGCAAACTTGATGCCGGGCAGCGCGCCCTCGAAAGGGAGCTTCGCGGCCGGCTGGCCCCAGCGCAGCTTGATGACGATGGTTT
The DNA here is from genome assembly GCA_035946455.1 of Candidatus Acidiferrales bacterium. GTDB lineage: Bacteria > Acidobacteriota > Terriglobia > Acidiferrales > UBA7541 > JAKASX01. Next base: position 7,851 of record DASYZK010000009.1, on the reverse strand, counting down.
GCCCGCCGATCGGGTTGGCGCTGCCGTGCAGGACGTTGCCGGTGGTGACGCCGTTGGCCAACTCGCGATAGATGTTGACGTCCTCCGGATTCAGGATGTCCTTGATATTGGCCATCGAGGAAACGGAAATGCTGGCTTCGTTGATATCGCCGTCGCCGGCGATATGGGTGTGGCAATCGATGATTCCCGGTGAAACGAACATGCCGGTGGCGTCGATCACCTGGGCGCCTGCGGGAGCGGAGACGTTCGCGCCGACGGCGGCGATTTTGCCGCCGCGAATGAGAATCGAGCCGTGCTGGATTTCGCCGTGAGTAACGGTGAGCACGGTGGCGTTGCGAATCAGGATGACGCCGGAATCCTGCGCCCGGGCGGGAAGCGCCGCGACGGCGGCGGCGAGCAAGAGAATCGGCACGCGAAGTCTCATCGTCGGCTCCTCAATTCGCCGGGGCGGCAGCAGGAGGCCGCGGGGTGGCGGGCGTTTCGTGGATCGTGTAGCGGCGGCCATCGACGAAGACCAGTTTCAGCTTCGTGGCGGGATTGAACAGGTCGCCGTCGGCAACCACCAGGTTGGCAATCTTGCCCGGCTCGATGCTGCCAAGGCGGTCGGCGACGCCGAGGATTTGCGCTGCGCCAAGGGTGAAAGCGCGAAGCGCGGCGGCCGGATCGAGCCCGGCGTCGATTGCCTTCTTGGCGTTCTTGAGCGTGTCCTTCGGATCGGTAATGCCGCCGGAATAAAAGCCGAAAGGCACGCCGGCGCGAGCGAGCGCGGCGGGAGTGGAAGGCGCGCGATCGCGGAAGCGAAGCACGTCGAGGGTGACCGGGGCCTGGGGATCGGAATCCTTCGGGCGCGCGGGCCAGTCGAGATCGACGAGGGCGGGCAGGCGACTGGCGGCAGTCTGGCCGGCGACGGCGTAGCCCTGCTGGAGGCCGTAGAGCACGGCCGGAACATCGAGTTCGCCGGCGATGTCGATGGCGCGGAGGATCTCCTTGTCCAGGTTGCCGGGGAGGAGAACCGGCGTGTGCCGTTCGAGTGTTTGCGCCATCACCCGCTCGGTGCGATCAAAATGCGGCCGCTCGAGTCCTCGGGCATCGGCGTTGTAGACGGCAGCGGCCTGCTGGTACCACCGGGCGTCGATATACACCTGGCGTACGTAGGCGATGGCGCCCATCAGCGAGCCGGGAAAGCTGAAGAAGTTACCGCTGGGTGTGAGCGAGATCGGCACCGCCGCGTAGGTCTTCACCACCATATCGATCGGCCGGCCGTCGGCCAAGTCGACGATCGACCCCTGGCCGGGGAGCATGCCGCCGGCGGGACATGCCAGCACAGTAGTGAAACCGGCATCCCGCCAGCGGCGAATGCGGGGGTCGGTGGGTTCCAGATGGTCGGCGGCGATGCGCCACGGCTGGGTGCCGGGACGGTCTTCCGGTCCTTGCGAGACGGCGGGCCGGGCCGGGGGCGCAGCACGGGCCGGAGCCGGCGGGGCCGGCGCGGCAGGCTCCGGGCCACCGCCCGGCGGCGGCCCCGCTACCAGGCCAACCGTCGACATGGCATCCACCAAGCCGGGGTACACCACCATGCCGTGGCCGTCGATGATTTCCGCGCCCGGCGGCGCCTTTGCGCCGCTGCCCACAGCCTGGATGAGGCCGCGGGCGATGACCACCGTGCCGTCGTCGATGGGCGGGCCGGAAACGGGCACGATGCGGGCGTGCTCGATGACGAAGAACGGCGGCTCGTCGGCCTGGACGGGCGCGAGCGGCGCGCCGCGGCGTGTGGCGAGCAACGCAACCAGCGCGATGAGTGCGAATGACAATATGCGACCGAGGCGAAAAGGCATCGGACTCCTTTTCAGGCTGGTGGCCTGATCCCGGCAGCGAGATGAGGGAAGAATCGGCACTCGACGGCAAACGGAAATCGAGGATGCTATCGGCCGGGAGTGCAGTCGTCAAGAGGGAATCGCCGGGTACAGGCTTTCAGCTTGTGCGCTTGTCCGGCCTCCTCCGGCGGCGGCACCGGCCGGTAGGTACGTGGGGCGCGTTGCGCGGGAGATTGCTGCCATCGAAATGCGCGCGGACAGGAGTGTCCGCTCCGCGCGGTCAGGCGGGGCGGAGCTTGCCGTGAACGACTTCGGCCGGAGTGATTTCGTCGACGTAGCACCACACCCAGGACTCGCCCGGCTCGATCGAGCGGACGAGCGGATGGCTGGAGGAATGGAAATGCCCGGTGGCATGGCGGTTTTTCGAGGAGTCGCAGCAGCCGACGTGGCCGCAGGAGAGGCAGAGGCGGAGGTGAACCCAGGTGTCGCCGGTCTTCACGCAATCCTCGCAAACGCGCTTGGCGGTTTCGGTGATTGTGGCCTGATCGAGATGGGAACATCTGCCGGACATCGCAAGCTCCTCACATTGGCCGCGGCTCACCAGTCCAGCCTGCGGATGCCCGGCACGAGATCGAAATGGCGGTCCCGGCTCACGATGGGCAGCGAGTGCTGGAGGCAGAGTGCGGCGATCCACAGGTCATTGGCGGGTATCGGCTTCCCCGCCCTTTTCAATTTCCAGCCGGTTGCGGCGTAAAAGTGAGTGGTGTTCTCATCGATATCGAGCACGATCACCGCCTCGATCCACTCTCGAAGCCAAGCCTCGTAGGCAGCCCGGCGGCGGGACTGGGCGATTCCGAAGCGATATTCGCCCAACACGATCACGGGGACCGCGATCCGCTCGGCGCGAGCGACAAGTTCGAGCGCGGCAGGCTCGCGGTCAGCGGCGGCGGACAAGGCGCTGGTGTCCAGAATCAACGCCACATCTCCGGCTCGATTTCCTCGGAATCCTCCTCAATGAACCGGTTGATGCGCTTGGTTTCCCGATGCAAATGCTTGAGTTTGCCCATCAGCTTCACCCAGGGTTTCCTGCCCGGGCCGGGAGCGGCATTGAGCTTGTCTTCCACGGCTTCGGTGACGAACCGGCGAAGGGGGATGCCTCGCTGCGCGGCCTTCGACTTGGCGCGGCGGAAGACGGGGTCGGGAATCTCCAAGGTTGTCTTCATGGACAAATGCTCCCATATTTACGGGAGACGAGTCAATGTGCCCCTCGAAGGTTCGAAAGCCGCAACCTGGAAGCCGCAGGGTGCGGCACCCAACACCGTCGGGGCGATCAGAGGAGGGGCAGAACTTGCCTCATTTGCGTCAGGCCTTACCCTTCGAGACGACTAGGGGGTGCGCTGGCGCTCGCAGGCTTCGCGGTCCCAGCGGCCCAGGTCGGCCGCCGCATCGTAAGCGCTCTGGGCGAAATCGAGAATCGATTCGCGGGGCGACGAGGCGCGGCGAGCGTCGTCGTACATCAAGATGAACTCCCCGAGAGTGGAATGATAGAACGCCGCTCCGGGCAAAATCTTCCGCTCGCGAAAACCGGCCGGCTCGGGAGCGGCGTAGGAATAGAATGCCGGCCCGTCGACCCCGCCCCCGCCGGGCCAGAATCCCACGCTCGATACTTCGTGCGAATAGGCCTCGCTCTGGACGGCGTCGGCGCCCGGCCGGGGCGGGGCGCGCCGGCCGGAAAAACGAGTGACGGCCAAATCGCACGCGCCCCAGAAGAAATGCACCGGGCTGGATTTGGCGATGAATCGGCCGCGAAACTCCTGGAAAACCGAATCCGCGGAAACCAAAATTCGCCAGAAGCGACGCGCGTATTCCGGGTCGTAGGAAGCGTGAACCCGGTCTTCGGCGAACGGAATCGGGTTGGGCACCTCGTCGGGATGCGCGGCGATCTTGGGGTGAATGTCCAGCGAGGCCAGCAGGCCGAAGAGGTCGCCGTAGAAATCGGCAACCGACCGGGGAGCGAGCGGGAGGCGCCTGGTGGTTCCGTCGCTGGTTTCGACGAGCAAAGCGTGATCGATGAAATCAAAGCGGATTTCGAAGATGCCGCCGCTGAACGGTATCGCCGAAGTGGTGAGGCCGCGGGCGCAGACGTAGAGCGTCACGTGCCAGAAATGGTTCAGCGGAGGGCTGAGCGCCATCCGGACCTTGCCGACGACTTGCGTCCAGAGGTGGAGCGTGGCGTAGGTGTCTTGCCATTCGGCGAGCGGCAGCGGCGGCCAGGGATCGTCGGAGGGGCGGGGCATGGCAGGGGCCATGGTACGTGACGCGACGCGCGGGGGACAAGCGCGAAGCGGCGAGACCCGTTGCTGGAACGAGGAGACGGAGGAGGTGAAGAGGCGGGAAGAGGCTGGCTAGTTGCGCAGCGGCTTGCCGGTTTTCAGGGTGTGGGCGATGCGTTCCTGGGTTTTGCGCTCGCCCGCCAGGCTGACGAAGGCTTCCCGCTCCAAATCGAGGATGTATTGCTCGCCGACTTCCTGGGGAGCGCTGAGCGCGCCACCGGCAAGAACGTGGGCGAGTTTGCGGGCGACCACGGCGTCGAACGCGGAGATGTATTCGGCGCGATGCATCATGTGGATGGCGAGTTTCGCCGCAGCCAGGAATTCCTCGCCCAGCACGCGCAGCTGCCGGGCGGCGGGCGGGCGGTAACCGGAGCGAACGAGGCCCAAGGCGGTCTGCTTGGCCTGGGCGATCAGTCGATCGGCGTTCATGGCGACGGGGTCGGTGGGGCGGAGGTAGCCGAGGTTGCGGCCTTCCTCGGCGGAGGTGGAAACCCTGGCCATGGCGATCGTTTCGAAGACCGGCCGGAGATGCTGGAACATGTCGAGGTCAGCGCCGCCAGCGGCGACGCCGGCGCGGGCCAGCATTTCCTTGCAGCCGCCACCGGCGGGAATCAGGCCGACGCCTGTTTCCACCAGGCCGATGTAGGTTTCGGCGGCGGCGTGGACGCGAGCGGCGTGGAGGCAGATTTCGCAGCCGCCGCCGAGCGTGAGGCCGTGGGGCGCGGCAACTACCGGCTTCTGCGCGTAGCGGATGGCCTGGTTCACCCGCTGGAACTGGCGGACGGCGAGAGCGATTTCGTCCCAATCTTCTTCCTGGGCCGCAACCAGCAGAAGCATCAGATTGGCGCCGGCGGAAAAGTGCTCGCCCTGGTTGCCGATGACCATGGCATCGAAATCGGACTTCAGGCGGTCGAGCCCCGCCTGGAGCATGGCGAAGACGTCGGCGCCGAGGGCATTCATCTTGGCGTGGAACTCGCAACAAACGACGCCGTCGCCCAGGTCGATGAGGCTGGCGCCGGCATTACGCTCGACGACTTTCGATTGCGCTTCGAGAGATTTCAGGAAAATGATCCCGGCGGGCTGGGGCACAGGCTTCATCGCCCCCGAGCCGAGATCGAAATAGGCCGAGGCTCCGGCGGCGGCGGCTTGATAGAAGCAGCGATGGCCGGCGGCGAGCAGGCGGGTGACGAGCGGTGGAAGCTGGTTCCCTTCGCGCTCGAGCGCTCGGGCCATAGGCTCGACGCCGATGGCGTCCCAGGTCTCGAATGGGCCGAGTTCCCAGGCGAAACCCCAGCGCATGGCGCGATCGACGTCGACAATCGAATCGGCGATTTCGGGAACGCGGCGGGCGGCGTACAGGCAGGACTGGGAAACTGCGCCCCAGAGGAATTGGCCGATGTTGCCGGCCGACTTGCCGGCCAGCGCGGGAGCGAGGAGGGCGCGCAGGCGCTCGGGCAGGTCGTCCACCAGGCGAACGGCGTCGAGCGCGGGCAGCTTCGGATGGCGGCGCGGGCGATATTCCATCGTCTGCCAGTCGAGAACCAGGATTTCGGATTCGGCGTCGCCGCGCACCCGCTGGTAGAAACCGCGGCCGGCTTTTTCGCCCAGCCAGCCCCGTGCGAGCATTTGTTCGACCGGTTCGGGAACGCGAAACATTTCGCGGGATTCATCGCCGGGGAGATTGTCGTAGAGGTTGCTGACGACATGCGCAAGAACGTCGACGCCGACGATGTCGGCGGTCCGGAACGTGGCCGAGCGCGGGCGGCCGAGCGCCGGGCCGGTGGCGGCGTCAACCTCCTCGACGGAGAGGCCGAGCGCGGTCATCAGCCGCAGCACGTTGAGCATGGCGAACGTGCCGATGCGGTTGGCGATGAAATTCGGGGTGTCCTTGGCGAGGACCACTCCCTTGCCCAACCGCTCGTCGCAGAAGCTGGCGAGTCTCTCGAGCACGTCCCCGCGGGTGGCGGGACCGGGAATGATCTCCACCAGCTTCAGATAGCGCGGCGGATTGAAGAAGTGCGTGCCCGCCCAGTTCTCCAGAAAATCCGATGAGCGGCCGTCGCCGATGCTGGCGAGCGGCAACCCCGAAGTGTTGGAAGTGACCAGGGCGCCGGGGCGGCGGTGGGATTCCAGCCGGTCCAGAAGGCTGCGCTTGATGGCGAGATCCTCGACGACGGCTTCAAGTATCCAATCGGCTTCGGCGCACCAAGCCAGGTTGTCGTCGAAATTGCCGACGCGCACCAGCCGTGCGGCGTCGGGGGCGAAGAACGCTGCGGGGCGGGCGGAGAGAGCCGCGGCGAGGCCGGCGCGGGCGGGGCGGTTACGCTGGTCGGGCGGCGCCGAGGGGCCGGCGCCGGGGATATCGAGCAGGGTGCAAGGCAAGCCGGCGTTGGCGAAATGGGCGGCGAGACGGGCTCCCATGGTCCCGGCTCCCAGAACTGCGACGCTATCTATAGATTTCGGCATGGCTTCCGCGCCGGAGCGGCGCCGCTCCCCCCTCCAAGTGCTGCAGCGGTCAACACCCGGCGAACAAACTTACCCCTTTTCCGCATCAAAGACTATATTGGAAAAGAGACTTCGAAATGGGCGACGGCGACAATTGGCTCGGAGAAGCAGTGAAGAAAATCCGGGCGTTCGCCCACGCTCGCCGGTCAGCCAAACCTGCCGGCCGGCCGAGAGTGGGGCTGGCGCTGGGAGGCGGCTTTGCCCGGGGCATCGCCCACCTGGGCGTGCTGCGGGTATTGAAAGAGGAGCGGATTCCCATCGATTATCTGGCGGGAACCAGTGTGGGCGCGCTGATTGCGGCAGCCTACGCCGGCGGGTCTTCCCTGGACGAGATGGAACGAATCTCCTGCTCGACGCGGTTCAAGGATTTCGCCGAATGGACGATATCCTGGCAGGGGCTGGCATCGGACACGCGGCTGGAGGCGTATTTGAAGCGGCTGACGCCGATGCGGTGGTTCGAAGACCTGAAAATTCCGCTCACCATCGCCGCCACCGACTTGATGACGGCGGAGCCGGTGTATTTTTCCAGCGGAGAGATCGGGCCGGCGCTTTGCGCTTCGTGCGCGTATCCGGGATTGTTTCGGCCGGTGGCGGCGAACGGCCGGTTGCTGGTGGACGGATTTTTGGCGGCGCCGGTGCCGGTGGAAGCGGCGCGGGCGATGGGGGCGGACATCGTGATCGCGGTGAACCTGTCGGGTCTTTCCGCCTTCGACAAGCCGACGAACCTCTTCGAAACGATCAGCCGGTCGTTTGCCATCCTGATGCGGTACGCGGAGAGTTCCTGGCGCCCGCTGGCCGACGTGGTGATCGAGCCGGCGGTGAACGAATTCCGGTGGGATGATTTCCCGCGCACGCCGGAACTGGTAGCCGCCGGGCAGGCGGCGGCGCGAGCGGCGCTGCCACAGATTCTCCGGGCACTCCAGCCAACGAAACCACAGCCAGAAGCAGTTTCCGCCCCCGAGAGGATCGAAGAGCAAATCGGGTGAGGCGGGCGACGTCGGGGGGGGAGCGGGACTGACTTCATTCCTCGACCCTGGTGGCCCGCTGGCGGCGGCACAGGCTCCCCAATTGCACAGTCTCACGACATCCTTATACAGAAGGTCATCAGGACATCCTTTACATGTCCTGGGCGGGGGTTGACCGGGGCACCTCGGTGATCTCGACTTCCACCGGCTGGCCGTCGCCCTTGCCTCGGCCGG
>DASYZK010000008.1:0-159986 GCA_035946455.1 Candidatus Acidiferrales bacterium | reverse complement strand
GCAGGCCAGTCTTCTGCCGCCTGCCTTTCCGTAGAATCGGCACTCAGCCAGTACATCTCACACGTCCCAACCGACGGCGGTAAAGACGGTATGCGGACGCCTCAACGAGGCCGACGCGAATTTGATAAACGGGCCGCAAATGGGAATCCCGCCTGATCGAGCCTCCAAGTTGCCGGTTGGTCGGCAAACCGGAAGTAGTAGCGACCGACGACCACGGGATTAGTGACGGCAAGTCGGCTTGTAGGAAGTGATCTCCGCACTTGCTATTGATTCTGGTCGGATTACGAGCTAACCGGAAGTTGAGACGGATGGACGTGGTGGAGCTGCAATGATCTGGCCGGGCGAAACGGAAGTGGGCTCTGCGGGGACGCAACCATGCTGAGGGATAGCCTGGTGGTCGTATCGATGCCTTGAAAACCTCCGCCCGAAGGGTGGAATTACTCACTAACGGAGAGCGCCCTCTTTCCGTTTCAGGCTGAACCAACACGCCCCAAGTGGAGATGAGGACAGTACCCGGCGGAGACACCATAGTCCAGGCTGGTATGGGGTATGGTAGGTGGCGCTATGGGGACGGCACGGAAAATCACGGTGGAAGTCCCGGAAGAGCTTCTCGCTAAAGCGCGACGCGCCAGCGGGACGGGCATCACGCAAACCGTGCGAGCCGGGTTGAGGCTGCTCGCGGCATCCCAAGCCTACGCCCGGCTGAGGCGGCTGCGGGGAAAGGTGCGCTTTGCGCGAAGCTCGGCGGAACTAAAGGCCGACCGATGATTGCGGCGGATACGAGCACGTGGGTTGCGTTTCTGGAGGGCGCCGCCGGCAGGGATACGGAGCTGCTCGATGCCGCGCTTGCGGACCGGCAGGTGGTCATGGTGCCGGTCGTCCTCACCGAGCTCTTGAGCGATCCTGGGCTTCCTTCCCGGGTCGCCAAAACGCTTGCCGAGGTGCCGCTGATCGATGTTGCCTCCGGCTATTGGGAACGGGCCGGAAGATTGCGAGCGCGAATCCTGGCCAAACGCCGTAAGGCACGGCTCGGCGATGCGCTGATCGCGCAGAGCTGCGTTGACGCGGGCGTTGGCTTGCTCACGAGAGACCGCGACTTCGAGGTATTCGCCGCCGGCGCGGAACTCGCACTCCTCCGCGGTCCGATGAGGTGATGAGAACCGGGACGAGAGCGCAGGAGATTGCCGAGTGTCACCTGAGGAAGCGGTCAAGCTGGTGCGTCAACTACAGGAGGCGGCGAACTCCCACAATGTGTCGCGGCTTATGGAGCTTTATGCCGACGACGCGGTGGCCGTCAGCCCGGTATTTGGAGAGGTGAAGGGCCGGGCGGCAATCGCCCGGACGTTCGAGAGATTGTTTGCGACACTGCCCGATTGCGCGTTCGAATTGTCGGACGCGATTGCCGGCGACGACCGCATCGCGATTCTGGGCACGGTGGCGGGCACCGATCGAATCGGATGGTTCGGACTTCCACCTACCGGGGGGCCTGTCCGCTATCGCCTGACTATCCTTTGCACTTTGGCGGGCGGCAAAATTACTCGCGACGAGCGGCTTTACGATGCCGCCGGGGTGGTGGAGCGCCTGGAAAAGGCCCGCCTGGACGAGGAACTGCGCACGGCCGCGGAGGTTCAAAGCGCGCTCTTGCCCCGCACCGCCAACGCCGGTCTCTACTGGGAAGCGGCGGGCGACTCGATTCCTTGCCGGGCGATCGGCGGAGACTTCTTTCAGTTCATCGAGTTGCCCGCGGGCCGATTCGGTGTCGCACTGGGCGATGTTGCCGGTAAAGGAACGCCGGCGGCGCTGCTGGCCGCCATGCTCCAGGGGATGTTCGCGGCAGGCGTCCAGGCGGGCCATGGCCCGGCCGAAACGCTGCATCGGACAAATCTTGAGCTGGTGGCGCGGAACCAGGGCTCGCGATTTGCGACGCTCGTCTATGGCATTCTCTCTCCCGACGGGCAGTTTGCGTACTCGAACGCAGGCCACAATCCTCCGGCGCTGCTCACGCGGCGAGGCGTCCATCGGTTGACCAGCGGAGGGCCCCCGCTGGGCCTGTTTGCCGCCGCCGCGTTCGAGGAGGCGACTCTCCGCCTCGACGCACAGGATACGTTGCTGATGTTCAGCGATGGCGTCACCGAAGCCTGCGATGCGCGCGGAGAGGAGTTTGGCGAAGAGCGCCTGCTCGCGAGCGCGGCCGCCCATCTCGGGTCGACTCCCGTCGAGATGATCGAGCGGATTTTGGCTGACGTCCGCGAGTTTTGCGGCCCGACCCGCCAAGCCGACGACATCACCGTAGCGGTGACACGGTTCCGGCAGCCAAACTCCCAAGTCTAGCCAGGCGATCGGCGGGCCGTTGCCGTGCTTTTATGGACGAGGTATGGAACTCAGCTAGCTCGAGCACAAGCAGCCAACCGCAAGGGCGCAAAGGGAGCCTACATGTCTGAGATTTTCGATTTCATCGTGGTCGGGGCCGGATCCGCTGGTGCGGTGATTGCCGCTCGCCTTTCGGAAGACCCGGCGTGCCGTGTGGCGCTCGTTGAGGCTGGCGAGCGGCCGCCGGAGGTGGAGTTGATGCCGGTAGCGTGTGCGGCCATGCAACGGAACCCGGCCACGGACTGGATGTATACGGCGGATCCCGGAAAGGCCGGGCTCGGGCTGAAGGGACGACGGGTTCCGGTGCCACGGGGCAAAATGCTGGGGGGTTCATCCGGACTGAACTACATGGCGTACGTGCGAGGGCATCCGGGCGACTTCGACTGCTGGGCGGATAAGGGCGCCCGCGGATGGGGTTACGCTGATGTCCTGCCCTACTTCCGGAAAAGCGAAGGGCTCGCGCCGAGCGGCGAGATCGTGATCGATGCGGAGGCGCACAACACCTCCGGTCCCCTTGGCGTCTCGGTACGTTCACCGGTGCTTTCAGGCGCCTGTGAATTCGTGGAGGCGGCGGTGGCGGCCGGCATACCGCGCGGTGACTACAATGGGCGCGAGCGGGGCGGCCCGGCGGGCTTGGTGTCGCTTCTGCAGACCAACACGCGGCACGGGAAGCGGTCGAGCACCTATCGCGCCTTCCTGGAGGGAGACGCCGAGCGGCGGCCGAATCTCACGATCCTGACCGGCGCTCAATCGACGCGAGTGATCCTGGAGGGCTCACCCGGGCAGATGGCCGCGAAGGGCGTCGAGTATCGCACCGTCGCCGGCGAGGTCCGCACCGCCATTGCGAACAAGGAAGTGATCTTGAGCGCGGGAGCAGTCGGTTCGCCCCACTTGCTGATGCTGTCGGGCATCGGGCCGCGACCGGAGCTGGAAGCCGCGGGCGTGCGCTGCCTGGTGGATTCGCCCCACGTGGGCAAGCATTTGAAGGATCACTTGCAGGTTCCGCTGTTCTTCCCGGCGCCCGGCGCCGGTGTGTCGATGGGTGAAGTTCTGCTGTCGATGGGCCCTGACGCGCTCCGCCAGCCCGCCGGCCCTCTGCCCGCGAACCCAGGGGAGGACGCGAACCTGCCTGCCGATCTCCGCGCCCTTAAGCAGGAGGCCGAGCGGCGGCTGGCGGTGTGGCAGACCACCGGACGGGGGCTGGTCTCCTCATCGTTGTACGATGCCGCCGCATGGTACTCGACCGGCCTGGGCGATCTCCACAGCCACGACGCGCAAATCGTCTGCTTTGCCAGTGGGGGCTCGGAAGACTTGTTTTCGTGCTTGAACGTGGACACGAATCAGTATTTCGACGACGCGGCCGAGCGTCTGGCCCGCGACGCGGAAAGCATCCTCGTGCTGGCGAATCCGGTGCTGCCGCACAGCGAAGGCGAAATCGTTCTCGAAAGCGCCGACCCAGCCGCGCATCCGGCGATTCGGATGAACTACTTCGGCGATCCGCACGACATGAAGGTGATGATCGCAGTGCTGCGCCGGGCGCTGGACATCGTCGCGCATTGGCCGGCGCACCGCAGGGTGGGTCCGCTGATGGTGCCCCCGCTGCTGGCGCGGAAGCATGGGCATCGGGACGGCGCAACCCCGAGCGACGCTCTTCTGCAAGATTTCGCCCTGCATTTTTCCCTAACCGTGTACCACCTGGCGTGCACCTGCCGGATTGGCGGCGTCGTCGATCCGCGATTGCGAGTGGCCGGGGTAGCCAAGCTGCGCGTGGCGGATGCGAGCGCCATGCCCAACGTGGTGAGCGGGAACACGAACGCAGCATCGATCATGATCGGCGAAAAAGCGGCCGAGATGGTTGCCGCCGACCACGGCGTGAAGCTCGCCGGTTTCGTGGGCGAGCACGCCCCGCGCCGGCCTTGAAGCGCGGTCCCCATTGCGCGAAACGGCTCCCCGCCGGCGAATGAGAATCACCCGGCGCGATCGGGCGAGCGGGTCCCCGGACGGTGCGCCCGCCACTTCCGCCCCAGTGCGGGAAGAATCGCCCCGCCGATGTTGGCAAGATTCAGGTCGGGCAGCGGCGGCCGTTCGGCGCGAGGGTTGATCGCGCGAACGAGCGAGCCGATAAGCCGGACGAAAGCCCACAGCTTGTCTCGCAACGGATAACTAACCCCGGCGCCGTTCGCCCGCACCACTAGCAGCGTCACGTCGTCCTCGGATAAATTTTCGGGGAAGCGCTCGGCAATCTCCTTCAGAAGAGCGTCGATCAATTCCCGCGGGTGCGCGCTCCCCAGCAAGCGGGTGATCCGAAGCAGGCCAGCCTCGCCGAGCGTCTCTCCATCGGCATCGCGGGATTCAATCAAAGCGTCGGTATAGCCCAGCAGGCAATCGCCGGCGTCCATCTCGAGGTCGAATTCGTCATAATCCGCCAGGGCGACGATACCGAGCGGCGTGTTGCGGGGAGCGGAGCGATCCCCGGGAGATTCCTCGCGATCGAGGAAATCCCATCGGCCCTGCCCCGCCCGGTACAGCAGTGGCCGCGGATGACCGGCGTTGCACACTCGCAGGCGGCGGCTGGTGGCAAAAAACGTGGCGACGATCGCCGTGGCGAAGGTGCCTTCCCGCGAATGCGCGGCGAACTGCTGATTGAGCAGCCGCACGAATTCGGTCTGGTCCAGACGGTTGACGAACCGCCGCATGAGCGTCCGCAGATCGGCCGCGACCGAGGCGGCGGAGTTTCCGTGTCCAGCCACATCCGCCAGCAGCAGACGGCTGATGCGGCCGGTGGCGCAGCTCGAAGCGTAATCACCCGGATTTCCAGTTTGAAATCGCGGGGGAAGCCTTCTGCTAACGTCGAACGTCAATATTGATGCGGGTTTCGGAATCCGGATGACGTTGCGGAGGCGTAAACCTAATGGGTGAGGACCAAAAAAACGTTTCAACTGTCGTTCAACCGATTTCTGCGAGTCGCTTTCCAGGGTTCGCGGGTCACTTCCAACGGTGGACTGATTCTGGTGCGGGAGTTGGACGAGCGCCTCGGATCCAGCGAACTCATCGACGAGCACTTGACCGATTTCCGGGCAAACAACGCGCGGTTTTCCTTCACGGACCTGTTGCGGCAGTCGGTGTACAGCCGGTTGGCCGGATACGAGGATGTAAACGATGCCGAGCGATTGTCGCACGATCCCACATTCCGCCTGATCGGTTCGGAGAGGATCTGGGACCGTGGCGCGGCCCTGACATCCCGGTTGCAGTCTTTTGAGACCGAGCTGCTGGCCGAGGAAGAGAATTTCGCGGGTCTGGCGCGGGTGAATCGAGAACTGATCGGCAGGGCAGCAGCAATCAACGAGCACTACCGAACTGTGCTGGACATGGACTCGACCGAGATTCCGGTCTACGGGGAGCAGGAGCAGAGTGCCTACAACGGGCACTTCGAGTCAACCTGTTATCATCCGCTGTTACTGTTCAACCGAGACGGCGACTGTCTGGCTGCGAAGCTCCGGCCTGGAAATGTTCACAGTGCCGAGGGCTGGGAGGAGTTGTTGCTGCCGGAGATTGAGCGCCAGCAGCGAATGGGAAAAGAAGTCGTGTTTCGCGCCGACGCTGCCTTTGCGAAGCCCGAGATTTATGAAGCGTTGGAGGAGCGGGGTGTGAAGTACGCCATCCGCATCCCGGCCAACGAAAACCTGCTACGGGATATCGGGGAGTTGCTGAAACGTCCGCTGGGAAGGCCCGGCAACAAACCGCTGGTCGAGTACAAGGGCTTTCTGTACCAAGCCGAGAGTTGGAAGACGGCCCGACGGGTGTTTGCCAAGGTAGAACATCATCTGGGAGAGTTGTTCCCGCGCGTGGGGTTCATCGTGACGAACCTGACGCTGCCGAGTCGGGCGGTGGTGCGGTTCTGTAACAAACGCGGGACAGCCGAGCAATGGATCAAGGAAGGCAAGCAGGCGGTCAAAATGACCCGGCTGAGTTGCCATCGGTTCCGGTCCAACGAAGTGCGGCTGTGGCTGAGTGTCATTGCCTATAATCTCGGAAACCTGTGGCGACGGCTAGTGCTGCCACAGAGAATCGGGAACTGGTCTTTGACGAGCCTTCAGCAACGGTTGGTCAAAACCGGAGGACGACTGGTGAAACATGCGCGTTATTACTGACTGCTCTTGGCCGAAGGGCACTTGAGCCGGCGGCTGTTCGTTGCCATGCTACGGCGGATCGGGGTGTTGGCCCTTTCGTCCGGATAGAGCCACTCGTTGTGACGGCAGAGAAATCGGTCCCTAGAACGCTTCGACACGCAGCGGTGTCTGAAGAAGCTGGCTTCAAGGAGTAGTGGGAAGGGATCGGCGAGGACTTTTGGAAGGACGGTTCGGGGCCGATGACGCTCTCGGAGAAGAAAGCTATTTGGGTGGACGCAAATGGGTATATACTTTTGACCGACGGAGGGGCAAAAAGGAAATTCCGGCTGAGTGCTGACGCTCCCTCTTCGGACGGCCTCGTTCAACCTTGGGAGATACCGGCGCTTGTCGATGCGATATCCTTTGAGATCCGGTCGCTGGCGAACAAGTTGATCCTGGGAGCAACCAGCCCTAGTCCGCCGGCGCTGGCCTCAAACGGAACCCAGATGCCCATCGGGTGGAAGGGTTCCGGCAACGACAATTTGAACGTGGCCCAGGTGGCCCTCTTCTAGCGGTGCGCCGGGTGCGGGCTAGGTCCTCGTCCTGGCACTGTTCTTTTTCGCGAATTAGTTTCAACGATTAACTGCATCGTTACATCCCAGAATCAGGAGGTGGTCCATGAACGACCCAAAAGTTGGCGTCGGTGCTGGCCCTGGCCCCGGTCCGGGCCCTCATCCGGTGCCTTTGCCTGAGAACCCTCTTCTCGGCACGAGCAACGCAAAGCCGGCTGTAACCGGTACCTCCAATACCAATATTGGCGTCTTAGGCCAGAGCACCGGCAGTAGTCCAGCGCCAGGCTCGGACGGGGTCTTAGGTACGGGCCAGAACGGTGTCCACGGCCAAGCCTATTTCAGCGGCGGCAGTGGGGTCCTGGGCGAGTACATGGGCCCAGGTAACGGGGAAGGTGTTTTAGGGACGGGGACGAATGGTGTCCACGGCAAATCCGTGGTTGAGGGAGGTCGTGGTGTTTTTGGTGAGCACGACGGGAAAGGCTTCGGAGTCGTTGGATTGAGTGTAGGTGGCATTGCTGTGTCCGGCATCAGCCAAGCGCCAGACCAAGCTGCCGTCCAGGCTCTCAACAGCGGCAGCGGGATGGGCGTGCACGGACTGAGTCAGTCGGGCATTGCCGTGTTCGGCACGAGCCAGTCGGGCATTGGCGTCTCCGGCACGAGCCAGTCGCCAAAGCTAGCTGGTGTCGACGGGGTCAACAGCGGCGGCGGGATGGGCGTCCGGGGTGCTGGAGACGGCGGAGGCGTCTTCGGCACGAGCACTAAGTCCGACGGCGTTCATGGGGAAAGCTATTCGGCAAACAACGCTGGTGTCTACGGGATCAACTTGGGTGGCGGGATGGGCCTGTACGGCCACAGCCTGTCGGGCGCGGGCATCTTGGGCGAGAGCGGCGAGGGCGTGGAGTCGCTCGGCCGTGGCGAGAGCGGTACAAACGCGGGCGTGTTCGGCAAGAGCAGTGCCTCTGACGGGGTTCGCGGGGAGAGCTTCTCGGCAAACAACGCTGGCGTCTCTGGGGTTCACATGCACGGTGGTGCGGGTGTCTACGGTTACTCCTGGAGTTTGGATGGGGTCCAGGGAATAAGCCACGCCAAAGACCACGCCGGCATCTCCGGTTCCAACGAGAACGGCGGGCCAGCCGGGTACTTTAAGGGGAATGTTATGGTGACGGGCGACGTGTCGCTCATCAACCAAGACTGTGCGGAGGATTTCAATATGTCCGGTGCTGAGGAAGTTGATCCCGGGACCGTGATGGTGATACAGGAAGGTGATGTGCTGCAGATGAGCCAGTCTCCCTACGACAAGCGTGTCGCAGGGGTAATCTCCGGCGCCGGTAGCCTGAGGCCGGCCATTATCTTGGGAAGGGAGCGCCCGGAGAGCGGAAGAATACCGGTGGCGTTGTTGGGAAAGGTTTATTGCAAGGTAGATGCCAGTTACTCGGCGATCGAAGTGGGTGATCTGCTGACCACTTCTCCGAGGCCCGGGCACGCCATGAAAGCCGCGGATCCGCTTCGAGCCTTCGGCGCTGTAATCGGGAAAGCGTTGCAGCCCCTGGCGGGAGGGACGGGACTGATTCCCATCCTCGTTGCATTACAGTAACTTCTTCCGCGGTCGTTCTTGGACGGCAGGCCCGTGTGGGAGGGTAAGTGGACGTGCAACCTCGAGGAACGTTCCGGCGACTGACTCGCACGCATCGTCTTCCAGGAGGGTTTGTCGCTTGGGGCTGTTTACCCTATCCACGGTCGGTGAGGGAAGAGGAGTAGGACTATGCAACTCACTGCTAAGGCACTATCGACGAAAGCTGTCCAGCTCAATGGGGAGGCGGACCCGGGCGACCCCGTACAAGATACCCTCGCTATCTACGAATTTGAGTTGCCGTCTGGCCGACAGATAGCGTTGCAGCCCGGCCTCCCTTTCTTGACCGGCACCACATATTTCTCTGGCCTTAACCCAGGCACAACGTACAAATACACCATGATTGGGTTCGCGCAAACGGAGGGCGGCCAGACGGAAACTGCCTTCGGACAGACCTCCGCCACGACCCCAGCCGTAGGTCCGCCCCCGCCTCCGCCGCCTGATCCACCACCGCAAAAGGAGCCGGGCTCGGTCGTGAATGTAAACGCACAGGCGAAGCCTTTTGGGTACATCTTGGTGAGTTGGGATCCCGCGGGTCATAACCATGCCTACCCGCGCGTTTGGCAGTATATTCAGCCGGTCACCTCCGTCTACCAGAACTCGACCACTGTGCCGAGCGGTTGTATCCTCAAGGATACAAACGGACGAAATCAGTCATCAGTTTACCAATACGAGGTTCAAACAAGATACAGCGGAAGTTTCAACACATATATAGGCCTGCGCTCCCCCCCGTCATGTATCCGCCATGGTTTGGACTTAGGCAGTTTCTTCCCCCGAGATTCAATCCGAGCAACGGCCTCAAGAGCTTGCGTCCCAACGACCATCCATTTGTGAGCGTCCGTTCCATAATGGCCGGGGCCTGGGCAGGTGGCAAGTCAGGGGCGCGCAAATTGGTATGAATACGATGCTTCAAAGACAGGAAAGGGACATCGTGAGGACCGTAAGCGATACTTCAAACGAGACCTGCGTATGTTTTACCGGGAATTCCGCATAATGCCCGCCCGACTGCAATGCTACCGCCCCACATTTACCCATCGGGAAGGAGGTTTGGAAAATGGCAACGGTGTTCGGTGAAACAAGCGATGTAGCCCAGAGTGCAGTATTCGGAAGGAACGATTCGACCAGCGCGCCTTCGGGTGGTGGTGTTCAGGGGGCAGGCGTATTCGGATTAACAATGAGTCCCGGCGCTGCCGGAGTTTTCGGAGCCAACAATAGTGCGAAGGGTGTAGGCGTGCAGGGGAACGGGCCGGAGGCGGGGCTTAGCGGCTTCAGCGACCAAGGCGCTGGCGTCAGAGGGCACAGTAATCACGCGAATGCCATTCAAGGCTTCGCGCACGATCCCAATGGTAACGCTGTCTTGGCCGTAAATGATGCGACCACGCCCTCGACGGCCACGGATCGAGCACCTCACGGTGCCGGGATCCTCGCTGTCACAAACGTACCAGGTGCCGCGGGAGTATTCGGTTCAAACAACAGCTCGAAAGGGGTCGGCGTGCAAGGGAATGGGCCGGAGGCGGGGCTTAGCGGCTTCAGCGACCAAGGCGCTGGCGTCAGCGCGCACAGTAATGACGCGAATGCCATTCAAAGCTTCGCGCACGACCCCAATGGTAACGCTGTCTTGGCCGTAAATGATGCGACCACGCCCTCGACGGCCACGGATGGAGAACCTCACGGTGCCGGGATCCTCGCTGTCACAAACGTACCAGGTGCCGCGGGAGTCTTCGGTTCAAACAACGGCTCAAAAGGGGTCGGCGTGCAGGGAAACGGACCCAAGAGCGCCTCGGGGTCACAGTCGGTTGGAGTGGGCGGATTCAGCGATGCCGGGTTCGGGATGCTGGCCCAGAGTAATACTGGCAGCGGCATCGTGGCTACCAGTGACGGAGGACAAGCCCTCTCCGCATCCAGCAAGAACGATGTCGGTATCTTCGCGCAGGGCGCGACCTGGGCGGCCGTCTTCAACGGCCGTTTGGTGGTAAACCCCTCCCCGACTGCTAAGGATCCTGGTGCGAATCCGCCTCCAGATGGAAGCATTGTGATCACTGGTGGAAGCCTGTTTGTGAACAAGGGCGACGTCATCCTCGGTAACGCCGATTGTGCCGAGGATTTTGAGATCGCGGGGTCGCCTCAGGTCGAGCCTGGAACGGTAATGGTCCTGGAATGCGACGGCGGATTGCGCGAGAGCTCTGCACCTTACGATAAACGGGTTGCCGGTGTTATCTCCGGCGCTGGAAGCTACAAACCTGGTTTGGTTCTGGACAGGCGAGCCGGCGAGGAAGGCCGCCTGCCGGTCGCTCTCATGGGCAAGGTGTACTGCAAGGTTGACGCCCGGTACGGACAGATCGAAGTCGGAGACTTACTGACGACATCCCCAACTTGCGGACATGCCATGAAGGCTAACGATCCACTGAGGGCTTTCGGCGCGGTGATTGGCAAAGCGTTGTGTCCTATGGACAGCGGTCAGGGCTTGATTCCCATTCTCGTCGCTTTGCAGTAGCCTCTCTAGGATCAGGAGAAGATGTGGATGCCAATTCAATATCCCCTGCGCCCAGGAAATTGAATCCGGAACGGTAATGGTGATACAGGAAGGCGATGTGCTGCAGATGAGCGAGTCTCCCTACGACAAGCGTGTCGCAGGGGTAATCTCCGGCGCCGGCAACCTGAAGCCCGCTATCGTCCTGGGTAAGCACTCCTCAAAGGACAACAGAATGCCACTGGCTCTACTTGGAAAAGTGTACTGCAAGGTGGACGCCGGTTCTTCGGCCGTTGAAGTCGGTGATCTGCTCACGACCGCACCGACCCCCGACCAGGCGATGAAAGCAACGGATCCCGTTCGAGCATTTGGCGCCGTGCTTGGAAAAGCGCTGGAGCCGCTGAATGCAGGCCAGGGACTGATCCCCATCCTGGTCGCGCTGCAAGAGCGAACGATTTCTGGGGGATGAGGCTAGATCGGTTGACATTCCATCGCAATGCGAGGGAGGGGGCGGCCTTTTCTTAGGAAACCCGTCACCGAGAAAAGAAGGTCTCCTTGTCAAGCCGAATCCAACACGTGTTCTGCCTGATGCTTGAGAACCGGTCATTCGACCACCTGTTGGGTTTCTCCGGCATTACGGGAACGGACGCGGCCTCTGGCAGCGAAACGCGGATCAATGGCTTGAATCCCCTGGGGTTTCGTTCAGCCGTAGAATCTTTCCAAACAGATTCCATTCGCGGCATCGTCAGGAAAGAGGGACGAAACTGGCCGCCATCTTCGCTCATTTCGGTTCGCGACTTGCTATCGTCAAATATCTTCGGCGGGCAGCCCTACCGCGTCACGCAGCCCGCCGACTTTGCGATGCCGGTGGACCCAAGCCACGAGTTTTGTGGTGATCCAGCCAATAATATTCCTGCTGGCGTATTACAGCAGCTATGCGGGCCGGAAGCCGTCTACCCTTTTGGGGGTGCGTATCCCCCGATCCTCAACAACGGATTCGTGTCTTCTTACGTTGCGACTTACACGGCAACCGGTGAACAGAGCGCTCCCGGTGAAATCATGAAGTGCTACATTTGCCCGACCCAACTCCCGGTCCTAAACAAGCTTGCCCAGGAGTTCGTCGTGTGCGATAACTGGCATGCTTCGATGCCCGGGCCCACATGGCCTAATCGGTTCTTCGCCCATGCGGCCTCGTCAGGGGGACTCGATCACAGCCCTTCGGCCAAGGAAATCCTCCAATGGAACGCCGTATCCGGTTTCGAGTTCAAAAATGGCACGATCTTCGATCGGCTGGACAGCAACAACACAAAATGGCGAATTTACGCGGGTGATGATTTCCCTGTGGTGGGGGCTCTCGAAGGGATTGATCTGACCGATATCCACGACTACGACGAGTTCGCTCAGGATGTTGCCCAGCCCGACTACTCATTCTCCTATACCTTTATCGAGCCCAACTACGGCCACTTCTTGTCGGATTTCAAGTGTGGCACATCGGAGCATCCAAAAGACGACATCACACGTGGTGAAGCCCTGATCAAAGCTACGTACGATGCGCTTCGAAACTCGCCTTTGTGGAGCAATAGCCTGCTCATCATCACCTGGGACGAGCACGGGGGCTTCTACGATCATTTGCCGCCGCCCGCCGCCGTCGCGCCCGGGGATACGGCTCCGGGGGACACCTACAACCAGTACGGGTTCACTTTCGAACAGCTGGGACCACGCGTTCCCGCAGTCGTAATATCTCCCCTGATCCCTCGAAACCTAATCGATCACCGTCTCTACGACCACGCGTCAATCCCTGCTACCGTTCAAGCCTGCTTCGGTCTGAGATCCTTGACGCAACGCGACGCCAACGCCAACAATCTGATGTCGCTCGTCTCGCTGGCAAGTCCGAGAGGCGACGCTGTCACCCCGGCTCCCTCGCCGGCATCATCTAACCTGAATGATGATTGTGACCCCGTTTCGTTCGACCGCCGCGTAGCCGTCGCGCCAGCCCCAGGCGGAGCGCCAACGAGAGAGGGATTGACCGCCACTCGCACTCAGGATTCGATCAACGAAGGAAACGTCCCGGGGTTTCTGTTCGTCGTATTGCGGCACGATATGGTTCTTTCTCCGCCGGGGCAGCGAGCAGGGATAATGGACCGGTTCAGCGCCGTCAAGACGCGCGCGGACGCAGCTCAGTACGTGAGCGAAGTACGGCCGAAGGTGCGTGCCGCAAGGGATGCGTTGGCGAGACGGTTGTAGGGCATGTTAGGCACTTGGACCGAAGCGTGAAGTAAGCTTCACAAGGAGGTGCTCCAATGCATACGTACCCTTACTATCGGCGGACCATGCCGGCCCCACAGGAACGGCACACGTGGAACTACGACCGAATCGATCTCCAGGACGTGCATCTGCCACCATACCCGCAGCCGGATGGATCTGGGGCGCTGCCAGACTCCCGTCCACTCGCGAACTCCCTTTTCGATGCCAGGGCTGCGGCCGGCGTGATCGCGGCCGTAGGCGACCCGGCCGCGGTGAAAATCAAACCAACGAGCGGCGACTTCGAATTCGATGCGCTGCTCGAGCGCAAAGGGTACGGTCAGGAGCAGACGCCAAGCACCATCCTGATCCCAACGGCTAAGTGCCTGGCGGTCATGGCCTACGGGGACTACTTCCCCAATTCGCCGGTCGCCGCGAACCTACAAGGAATGGTGTCGGATGCGATCATGGCTGCGTCGCATGGATGGTGCGGAACCTCGGGTCCAGGCTGGGAGGACTGCACACCTAAGTGGGAGGGTAACTATGACATGACGCAGATGTTTTTGCTCCCGCTGGTCTATGCCTACTACGACCGGCTTACACAGGTGGCGCGGGAAAAGCTGATCAACAACCTCCTGGCTCAAGGGGCCATTGACCGGGACAACATGGACCTCACGCAGACCAGCGGTCCCGCTCCCCCCGAGTGGGATACAGTGGGCCATTGTGACGTTGGGCCGGCATCAGTCCCCATTCCGGAAACCGAGAACCACGTTCTCATGATTGCCACGGCGCGCTACCTCACGAATCAGCTCGTCTATCAGCGACAACCCGAACCCGCCTACGACAACCGCCGGAACGGCTGCATGGATCAGGTGCTCCTGCTTTTGCGGAACAAACTAAGCGACGACTTTGCCGAATACAACGCCAAACCCTATCAAGAGGAATCGCGACATGCATTACTGAATTTATATAGTTATGCCTATGACGCAGAGGTCAAGCTGGGTGCTGGCATGGTCCTTGACTATCTTTCCGCTCACTTTGCCGTATCCAGTTGCGATTTGCGGCGCATGGTGCCATTCCGTCGTCGGAACGAGGGCATGAACGTGAACCAAATGTATGATCGACCCGGGTTCATGGACGTCAGCTTGCTTGAGTCGTTCATCTCGTTCACCAGTGCTGGCGGCGCCGACCCGATGCCCGCTCACTTTGCGCTGCACGCCGGCAACACACGCGCGTATCAGTCTCCCGACCATACCGTTTGGCCGGGCGCACCCGTGGAGGCGCGCCCGTGGAGCTGGGCGATCACGCCGAATTTCGGCACCGAGCTGGTGCTGGAGGCTGTCTGTGATCACCGACTTGCACCGTCCGTGCATGACCTGTTCGTCAACGACCTGCACCGTCGTTTCCTCCAGCGGCTGCACCGGCACTCGATGCTGAATGAGCCGGGCCAGCAGCGAAATTGCGACAACAAGGAGATTTACGCCGGCTCGCCGAGCTACCTCATCTCGGCCGGCGGTCGGCCGGCCATCTGGGTCATTCCGGGCAAGTTCGGATTTGGCTACCAGGCCCAGAACCTCGGCGTCGCCGTTCCGATCTCGTTCATGCCGACGAGCGGCAGTGCTTACAACGCCAGAGACATTATCCAGATCATGCATATTTCAGATCGTCCTACTGCAGAGAACGGTATCTCCGCCGCCGATCATGGCGGAACAGAGAACTACGGCGTGGCGCCGGATTTTGCCTGCGGCGTCGGCGCTTATTTCGGGGGCTTTGCTGGCGCTGGCATTCCTGACACCGGCGACGGAGTGTTCTTCGGTGAGAATCGGCCCTGGGCGAGTGAGCCGGTGGGTTACTATCTCGCGGTCCACAGGTCGGGGGATTTCGTTGTCCTGGAAGCGTTCGACACGTGGCGCCACCCGGAAGTGAGTTTCGATGCCTTTAAGGCTCGGGTGCAGGCGAATAATCCCAATGTCAGCTTCGCGAGCGCCAAAGAGTCAGTTTACACCACATTCTTCGGTAACCGGATTCACTATGTGATCTGGAAAAATTTAGAGCGAGACGATCACATCTGCGGATCGGAGATCCTGCGGATCGAATACGGCGACGGGGATCCGTCCGATACTCTGGCCGATGCCGGCAATGACGCAGATCCGTCTCTTTTTCTTAGTGGCACGATCATGCGGAGCCCGCGCGAGGCTGCCGTTGAGATTCACAATCCATCGCTTGGCACGAAACTCACGCTGGATTGGAGCGATCCTCATCACCTTATACGCACCTCGGAGACGGGGGAAGTGCAACAGGCCGGCGCTGGTTACCAGGTCTGGGTGGACTTCGATTGGACTGGACCGAGCGAAGGCGACTTTTATCGACCCTTCAACACCCTCGAGGGCGCCCTCAACGCCGCCAAGGATGGAGGTGTCATCCGTATCATGGCCGGGGCGAAACAGGAGCGCCTCACGATTCACAAACGGGTTAGACTCACCGCAGCAGGAGGAACCGTTACGCTCCGCGGCCACTGAGCCGAAAGGTTCGGCATCAGCAAGATCGCAGCGGAGGAACGTAGGACCGTGATCTGCATTCACCGAATGGATCCGTGTCCATAGCGTCCGTGACCGGCTGCCCCAATTCACGCAACACGTTTGTGGGCAAGTCAGGAGACGGCTTCTGCCCGTAGAAGGTTCTCCGCGCCCTCCCCCTAGTCCAGCCTGTTTTCTGCGCCGGTTTCACATTGAAACGCCGATTTCCTTTTTGAGTGGGCATTTTGAATCCTCGGACCATCGTTTTCACCAATATTTATGCGGGTCTGAACGCAATGAAAGAATTCCGGAATAAACGTCCCCGCCGCGCTGCGCCTGCTCGTGGGGTTTGCTGTAGACCCACGCCTCGAGCCCTCCCATTTGAACCCCGCGCGCGGTGAGCTGGCTTCCGCCCCACACTTCCATGCAGTGCATCTGTTGCGCCGGCTGGTCACTCACGGCGGCATTATACCCGAGGAATTCGCCAGGCTAAGTTCACGAGCGCGTAGCGCAAACATCCGCCGCCGAGGTCTGCGGCTCCTCCAGTTTCTATCCGGCACAGGCGGTGGGTACTGGTCCCGGCCATGCGCTCACGCCGGCGTCGGGGGAAATCGGTGCAGATCGCCGCTCGCCTTCCCTTCCGAACCGTCGTAGAATTTCGCCATGCTATCGATCGACGTACAGTGTTACGAGGGCTACCGCGCCGCGCAGCGGCCCAACCGATTTACCATGCGCGGCCGCAAATTCGAGGTGGTTGCGGTCGAGGATCAGTGGTACGACCCAAACGCCATATTTTTCCGGGTGCGCGCCGACGACGGCAACCTCTACATCCTCCGCCACGACGAAATCCAGGATACCTGGACGCTAGACGCCTTCCGCGCCGACCGCCGGTAAACTTCGTCGGCAGCCGGTTGCAGCCGGCGTTTGAGTCCCCAGGTTTTTTCCATCATGATTTTCCCGGACGTATCGGGTGAGGTGTCTCATGGCGGGAATCGCCTTCGTCGGTTTGGGAGTCAACGGTGCGCCCGTCGGCACGCGCTTGGGCACGCGAGGAAGAAAGTCCGCAACTTCCGGGTCCCAATTGGGTTATAAATACTGAATCGGGCGCGGCCCTGGCGGATGTAGCGCCGGGCTTCAGCCAGGCATCCTCAAGGCACTCCGGCAGCCCAGGAGCTGCCGGCGAACACACATGGCTCTAAAAGGCAAAACCGCGACGCCGAAACCTCCATTCGCCTTTGTCCCGGCTTGCGCAGCGGTGCTGGCGGCGCTGGGCTTGGCGCTCGCCACGCTCGCGCCGGAGCCGCCGGCATGGGCGTCAGGGAACGGCGGGGAACCCGCGACCGGCGAGAGTAAACCCCAGAAAATCAATTTGCCCAAGGCGTTCAAGGGCAAGCTTCCCATCACCGAGCTCACCGAAGACGAAGCGGCGGAGCACGCGCTCAACCGGCTCGCGTTCGGCCCGCGGCCCGGGGACCTCGAACGCGTGAAGCAGATGGGCCTCGAGAAGTGGATCGACCAGCAACTCGATCCCGCCTCGATGGATACCGCCGCACTCGACGAGCGGTTGGCCGAGCTCAAGACCCTGCGGATGTCGAGCGCTCAACTGCTCGAGCGCTACCCGTTCCCGCAGATGGCCGCCAAGCAGCGGGGATTAACCCTCGAACAGTACCAGCAGAAGCGCCAGCAGCAGGTGCAGGCGAAGATCGCCCAGTTGCGGCAGTCGGGCCAGTTCGATCCGGCGCGGGCCCAGGAGATCCGGATCGACGGCACGCCGCAGCAAATCATCGCGGAGCTGTCCGAAGCCAAGCTCGTTCGCGCCATCTACGATCCCCGGCAGCTCGACGAACGGCTGGCGGATTTTTGGTTCAACCATTTCAATGTTTTCGCGCGCAAAGGCGCCGACCTCTGGTTCCTCGACGCCTACGAGCGCGACACCATCCGGCCGCACGCCATGGGCAAATTCGAGGATTTGCTCACCGCCACCGCCAAGAGCCCGGCGATGCTCTTCTATCTGGACAACTGGCTGAGCGTCGATCCGGTGGCTTTCGCCCGCAACCGGAACGAAATCGTCGCCCGGCGCCAGCAGGCGGTGCTGTTCGGCGCGTGCGGGGCGGTGTTTTCGCCCTTCGGGCGGCCCAACCCCATCCAGATGGCCCGCTGCCAGCAGCAAATCTCCCGCCAGCGGCAGCAGCAGATGAATGCCGCCGCCAACAAGCAGCAGCAAGATCGCGGGCTCAACGAGAATTACGGGCGCGAGCTGATGGAGCTGCACACTGTCGGCGTGCATTACACCCAAACCGACGTAACCCAGATGGCACAGATTTTCACCGGCTGGACCATCCAGCAGCCGCGGCGCGATCCGGAATTCAATTTCGAGGGCCGGCTGCATACCCCGGGCGCAAAAACAGTGCTCGGCTATACCATCAAGGCCGGGGGCATGAAGGACGGCCAGGAAATCCTGCACAAGCTCGCCGGCGACCCGCGCACCGCCCGGTTCCTGTCGCGCGAGCTGGCGCGGCACTTCGTGATGGACGAGCCGCCGCAGCCGCTGGTGGATCACATGGCGAAGGCGTATCTGAAATCCCACGGCGATATCCGCCAGGTGATGCGGGCGATGATTTATTCGCCGGAATTCTGGTCGCGCCAGGCGTATCGGGCGAAGGTGAAAACTCCCTTCGAGCTGGTGGTGAGCGCGATCCGTGCCACCGGCGCCGACGTCGATATCGCCTTGCCGCTGGCGCAGTGGGTGGGCCGGATGGGCCAACCGCTCTACCTGTGCGAGACGCCCAACGGCTATCCCGACACCGCCCAGAACTGGATTGCCACCGGCGCGCTGCTCGATCGCATGAATTTCGCCATCGCGGTCGCCACCAACCACATGCCCGGCGCCAAAGTCGATCTGGGCCAGATCCTCACCCCCGACGCCGCTCGCGACCCGCAGACGGCACTCAACCAGGCATTCCAGGCGCTGCTCGACAACCAGGTGACGCCCGCGACCCGGGACGTGCTCGGAAAACGCCTGGCCGACCCCCAAATTCTCCAAGCGAGGCTGGACGACCCCGTCGGCCACATCAATGAAGGCCTCATCGTAGGCCTGGTGCTCGGCTCGCCGGAATTCCAGCGGCACTGAACGGGGAAGTTTCGAGGCAGGGAGGGAAGGAAGGACGAGCCATGCCAATCACCCGGCGCGTTTTCTTGAAAAACACGGGCATCGCGATTTTCGGCATCACCGCCATGCCCACTTTCCTCCGCAAGGCGATGGCGGCCACCCCCGGCCCGGGAAAGAAAGTCCTCGTCGTTCTGTTCCAGCGGGGCGCGGTGGATGGGCTGAACGTTGTCGTGCCCTACGCGGAGGCGAACTATTATCAGTTGCGGCCTACCATTGCGATTCCGCGCCCCGGCGCGAGCGACATTCACGGCGCCGCAATCGATCTCGACGGCTTTTTCGGCTTGCATCCCAGCCTGGCCCCGCTCGAACCGCTCTATCGCCAGGGCTCGCTTGCCGTCGTCCACGCCACCGGCTCGCCCGATCCCTCCCGCTCCCATTTCGACGCCCAGGACTACATGGAGTCGGGAACGCCGGGAGTGAAGTCCACCGAAGACGGCTGGCTGAACCGCGCCATCCAGCAGCAGCCGCGGCCCAACGCGCCGCCGCTGCGCGCCGTCGCCATCAGCCCGAATTTGCCCGTTACGCTGCGCGGCGAGGCGCCGGCCATCGCCCTGCCCGACTTGCGCCAATTCAAGCTCTTCGGCCCGCCGCAACTGGTGGAAACCAATTTCGAGGCGATGTATTCGGGCGCGGTGGACGACGTGATGCGCGGCGTCGGCCACGAAACCTTCGAGGCGGTTGACACGCTGAAGAAGCTCGATCCCGGCAATTACCAGCCGGCGAACGGCGCCGAATATCCCAAGGGGCGCTTTGGCCAGAGCCTTCAGGAGATCGCCCAGCTCATCAAGGCCGATGTCGGCATGGAAGTCGCGTTTCTCGATAGCGGGGGCTGGGACAACCATGTGAACGAAGGCGGAGTGGTGGGCCAGCTCGGCAATCTGCTGCGGGACCTGGGCCAGGGACTCGCCGCTTTTGCCGCCGACATGGGTCCTCGGATGCAGGACGTGGTCTTCGTCAGCATGTCCGAATTCGGCCGCACCGCGCACGAAAACGGCAATCGCGGCACCGACCACGGCCACGGCAACTACATGTTCGTGATGGGCGGGCCGGTGAAAGGCGGCAAGGTCTACGGCCGCTGGCCCGGACTCGCTCCCGATCGGTTGAATCAGGATCGCGATCTGAAAGTCACCACCGACTACCGCGCCATACTGAGCGAGATCCTGACCCGGCATTTGGGTTGCGGCAATCTGCCGGCAGTGTTTCCCGGCTTCAATGGCGACGATCGCTCCGACTACTTGAACCTGATTCCGGTGTAACGGAACCTCGCGACTGATGTAACTCACAGGCGGGCGGGGTGCCGAGAAACCCGGCGAGGCGAGATTCGTCTGCACCACCGGCAGCACGGGGTGCTGTACCCTTCGCTTTTAAGGGTGCGGACGCTCGCTCGATTTCCCTGCGTTTCCCGGCCACGTGGCTGGATTCGGAACTATCCCCGCAAGGTCCCACAGACAATTTCCTCGGGACTGGCAATTCAAGACCCGCACCCTCGAGCCCGCAGGGTGCGGCACCCGATTTCACGTGGAGGGACGCACTGGCAGCCGTGTGGCGCTCGCGCCGTTGACGGCCGCGTTCCATCCGTCCTAGCATCCACGTGCCGGCAAAGAATTTTCCCGGGCGTTGCCCATCATTGCTTGGCTTTTGCCGGCCGAGGAGGCTTGCCGCGATGCGATTCCATTTTTTGCTCTTATCCTCCGCGCTGGCGCTCG
Source organism: Candidatus Acidiferrales bacterium (assembly GCA_035946455.1). Taxonomy (GTDB): domain Bacteria; phylum Acidobacteriota; class Terriglobia; order Acidiferrales; family UBA7541; genus JAKASX01. The sequence continues at coordinate 139,203 of DASYZK010000008.1, read as the reverse complement.
CGCTGGCCGCGCCGGTTGCCAGTCCGCTGCGAGCGCAGACGGGCCCAACCATCGCGCTGACGGTGGACGCCACCGGCGCGCCGCAAAAAATCATTCATACGCGCATCGAGATGCCCGCGGCGCCGGGACCGCTGACCTTTTACTACCCGAAATGGATTCCCGGCGAACACGAGCCCGACGGCCCGATCGCCAACCTCACCGGCCTTCATTTCTCGGCCGCCGGCGCGGCAATCCCCTGGACGCGCGATTTGCGGGACGTGTTCACCTTCCACGTCATCGTGCCGCCGGGCGCCAGCCAGCTCGCAATCGATTTCGACTACATCGAGCCGGGCGCAGGCATCGGCGGCTACACCGCCGCCTCGGCCACCGATAAGCTGGTGGACATCAGTTGGAACCAGAACCTGCTGTATCCGGCGGGCGTCCCCGCCCAGCAGATCACCTACAACGCTACTCTCGTGCTTCCCGAAGGATGGAAATTCGGCACCGCGTTGCCGGTGGCGAACCAGTCGGGAAACCGAGTCACGTTCCAACCGGTTTCGCTGAACCGGCTGGTGGATTCGCCGGCGATCGCCGGCGAGTATTACCGGGCCATCGATTTGACGCCGCCGGGCGAGCCGGTCCACCACGAAATCAACCTGGTTGCCGACAGCGCCCACGCGCTCGACATGAGTCCTGCCGTCCAGAAAGGCTTGACGAACTTGGTGGCGGAAACCGGGAAGCTGTTCGGCGCGCGCCATTATCGCGATTACCATTTCCTGCTCACCCTGAGCGACCACGTCGCCCATTTCGGGCTCGAACACCACGAATCCAACGATAGCCGGCTGCCGGAACGCGCCTTGATTTCGCCGGGCGCCGCCAACCGCGTCGGCAGCCTGCTGGCGCACGAATACGTGCATTCCTGGAATGGGAAGTTCCGCCGGCCCCAGGACCTGAGCGCGGCTTATTACGAAGCCCCGATGGACACCGATCTCCTGTGGGTGTACGAAGGGCTCACCGACTACCTGGGCCACGTGCTGGCCACCCGAAGCGGGTTGTGGACCGAAGACGACTACCACCGCTACCTGGCGGACATCGCCGGGGAACTCGGCCCCGGCCGGCCGGGGCGCACCTGGCGGCCGCTGCTGGATACGGCGGCGGCGGTGCCCGGCATGTTTCGCGGCGGCTGGATCGATTGGCGGCGCGGAACCGATTACTACAACGAAGGGGACCTAGTGTGGCTGGAAGCAGCAACCATCATTCACGACGAAAGCCACGGCGCGAAGTCGTTCGACGACTTCTGCAAGCTCTTCTACGCCGGCCCGAACAACGGTCCCGAGCTGAAGCCCTACACCCTCGACCAACTCGTCGAGGCCCTGAACGGCGTCACGCCGTACGACTGGGCGAAATTCTTCCGCGACCGGCTGGATTCCACCGTGGCGGCGGCGCCGCTGGGCGGGGTGGTAGCCAGCGGCTGGAACGTGGCGTACGACGACCGGCCGGAGCGAGCGGGGGGCGGGTTCGCCGGCGGGATGGACGCCTCCTACTCGATTGGGCTGACGCTCAGGAGCGACGGAACGGTGGTGAATTCCATCTGGGGCGGGCCGGCGTTCCACGCGGGAGTGAGCCCGGGGATGAAAGTGGTGGGGGTGAACGGCCGGGTGTACACCGCGGCGCTGCTCGAAGACGCCATCGCCGCCAGCCGGAACGATCCGCAGCCCATCAAGCTGCTGGTGGTGGACGACGATTACTACGTCGAATGCGACGTGGATTATCATGGCGGCGCGCGTTACCCGCACCTGGTGCGCGAAGCGGACAAGCCGGATTACCTGGCGGAAATCCTCAGCGCTCGCGCGAAATCGGACTAGCGCTGCCTGAGCAGCGGAGCCAGGGCCCGGGTACTCGCGCCCCCCGCGTGCGGCTATTCTTCGGAGCCGATCCGCATCCCGTAGAACGACCGGTGGACGAAGAAGAACGACACCAGGAAGAACACCGCGGCCAGCAGGCGGGTGATGGCGGCGCCTTTCTGCGCCGTCAATTGCACCGCCAACTCGACCGCCAAGAGCCCGAACAGGGTGGTGAACTTGATCACCGGATTCATCGCCACCGAGGAGGTGTCCTTGAACGGATCGCCGACGGTGTCGCCGACGACGGTGGCATCGTGCAGCGGGGTGCCTTTCTGCTTTAATTCCACCTCGACAATCTTCTTGGCGTTGTCCCAGGCGGCGCCGGCGTTGGCCATGAAAATCGCCTGGTAGAGCCCAAACATCGCGATCGAGATGAGGTAGCCGATGAAGAAAAACGGATCGAGGAAGGCGAATGCCAGCGCGGCGAAGAAGACGGCAATGAAGATGTTGAGCATCCCCTTCTGGGCGTACCGGGCGCAAATCTCGACCACCCGCTTGCTGTCGGCCACCGAGGCTTTCACCGCTCCTTCCAGATTGATGTGCCGCTTGATGTATTCGACGGCGCGGTAGGCGCCGGTGGTGACCGCCTGGGTGGAGGCGCCGGTGAACCAGTAAATCATCGCGCCGCCAGAGACGATACCCAGCAGAAACGGGGCGTGGAGCAGGGAGAGCTTGTCGACGTTCCTGGTGATGCCGTCGGTGAGCGCCATGATGATGGAGAAAATCATCGTCGTTGCGCCCACCACCGCTGTGCCGATGAGCACCGGCTTGGCGGTAGCCTTGAAGGTGTTGCCCGCCCCGTCGTTGGCTTCGAGCAGCTCCTTCGCCCGGGCGAAGTTGACGTCGATTTGGAAGTCCCGTTTCAATGCCTGCGGGCCGCCGGGAACCTGCTCGATCAGCGACAGCTCGTAAATGGACTGGGCGTTGTCGGTTACCGGCCCGTAGGAATCGACCGCGATCGTCACCGGCCCCATGCCCAGGAACCCGAACGCCACCAGTCCGAACGCAAACACCGGCGCCGCCAGCATCACCGCCGAAAGGCCCAGCGAGCCGATGAGGAAGGCGATGGACATCAGCACGACCAGCGTCAGGCCGAGGTAATAAGCGGAGAAATTGCCGGCAACGAATCCGGAGAGTATCCCCAGCGACGGTCCGCCCTCCTCCGCCGATTTCACCACTTCGCGGACGTGGCGCGACTCGGTCGAGGTGAACACCTTCACCAGTTCGGGAATCACCGCCCCGGCCAGCGTGCCGCAGGAGATGATGATCGAAAGTTTCCACCACTGGGTGGCGTCGCCGCCCACCACCGGAATGATGAAACGGGAGAGGAGAAAGGTGAGCGCGATCGAAACCAGCGAAGTGATCCACACCAGCGAGGTGAGCGGAGCTTCGAAATTCATCTTGTCGGCGGCGGCGTACCGCGCCTTGGCGATGGCGTCGTTCAGGAAGTAGGCCAGCGCGCTGGCCGCCAGCATGGCGACGCGGATCACGAAGATCCACACCAGCAGCTGCACCTGCACCACCGGGTTCCTCACGCCCAGCAGGATGAACGCAATCAGCGCCACGCCGGTGACGCCGTACGTTTCGAACCCGTCCGCGGTCGGCCCGACCGAGTCCCCGGCGTTGTCCCCGGTGCAGTCGGCGATCACTCCGGGATTCCGCGCGTCGTCTTCCTTGATCTTGAAGACAATCTTCATCAAGTCCGAGCCGATGTCGGCGATTTTGGTGAAGATGCCGCCGGCGATACGGAGCGCGGCGGCGCCAAGCGATTCGCCGATGGCGAAGCCGATGAAGCACGGCCCGGAATAGCTGCCGGGGATGAACAGCAGGATGATCAACATCATCAGCAGCTCCACGCTCACCAGCATCATCCCGATGCTCATCCCTGCCCGCAGCGGGATGCGGTAAATGGGAAAGGGCTTTCCCGGCAGCGCGGCGAAGGCGGTGCGCGAGTTGGCGAACGTATTGACCCGGATGCCGAACCACGCCACCCCGTAGCTGCCGCCAATCCCAATCACGCTGAACAGCAGGATGATCGCCACTTGCGCCGCGCCCATGTGCCGCAGCGCGCCGAAATACAATACGATGACCACCGCAATGAACGATTCGAGCAGCAGCAGGAATTTCCCCTGGGCGATCAGGTACGTCTTGCAAGTCTCGTAAATCAGCTCCGACATCTCCTGCATCGCCGCATGCACCGGCAGACGCTTCAGCCGCCGGTACATCGTTAGGCCGAAGGCCAGCCCGAACACGCAGAACAGGATTCCCCACAGCAGCAGCCGGTGGCCGTCAAGACCCAGAAAATTCACTTGCGACAAATCGGGAACCTTCAGCGCCGCTTCGCCCCCTTCAGCTTGCGCCGCGCCCTGCGCCCGTGCGGCAGCGGCAAACGCGGTCATCGCGACTGCGCAGGCCGCGCCCCAGGCCGCGAACCGGCCCGCGCGCCCAGGCAAGCTTGCGATTCCCCGCCTGAGGGACGGGGCGAACCCGCCGGCGGCGTTGCTGGCGATGGCCACGTTCATCGGCGGCCCTCCGTCACTGGACGACTTACACCTCGAATCTCCACTATCGAAAATTCGGCCGACATTGTTCCTCCGGGATTTAGGTTCTGACGCGCGAAATTACGGCCTGCCGGAAGCTGGGGCACAGAATGAGCTTTTGTAGCAGGATTCACCTTTTTCGTCAACACGGCGCCATCCCGCAACCTGCGATCCCGCGTACCGGGTCATTCGCCTCGGTTCGGCCCGCCGCGGCCGACCCGTGGCCCGCCGGCGCGGCAATCCAGCAGTACCGCACGGCCACCACCAAGGTACGCCGGAATCTGAGCTGCGACCGTGAGGGAGCGTGACCAATTCCCCTTGCTCGACCCTGGCTGTCGGCCGCCGGTGGCATCCGCCCCGGCTTGTCCCGAGCCCGCCCCGGCGGGTCGAAGCGCGGGCTCACGGTCCCCCCGCGAAAGCCGTAGAATGTCACCCGCTGGAAATCACCCCAGCCGTTGGCGGGGTTCTTCGGTGGCGCGCGGGAAAAGGCACCGCGCGGGGCGCCCGGCCAAAGGGCAGGGAATTTTGCGAGGGCCTACGAACATGAACATGGGGCGGAAATCCCAAGCTTGTGCGGCGTTGTTGGCGGCTGCGGTCGTCCTGTTGCTGGGAACGGGATACGTGCTCGCTCAATCAGAAACTTATAGCGAAAGCCTTTATAGCGGGATGCAGTGGCGGCTGGTCGGGCCGTTCCGCGGAGGCCGGGTCGAGGCGGTCACCGGGATCCCCGGTGACCCGTTCACCTACTACATGGGCACGGTTGGCGGCGGGATGTGGAAGACCACCGATGCGGGACTCACCTGGGACCCGCTTTGGAACAAGGGCTCGGTATTCTCGATTGGGGCGGTTGCCGTTGCCTACTCCCAGCCGGATACCGTCTATGTGGGCACCGGGGAGGCTTGCCCTCGCGGGGACATGGCCTACGGCGACGGGATCTATAAATCTACCGACGGGGGCAAGACCTGGCAGCATATCGGGCTCGACGACACCCGGCATATCGGCAAGATTCTGGTGGATCCGAAGGACCCGAACCGGGTGTTCGCCGCCGCCCTCGGCCACGTCTACGGCCCCAACACCGAACGCGGCGTATTCCGCTCGACCGATGGCGGCCGCACCTGGACGAAAGTCCTCTACAAGAACGACACCACTGGCGCCGCCGATCTGATTTTCGATCCCACCAACTCCCAGACGCTCTATGCGGCGATGTGGACGGTGCAGCGAACGCCCTGGAGCCTCACCAGCGGCGGCTCGCCCGATGACGGCCTTTACAAGTCCACCGACGGCGGCGACACGTGGCAGAAGCTCGGCGGGCCCGGCTGGCCGCAGGGCATTCTGGGCAAAATCGGAGTGGCAGTTTCCGGTGCCAATCCCAACCGGGTGTACGCGCTGGTGGAAGCCACCGGCGCGCAGAAGGGGCTGTACCGCTCCGAAGACGGCGGCGCGAGCTGGCAATTCGTCAATCGCCGGCACGACCTGATCCAGCGGCCGTGGTATTTCACCCATCTGTGGGCCGATCCGAAAAACGCCGACGTGATTTACATCCAGGACATGGGCGTGTTCCGGTCGACCGACGCCGGCAAGACGTTCGCCACCATCAGCACCGTGCCGCACGGCGACAACCACGCCCTGTGGATCGATCCCACCAACTCGTCGCGGATGATTATCGGCAACGACGGCGGCGCGACCATTTCCAACAACTACGGCAAGACGTGGACCACCGTCTACAACCAGCCCACCGCCCAGTTCTACCATATCGCCGCCGACAACCGGTTCGATTACCGCGTCTACGCCGCCCAGCAGGACAACTCCACCCTCTCCATCGCCACCCGCACCCGGCATGGCGGCATCACCGGAGCCGATTATTATCCGGTCGGCGGCGGCGAAAGCGCCTACATCTTCCCCAGCCCCGCCGATCCAGACATCGTTTTCGCCACCGACAAGGAGATTTCCTACATCAAGCGGTTCGACAAGCGCATCGAGCAGGACCAGGACATCTCCGAATGGCCGATCTCGGTGGACGGCTGGGGCGCAGACGTGGCGAAATACCGGTTCAACTGGACCGAGCCGATCGCCATGTCGCCCTTCGATCCCCACACCCTCTACCACGCCGGAAACGTCCTGTTCAAATCCACCGACGACGGCCAGACCTGGACCATCATCAGCCCCGATTTGACCCGGAACGACAAGTCGAAACAGCGCCGGTCAGGCGGCCCCATCACCGGCGACAACGCCACCATCGAGTATTATGACGTGATTTACTCGGTGGTGGAATCCCCGCTCCAGAAGGGCCTGATCTGGGCGGGCACGGACGACGGCCTGGTTTGGCTGACCCGCGACGGCGGGGCGCACTGGGAAAACGTAACGCCGAAGGATCTGCCCGAATGGAGCAAGGTGAGCCTGATTGAGGCGTCGCCCCACGACGCCGGTGCCGCTTACCTGGCGGTGAATCGCTACAAGAACGGCGACCTGAAACCCTACGCATGGAAAACCGGCGACTACGGCAAGACGTGGACCTCGATCGCCGCTGGCATCCCGGAAGGCTCATTCGTTCGCGCGGTGCGGGAAGATCCGGTGCGCCGGGGGCTGCTCTTTGCCGGAACCGAGGAGGGCATTTACGTTTCGTTCGATGACGGCGCCCACTGGCAGTCGCTGCAATTGAATTTGCCGGTGGCGTCGGTGCGCGACCTCATCATCCACGGCGACGATTTGGTAGTCGCCACCCACGGGCGCTCGATTTGGAGCCTGGACGACATCACCCCGCTGCGCCAGGCGAGCCTGCAAGTGGCGGATTCCGACATCTATCTCTTCCAGCCTCAAGTCTCCTACCGCGTGCGGCGAGGCGGCGGGTTTAATCTCGCTGGCGGCGGACCAGTGGGAAAGAATCCACCCGATGGAGCAGTGATCGATTACTATTTCAAGAACGCCCCCGCCGGGGAAGTGTCGCTCGAAATTCTCGACAGCCAGGGAAAGCTGGTTCGCCGGTTCAGCAGCAAACCGCAGGTGCGAGCCGCCACCGAAGGCGAGCCGGGTCTCGGCTACGCGGCCGCGGCGCCCCCGCTGCCAATCCAGCCGGGAATGAACCGCTACGTGTGGAACTTGCGCTACGAAGCTCCGGAGCCGCTTGCCACCGGCCCGCATCCGGCGCTGGGAGGCGCGGCGCTCGGTCCACTGGCTCTGCCCGGCGGCTACCAGGTGCGCCTCACGGCGAATGGAGAAACGCTCACCCAATCGCTTGTGGTCAGGATGGACCCGGAAGTGAAAACCAGCGAAGCCGACCTCGCCCGGCAGTTCGAACTCGTCATGCAAATCCGCAACCGGCTGAACGATTTGATTGTCGCCGCAAACCAGATTCTTGCCCTGCGCCAGCGGCTGGCCTCGTTCCTGGGCCAGTCGGGCGCGGCCCCGTCCGCGCTCGCCGACGCGCGCAGCCTGGACGGGAAGGCGGCGGAAATCGAGAATGCCATTTACGAGCCGAACGACGAGGCCCCGGAAGACATCCATAACTACCCGGCAAAGATCCGGGTGAAAATGATTACCCTCCAACACGCCGTGGACAGCGCCGATACCGGCCCCACGCCGCAATCCTACGAAGTGTTCAAGATGCTGAGCCAGGAGCTGGACTCGCAACTGGCGAATTGGAAGGAACTGACCGAGAAGGACGTTCCCGCATTCGACAAGATGGCGCCGTCGGCGGGCTTGAGCCAGCTCAATGCCCTCAAGTCGCCGCACGGCCTTTAGCCCGGCATCACCCCGGGGCCGTCCGTCAGCACAGGGTCAACCGGCCGTGGGAGCGGGCTTCATTTGAAACCGGCCGATGGCTTCCAGCGCTCTGCTGCTGTGGCGGCCCGGCGCCGGCTTGCGCCCCGACCTGGAAAATCCTATACCCTCGAAGCTCCACCGGGTGCAGAATTGCCCGGGCTGAGAAACGCGACCGGCCCCAGGCGATCACCGAGGAGGCCCGCCATGCTCGAGCGTCGTGATTTTCTCCAGCGCGCCGCCGCTGCCGCAGCGCTCATCGGCCTGCCCCTGCCACAGCTCGAAAAGCAGTTTTGCGAGGAGCCGCCGCCGATCCCCTCCGCCGAACTCTACCAGTCAAACGAAGACGCTTATTGGGCCCGGATGCGCCCGCAATGGCTGCTCGCCAAGGATCGCATCAATTTGAATTGCGGCTCGGTCGGTTGCACTCCGTTGCCGGTGCTCCGCGCGATGATCGATCACGTCCTCCAAGCCGAGGAATTCGCCGAGTCGTACTATCCCTGGTTCGGCTACGAGGAAAATCCCCCGCTCCATGAAGTAGTCGATTCCCTCGCGGCTTTTCTGAACGTCGACCGCGACGATATCGCCCTGGTCCGCAACGCCACCGAAGCCAACAATACCGTCGGCAACGGATTCGACATGAAGCCCGGCGACGAAGTTGTGATGACCGATCAAGAACATCCCGGCGGCCGGTGCGTCTGGGATCAGCGTGTCGTCCGCCACGGCATCGCCATCAGGCAAGTGACGCTTCCCCAGCCGCCCGCTTCCGCCGGGCAGATCGTCGACTTGTTCGAGCAGGCGATTACTCCCCGCACCCGCATCGTTCTCTTCAGCCACATCACCACCGTCACCGGCGTCGTGCTTCCCGCAAAGCAAATCTGCGCGATGGCCCGGCGGAAAGGCGTGCTCACCCACGTCGACGGCGCCCATGTCACCGGCCAGATCCCGCTCGATATCCGCGACATCGGCTGCGATTTCTACGGCAGCAGTCCCCACAAGTGGCTCATGGCTCCCAAGGGAACCGGCTTCCTCTACGTTCGCGACGAGCTGCAAAAGCAGCTTTACGTCAACATCGTTTCCGGGAGCTGGCGCGACTACTCGCTGAAGGCTTACCGCTTCTCGAATCTCGGCACGTCGAATCTTTCCATCATGATCGGGTTGAAAGCCGCGCTGGATTTCTACCGCGCTATCGGCCCCGACCGCATCTTCGGCCGCATCCACCAACTTGCCCGCCGCGTCCACGACTACGTCGCCCAAAAGTCCCAGCTCAAGCTCATCAACGCCAGCGCCGATCCGTTCTACGGAGGCATGGTGACTTTCGCCGCGGCGGAGTCCACGGTGAAGAATATTTTCGACGAATGCGCCAAACGCCAGATCCGCATCGCCGGCGGGGCAGGCCACGTCCGCATCTCCACCCACGTCTTCACCCAACCCGCCGAACTCGACGCTCTCTTCGAAGCGACGGACGCCGCCCTCGCCCGCTCGACGTGAATGGCCTCGGCGGAGGCAATGCCCCCAAGCTGCGGAACGCTCCGCCCCGAGTGAATTCCGTTCCCAACAGCCGGCGGCATGCAGCCTGGCGTAGAAGCTGGCTAGCGGTCCCTCTGCGGCCCGCTCGCACCAAGCGGCAACGCCACCACCTCCGCCACGCCGCCGGCCCAGTCCACGCGGCTGCCCACCGCGTGGAACTCGCGGCGCAGGTAACCCATGCCGATCGCTCGCCCGACAAGCGGGGAATCCGCGGCGCTGGTGATCCAGCCAACGTCGCCGCCCCCCGCGGTAAGTTTAGCGCCGGCAAGAGGGACGCCTTCGCCGGAGAAAACCAGGCCAACCCGCCGGCGATTCACCTGGCCGCGCGAGCGCACGCGTTCGACGATTTCCTGGCCGGTGTAGCAACCCTTGGTATAGCTGATGTGGGAATGCTCGAGTCCCGCTTCGTGGGGTATCACCCGCTCGTCGAAATCCGCCCCGAACCACGGCACACCCGCTTCCAGGCGCACCGCGTCCAGCGCCGCATAGCCGGCCGGGCCGCCGCCATGCCGGGCAGTTGCCTCGACCAGCATTCGCCAAAGCTCTTCGATCCGATCGCGGCCGGCGATCAGCTCGACGCCGGGCAAGCCGAGATGCGTCGGCGAATGCAGCCGGCAAGCCATCCCGCCAAGAACGGTCTCCCGATGACTCCCGTCGGGCGGCGCGATTGCCGGCGCGCCGGCCAGCTCGTCGATCACCGCCCGGGCCGCCGGCCCGACCAGCGCCAGCGTTGCGTATTCGGCGCTGCGGTCGGCGAGGGCAACGTCGTCCATGATGATGTATTGTTCGAGGGTCTTAAGAGTGCGTTCGGCCGACATCGCATGCGAGAACACCATCAGCCGGTCGGCGAGCGCCAGCGTTCGCAACTCCGCCAGGATGCGCCCTTGAGGATTCAGCAGCAGGCCCAGCGCGCTCCGGCCCGGCTCGAGATCGCGGATGTCTCCGGTGGAGACGGCGTTCAGGTAGCGAAGGCGGTCCGGCCCGGCAAGTTCGGCGACGAGCTGGAAATTCGTATCCGCCACGGCGGCGGTCTCCAGCGCCCGGCGGTATTCGGCGGCGAAATCGCCGTCCGTTTCCGGCAAGCGAGCGCCGAACCGAACGCCCATCGCCGCGCCCAGCTTTTCGTGTTCCTTCGCCAGTGGCGATTCCAGACTCATCGCTCGCGTCCTCGCTCCCAACCGCCATGGTAGCAAACCGACGGGAAACGCCCCGATGCTATACTCCGCCCATGGGCGATCGCCTGATCCATGAAATCCTTCCGGTCGGCCTGCTCCAGTGCAACTGCTCGATTGTGGGCGACCCCGGCACGCGCGAGGCGGTGGTGATCGATCCCGGGGACGAAATCGACCGGATACGGGAGGCGCTCGAGCGCCACCGCCTCCGGGTGCGCGCCATCGTCTGCACTCACGCCCACATCGATCACGTCGGCGGCCTGGCCAAATTGCATCGAGCCACCGGAGCGCCGGTGGTCATGCACGCGAGCGACCTGGAACTCTATCTGGCGCTGCCTTCCCAAGCCGAATGGCTGGGAATCGAACCGCCGGAAATGACCGAAGTGGAAGGCTTCCTCAGCGATGGCGACGAACTGCGCTGGGGCGAATTGCAGGCGCAAGTGATTCACACGCCCGGCCATTCGCGCGGCAGCCTGAGTCTGTATCTGGCCGCCGCGGCGCCGGGCCCGCCCCCTGCCCCGGCTGGCACGACGACCGGCGCCCCGCTGCTGGAAACGCCGCGGTTGTTTGCCGGCGACACGCTATTCGCCGGCAGCATCGGCCGCACCGATCTTTGGGGCGGCTCGTTTTCCGAGATTTTGCGGTCGATCCATCAGAAGCTGCTCGTTCTGCCCGAGGACACGATCGTTTATCCCGGGCATGGAGCCTCGACCACCATCGCCCGGGAAAAACAGACGAATCCCTTCTTGCGTTTGGCTTAGCGCGGCTGTCGCGGCAGCCTGGCTGCGCGTGGCGGGTCGCCGTGGCGGCTGAGGTATCCGCCGTGCTCCCATCTGAACAGGAAATCTCTCTCGCGGCAGGGGCTAGCCGCCCTGCCGTTCTCGTTCTGCTTGGAGCCCTTCGATGACGCTCTGCACGAGCTGTTTCGCCTGAGTGAGTTCGCGCAGGACGGTCTGGATGTCGAGAGAGGGTTTTTCCGGCTCGCGGGCGGAATGGCAATAGACGCCATGCTGGCCAGCCACGACGATGGCGTTGGTCATCAGGTCGAGAGTGACGGCCAACCGGCCCCTCCACGGGCCCATCATCGTTTCATAATGGTCGAGTTCCTCGCTGTGGTCTTCGAAGACGGACATGGGATTGGGCAGCTCCGGACGGACAGAGTAACGATTTCCGGCAAGAACGGCAATCGCCGGGCGATGGAAGGCAGAAACGGGTAGCCGGCCGGGTTTGGCGGTGGCATCCACCGCGGCGGGCGAAGCGTCCCGTTAATCCTGCAGGACGGTGCACAACAGCCGACGCCGCGACCCGCAAAGCCAGGCAGCCACGGTCCCGTCCCGCTTTGCGGGACGGGACCGTGGGCCTTGGGCCTTTCACTTGCCCCCAAATCGTTGCGGCCCGCGAACAAAGCTCGCGATAGCGGTACAGGCCTCCATTCTGTCTGCCCCCGATAATCACTTGAACCGATACGGAGCCCGGCATCGCCCGGAGCACCGGCTGTTGACAGCACTAGAACCCCGTGGCAGGGAAGTACCGGAAAGCGATGCGAGGCGTTACTCCATTGTTATTACTGGAATGGGGTTGGGCGCGCGTCAACAGCGATACAAACCGGGGCAGGTGCGGGGATAATGTCGGCAGCGAGTGAGGCCCGTTCATGCTTGTGACCGGATTGCTGGCCCTCGACGGGCGTCCGAGAAAGGCGGTTCGAGCGGGAAGGAAGTTGAAAGTCGGAGGCGGAGTCTAGGCGTTCAGTTCCTCCTTGGAGAACGGCGGACCGGAATCGCCTCCGATGTGGCGCTTACCCGGCAGCAACACTCGCGCTGTCGGGGTTAGTCGGCAGGCGCCGTGGGTTCCCACTCGAACCGCACCTCGTTACGACCACCTGGCGGGGGCCAGTTCCGATCGATCTTGTCATTCAAGACTGGAGGACTGCGCCCAGTGTCCGTGACCGCCGCATTCCCGCGTGAAGCCCTCATGCGTCGATCCGATCCCTCGGCCCATGGCCGCCGCCCAGGCACCATTGACGCCGCGAAAAACGAACGCAATTCCCAAGTCGTTTTCGGCGAACGCCAGTACCTGCTGCGGGTACTCGATTCCATCGAAGACTCCGGCCTGGCCGCCGAGCAGCGCGGGCAGGAACAGCGCGCCCTCGAACGGATGATTTACGCCCGCACGCAGGAATTGAACCGCATGAACCCGGGCTGGGACGAGAAGGTCGGCATCGTGCTTCGCCCCGATGTCACGCCGGCCGAACTCGACACTCTAGTTCGCGCGGCTCCCGAGGCAGACTATTTCCTTTTGCGGCTGGTGAGCGAACATCCCCGTGCCACGGCCGAGACCCTCGCCCGGCTGGCGCGTCATCCCTCTACTGCCATCCGTGAAAACGTGGCTCGCCACACCAACGCCTCCGCAAAAACCCTTGTCGAGCTGAGCCGGGACCGCTCGCAGCCCTTGTGGTACCTGGTTGCCTTCAATCCTTCCGCTCCTGCCGCTCTTCGGGAAAGGCTGATGAGCCAGGTAAAGCATGTGAGCCGGAAGAGCCAGCCGAAGTAAAATAAAACGCGTGCCGCTGGAACTGCCGTCACGCCTCAACGTAGCCGAGTATTTCGTCTTTCGCCCCGCTCGCGAGCATCCCGGCCGGCTGGCCATCCTCGGCGAGCCACGGCCGGTCACCTACGGCCAGCTTGCCGAACTCACCGCGCGCGTCGCCGGCGCCCTGGCCAGTTCCGGCTGCGCGCCCGGCGCCCGCGTGCTGCTGGTACTGCCCGATTCCCTGGAATTCATCGCCTCGTTTTTCGCCGCTGCCGCCATCGGGGCGGTAGCAGTGCCGGTGAATGCGGCGGCGCGCCAGGCCGATTACGCCTACTATCTGGCCGATAGCGGCGCGCGCATCGCAATCGTCCACGCCGGTTCGCTCGATTCCGTGCTGGGAGCGACAGGGACTGCCGGCCTGGATCTGCTCGTGGTGGCCGGCGGGTGCGCGCCGGGCTCCGCCTGGTTCGCCGCCCGTGCCTGGGACGACTGGCTGGCAGCGGCCCCGGCAGCCGGCCCCGCGCCCACCGCCGCGGGGGACACCGCGTTCTTCCTCTACACGTCTGGCAGCGGCGGCACGCCCAAGGCGGCAATCCATCGCCACCAGGACATGTATGTCACCAGCCGCTGCTACGCCAGCGACGTGCTGGGACTTGGCCCGGACGACCGCACGTTTTCGGTTTCGAAATTGTTTTTTGCCTACGGCCTGGGCAACGCGATGTATTTCCCCCTGGGCGCCGGCGCCAGCACCATCCTCTATCCCGGCCGTCCCCGCCCGGAGCCGGTGGCGGAAATCGTCGCCCGGTTCCGGCCGACGGTTTTCTACGCCGTGCCCACATTCTACGCAGCCTTCCTGCGCCGGGCCGGCGCCGGCCTCCCGGTTGATTTTTCCTCGGTGCGGCTGGCGGTATCGGCGGGCGAGCCGTTGCCGGAGGAAATCTTCCTGCGGTTTCGCGATCGGTTTGGCCTGGAAATCCTCGACGGCATCGGATCCACCGAGATGTTGCATATGTTCCTTTCGCCCCAGCCGGGACGGACTCGGCCCGCCACTTGCGGATTCGAGGTGCCGCAGTACGGCGCGAAGATCGTCGACGAGGAGGGCCGGCCGGTGTCCGAAGGCGCCATCGGCAATTTGTGGGTACGGGGCGCCAGCGCCTTCTCCGGCTATTGGAACAAGCCGGAATTGACGGCGCAGGCCAAGCGGGGCGACTGGGTGGTGACCGGAGACAAGTTCTTCCGCGATCCCGACGGCTTTTACCACTACTGTGGCCGCAGCGACGACATGCTGAAGGTCGGGGGAATGTGGGTGGCGCCCGCGGAAGTCGAAAACGCCTTGCTTGCCCATCCGTCAGTCGCCGAGGCCGCCGTCGTCGGCCGCCTGTTCGACGGCCTCACCCGGGCGGTAGCTTACGTCGTGCTGCGGGAGAGCCAGGCCGGCAGCGAGGATTTGGCGCGGAGCTTGCGCGAGTTCGTGCGCGAGCGGCTGCCTTCCTTCAAGGCGCCGGCCGAAGTCCATTTCCTCGCGGAGCTGCCGAAAACCGCCACAGGCAAGATTCAGCGATTCAAGCTGCGCCAGTCGTGAGGCCGCATCGGGCCGTTCGCCGAAGTGTTGAAGCAGACGCTGCGTGGCCAGCGCGCGCCGGTGCGCGCCGGTGCGCTCGTTACTCTGCGACTCTCATGCGGCCGCAGACGCCTACTGGCTGCACGGCGAGCACATCTGCCTCTCGACCGCCGAAGCGGCGACATCAATCGCTTGAGTTCGCGCTCGGGGCGGGGAAGCGGGCCGACGCGTTTCCTCCGCTTCATGATCCCCGCTCTTGTGCCGTGCCCCAACGCGACGCTGCTCATGTTCATGAATCAGGCACGCCACGGGAGCAGCGCGGCGGGCTGTTGACGCGAGCGGTGGGGAAGGCTAGAAATGCGGTATTCGGCTCCGCCGGGAGGTCACGTCCCGAAGCTTCGGGATCAGCCGTGTCGCAAAAGCGGCCAAAATCAGGCGCTTCAGCCCCTAAGGGGGTTAGACTATGAGCCGCTGTGTCGTTTTCCGCATTTGCGAGACTGCCGCTGGCCTCCGGGACGAAGGACAAGGTCAAAAGGGAAAACCCGGCTGAACAGGAATCGCGATGGATTCCGCCTCCCGCTCCGCCGAAACGCTGCAAACCCGCTGTTGTATCGCCGGCGGCGGTCCGGCAGGTATGATGCTCGGCTTCCTGCTCGCACGAGCGGGAATCGACGTCGTGGTTCTCGAGAAGCATGCCGACTTCTTGCGCGACTTCCGGGGCGACACGGTCCATCCCTCAACTCTCGAAGTGCTGCACGAGCTCGGGGTGCTTGAGGAGTTCCTGAAGCGTCCTCATCAGGAGATCCGCGAGGTCCGCGCCCGAATCGGGGGCGAGCAAGTCGTGCTGGGAGACTTGTCGCGGCTGCGGACGCACTGCCGTTTCATGGCGCTGATGCCGCAGTGGGACTTCCTTGACTTCCTCGCCGAGTTCGCGCTGCGCTATCCGGCCTTTCGTCTGAAAATGCAAGCCGAGGTCACAGGGTTGGTCGAGGATCGCGCCCGCATCGCGGGCATTCGGGGGCGCACTCCCGCCGGCCCGGTGGAGGTCCGCGCGGAGCTGGTTGTGGGCGCGGACGGCCGCAATTCGGTGGTGCGAGAGCGGGCCGGCCTGGCGGTCGAAAGCGTCGGGGCCGGCATGGATGCGTTGCAGCTGCGGCTGTCCAAACAGCCGGACGATCCGGCGTTCTTCGTCCACACCGATCGCGGTAAAACCCTGGTCACGATCGATCGTGGAGACTATTGGCATTGCGGGTTTGCGGTTCCCAAGGGGACCGCGGAAGAGATGCGGGCAAGAGGCATCGAAGACTTCCGCGCGAGTATCGCGGAAGTCGCCCCCTTCCTTCGCGACCGCGTCGGGGAATTGCGGGACTGGAGCGACGTGAAACTATTGACCATCAGGGTGGATCGCTTGCGCAGGTGGCATCGCCCCGGGCTGGTCTGCATCGGCGACGCGGCACACGCCATGTCGCCGGTGGGCGGCGTGGGCATCAACCTCGCCATCCAGGATGCGGTTGCCGCAGCCAATGCGCTGGCAGAACCGCTTCGCCGGGGCGCCGTCAGCGTGGATCATCTCGCGAAAATACAACGCCGCCGCGCATTTCCCACCAGGATCACCCAGGGCATGCAAGCGCTCATGCAGAGGCAGGTCTGGCGCGGCCTCGGTCGCGCCGAACCCACGCCGATTCCCCTGCCGTTGCGGCTGTTGGAACGCACGACGCTTCCGTGCCGGTTTCGCACGCACTTCATCGGCGTTGGGGTCCGCCCCGAGCACGTGAAGACGCCGGACATTTCCCAATCAAGCCAACAGCGGTAGAACCATCGCCGCACCTGTCCGCTCCGAGGAATATCCGCGGTTTTCCCGCCGCGCCGCCAGATTCCGCAATTTGCGCGGCGGGCTTCTCCCTCCCGCTCGACAACCGCATTCTACGCTGCCGGGCGGGCGGCAGCTCGAGACACAAGGTGTCGGTTTTCACGCCACTCTTGTGCGCCGGTTCAGGCCGATTGGATAGGCGGGAGAGGGCGAATCACCGCCGGGCGAGAAACCGGCCGTAATACAGCAGCGCCGCGAGTGATTTCCCGTCCTGGATGCGGCCGGCGCGAATCCACCGCTCGAGTTCCGGCCACCCGAATGCCCGCACCTCGATTCGCTCGTCGGCTTCGGGCCGGGCGCGGCCGGGGCGGAGGCCGCCGACCGCGTAGGCGGTCATTCGCTCGCTGACGAATCCCGGCGTGGGAAAGAAGCCGATCAGCCGGCGAAAGCGGCTTCCGTGGTATCCGGTTTCCTCCTCGAGTTCGCGCCGCGCCGCCTGCCCCGGCCGCTCGCCGCGCTCGATTCGCCCCGCAACCAATTCCCACAGGAAGCGGCCGGTGGCGTGCCGGTACTGGCGCACGAGCAGGATGCGGCCGTCGTCCAGAACGGGAACGAGCACCACCGAGCCGTAGTGGAGGACGATTTCTCGCCAGGCGACCACTCCGCCCGGCTCGCGCACCCGGTCGCGCCTCACGTCGAACACCCGGCCCCGCCACACCACCCGGCTCGAAAGCACTCGCCCCGGCAGTTTCGTTCGCGGCTTCACGTTTGGCCTCCTCGGTTGTTCCCGCGCGCGGAGCCGGGATTGTATAGCATCGGAGCGTTGCGGGAAACATGGCCCCGGTTCGGAGCGGCTTGCCAAAACCGGGTGAAGGCGCGATTCTTTCTTCGCGTGAGCCTCGGAAGACGGGAGGGACACCATGCAGAACGGCGCGCTACCGCCGGCGGAAAAGCCGGCCTACGAAATCGAGAAGAGCGAGCGCATCCTTACGCCGGCGCTCGTGGTGTACCCCGAACTGGTCGCGCGGAATTGCCAAACCATGCTTCGGCTGCTCGGCGGAAATGCCAGCCGCTGGCGGCCGCACATCAAGACCGCCAAGCTGGCATCGACCGTGCGGATTCTGGTGGAGCACGGGATTCTCGAGCTCAAATGCGCGACGACGCTCGAACTTTTGACCGCGTGCAGCGCCGGAGCCAAAGACGTGCTGGTCGCTTACCCGGCGGGCGGAGCCGCCGTCCAGCGGATCCGCGACATCGCCAATGCCTTTCCCGACGTGTCGGTGTCGGCGTTGGTGGAATCCCCGGCGATGATCGAGCCGTGGGCCGGCAGCTCAATTGGACTGTTTATCGACATCAATCCGGGCATGGACCGCACCGGAATCGAACAGGAGCGGGTGCCGGAAATCGTCGGTTTGGCGCAAGCGATCGGGAAGGCGAAACTGCACTTCCGGGGACTGCATTATTACGATGGCCATTTATCGGGGCTGGCGCTCGTGGAGCGAACGGCGGTGGCGCATCGCGGGTACGACCAGTTGATGAAAATCGCCGCGGCGGTGCGTGCCAAGGGCATTGCCGTCGAGCAGGTGATCACGTCAGGCACTCCCGAGACTCCCTGCGCATTGTCGTATCCCGGTTTCGCCGGCGCCGGCTTCCACCATCAGGTCTCTCCGGGCACCCTGGTTTACGGCGACTCGCGCTGCCAGCAGGAATTACCGCCCGATTGGGGCATTCAGCCGGCGGCGCTGGTGCTGGCTCACGTCGTCAGCCACCCGAAGCCGGGCGTGGTCACTTGCGATGCGGGCCACAAGACCGTCGCCGTCGACGCCGGCGTGCCGAACTGCCGGGTGCTTGGCCACGACGAACTGCTGCCCGGGAAGCCGAGCGAGGAACATTTGCCGATGGAAGTGGCTGCGGGCCGCGACCGGCCGGCGGTGGGCGAATTGCTCTATCTGCTGCCGCGGCACATCTGCCCCACGGTGAACAATTTCGATTTCGCCCTGATCGTCGAGCAGGGAAAAATCACCCGGCTCGATCGCGTCACCGCTCGCGGCCGCGAAAACCCGCTGATCCTCTCCGCCAGCCGGCAGGCCAGCGCCGGCTGAGCGCGGAGGAGGGCCGTCGCGCGCGGCTCGCGTCCCGGCTGGCGAGCCTGGCCCGAGGGTTCGGCCCGCGTCGCTACGGCCGGGGGGCGTCCGCAGCCCAGATGCGTTCGAGTTCGTAATAGTGTTCCGGGTACTGCGGCGTATAGCGCAGAAACGCCGGTATCGGATAGCGGATGCCGCCGCGATGCGTTCCCGCCAAACCTTCCACCAACTCCTCCATCTTCGATCCGGGCAGCGCGAACGCCATTTCCGAATCGTCGGTCTGCCCGAAAACGCGATCGCCGTAGCAGGGAAGAATCACCTGGTAATCCCCGGTGGCGATCGTGCGAACGATTTCATCGGAGCAATCGATGCGGCCGGTGAAGGAGCTGGCGATCGCGCCGCCGCGCTTCCACAGCGCGCCGGTCACCAGCCGAAGCACTTGCGCTGGATTGCCGTAGATGATGACCGCTTCGGGCTCGAAATCGGTGCGGGCGGCCGGAGCGACCAGCAGGTGAGAGCAGCGGCCGCTGGGCAGGCGATCGGTGGCTTCCTCGGTGCGGGCGGCGGCTTCGAGGGTTTCGACGTACATCCCGCAAGCCAAGTGTCCGCTCTGATAGTGTTCGGTGAGCGGGGCGAGGCCGAAGGCGGTTTTCGTAAGGACGCAGTTGACGTCTTCCGCTCCGACGGCGATGGTCCAGCCGTAGCGGCGCGCCATCGCCACCGCTTGGCAGATGGCAATCTGGATTTTCATGTCCCGCCACGGCCGTTTCGCTTTTTCCGGCACCGGCTGGCCCGGAGCGAGCAGCTTGGCCGCCACCGGAAACGTCGCCGGGCGGACGTGGGTGTCGATTTCCTTGGCAAACGTCTTCGCATCCATGGGGGCCTCCGCCATCCGCGTTCATCATAATCCGCCAGGCGGAATGCGGCGAACGCGGGCGTGGTACGAGGGGCCGGGGCACGGCGTGCGGCGACGGTCTCGATTTCCCCCCGCGGGTCGCCCCTACCACTAGGCTGGTTGGAACCTGGGCTGGTTGCGGGGCGTCGGCGGGCTTCCCTATACTCACCGCGTGCCCTCCACCCAAACCACGTTGACCATCAGCACGCTGATCGTCGACGACGAGAAGCCGGCGCGCGATGAACTGGCCTACCTGCTGAAGGGTTTCGCCGAAGTCCGGCTGGTGGGCCAGGGAAAGAACGGGCTGGAAGCCATCGCCCTGATCAAGGAACACGCGCCCGACCTGGTTTTTCTGGACGTGCAGATGCCCGGGCTGGACGGATTCGGAGTGATCCGGAAGCTCGTCGAGCGGAAGCTGGCGGTGCCCCACATCATTTTCGCCACCGCTTTCGACAATTACGCGGTGCACGCTTTCGAGGTGAATGCAATCGATTACGTGCTGAAGCCGTTCGATCGGGAGCGAATCGCCAAGGCGATCGAGCGGGCACGGCGGATGATGGAAGCGCGGTCGCCATCGGAGCAGCGGCTCGACGCCCTGCTCGATCAATTGGCGGCTGCGAAAGCGGCGCCGGCGAAGCTGCTGGTCAAAGTGGGCGGCCGGCTGCTGCTGGTTTCCGCCGACGACTTGGTTTGCGCGTCGATCGACGAGGGTACCATCACGATGACCACGCGGGAACTGGAAGGCGTGTCGAACTTCCACACGATCGAGGAGCTGCAATCCACGCTCGATAGCGACGCCTTCTGGCGGCCGCACCGCTCCCACCTGGTAAATATCAAGCACATCCAGGAAGTGGTGCCGTGGTTCAAGTCGAGCTACATGCTTCGGATGGCCGATCGCCAGCGAAGCGAGATTCCGGTGAGCAGGGCGCAGACCAAGCGGCTTCGAGAGCTGTTCAAGCTGTAAGCCGGCCGGCGGCGCGCGCCAGGTCACGGGCCCTTCGGGCCCGGTCGCAAGCCTCCGAGCGTCATGGCAGCACTTTGGTCGCCACGATAGCCGGCGAGTGCGAGCCAATCTCCAGCGTTTCGACTCGCGCGAATCCCGCGTCCCTCAGCCACGACTGGTATTCGGCCAGCGTGTAGGTGTCGCCCTCGTCGGTATTCAAGAGCATGTTCAGTGCAAACACCATCTGGAGCGGGGGGCCGGTGCGGTCGTTCATCGGAATCAAGTCGATAATCACGAGCCTGCCGCCGCCAGCGAGCGCATCGTGGATGCGGCGAAACAAGTCCCGGGCCTGCTTCGGAGACTCCATGTGAACAATGCTGCCCAGAAGGGCCACGTCGTAGCGGCTGGGCGGGAAATCGGCGGCGTGCATGTCCCGGGGCAGGAATTCGTATCGATCGAGTAGGTTTTCCCGGGCCGCGAACTGCCGGGTGGATTCGAGCACCATCGGCAGATCGAGCGCCGTCACCCGAGCCTCGGGATCGATTTTGGCGATGGCGATGCTCCAGACCGCCGAGCCGCAGCCGATGTCGAGCACCCGCAGGCCGTGGCGGGCCCCGTGAGGGACCAGCGCGGCGGCCAGCCGGTGAGAAAGATCGCGGTTGGTGACGTGGAGGGTGCGGATAAGCATGGGGAAGAATTGCTGCGCATTCTCGGTGTCGCTTCGCGAGCGCCAGGGCTTGCCGCTCCGCACCGATTCCGCCAGATGGCCCCACGCCTCCCACTGCGTGCCGCTCTCGAGCAGCGCCCCGGCATAATCAGCACTTTCGCGAACCAGGTAGCGGGCGGAGTCGGCGGTCAGTTCGTACCCGCCGTCCTGCTTTTCGAGAAATTCAAAGGCAACCAGAGCGTCGAGCAGCATGCTCGAGCCTCGCTGGGAGGCGCCGACGGCGGCGGCAATGTCGGCCGCCGAGTGTTTCCCATTCGCGATGGCCGAAAACACTCCGAGTTCGAGAGCGGTGACCAGAATCCTGTAGGGGGCAAGCGAGAAACTTATTTCCATAATTCGCTGGGTACCGGACCTTGGCTGCGGCGCGGGGGATGGGTTGCTCACGATGGCCTCCTTGTGGAAGTTTCCATTATTGTACCCCTCTCCGGCCGGGCAGCCGGCACGCTTAAAGCGGCGTATAATCGGCCGACTCGGAATGGCGGCCGAGAACGGCGGCGATTTCCCCGCCTGACGACGGGGCCACCGGCTTCGGCGGAGAAGGAGTCCTGGCATGTCTCTATCGAAGAAGCTGACGGCGGAGTTCATCGGAACTTTCTGGCTGGTGTTCGGCGGCTGCGGAGCGGCGGTGCTGGCGGCGGGTTTTCCCCAGCTCGGCATCGGTTTTCTCGGCGTCGCCCTCGCTTTCGGCTTGACGGTGATGACGATGGCGTACGCGATCGGGCACATTTCCGGCGCCCACCTGAATCCGGCGGTGACCGTCGGGCTCGCGGTGGGGAAGCGCTTCCCCTTCTCCGAGGTGATTCCCTACATCATCGTGCAGGTACTCGGCGGAATCCTCGCGGGGGCGGTACTGTGGGCGATTGCTTCGGGCAAGGCGGGCTTCCAGTTGAGCCAGGGATTCGCTTCGAATGGCTACGCCGCCCATTCGCCCGGGGGTTACTCGCTTGTGGCTTGCTTCGTTGCGGAACTGGTTCTTACGTTCATGTTCGTGTTCATCATCCACGGTGCCACCGATCGCCGCGCTCCCGCCGGTTTCGCAGGCATCGCCATCGGCCTGGCCTTGACGCTGATGCTCCTGGTCGGCATTCCCGTCACCAACGCTTCGATCAACCCCGCCCGCAGCACCGGTCCCGCGGTATTCGTCGGCGGCTGGGCCGTCCAGCAGCTCTGGCTCTTCTGGGTTGCTCCGATCGTCGGCGGCGCGCTGGCGGGACTCGTCTACTCGGCGCTTCTCGAGGAACGCAAAGCGTAGCAGCACCCGCTCGATATGGCCGACGCACAAGGTTAGTTCGGCGGAGTTGGGCCGGGCTGCGCCGCCGTGCTAGCATCGCTCGGGAAGCAATCGTGGATTTCTCGCTCAGCGACCAGCAGCGCCTTGTAGGTGAAACCGTCCGCCAGTTCGTCGAAACCGAGCTCCGGCCCCGTCTTCGCGAATACGACCGGGAAGAGAAGTTTCCCGCCGACGAGGTGCGCAAGCTGGGCGAGATGGGTTTCTGCGGGATGTTGGTGCCGGAGCGGTGGGGCGGGGCGGGAAGCGACACCGTCAGCTACGTCGTGATGCTCGAGGAAGTCGCCCGGGTGGATGCCTCGACCGCGGTCACGCTCAGTGTCACGAACTCGGTGGTGGCGGGGCCGCTGCTGGCCTACGGCACCGAAGACCAGAAGAGACGCTGGCTTCCCCGGCTGGCGCGCGGCGAGATGCTTGGCGCCTTCTGCCTCACCGAGCCGCAGGCAGGCTCGGACGCCGCCGGCATCCTCGCTCGGGCCGAACGCCGCGGCGACCATTACCTGCTGAATGGCACGAAGAGCTGGGTCACCAACGGCGGCTGCGCCGGCTTGTACATCGTTTTCGCGAAAACCGATCCAGCGGCGGGTGGGCGCGGGGTGAGCGCGTTCTTAGTGGAGGCGTCGGCGCCCGGATTCCGCATCGCCCGCTACGAGGATAAAATGGGGTTGCGGATCTCGCATTCGGCGGAAATCGCGCTGGAGGACTGCCGGGTGCCGGCCGACCAGCTCCTGGGCGACGAGGGTCAGGGCCTGAAAATCGCGCTGGCAGGGCTTGATTCCGGCCGGATCGGAATCGGCGCGCAGGCGGTGGGCGTGGGGCAGGGCGCGCTCGAGGCAGCAACGCGCTACGCAAAGCAGCGGCGGGCGTTTGGCAAGCCGATTGCCGAATTCCAGGCGATCCAGTGGAAGCTGGCCGACATGCAAACCGAAGTGGAGGCGGCGCGGCTGCTGGTGTGGCGGGCGGCGT
Source organism: Candidatus Acidiferrales bacterium (assembly GCA_035946455.1). Lineage (GTDB taxonomy): Bacteria > Acidobacteriota > Terriglobia > Acidiferrales > UBA7541 > JAKASX01. The sequence goes on along the minus strand of DASYZK010000008.1, from coordinate 115,519 downwards.
GGCTGCGCGACCAGGGAGGCGGGCGGCTGGGGCGGCACAGCTCGGAGGCGAAGCTTTACGCCAGCGAGATGGCGAACCGGGTGGCGGCCCACGCGGTGCAAATTCACGGCAGCGCCGGCTACTCGCGGGAAAGCGAAGTGGAGCGCTTCTACCGCGATGCGCGGGTGCTCACGATTTACGAAGGCACCAGCGAAATCCAGCGGATGGTGATTGCGCGCGAACTGGTGGGCCGATGCGACGGCGAAGGGAGAGAAAAGTAAGGTGCCGCGACGGAAGCGGGTCCTGAGCGGGATGCGGCCCACCGGTCCGCTGCATCTGGGCCATTATTTTGGCGCGCTGTCGAACTGGGTGCGGATGCAGGACGAATACGACTGCCATTTCTTCATCGCCGATTGGCACGCGCTGACCACCCACTACGCCGACGACACGCGGCTGGTGCCCGAAAACACCCTGGCGATCGCGCTGGACTGGCTTGCGGTGGGCCTGGACCCCCGGAAGAGCACGCTTTTCGTGCAATCGATGGTGCCCGAGCACGCCGAGCTGCACCTGCTGCTTTCGATGGTCACCCCGGTCAGTTGGCTCGAACGCGTGCCCACCTACGCCGAGCAAATCGGGCAGCTCAAGGACAAGGACCTCGGCACATACGGATTCCTCGGCTATCCGCTGCTGCAAACCGCCGATATCGTGATGTACGATGCCGATCTCGTTCCCGTTGGCGAGGATCAGGTGCCCCACGTGGAACTCAGCCGCGAGATCGTTCGCAAATTCAACTCGCTTTTCGGATTCGAGGTGGCTGATGCGCTGTTTCGCTCGGAGAACCTGAAGAGCCTGCTCGAGCTCCGGGAAGCGGTGCCTTTCCCCCCCTCCGTGCAGGACAGCGGATTGCCGGGGGAACCGACGCTCGCGGAAAACCGCTGGCTCTTCAAACAGAGAGCCGCGCAGGTGGGTTTCGCGAATTTCCTAGAAGAGACCGGCCGGAACAAGAAGTACTTTCGCGTGCGCCCGGTGCTCCGCGAGCCGGCGGCGCTGCTCACCGAAACGCCGCGTTTCCCCGGCACCGACGGCCGGCGCATGGCCAAAAGTTACGGCAACGCCATCTGGCTGCGAGACGAGCCGGAGACGATTCGAACGAAAGTGATGGCGATGCTCACCGATCCCCAGCGGGTGCGACGAAGCGATCCCGGCCGGCCGGAAGTTTGTCCGGTATTCGCCTACCACAAGCTGTTCTCGACGCCGGAAATGATTACCTGGTCCGAGCAAGGGTGCCGCACCGCGGCCATCGGCTGCGTGGAATGCAAGCGGGCGATGGCCGACAGCCTGATTCGCTGGATCGAGCCGGTGCAGCAGCGGCGGCGGGCGCTCGAAGCCGACCCCGGCCGCCTGCGCGCGATTCTGACGGAGGGCTCGGCGCGGGCGCGGCGAGCGGCGCGGCGAACGATGAAACGGGTGCGCGAAGCGGTTTTCGGAGGCGTGGGTCGCCGCAGCGACCCGCGGCGCAAGGCGCCCCAGCCGGCGAGGAGCGAAAGTGACTGAGCCGCCCCGACCCGAAACCCGCGGCGGCCCGGCGCCGCCCGCTGTCCCTTACCAGGTTCAACTCGAGCGCTACGAAGGCCCTCTGGACCTGCTGCTCGACCTGATTCGCAAGCAGCAAATCGATATCCACGACATTCCCATCGCTCAGATTACCGGCCAATACCTCGAATACCTGCGCCGGATGGAGCAACTCGACGCCGAGCTTTCCGGAGATTTCCTCTTCATGGCGGCGACGCTGATCTACATCAAGTCGAAAATGCTGCTGCCGGCCGAGCCGGCGTTGCCCGGCGAGCCGCCGGCGGAGGACCCGCGGGAGCAACTGGTGCACCAACTGCTGGAGCACGAGAAATACAAGAGCGCGGCGCAAATGTTGCACGAGCGCCAGCAGATCGAGGACCACATCTGGTCGAAGCCGGATCTCAGCCTTTACGAGGGCGGGGAATCGGAAAGCGAGATCGTGGTTTCGCTGGTGGACCTGGTGAAGGTGTTCCAGCAGGTGCTCGAACGGCGGCAGCAGCGCCGGGACCTGGAATTCGAACGCGACGAAATCACGGTGGGGATGATGATCGGCCAGCTGCGCGAAGAGTTGGCGCGCGCGGATACCGTTCGTCTGGTCGACTTCTTCGAGCGCTGTCCCACCCGGCGGGCGACGATCGCCGCGTTTCTGGCGGTGCTCGAGATGGTGCGGCTGGGCGCGGTGCTGATGGTGCAGAATGAGACGTTCGGAGAAATCCTGCTGCGCAAACACAAGATGTTTGATGTAGTGTTTTCCCCCGAGCGAAGCGAAAGCGAGCTGGGGGCCCTGGACCGGGATTACCGCTGACGATGAATCCACGGGAACTGAAAGGCGCGCTCGAAGCCGTCATCTACGCCGCCGACGAGCCGGCCACCCTCGAGCACCTGGCGGGCGCAACCGGCGCCAGCCGAGACGAGGTGAGGGCGGCGCTCGAGGAAATGATCGCCGCCTGCCAATCCGACGAGCGGGGAATCGAGATCCGGCGGGTGGCTCGCGGCTACAAGTACTCGACCAAGCCCCAGCATCACGAGGTGGTGAGGAAATTCATCAAGAGCTTGCGGCCGCCGGTGCGGCTGAGCATGCCGGCGCTCGAAACGGTGGCGGTGATCGCCTACAAGCAGCCCATCACCCTGCCCGAGATCCAGGAGATTCGCGGAGTCAACTGCGCCGGCGTGATCCAGACCCTGCTCGAGAAGCGCCTAGTAACCACCGCCGGGCGCAAGGCGGTGATCGGCCGCCCCATCCTGTATCGCACCAGCAAGGATTTCCTGGTGCGGTTCGGCTTGAACGACGTTGACGAGCTGCCCAGCCTGAAGGAATTCGAGCAACTGGCTCGCGAAGCGCTGGGACCGGAGGAGGGAGTGGAAATCGTCGCCGAGGAGGAGGCGCCCGCACCCGGCGGTTTGCGGGTGGTGGAATCCCCGGGAACGGAGCGGGAAGAACCGGGGCTGGACTTGCCCGGCTCCACCGGCGCGGAGCTTTCGGGAACCGAGGCGGGCGCCGGCACCCAGAACCCCGCGGAGCCGAGCGCGACCGCGGTGAACGACGCTGGCGAGGATCCCTCCGCGTGACGGCTCGCCGGTGAATCGCGGGCCGTCGGCTGCCACCATGCTCGAGCGGCTGCAGAAAATCATCTCCCGCGCCGGAGTGGCTTCGCGGCGGCACGCCGAGACGCTGATTGTGTCCGGCCAGGTGGAAGTCAACGGCCGGGTGGTTACCGAACTCGGCACGAAAGCCGATCCCGAACGCGATGCGATTCGCGTAGCGGGCCACCGCTTGCGATTGCCGGCGGGCCGCGTATTCCTGGCGCTCAACAAGCCCGACGCGTGCGTCGCCACACTGAGCGATCCCGCCGGCCGAACCACGCTGCGCGACTTCCTTTCCGGAGCCGGGCGCAACGTCTTCCCGGTGGGTGGCCTGGAATACCACGCCACCGGGCTGGTGCTGCTCACCAGCGACGGCGATTTCGCGGCGCGCTTGGTGGGGGCGCTGGGCCGGGGACTGGAACAGACCTACCAAATCAAGGTGAAGCGGCCGCTTACGCCGGCGGAGCAGCAAGCGATCGGGCGCAGCTTCGGCCCCATTCGCCCGCACCGCGCGGGACCGAATCCCTGGTACGAAGCGCGTTTCGCCGGGGCGCACAGGGATCGGCTGCGGCGTCTGTTGCTCGAGATGGGGCATCCGGTGGAGAAGCTGAAGCGGATCGCCATCGGCCGCGTGGAACTGGGCGATCTCGCTTCCGGTCGGTGGCGCGCCCTCGATGGCGACGAAATCAGCGCTCTCGAACAGGATGTCGCCCGGTGCTCGCGGCAGGCCGGCGGGGGAGCGGCCCAGGCCCCCCCTCCTGCCGCGGGCCCGCCCAGGGGCAAAGGCCCGCGCAGGCGAAGAGACCATGTGAGAAGAGGTCCGTAGGGGCGAGAAATCTTTCGCCGCTTCCGCGCCACACCAATCGCTGAGGTGGATGAGGATTGGCCATTCAGGTCATCCGGATGGACTCGAACGAGAACCCGCTGGGGCCGTCGCCGATGGCGGTGGAGGCGGCCAGGCGAGCACTCGCCGAATCGAACCGGTATCCCGACGGCGCGTCCACGCGCCTGCGCCAGCGGCTCGCCGGGCACCTGAACGTTCCCCCCGAGAATCTGGTGTTCGGCAACGGGTCAACCGAGCTGATACTCCTCGCCGGGCAGGCATTCCTCGGCGAGAGCGATGAAGGAATCACCCCAGCGGTGGCTTTTCCGATGTACGCCATGGCGGTTCGGGAGGCCGGCGCGCGGGTGGTGGAAGTGCCGCTGCGGGAATACATCATCGATCTGGAAGCGATGGCCGCGGCCGTCACCCCGCGCACGCGCCTGCTCTACACCGCCAATCCCAACAACCCCACCGGCACGTGCTTTACCGCCGCCGCCTTCGAGAATTTCCTTGGCCGGATTTCCCCGCACGTGCTCGTGGTGCTCGACGAGGCCTATTTCGATTACGCCAATCGCCCCGGTTATTCACGCTCGCTCGAATGGGTGGCCGAGGGCCGCAACCTCCTCGTGCTGCGCACGTTCTCGAAAGTGTACGGCCTGGCCGGTTTTCGCATCGGCTATGGGATCGCCCGGCCGGAAATCATCGCCGCTTTCGACCGCGTGCGCGCCCCCTTCAACACGTCGGTGACGGCCCAGGCGGCGGCGCTCGCCGCGCTTGACGACCGCGAGCACGTTCGCCGATCGCTGGAAACCAATCGCGCCGGCATGGCGCAACTGGCTCGCGGGCTCGAACGGATAGGAGTGCCGTTCGTTCCCTCCGCGGGGAATTTCATTCTGGTGCGCCTGGGCGTCGATGGCCAGGCGGTCGCCGAGGCCATGCTCTCGCTCGGCGTGCAGGTGCGGCCGATGGCCTGGATGGGGTTCCCCAAGGCGATTCGCGTCACCGCCGGCCTGGCCGGTGAAAACGAGCTGTTCCTGGCGGCGCTGGCGCAGGCGCTCGATGGCGTGCCCGGCGCGCGAATTGTAAGCACTTGATTCGGCCGCCGCCCCCGGGCGTCCGGCCAAGAAGGAGGCAAGGCGAATGGGTTCCGCCGATACCGTGCCGCCCCACCGGCGCCGGGCGCTCGATTCGATGACGGACATCTTGAAGGGCAGCCGCACGATCGCCGTCGTCGGCCTGTCCTCGAAGCCGCACCGGCCGAGCCATGGCGTCGCCGAATACTTGCAATCGGCCGGTTACCGGATCATTCCGGTGAACCCGAGGGAGACCGAGGTGCTGGGCGAGAAAGCCTACGCGCGCTTGGAAGACGTGCCGGTGCCGGTGGACGTGGTGAACATCTTCCGCCAATCGATTCACGTACCGGAAATCGTCGAGAGCGCCATCGCGATCGGCGCCCGCGCCGTGTGGATGCAGGAAGGCGTGGCGGACGATGGCGCCGCCGAGGCCGCGCGGCAGGCCGGCCTGCTAGTGGTGATGAATTCCTGCATGATGAAAGAGCACGTCAAGCGGTTCCGAGTGGGCGGCGCTTGATACAGGCTGCTGCGAGCGGACGCATGCAGGTTACTCGTAACGCAGCGCGGAGATGGGATCCAGCCGCGAAGCGCGCCGCGCGGGAAGGAAGCTGGCGGCGAGGCCGATGGCCGCGAGCAGCCCGGCCGCCAGCCCTAGGGTGAGCGGATCGCGCGCCTTCACCCCAAAGACCAACGAACTGGCCGCTTTGCTGCCCGCCAGCGCGAGGCCCGCGCCCGCGGCGACGCCAATGGCGATGAGCGCGGCGACCTCGCCCAGGATCAGTCGCAGCACGCCCGCGCGTTGCGCCCCGAGCGCCATGCGAATGCCGATTTCGTTGGTGCGTTGCGCCACTGTGTACGAGATGACTCCGTAAAGCCCGATCGCTGCCAGCAACACCGCCAGCCCGCCGAAAAAGGCGCACAGCGCGGCCATCAGCTCATCCTGAATCAGCGTCTCGCGAATCTGCGCGCGCAGCACCGCGAACCGAATATCGATCTCCGGATTCACGCCGGTGATGGCGCTCTTCACCGAATCGACCAGGCCGGTCATCCCGCCGCGCGAGCGAATCAGAAGTGTCAGAAAGCTCGAGGCAGGACCGGTTGACTGCGCCCGAGGAAAGTACATCACTGGCACCACCGGCTCGTGCATGTCCTCGTACACGGAATCTTTCACCACCCCGACCACACGGTAGAGCGGCCGCGGCTCCCCCGGCGGCTCCCACAGGCGGAACTGTTCTCCCACCGCCTCTTTCGCGCCGTGGAGGTATTTCTTCACGAACGCCTGGTTGACAATCGCCACTTTGGGCGAGGTCGGGCCGTCGTTATCGTTGAAGTCGCGCCCCGCAAGCAGTGGCGTTTCCATGGTCTGAAAATATTCGCCGCTGACGTAATCCAGCCACGCCGAGCCCATGCTTTCATCGCTCTTCTCGCCGAGCACCATATCATTGCTGCTGCTGCCGCTCATGGGCGAACGCATCGAAGCGGCCGCGGCGGCGACGCCGGGCAGCGCGCGAATCCGCTCGAGCAAGTTGGTGTTGAACGGCTCGCGCTGCGCAACGGGCAAAGGCAGGCGGCTGGCGTCGAGACTGGCGACCAGCACGCCATTCTGCTGAAAACCAGGGTCGCGGGTCGTCAAATTGCGCAAACTACGGGCAAACAGCAGCGCGCCCGCCAGCAGCACCAGTGACAGCGCCACTTGCGAAGCGACCAGGATGCGTTGCAACCGGAACCGCTCGCGGCCGGCGGTCATGCTGCGCCCGCCGGTTTTGAGAACGGAGCCCGGCGGCAGGCTGCCGGCGCGAATCGCGGGCGCGAGGCCGAAAAGTATCGTCGTCAGAATCGCCAGGCCGGCGGCAAAGCCGAGCACGCGCCAGTCGGCGGGCATTTCCAGAAAAATGGGATTATGCGGCGTGCTGATGAAGGCCACCAGAAGACGGCTGAGCGAAGCGGCGAGCAACCCTCCGCCAAGCGCGCCGGCGACTGCCAGCAGCGCGCTTTCGGCGAGCAATTGTCCGATCAGGCGCCCCCGCGTGGCGCCCAGCGCCAGGCGCACGGCGATTTCGCGTTCGCGGGCGCTCGAGCGGGCCAGCAGCAAGTTGGCGAGATTGGCGCAGGCGATCAGCAGCACCAGGCCGGAGAGTCCCAGAAGCAGGAAGAGCGGCGTCGAGGCGTCGCGCCGCATCTGCGAAAAGCCGTTCGCCGCAGGGCGCGCCTCCAGCTTGTAGGCGAGGTAATGCTTCACGCCATCGGCGTCGTACTGCGGTGGCACGGTTTCGTGCAAGGCCGCGGGCGTGATGACCGCCAGTTGCGCGCCGGCCCTGGCGAGCGTCCAGCCGGGCTTGAGCCGGCCGATGATCACCAGCCACCAGGTCTCGCGAGTCCTCGCCGAGGTTATCCGGCTGTACTCTCCGTGTATCACCGGCTCGGCGCACACCGGCACGGCCACGTCGAAACGGTCGCCGACCGAAACGCCATAAAAACTCGGCGGCGTCACGCCCAGAATCGGGAACCGATGGCCCTCGAGTGTCAAGGTCCTGCCGACCGCCGAAGCGGCTCCGCCGTAGCGCCGCTGCCAGAAGGCATAGCTGATGTCCACGCCGCCGGAGCAGCCGGGCCGGTCGTCTTCAGGCGCGAGCAGGCGTCCCAGGAACGATGGCACGCCAAGCACGCGGAAGAATTCGCCCGTGACCCAGATCCCGCGCGCGTTATCCACTTCGCCGCCGCTCGCCAGGTTGAGCGGCACCGCGCCCCAAGCGGCGAGCGACGAAAACGCCTGCTGGCGCTGCTGCACCTGCTGCCACAGCGGAAAGCTGAATTCGGAGTACGGGCCGTTGAAATTCCCCTGGCCCCAGTGATTCGTGTTGAGATGAACGATGGCCAGGGTACGCGGATCGCTCACCGGCAGCGCGCGCAGGCGCACGGCGTCGATCAGCTGGAAAATGGCGGCGTTCGCGCCAATGCCCAGCGCGAGTGTGAGTATCGCCACCGCGGCGAACCCAGCCGACTTGGCCAGTACCCGCAGGCCGTAGCGGATGTCTTGAACGAGCGGATTCATCGCCGTTCACCTTCCCGCGAAGCTGTCATGCCCAGCCGGCAGCCCGATGCAAGACTGCGAGTCGAGCGTTCCCATGGCGAGTCGGTGGTTGATACGCAAAAATTCTAGCTGATGTTCCCCTCGAAAGTATCGGCTGCCCCGTCGCTCAGAAGGGTGGGCTACGCCCCGCCGGCCCGCGCCCCGGCCTCCTCAGAAATGGAAGCGGTACCGGAATTCCACGTACACCTCGCGCGGGTTGTTGTAGTGCGTGCCTCCGAAGGTGAGGCTGTTATCGATCAGCAAGTGGCGATTCGCCACGTTCAGCGCGTTGATCGAGAGTGAATAGATGTCTCCGAACGACTTGCCCGCGGAGATATCCAGGGTCGTGTGTCCCGGAAGGTGCCCTGGGGGTGGATTCCCGTTCACGAAGCCCGACCCGTAGGCAACGTTGCCGGCGAGGGAAGCGTGCCAAGGCAAGCTGGCAAAGAAGCCGGCGGCCAGGGTGTTTCTCTGGTCGTGGTCGAGCGGGAAAAAGCCCGCTGGCGGGGAGAAATCGGTTAGGCCGCCGGTGATCGTGCCTTCCCCCTCGGTAATCTGATTGGAATAGGCCAGGTGGGCCCGGGCCCGGCCCCACACTAGCGGAGAGCGGTCCGTCAATTCCCAGGCACGAATCCGGGCCCCGCCGATCGTGAGCGGAATAAAGATGTTGGAATTACCGACGCTGTTGTGGTCGAAGAAATTCCTGGCGTCGGTGCGAAACGCGTCGGCGTCCAGCAGCCAGCCCCGCAGCGGAATGGTTACGCCGACTTGCGCCTCCTCATCCCACTCGCCATGGAGCGGAATGAATCCGAGGTTCTGGCTGGTTACAAGCGCCAGCAGAGAACCGGACGCGGTGAGCAAGGGAGGCGGCTGGTAATACTGCCCGTAGGAGGCGCGCAAAAACCAGTCAACGCCGGGCAGCCGCAGGGCAAGGCCGGCTCTGGGGGTCGTCGCGTTCTCGACCAGCTCTCCGGAGAAATGAGTTTGCCGGAAGGCTCCGCTGAAACTGAGCCACGGAGCAACCTGTATCGGTCCTCGAGGAACAGGCTTTCCAGCCCGCCCGCCTGCCTTTCCCGGTCCCTGAAGCTGGGCTGGGAACGGTCGTTGAAGGTCAAGCCGAGGAGCTGATTGTCGCGCTGCGCGAATCCGTAAAAGCCGATCTGGGCGTCATTTTTTTAGAAGACGGTGCTGAGCGTCGCCTGGCCTCCGGCGTAGTCCGAGGAGCGGTCGTCGGTGGTGCTGATGGGGAAATCATCGCGACCGCCCTGATAGTCGGCGCTGTTGTAGTGGTAGAAGGGCGAAACCGACAGCACCGGCAAGGAGATTCCATTGGCGGAAGCGGTGAGGCCCGCCGGCGGGCGCCACGGCGCGCGGTAGAGCGGATGTCAGCGGCGGCGCCAGCGGCGCCAGTAGATCACCCCGTTGGCCGCCAGCACCCCGACGGCCGCCCACACCAGCACCGCCGGGGGAACCTGCGGGTAAACCAGCGCATCGAGATAATGCAGCAGGAACGGCCCGTGGTAGGGTGTGCGGCCGGCTTCGAGTTCGAGCCAGTTTTCGGCCAGGGTCAGCGGGCAAGGCCACGGCGCCAGCTCGATGACGACACCGTAAATCACACAGGCGATGTGGGCGGCGGCGAGCCAGCGGCGCCCGCCGGTGAGCAGCGCGCCGGCAATCACCCAGAGAACGAAGCCGAAATGGACGGCGAGCACAAGAATCGCCGATGTCAGGGCGAGCTTCGCTGCCAGGGTCATCGTGACCCCTCAGTCTATCCCGCCGCGGATTGGTCGCCACGGTCCCGCCTCGCACCTCGGTTTTCGCTCGGGGGCCTGAGCCCGCCGCGGCGGGTGGAACGGGCGGGACCGTGGGCCTGCAGTTCGTCCTTCAGCAGGTCAGGCGCCGGCAGCCCTGGCGCGTGCTTCCTTCAAACCGATGCGGTAGGCGCGTCTTTCCGGCGTCAAGACAATCTTGTCTTCCCGCGCCAGCCAGCCAATCGCCCAATCGAAGATGGGCGACTTGCCATTCAGTTCTTTCTTGAGCGCGGCCACAGTCGTCTCGCCTCTGGCATCGAGTGCATGCCAGATGGCGCCGGCCGTGGCGCCGATTTCAGCTTGCATGTGCATTTCCTTCCCTGGAGGGGTTTACGGTAACGAGAATACACCCATTTGACGCGGACGCGCGATTGGCCGGCCGCTTGGGAATTTTCCACCGCGCCCGGCGCCGGCACTAGGGCAGCGGAAACACTCTGAGGGCGTGACTGCCCGGCTCGGTGACCGCGACCGAGCGGCCGTTGGGCGAGACGTGGAAATCGTGATAGATGAGGCCGTGGAGCACCTGGCCAAATTGTCCGTCGGCCACGCCGACCCAGAGTAACTGATCGGTCTGTTCGTCCGGACCCCGCTTCAACAGCAGATGAGCGTCGTCGGGAGCCCATTCGAACCGGCCCATCGGCACGGTGATGCGTGCGGAGCGCGCCGGATTCGCGGCGTCGCGAATCACCAGCGTCTGGCCGTCGGCAAAGTAAGCGACTTTGGCGCCGTCGGGCGAAAGCGTGAGGTGAGAAGCGTAATCATCGATGGGAGCGAGCGCCTGCTCGGTTTGCCCCAGCAGGTCAATTCGAACGAGCGAGGGCGGGCGGTTGGGCTGATCGCTGGGCTCGATGGCCACGGCTGCGTTCCGGGCGGGGTCCCAGGCGACGGCGAGGTAGCCATGCGCGGGCATGAGCGGCGTCGCCTTGCCGGTGGAGGGATCGAGGGAAGCGAGCCCGTAGAGAGTGCCGTTTTTCGGCTCGGTGAGGTACGCGACCGTCGCACCACTGGCAAGCCAGGTGGCGTCGAACGCGTTTTCGAGCGTGCTCTTGCCAGTCGCGGCGATTTTTATTTCCTTGCCGTCGGCGTCGAGCAAAAGGGTCATTTCGGCGCCCTTGCCGCTGGGAACAACCACCTGGGTTGGCTTGGCGTTCTTGCCATGGCCCGGCTCGGTGCGGAGGGTGAAAGCCTGGGCGTAGAGTTCGACGGTGAGCCGCCGGCCGTCGGGCGAGTACCGAAGGGAGTGGATGGTGTAGCTGAACGGAGCGGCTTTGGCGCCGGCCTCGAACATCTTGGCGCCGTCCATCAACTGGCGCCCGTGGCCGCCCGAGGCGCTTACCTCCTCGATGTCGTCATGCTCGATCAATTCCCGTTTCACGCGGGAAATGCGGCGCACGGCGTAGGCGATGCGCTGGCCGTCGGGCGAGAACGCGAAGGCGATGCAGTCCTGGTTGACGCTGACCTGCGATTGCTGGGCGCGGACGGCAGTGGCGGCCATCGCCAGCGCCAAGGCCGCAAGGGCGGCGGCGAGATATTTCAGAGCCGGGCAATCGGCGCCGGCGGTCACGGCTTCTCTCCGCGGCGGGCGTGCAACCGCCGCAATTCCTCGATGCGTTTCCGCAAATCGGCTTCGTAGCCTTCGCTCCCGGGCTGGTAATAGCGCCGGCCGGCAAGCGAGGCGGGCAGGCAAGGCATGTCGGTGGTTTTCTCTTCGAAATCGTGGGCGTACTGATAACCCTTGCCGTAACCGACGCTTTTCATCAGCGGCGTAACCGCGTTTCGCAAGTGGAGGGGAACGGGCTCGGCCTCGGTTCCGGCAAGGTCGCCCACCACCGCCCCGTAGGCTTTGTAGAGCGCATTCGATTTGGGCGCGAGCGCCAGGTAGACGGCGGCTTCGCCGAGGGCCAGGTGGCCCTCGGGCGAACCCACGAAATCGACGGCTTGCATCGCGGCGATGGCCACTTCGAGTGCGCGTGGATCGGCCAAGCCGACGTCCTCGCTCGCCATCCGCACCAGCCGGCGAGCGACGTAGAGCGGATCTTCGCCCGATTCGACCATGCGCGCCAGCCAGTAAAGGGCGGCATCGGCATCGGAATTGCGCACCGATTTGTGGAGCGCTGAAATCAGGTTGAAGTGCTCCTCGCCGCTCTTGTCGTAGAGCAGCAGCTTCCGCTGGAGCACGTCTTCGAGCAGCTCGGCATTGACGGAGCGGCGGCCGGCGTCGTCGGGAGCGGCGCCGAGCACGGCGGCTTCCAGGGTGTTGTAGGCGGCGCGAGCGTCGCCATTGGCGTGGACGGCGATGCGGTGAATCACTTCGTCGGAAATGGCGATGTCGCCGTATTCGGCGCGGTTACCCAGGCCGCGGCCGGCATCGGCGAGCGCGCGGCGCAGCAGCGTGGCCAGCTCGGCGGCATCGAGCGCGTGGAGAACGTACACCTTCGTGCGCGACAGCAGCGGCCCGATCACCTCGAACGAGGGATTCTCGGTGGTGGCCCCGACCAGCACGATGCTGCCGCGTTCCACCCAGGGCAGGAACGCATCCTGTTGCGCCTTGTTGAAGCGGTGAACTTCGTCGACGAAGACGATGGTGCGCCGTCCCAATTCCCGCGAGCGCTCGGCCGCCGCCATCACCCGCCGAATCTCGCCGATGCCCGCGAGCACGGCGCTGAAGGGGATGAATTCCGCCTGGGTGATCCGGGCGATCACCCGGGCGAGGGTGGTTTTTCCGCAGCCGGGCGGGCCCCAAAGGATCATCGAGCCGAGCTCGTCGCGCTCGATCTGCGTGCGCAACGGCTTGCCCGGGCCGAGCAGGTGCTGCTGGCCGACCACTTCGTCGAGCGTGCGCGGCCGCATCCGTTCGGCGAGCGGGGCCGATTCTCGCTTGCGGCCGGGGGTGGTGGCGAACAGGCTCATCGTCCGAAGGGCGGGGCGCTCGCGCTCATGCGGATGCCTCCCGCTGGCGGGCGGCTTCGTAGAGCACCACCGAGGCGGCGACGGCGGCGTTCAGCGACTCGACCGGAGCGGCGAGCGGGATGCTGGCCCATGCGTCAGCCGAGCGCAAAACCGGTTCCGGCAGGCCATGCGGTTCGCTGCCGACCAGCAGCGCCACCGCTCCGCGCAAATCCAGCAGGTGCGGGGCAACAGCAGCGCCGGCCGCAGCCGCCGGGCGGAGACCGGCGGATGCAGCTACCGTCGCCACCAGCTTCACGCCGGCGAGCTTCAACTGGGCCAGCAACACTGGCGGCTGGGCGCGCACGATTACCGGCAACCGGAAAATCGAGCCGGCCGATGCCCGAATCGCCTTCGGACTGAGCGGGCTCGCAGTTCCGGCCGATGCGGCCAAACCCGTCGCTCCGAACGCTTCAGCCGACCGCACCACCGTGCCGACGTTTCCCGGGTCCTGCACGCCCACCAGTATCACCACCAGCGGCACACCACCGAGAAGGTCGTCCAGGCCGTGTTCGGGGACCCGCACCAGGGCCGCGATTCCTTGTGGTGCTTGGGTGCCGGCAACCGAGGCGAACAGCCGCTCGGTGGTTCGAAGCAGCGGAAGGCCGCGAACGGCCGGAGCGGGAAGCAGCCGTTCCACTTCTTTTTCACCTTGCGGACTCGCCAGCACCGCCAACAACTGGGCGCCCGAACTGAGCGCTTCTTCCACCAGGTGCGGGCCCTCCACGCCAACCACTCCCGGCTCGTCCGGTTCGCCGGCCAGAGCGGCGCGAAAGCGTTTCAGCCAGCGGTTTTCCTTGCTGGTGATGACTGCCGCCAGCGGGCGGGACACGCGCACCGGGGCATCAGGGCGCGGCTGGGCACGGCCGGGGGGCATGAAGCAGAGCCTAACAAACGCCTCGCAGGCAGTAAAGCAGGGCTGAGCGGCAGGATGGCTGAGCACCAGCTGAAGCGAAGCCTATGCCACGGCATCCCGACCCCGGCGGTTCGGGATTCGGGACTGACCCGCTGCGGGAAACGGCGATTGGTTGCGCCTCCGGGGGGCCTATGATAACGTTCCGGCGCGAAACTTGGCTTCCGCGAGCACACCTTGTCTCTTGAAATCCTGAAGATTTCCCGAGACCAGCCCGAACCGCACGTGCTCATCTATGCTGCCGGTTTCATCGCCCGCGGCGACGTGGTCGCCATACCCACCGACACCCTTTACGGCCTGGCGGCCGACCCCTTCAACCTGGCGGCGGTCGAAAAAATTTTCCGAATCAAGGGCCGGGCGGAAACCAAAGCGCTGCCCATCCTGCTGAACTCGCCCGACCAAGTGCGCATCCTGGCCAGGGAAGTGCCGGACGTTTTTTTCCGCCTGGCGAAAGCCTTCTGGCCGGGAGCGCTCACTCTGATTGTCGACGCTTCCGACCGCCTGCCGCTCAAGGTGACCGGCAATACCGGCCGAATCGCCTTGCGCTGGCCGAAATGCCCGGCGGCATGCGAATTGATTGCCCGAGTAGGCTCGCCGGTGACTGGCACCAGCGCCAACCTCTCCGGGTTCCCGCCCTGTTCGAGCGCGGCGCAGGTGGCGAAGCAACTGGGGCATCTGTTGTCGCTCCTGCTTGACGGCGGCGATACCGGCGCCGCCTTGCCCTCAACCATCGTCGACGTGCAGATGGATGAATGGCGGGTGGTTCGCGAGGGCGGCATCGCCGAGGCGGAGCTGCTGCGCGCCCTCGCTGAGTAATCGTTGCTCCCGCGAAATTCGGCTGCCACTTCCAGCCGGGCGCTGAGTCAGGACGTTCAGACCCCGCCCCTACCGCGGCTTGCTACTCGCCGCCAGGCGGCCCAGCTCGATCGTACCGAGGAAATCGAATCCGCCCGCGGGGCCGATGCGGACATTCTCGATGCGCTCGTCGTGAACCACCACGTTATCGGCGTACCAGAGGGTGAGGTAGGGCAGGTCGCGGGCGACGATTTCCTGCGCCTGGACGTAAAGGAGCTTTTGCCGGTCGCGATCGGGCTCGACGCGCGCCAGCCGCAGCAGGCGATCGAGATCGGGATTGCGGTAATGGCCGCGGTTGGCGCCGGCCGGGGGGACCTCGGCGGAGTCGAAAACGTAATAGAAGATGGCGGGATCGTTGTTGGCGCCGATCCAGCGCAGGGTGCAGAGCTGGAAACTGCCGCGAGTGATGTCGGCGTAGAAGGTGCCGAATTCGAGCGAACGCAACGCCAGCACGACGCCCACCTGGCGCCATTGCTGCTGGAGAACCGCGCCGAGCAGCCGCGCCGATTCCTCGGTCGAAGTCTTTAGCGTCAGATGGAACCGCACGCCGCCCGGCCCGCGCGGGAACCCCGCCTGATCCAGCAATCGTTCGGCGCGGGCGGGATCGAAATCGTAACGGGGAACGCCAGCGTCGTAAGCCCAATGGCTGGGCGGGAGCAAGCCGTAGGCGATTCGCGCCTGGCCCCGCAGCAGATACTTGATGATTTCGGCGCGATCGGTGGCGTAAGCCAGCGCCTGGCGCACCCGCCGGTGGGCCAGAATCCGGTCGTTCAGATTGAAGGCGACGTAATTCAGGTTCGAGCCCGGCTGGTCGCTTACGCGCAGGCGGGGATCGCGGCCGAGTGCCGCCGCCATGTCCGGCGTCAGGGAATTGGGGGCGGCAAGGTCCGCGGATCCCTTGCGCAATTCCAGCGCCCGGGTAATCGCATCGGGGACGATGCGAAAGATGACGCGATCGATCCCCGGCCGCTCGCCAAAATATTCCGGATTCCGCTCGAGCGTCACCTCCTCGTCGGCAACCGAGCGCACGAAGCGAAACGGGCCGCTCCCGATGGGGCGCTCCGCGGGATCGGCGTCGCCGGCGGGTGTTCCCGGCCGCGCGACGATGCCCACCGCCGGCCGCACCAGGTCCCAAAGAAACGACGCCGAGGGCTGGCGCAGATGAAAGACCACCGTGAAATCGTCGGGGGCGTCCACCCGCCCGACTTCGGCAAACGAGCCGCGCTTTGCCGTTTTCACCGCTCCCGACAGGATCGAATCGAAGGTGTACTTCACATCCGCGGCGATAAGCGGCTGGCCATTTTGGAAGCGCGCGCCACGGCGCAGATGAAACACGTAGGTCAGCGGATCCGGCCTGTCCCAGGCGGTGGCCAGGTCGGGAGTCACGTCGCTGCGATCGTCGTGGGAGACGAGGCTGCTGAAAATCAGGCTGTCGAGATACTGGGATTGAGCGTCGGTGCCGATGCGGGGATCGAGATTGGCGGGCATATTTTCAGTGAGGAAGACGACGGGGCCGGAGCTCGAGCGGGCGGCGCCCGCCCCGCAGCCGGCCAGGCAGATGCCCATCGCCACGGCTGCGGTGAAGCCGAACAAACCCCGCGTGCGGCGGACGACACCGAGCGCCGGCTGGCGTACGGCTCTAGCAAGACATGCGGACTTGGCCACCGGGCGGATAAACCACCTTTCCCAGGATTGCGGGCCGCCGGGCGCCGGTCGCGGCGGGCAAGCTGGCGGCGCGCCGGTGCCAGGTTTCGTAGGCGAGCAGGGCAAAGGCAAGCGCCTCCTTGGCGTCGCCCGGCACGCCGAATTCCGCCGCGTGGCGTATCCGCACCCGGCTGAGTCCGGCTTCGAGTTGGGCGAGCATCAGCGGGTTGCGCGCGCCGCCGCCGGAGACGATCAGCTCGTCAACGCGCACCCGGCTGAAAACGAACCGGTGCAGCGCGTCGAGGATAACGAGCGGCGTGAGCAGCGTGGCGGTGGCGATCGCATCGGCCGCAGGCGCGCCTCGAGCCAGGCGCAGCAACCGCTCCACGTACCGCCGGCCATACTGCTCGCGCCCGGCGCTCTTGGGCGGTGGCAGCCGGAAATAAGCGTCGGCAAGCAGGCAGCTGGCGACGCCGGCAATCAGCCGGCCGCGGCAAGCAAGCCGGGCGTCGCGATCGTAGGACTCGCGGCCGCCGCTGAGTCGCGCGACCAGGGCGTCGACCACCATGTTTCCCGGGCCGGTGTCGAAAGCGAATACCGCTTCCGGTTGCGCGCTCGCCGGAATCACCGTCACATTGGCGATGCCGCCGATATTCAACGCCACGCGCCCGCACCGTTCGTCCCGATAGAGCAGGAAGTCCACGAATGGCACCAGCGGCGCTCCCTGCCCGCCCGCGGCCATATCCGCCGGACGGAAATCGGCGACGACGGGTACCCCGGCGCGGGCGGCAATAATCGCTGGCTCGCCGATTTGCAGCGTCGAGGCGACTTGCCGGCCGCAGCGGCGCGAAGGCTTTCCTTGGTGGTAGATCGTCTGGCCATGGGAGCCGATGAGGTCCACGCTGGCAATGGAAGTGCGGAACCGGCGGCAGGCGCCGAGCGCTGCTTCGGCAAACAGTTCACCCACGAGAAAATTCAACTGGCTGATTGCCCCGCTCGTTGCCCGGCCGCCCTCGGCGACGCGCAGGATCTCTCGGCGGACTGCGGCGGGGTAGGGAATGGTCACGAAATGTTCCAGGCGGACGCCGAGCCGGGGTGGCGTGCCGGTGACGCGTGCGAGGGCGGCATCGATGCCGTCGGCGGAGGTGCCGGAGATCAAGCCGAGGACCTGCATCAGGAGATCTGCTTCTTGAGTTCGGCGAGCAGGGCGAGGGCGTCGATGGGCCGCAGGGAATCGGGATCGAGCGCGCGAAGCGCTTCGACAATCCTGCGATCGAGCGGAGTGAAGATGGGGGGCTGGTCGGCAGCGCCGGGGGAGAGTTTGGCGGTGAGCTGGTGCTCGCTCTGTTCGTGGCGCCGGAGCACTTCGCGAGCCCGGTCGATGACCGCCGGGGGCAAGCCCGCGAGCCGGGCGACTTCGATACCGTAGCTCTTATCGGCGCCGCCGGGTTCGACGCGATGGAGGAAAACGATTTGCTGGCCGCTTTCGCGGACGGCGACGTGGAGGTTTTTCACCGCTTCGAGGCGGTCGGCGAGTTCAGTGAGCTCGTGGTAGTGGGTGGCGAACAGGGTGCGGGGGCGAGGGTCGGCTTCGAGCGCTTCGACCACCGCCCAGGCGATGGCCAGCCCGTCGAACGTGGCGGTACCGCGACCCACCTCGTCGAGCAACACCAGGCTGGATTCGGATGCGCCGTTCAGGATCGCCGCCACTTCGCTCATCTCCACCAGGAACGTGGACCGGCCTCGGCCCAGGTTATCGGCGGCGCCGATGCGGGTGAAGATGCGATCGGTGATGGGCAAGCGCGCCTCGGCAGCGGGCACGTAGCAGCCTATTTGGGCGAGCAGGACGATCAGCCCGGCCTGGCGCAGGTAGGTGGATTTGCCGCCCATGTTCGGGCCGGTGATGAGCAGAATCGCCTGCGAGGCGCGGTCGAGATACAACTCGTTGGGAACGAACCGCTCGCCGCGGCGCTCGAGCAGCAGCTCGAGCACCGGATGACGCCCGCCGACGATGCACAGCTCCTCACTGTCGTGCAGGACCGGCCGGACGTAATTTCGCGCCGCAGCCAGGCGTGCGAATGTGGCCAGCACGTCGATGCGGGCGATGGCCCCGGCGGTGCGGCGGAGCCGCTGGGCGTGGCCGGCGACCCAGCCGCGCAATTCGGCGAAGAGCCGTCGCTCGATTTCGAGGATGCGACGGTCGGCGTCGAGCACCTTGCGTTCGTATTCCTTCAGCTCGGGAGAAATGTAACGCTCGGCGCCGACAAGGGTCTGCTTGCGTTCGTAGTCGGGGGGAACGAGGTGGAGGTTGGGTTTGGAGACTTCGATCGAATAGCCGAACACCTGGTTGAACCGGATTTTCAGCGAACCGATGCCGGTGCGCTTGCGTTCGCGTTCCTCCATCTGGGCGATGGTTTGCTTGGCGTGCTGGCTCAAGTCGCGCAGCTCGTCGAGCTGGGCATCGTAACCTTTGCGGATGACGCCCGGTTCGGAGGGCTGGGCGGGAGGATCGTCGGCGATGGCGCGCTCGACCCGCTCGCAAACGTCGGCCAGGTCGTCAAGCTGCTCGCGCAGCTCGGCCAGCCTGGGGCTCGAGCAGCGGCCGAGAAAACCGCGCACCAGCGGGAGTCTGGCCAGGGAATGGCGGAGCGCAACCAAATCGCGCGGGGTGGCGACGCCGAGGGTGACGCGGCTGGTGAGCCGTTCCAGATCGAGGATGCCGGCGAGGTCTTTGCGCAGCTCCTCCCGCAGTACCGTCGACCCTGCCAGCTCGCTCACCGCATCGAGCCGGGCTTCGATTTCGCGGCGGTCGATGGACGGGCGGAGAATCCAGGAACGGAGCAGCCGGGCGCCCATCCCGGTGGAGGTTTCGTCCAGGGAGGCGAGCAGAGTGGCTTCGGGCTGGCCGGGGTAAAGCGGGGCAACCAACTCGAGGTTGCGGACGGTCGCGTCGTCGAGCACCAGCGCGTCGCGGTCGTGATAGAAACGGATGCGATCCAGATGCTCGAGCCGCCCGCCGCCCACCGCCGAAGTCTCTCGCAGGTAATGGACCAGAGCGCCGGCGGCGGCGACGGCCTGGGGATGGTTTTCGAGCCCGAATCCATCGAGCGTCGCCACAGCAAACTGCTCGGCCAGCAGCCGAGAGCCGTAGTCGGGCCGGAACACCCATTCGTCCACCCGCGTTTCTACCGCGCCGGAGCCGTCGGTATCCCGGACGGCGGCAAACAGAGTGGCGGGCCGCGGCAGCAGCACTTCGCGCGGGCGGACCAGCTCGAGCGCCTCTCGCAGCCGCAGCTCGGCGTCGTCGCCGGAAAACTCGGTAGCGCTGAATTCCCCGGTCGAGACGTCAACCGCAGCCAGGCCGATGACCCTGGCTGATGCGTCACGGGCGACGGCGGCCAGGTAATTGTTTTCCTTGGGCTCGAGCAAGGGGAAATCGGTGGCGGTGCCCGGCGTGATCACCCGAATCACTTCGCGGCGCACCAGCTTCTTCGCGCGCGACGGTTCCTCCATCTGCTCGCAAACCGCCACCTTGTAGCCCGCGCGCACCAGCCGGGCGATGTAGGTTTCGGCGGCGTGATAGGGCACGCCGCACATTGGCACCGCCTGGCCCGCTTCGCGGTTCCGCGAAGTGAGCGTGATTTGCAATTCGCGGGAGGCGGCCAGAGCATCCTCGTAAAACAGCTCATAGAAATCTCCCAGGCGGAACAGCAAAAGGGCGTGGGGATAGCGCTGCTTGATGGCGTGATACTGGCGGAGCAGGGGAGTAGTTGGTTCGGTCATGCTCTGGGCCGGGTCTGGACGTGCCGGCCGGCGTCCGAAGTGGGTTATACCCTCCCCCGGGCGTTCTGTCGAGCGGCCGCTGACCATACGACCCCGCTATACTATCCCGGCGATGCGCAAAGCCCGGCTGGAAATCGAAATCAAGTTGCGGACGCCGAGCGCGGCGAAGATGCGCCGGCTGCTTCGCCGCCTCGGCGCGCGTCCGATCGGCCGCGTGCACGAAATGAACGTTCTGTTCGACGCCGCCGGCAGCGCGCTCGGCCGCGCCGGCCGGCTGCTGCGCGTCCGGCGGCTGCGACGGTTGAGTGGCGGAGGCCGGGGCCGGGGCGGCGGGGGCGAGAGCTCGGGCCAGCCGGCGGCGATGCTCACCTACAAGGGGCCCGGAGCGGGTGGCCGGTACAAGGTACGGGAGGAAATCGAGGCGGGGTTTGATTCCTCCGCCCGGCTGGAGCACCTGTTGGCGGCGCTGGGCTTCCAGCCTTGGTTTCGCTATGAGAAATATCGCACCAGCTTCCGCCTGCCGCGCCTGCCCAACCTCTCGGTAGAACTCGATGAAACCCCCATCGGCCCCTACGTCGAGCTGGAAGGTTCGCGGCGGGCCATCGACCAGGCGGCGCGGCGGCTGGGCTACGGTCCGGCGGACTACATCACCGCCAGTTATTACGAGCTTTTCCGCCTCCATCAAGCTGCTGGGGGCCCGAAACCAAGCGAGATGGTGTTTTCGGCAAAAAAAAGACGAATCCCGCGAGTCTTTCCTTGACAAAGGCTTGCACTGCTTCTACTAAGTGGAGATGAGGGAGGAGTGGACTTGAGCCACGGGGTAGCCGTCTGGTTCCCGCTCGCGCTCGCTGGCGCGGCTTGGACGGGCCATTCCGCCGCGCCACCCGGTCCGGGGATTTAGCGTTTCAAACGGGTGATTCCCCGTGGCCGAGCCGTCCGCTTCCGGCCACGGGGTTTTTTATTTCCGCCGCCGGGGCCGCTCGATGGGGAGAAGGCATGTTTCGAGCCACGGAAATCCTGGGAGCGCACACCTACGACGCGCAGGGGAACTTCGTCGGGCGCGTGCGGGAGATGTTCATCGAGCCAGCGGAACAAGCCAACCGGGTTGCCTGGCTGCTCCTGGCGCGCGGCCGGTACCAGCCGCTGGTGGCGCGATACGACCAGGTGGGATTCGTGGCTCCGGGAACGATACGGTTGAACGTGGACGAGCAGGCGCTGCGGGCGTTCAGTCCGAACGAAGCCTGGCTGGCGATTCGCAAGGACCTGCTGGATCAGCAGATCATCGACACCCAAGGCAGGAAAGTGGTTCGGGTGAACGACCTGGGGATGAGCGAAGTTCGCAGCAACGGCAGCGTCGAGCTGCGGGTGACCCAGGTGGACGTCGGCCTGCCCGGAGCGGTGGGGCGGCTGCTTCATGGACTGGCGCCGCCGCAGGCGATTCGCCAATTGCAAGCGAAGCTCCCGCCGCGGGTGATTCCCTGGGAATTCGTCAACCTGATCGAGGCCGACCCCCTGCGGCGGCTGAAGTTGCGCATCACGAGTCACCTCCTGGCGCGGTTGCACCCGGCCGACCTTGCCGAGATCATGGAGGAACTTTCGGCCAGCGAGCGGGAGGCGATTATCGCTTCGCTGGACGAGCAGACGGCGGCCGAGGTAATCGCCGAGCTGGACCGGCGGCTGCAAACGCAGGTTGTCGAGAAGCTGGCGCCGCAACGCGCCGCCGACATCATCGAGGAGATGGCGCCAGACGAGGCGGCGCACCTCATCGCCGGCCTATCGCCAGAGACTTCCCAGGACGTGATGGAGGAATTGCCCCGGGACGACGCTCGCGAGGTGAGCGAGCTGCTGCGGTTCGACAAGGGAACCGCCGGATGGATGATGAACACCGATTTCATTCTTGCCGGAGAAGACGCTACCCGCGAGGAGGCGGTCAACTGGATTCACTCGCGGGAGGCGAATCCCGACCAGCTCGATACCGTGGTTCTGATCGATGCCAAGGCCCAATTCGCCGGCACGGTTTCGGTCGGCCGGTTGCTGCTGGCGCCCGCCGAGCGGCCGCTGCGGCAGCTGCGGAGCGAACTGCGGCTGTCGGTGAAGCCGGAAACCGGCGCCCAGGAAGTGTTCGACCTGTTCGACAAGTACAATTTGCGGAGCCTGGCGGTGGTGGACGGGGACGAGCGGCCGATCGGGGTGATCACCGTGGACGACGTCGTCAGCCACCTGCGCGGGAAAGCATGAACTGGACCTCCATCAGCGAGCGGATGAAGGTGCGCCGCCGGCTCGAGCAGGGCGAGGCAGTCAGGACCCTGCGCCGCGCCCAGCACTGGCGGCGGCAGTTGTTCGTGTTCCTGGCGGTGCTCGGGCCGGGACTGATCACCTCCAACGTCGACAACGACGCCGGTGGCATCGCCACCTATTCGGTGGCGGGGGCTCATTTCGGCTACCTGTTGCTGTGGTGGCTGGTTCCGATGACGGTGTTGCTGTACGTGAGCGAGGAGATGTGCGCCCGCATGGGGGTGGTAACCGGCAAAGGCCTCTCCGACATGATTCGGGAAGAATTCGGTTTCCGCTCGACGTTCTTCGTCATGCTGGCGGGCTTGGTGGTGGATCTGGGCAACACCGTGGCCGAATTCGCGGGCGTGGCGGCCAGCATGACCATCTTCGGCGTCAGTAAATACGTCGCTGTGCCCATCGCCGCTCTGGGCGTATGGGTGCTGGTGGTGCAGGGCACCTACCGGCTGGTGGAGAAGGTGTTCCTGACGGCCTGCGTGTTCTACGTGTCCTACGTGTTGTCGGCGTTTTTGGCGCATCCGCATTGGTCGGAGGCGATCCGCAGCACCGTGGTTCCCTCGATGCATTTCGACGTCCCCTACCTGATCATGCTGACCGGCTTGATCGGAACCACCATCGCCCCGTGGCAGTTCTTCTATTTGCAGGCGGGCGTGGTCGAAAAAAGAATCGGTCCGCGCCAGTACAGACATTGCCGCACCGACGTGCTGATCGGCAGCGTCACCTCGATGGTGGTCGTGTTCTTCATCATCGTCTGCACCGCAGCCACTCTCTACGTCCACGGGTCGCGGGACATCACCGACGCCGGCCAGGCAGCGCAGGCGCTCGCCCCGCTTGCCGGCCGCTGGGCTTCCCGGCTGTTCGCCTTTGGCCTGCTCAATGCCTCGCTGTTCGCCGCATCGATTCTGCCGCTTTCCACCGCTCATGTGATCTGCGAAGGACTGGGATTCGAGGCTGGCATCGACCGCAAGGTGACCGATGCCCCGATGTTCTACGGCCTCTACACCGGGCTCATCGCCGTCGGCGCCGGCATCATCCTGGTGCCCAAGGCGCCGCTGCTGAAGATTCTGCTGATTTCCCAGGTCGCCAACGGCGTCTGGCTGCCGGTGGTTTTGATCTTCATGCTGCTGCTCATCAACCGGCGCGACTTGATGGGCGATATGACCAACAGCCGCGCGTTCAACTTCATTGGCTGGGTGTCGAGTGCGGTGATGATCCTCGTCATCATCTTCCTGGTCTACAGCTGGATCTACCACTGGGGCGGCGTACCGGGGCTGATGGCGATTCCCTGAGCCGCCGGCCCGCCACCACCAGTGGACATGGATGGATTGCGGTCGGCCGCCCACCATGGCGCGTGCCAGTGCCTCACGAAGATTCGGGACTGGCCCAGTACCGGGATGTCTACGAAGCCTCCAGATGCCAGGCACAGGGATACACCCTTGCTGGCGAGGGGGCGGAAAGGGCCAGCAAGGGGTGCTACGGGGGGAGCGGAATCAGGATTTCGCGCCGGCGCCGCGCCAGGCTGTGACGACCAGCGGCGGTGGCACTGCCGGAAGCCCAGGGTGGGTGTGCTCCTGGGCCGCCTGGCGGGCTACTCTCTCGCAGACATTGATAAGCGTCAGGAAAGCATTAAGAATACAGGGCCTTACGTCGTCCGGTAGCCGGGTACCGCTGGTGGCGAGTTTGGCCAGGGCCAGCGCCTGCGCCGCCAGGTAATCATTGATTTCCGCCTGCCTGCGCCCGTCCAGACCGCCCAGAGTCTCTCGATGGATCTCGCGGCAGCGTTCGTCCACTCGGCGAAGAAAGTGCAGCGGGCAGAGACCGTCGTTCTGCAGCACCAGCGGCACCGATTGCCGGCAGAGCGGATGGTTGCACGCGGGGCGCATGATTACTACTGTGTACATAGTGGTAACTGTAAAGTAAACACAGGTCCGCCAGCCCCGTTCCTAACCGTCAATACCATCGGACGAAGCCGCCCTCGCCCGGCCGCTGGGGCCGCGGTTGCGCCGGCCTTTCGCCTATGCTAGCTTCGAGCCGAAGGGCGCGAAGGGGTCGCTGAGCGCGTTGCTGACGCCGTCCAACCGCACTGAATCACGATTGCTTTCCCAATTGGAGCTGAGCCGCCTGCCGAGGCACATCGCCATCATCATGGATGGCAATGGCCGCTGGGCGGGACGCCGGCACCTGCCGCGCATCGCCGGCCACCGCGCTGGGGTGCGGGCGGCCCGGGAGGTGATCGAGGCGTGCGCCCGGCTGGGAATCGAAGCGCTCACCCTTTACGCGTTTTCGGTGGAGAACTGGCGCCGGCCCCCGGCCGAGGTGGATTTCCTGATGCGGTTGCTGCGGCAATACCTGCGCAAGGAGCTGCCGGTGATCCACCGGAACAACATCCGGCTGCGGGTGATCGGGCGCGGCGGCGAGCTCCCGGCCGTCGTGACGCGGGACCTGAACAGGGCGATGGAACTGACGGGGCCGAACACCGGCATGCAACTGGTTGTCGCACTGAACTACGGCGGTCGCGCCGAACTGGTGGACGCCTTCAACGCGTTGTTTCAGAAGCTGAGCCAAAACGGCAGGGCCGCGGCCTCGGCCGACGAGCAGATGATCGCCGACCACCTTTACACCGCCGGGCTGCCCGATCCCGATTTGCTGGTGCGCACCAGCGGCGAGTTGCGGGTCAGCAATTTCCTGCTATGGCAAATCGCCTACGCCGAAATCTACGTCACCGAAACTCTCTGGCCCGATTTCAATCGGGCCTGTCTGCTCAATGCCCTCATCGAGTACCAACGCCGGGAACGCCGCTACGGCGGCCTCGGACCCCAGCCGCGAGGAGAGAGTGAACAGGCGGCGTCCTGAGGGGCAGGCGGAGGACTTTCCGCCTCTCTGTTCCCGTCTCCGATCGGCGATCGTCGTTGCAATGACACCTTGTTGGGGCCGGATGGTGATGATGCGAGAGATTTTCTCTCACCGTGTCTGCGGCGGCCCCTTGTAACGGGAGCGGGTTGCCCGCCACCGCGGGCAGCCTGGCGGCGGGCGCGCCAACGGTTTCGTCGGTTGGAAGCGAAGTTCCCGCAAGGGGTGTTCGTCAGGCCGTAGGGCGGCCGGGAAGGGCGCGAGCCATGTTTTGGAAGCGAGCGGTTACGGCAGCCGTTTTGATTCCCGCCGTCATTGCGATGGTGCTGCTGGGTCCGCTGTGGCTGGTGGCGGGAGCGGCCGGCGCGGTGGTGTTGCTGGCGCTCTTGGAATTCTTCCGGCTCGGGGATCGGGCCGGGCTGGTAGGATTCGTTCCGTGGACGACGCTCTGCTCGCTGATCGTGGTGTACGCCCAGTGGACGGCGACAGTGGCGACCTCCGAAGCATCGAAAGGAACTGCGCTCGATTTCCCCGCGACGACTCCGGGGGGCCTGGAGGCGGTGCTGGTCCTGTTCATTCTGGGACTTGGCGTGGCTGCCAGCCTCTCGCGCCGGCAGGCAAGTCAACTTCTTTCCGGCGTCACGGTGAGCGCCGGGGGGCTGCTGCTGGTCGCGTTGCCCCTCAGTTATCTGGTCCGGTTAGCCGGATTTGGGGACGGGCGGCGATGGCTGCTGCTGGTGTTGGTGATGATTTGGGTTGGGGACACGGCTGCGTATCTGGTGGGCAAGGCCGCGGGCAGAATCCCGATGGCGCCGACACTGAGCCCGAAGAAGACCTGGGAGGGCGCGGCAGCCAATTTGCTGGCCGCCTTGGGAGTTGGCATCGTCGCCGCGCGATGGCTGCCCGCGGCTCGCCTGTTTATCCTCGAACTGGCGGTGCTGGTGAATATCGCTGGCCAAGCGGGGGACCTGTTAGAATCTGCTTATAAGCGAAGCGCCGGGGTGAAGGATTCGGGCCAACTCCTTCCCGGGCACGGAGGAATGCTCGACCGGGTCGATAGTCTGGTGCTGGCGGTCCCGATGGCGTGGTGGTACCTGTGGTGGCTCGGCCACACCGGCCACCTGGGATGAAGGGAAGCTCGATATCCGCATGAAACGCATCGCCATACTGGGTTCGACCGGCTCAATCGGACGCCAAACCTTGCAAGTCGTCGAGGCGTTACGTGCCCGTTTTTGCATCCAAGCGCTGGCGGCCGGCGGAAACACCGCCGAGTTGGCGAGCCAAATCGCCCGTCATCGGCCGCCGCTGGTTTCCGTGTCGACCGCGGAGCGCGCCGCCGAGCTCACCGACCGGCTGAAGGCGCTTGGAGTCGAGCCCGGCCCGGAGGTCGTCTGGGGCGCGGAGGGAATCGAGCGGGTGGCCACTCACCCCGACGCGGATTTGGTGATCTCGGCAGCGGTAGGCGTCGCCGGGCTGCCTGCCACCTACAAAGCCATCCAGAAGGGCAAGAGCGTTGCCCTGGCCAACAAGGAAGTGCTGGTCACCGCCGGTGAATTGGTTTCGGCGGCAGCGCGTCGTTCCGGAATCGAATTGCTGCCGATCGACAGCGAGCACAGCGCGATTCACCAGTGCCTGCGCGCTGGAAACCGCCCTGAAATGAAACGGCTGGTGCTCACCGCCTCGGGAGGGCCGTTCCGGAAGACGTCTGTGGCCCGGCTGCGGCGAGTGACTCCGGAGCAGGCCCTGGCTCATCCCAATTGGAGGATGGGCCGGCGAATCACTGTCGATTCGGCCACGCTGATGAACAAGGGTTTCGAGGTGATCGAAGCTCGATGGTTGTTCGACGCCGGGCTCGAGGAGATCGACGTGGCGATTCATCCGCAGTCCACCATCCACTCGATGGTGGAATTCGTCGACGGCTCGGTGGTAGCCCAGCTCGGCCCGCCCGACATGCGAATTCCCATTCAATACGCGCTGACGTACCCGGAGCGGGTGCGGGCGAGCGGGTTCAGCCTGGATTGGACCAAGCTGCGACTGGATTTCGAACCGGTTCCGGCGCGGAAATTTCCGTGCCTGGAGCTGGCGCGGCAGGCGCTGCGAGGCGGCGGGGCGCTGCCATGCGCACTGAACGCCGCCGACGAAGTGGCGGTAGCGGCGTTCCTGGGCGGGAAGCTGCCTTTCCTGGATATTGCCCGGGTGATCGAAGGCGTTCTCGAGCGAATGCCGCGAGGCAAGCCGGCGCGAATGGAAGACGTGATCGAAGCCGATGCTGAAGCGCGACGGCTGGCAGCCGGGGAAGTGGAGCGGAGGGGGAAAGCCGCATGAACAATTTCCTGATCAGCATCGCCTCGATCATCATCGTGCTTGGCGTGATGATTGTGGTTCATGAGTGGGGCCACTTCATCGTCGCCCGCGCTTGCCGCGTCCGGGTGGACGTGTTCTCGGTGGGGATGGGTCCGCGCATCTGGGGCTACCGGCGCGGGCCCACCGACTACCGCCTAAGCGCGCTGCCCATCGGCGGCTACGTGCGCATGGCGGGCGAAAATCCCACCGACCAGCGCACCGGCGCGCCGGATGAATTCCTGTCGAAGCCGCGCTGGCAGCGCGCGCTGATCGTCCTGGCGGGGCCGGTGATGAACGTCTTCATGGCGGTGGTGATCGCCGTGGGAATGATGATGGCGGGCAAGACGCAGCCGGCCTTCTTGAGGAACCCGCCGCAAGTGGCGGGAGTGTTGAAAGGTTCGGCCGCGGCGCAGGCGGGGCTTCGCGAGGCCGACCTGCTGGTGAAGGTAAACGGCAAGGCGGTGCGGACGTGGGACGACGTGGTTTGGCAAACGATCTTCATCGCTCCCGGGGCGCGGATGCCGATCGAGTTCAGCCGCGCCGGCCGCCTGCAAACGGTGGTGGTGCAGACTTCGCCTGATGCGGACATGACCGAGCTGGTGGGGTATCCGATCCAGAAGGTCAGCGTGGCGTCGGTGACGGCGGGGTTCCCGGCGAAGAAGGCGGGACTGGAAGCCGGGGACTTGCTGGTTTCGGCCAACGGCCGGACGGTGGACAGCCAACTCAAGTTCAATTCGATCATTTCCGGCTCGGGGGGCAAGCCGGTGGATTTGGTGGTCGAGCGAGCGGGCCGGCAGCTCGCGCTGCGGCTGAATCCGGTACTCTACGATCCCGGCGACGGCGGCGGGCGGCGGTGGATGATCGGCACGTTTACCGAATACCGGTCGACGGTGAAGGCGCACCGCCTGGGGGACGCGGTGCGGGGCGGCTTGCGCTACAACGTTATGCTCACCTCGCAAATCGTCAACGTGCTCTTCAAGCTGGCGGAGCACAAGGCTTCGGTGAAAACTCTCACCGGGCCCATCGGCGTGGCCAAGCAGTCGGGCGAAGCGGCGCGTGAGGGGCTGCTGGCGTTCCTGAACGTGATGGCGGTGGTGAGCTTGAACCTGGGGATTCTCAACCTGCTCCCGATCCCGATTCTGGACGGCGGCCATCTGCTGCTGCTGGGAGTGGAGGGCACGATCCGGCGGGACCTGAGCCTGGCGGTGAAGGAACGGGCGCTGCAGGTGGGGCTGGTGTTCCTGCTGCTGCTTTTTGTAATCGTGATGTACAACGACATTCTGAAGGTGCTGCCGATTCGCTAGCCTCCGCCCAAGGCCCGGGCCGCGGCTTGAGACGAGCCGAAAGAGGAGAATCGCCGCTTGCCGCGGCGAGGTGGACCCGGGACAGAGGCGCCGGCGAAAATCGGCCTTGCAAAGGGAAACATGCCTGCCAGCCCCGCTCATCGGATTTCCAGCGGCGAACGATTCAATATCTCCTCCGTCCCCGGCCGGCTCGAAGCCGAACTCTCTCGCCGCAGAATCCGGCTGACGCGCCAGCGGCGGATCCTGCTGCGCATCATCGATACCGCCCCGGAGCATTTGAACGCCGACTTGCTGTTGCGCCAGGCGCGGCGCGCCGATCCCGGCCTTAACCGCGTTACCGTTTACCGAACGCTCGACCTGCTCAAGCGCCACGGCCTGGTGGACGAACTCGACCTGCTCCACCTGCATGGCCACCAGCACTATTACGAAACCCGCGGTCCCCGCGATCACATCCACGTCGCCTGTTTCCGCTGCGGGAAGGTGCGCGAGGTGGAAAGCGGGTTGCTCGAGCGGCTGAAACGCCAGATCGAGCGCGACTGCGGCATTCGCATCACCGTCGCCCGCACCGAAATCGGCGGCTATTGCGCCTCCTGCCAGCGGCAGTCCTAACCCCGGCGGACACGCTTCCCACTGCCAACGGCCGGGGGTAGCCACGGTCACTGCCTCCCGGACCGCGGGCGCTTGCCATCCCCGCAAACGGAATCCAGCGAACCAAACTCAGGCCCGCCGCGTACTGTATCGAGTGGCTCTTCCCCGGGGCAGGGCAGGGACATTCCCCGGCATTCCGGAGGCGCTCGGTGCAAACGCTCTGGCGTGATGTGCGCTACGCGCTGCGCTCGCTGGTTCGGGCACCAGGATTCGCCGCCGCGACGATTCTGGCGCTGGCGGTGGGTATCGGGGCGAACACCGCGAATTTCAGCCTGTTCGACGCCATCGTCTGGCAGGCCCTGCCGGTGCGGGATTTCGGCCGGTTGGTGTTGGTGAGCGAATACTGGACGAAAGGCGGCAGGCTGGTGGGGGTTTCCGCGCCCGATTTTGCCGACTGGCAGGGCCGCGTGCATTCGCTCTCGGGCATGGCTGCTTACCGGCCCCGGGAGTTCAGCCGCACCGACGGCGGTATGGCCCAGCAGGTCGACGCCGCGGCGGTTACCCCCAATTTCTTCGCGCTGCTGGGCGCGCAGCCGCTCATCGGCCGCTCGTTTTTCGCGGAGGAGGCCCAGCCCGCCCACAGCCACGTCGCGCTCTTGAGTTACAATTACTGGCAAAGCCAGTTCGCCGGCGCCCGCGGCGCCGTCGGCCGCACTCTCGAACTCGACCACGCTGCCTACACGATCGTCGGAGTGATGCCGCGGGGAATCGAATACCCCACCGTGGACATCTGGGTGCCGCTGGCTCTCGCGCCGGCCGAGCAGTCCGATCGCGCCCGCCGCGGCCTGCAAGTGCTGGCTCGGCTCGCGCCCGGCGTTTCGCTCCGGCAGGCGCAAGCGGAGCTCACGACGGTCGCCGCCGGCCTCGCAGCCTCCTACCCTGGCGCGAATAAAGACGTCTCCGCCTACATCCGCTCGTTCCGCGTCTTCATCAACGGCAACTTGACCTACGCCTGGGCCGGGATGTTCCTGGTCGCCATGCTGGCATTGCTGCTGATCGCCTGCGCCAACGTCGCCAATCTGCAACTCGCCCGCGGCTCCTCCCGCCAGCGGGAAATCGCCATTCGCGCGGCGCTCGGGGCATCGCGGCGCGCACTGATTCGCCAATTGCTCACCGAAAGCCTGATCGCCTCGCTGCTCGGCGGCCTCGCTGGGCTGGCGGTAGGTGAAATCGGCGTTCGCCTTCTGGGCGCGGGCATCCCGCCGGCCGTCGCACGGCTGGTCAGCGGCTGGGACCGCATCCGAATTGATACCCGCGTCCTGGCGTTCACCATGCTCATCGCCGTTCTTGCCGGCGTTGTGTCGGGGGTATTGCCGGCTTTTCACCGCTCGAGAGTCGCCCTGGTGGACTCGCTGAAAGAGGGCGGCCGCGGCGCCGGCTCCGGACGGTCCCGCCATTGGCTGCACGGCGCGCTGGTCGTCGCCCAAATGGCCCTGGCGTTGGTCTTGCTGGTGGTCACCGCGATGATGGCTCGTGGCTTTCGCGCCATGGCCGGCCGCCAGGAACAGTTTGCCGCTTCGAACGTGCTGGTTCTTCACGTCAGCCTGCCCGCTTCCCGCTACGGGCAGCCGGCGGCGCGCCTGGCGTTCTACCAACAGGCGCTCGCGCGGCTTTCCGCAATCCCAGGCGCCCAGGCGGCGGCCACCTTCACCACTTTCCCACTCAGCAACAATGGCGTCGCCTGGCACGACTTCCAGGTGGCCGGCCGCCCCGACCAGCAGGCCGGCAGTCTGCCCGGCGCCGTAGTCCAGATCACAAGTCCCGGCTTTCTTTCGCTCTTGCGCATTCCGCTGGTAGCCGGCCGTGACTTCAGCGCCACCGACGGCGCCGATACGCTGCCGGTGACAATCGTCAGCGGAAGACTCGCCCGCCGCTTCTGGCCTGCCGGAGGCGCGCTGGGCCGGCAAATCCGGCTGGTTCGCGCCGGCGCGCCCGGGCCATGGCTCACGATTGTCGGCGTCGCCGGCGACGTGCTGTGGGATTGGACCGACCAAACGCCGGAACTGACCCTGTTCCAGCCCTACACCCAGGCGCCGGCCGCCGAAAGCTTGCTGGCGGTCCGCGACGGCGGCCACCCCGAATCGCTCGCCGGAGTCGTGCGGGCGCAGATGGCCACAGTCGATCCCGACCTGCCGCTCGCCGGTGGGGTTGACCGGCAGATGGAGACGCTCTCTCAGGCGATCCGCGAATCGATCGTCGGATTGAATTTCATCGCCGGGCTGATGGCAGCGCTCGGCATTATCGCCTTCTGCTTGGCGACCGTCGGGGTGTATAGCGTGATGGCTTACTCGGTCATCGAACGCACCCATGAAATCGGCGTTCGGATGGCGCTGGGGGCGAGCGCCGGCAGCGTGGTTCGGCTGATGCTGCGCCGCGGAGCGCAACTCCTGGCAGTCGGCCTGGTCATCGGTTTCCCGCTTTCTTACGCGCTGGCGCGGCTCCTCGGAGGGCTTCTCTACGGCGTTCGTTCGAACGATAGCGTGGCCTTTGCGGGCGCCATAGCCATGCTCGGCTTCGCCAGCCTCGCCGCCAGCTACATTCCGGCACGCCAGGCGGCGCAAGCCGACCCCGTCGACACGCTCCGCGCCGAATAGCGCTCTTTGCGCCAGGCTGCAGCTCCGGTGGGCGGCTGATTCGCAGCGGCGAAAAATCTCTCGCCCCTGCGCGCTTTCCGCCTTGATTTTCCCCTTCTGTGCCGCATACTGCGGGACCAAGTCGCCGCTCGACGTGCGGCGCTGGTGGGCGGCTGGCTCGTAGGGGCGAAAACTCTTTCGCCCCCGTGGCCCCGGGCAATCGGGGATTGGAGGCGAACGATGAAGTCGGGGCAGGCAAGGGCAGTCATCGGCCGATTGAGCGTAGTGGTTCTCTTTTCCTTGGTTGCCACGGTGGTTGCCGGCTTGCTGGTGCGAAGCGAGGGGCGCGCAGCGGCGGCGCCGGCCCCGCCGAGGAACGCGGCCGCGGCGAGCGAGCGGTATGACGTCGTGATACGCGGCGGCCGGGTGATGGATCCGGAATCCGGTCTGGACGCGATTCGCAACGTGGGGATAACCGGCGGCACGATTCGCGCCATCAGCGCCCAGCCCCTCGATGGCCGCACCGTTATCGATGCCGCCGGGCTGGTGGTGGCGCCGGGGTTCATCGATCTCCACCAGCACGGCCAGGACGCCGAAAACTACGCCCTGAAAGCCGCCGACGGCGTCACTACCGCCCTCGAACTCGAAGTTGGCACCGCCGACGTCGACCAGTGGTACGCCCAGCACGCCGGCAAGGCCCTGATCAACTATGGCGTCAGCATCGGCCATATCCAGGTGCGCATGGCGGTGATGCACGAGCTGGGAGGGCTGCTGCCCTCCGGCGACGCCGCTCACCGCGCCGCCACCCCGGCCGAGATCGAGCAGATGAAACAAATGATCGCCAAAGGGCTCGATCGCGGAGCGCTGGCGGTCGGCTTCGGCCCCGCCTATACCGCCGGAGCGTCCAACTGGGAAATTGTGGAGATGTTTCGCGTCGCCGCGCGCTACGGCGCTTCCTGCCACGTGCACATCCGCGGCGCGGTGCCTCCGGCGCCGGGCAACATGACCGGGTTCGAGGAGGTGCTCGCTTGCGCCGCAGCCACCGGGGCGCCGCTCCACGTCGTGCACATCCAGAGCACCGGCGGCGCCGACGTGGCGCACGAACTCGAGATGATCGACGGCGCGCGCGCTCGCGGCATGGACGTCACTACCGAGTGCTATCCCTATACCCACGGGATGACCGATATCAAAAGCGCGCTCTTCGACCACCGGGAAGACGAGTCGGACAATTATTTCGCTGGGTTGCTCTGGCCTCAAACCGGGGAACACCTTACCCGCGAGTCGTTCCTTCGCTACCGGAAACAGGGCGGCATGGTGATCCTGCCGGCCAATACGCAGGAAAACGTGGACGCGGCGGTTGCCAGTCCGCTCGCGATGATCGCGAGCGACGGCATCGTCACCGATGGCAAGGGACACCCGCGCACGGCCGGAACCTACGCG
The DNA here is from genome assembly GCA_035946455.1 of Candidatus Acidiferrales bacterium. Lineage (GTDB taxonomy): Bacteria > Acidobacteriota > Terriglobia > Acidiferrales > UBA7541 > JAKASX01. Next base: position 82,016 of record DASYZK010000008.1, on the reverse strand, counting down.
CGGGTGCTGGGCCGGTACGTGCGCGAGCGGCACGCGCTGACGCTGATGGAGGCGCTCGGAAAGATGACTCTGATGCCCGCCGAGCGGCTCGAGCATCGCGACCCGCTGATGCGGAACAAAGGACGCGTGCGCGTTGGCGCCGACGCCGACCTCACCGTGTTCGACCCGCAAACCGTCATCGATCGCGCCACCTATGGCGAGCCGACGCTTCACTCGGCCGGCATCGCCTACGTGCTGGTGAATGGCGTGCCGGTGGTGAAGGCGGGCCAAGTGGTGGAAGGCGTGTATCCGGGCCAGGCCGTTCGCGCTCCTCTCCGGTAAGGCGAGTCATCGCGGAGCGGCGACCGGGCGGCGCCAGCGATCGAGCCGGCCGAAGAATCTCGCCGCACGGCCGATATCCGCCATCACTTGCGCGCGAAGTTCGGCTGGGGAGCTGAATTTCCGCTCGTCGCGCAGCCGCTTCCAGAATCGCAGCTCGAGCGGCCCCGAATCGCGCTCTTCGGCGAAATCGAGCAGGTGCGATTCGACGGTGAGGCTGTGGCCGTTGAAAGTCGGGCGGAAGCCGACGTTCGTCGCGGCGCGATAGAGCCTGCCGCCGACCAGGGCTTCGGTGGCGTAGACGCCGCGTGCGGGCATCAGTTCCTGCGCCGTGGCCAGATTCAGCGTCGGCACCACCAGCCGCCGGCCCTGGCCCGTTCCCGGCCGAATTTCACCCGCCAGGGCGAACGGCCGGCCCAGCATGCGGCCGGCGCGAGCGACGCGCCCGGCGGCGATCGCCTGGCGCACCAACGTGCTCGAAATCCTGTCGCCGCGAAGGCAAACTGCCGGCACGAGCTCGACGGTGAAGCCCAGTTGCGCGCCCAGCGCCGCCAGCAGGCCGGCGTCGCCCGCCTGGCGATGCCCGAACCGGAAGTTGGCGCCAACCAGCACCCCCGACGCGCCGAGCGCCTCCACGATGACCTGACGGACAAATTCCTCCGGAGTGAGCCGGGCGAATTCGGGGGTGAAGGGAAGCACGAGCACGCCATCGAGTCCCGTGCCGGCGAGCAGGTCGAGCCGCTCGGCGAGCGTGGTCACCAGCGGCACCGCCGACTCGGGCCGCAGCACCTTCAGCGGATGGGGATCGAAAATGATCGCGGCGGCGCGTTCGCCCCGAGCGCGGGCGAGTGCCACCACCCGGGCGAGGATCGCCTGGTGGCCCAGGTGCACTCCGTCGAAATTGCCTACCGTCACCACGCTTGGCGCCCCGCCCATTACCAGGCGCCATTCGTCGATCGACCGGCAGACACGGAACTTCATGTGGTCTTCACCTCGAAGCTCAAGCCGTCGTAGGCGAGTTTGACGTTCGCCGGCAGCCGGTGATTGGTCTTGTGGTGCGGCAAGTCGTGACAGATGTGGGTGAACCAGGCCCGCCGGGGACGCAACTCGGAAACAAGCGCCAACGACTGCTCCACGTTCGAATGCATCGGGTGGGGCGTGTAGCGGAGCGCATCGAGAATCAAATCGTCCAGACCGCGCAGCAGGTCCTTCGATGGCTCGGGCAGGGAACTGAAGTCGGTGAGGTAAGCAGCGCGGCCGAACCGGAAACCGAGCACCTCGCCGGGCCCGTGACGGGCGGGCACCGGCGCCAAAAGCAGCCGCTCGCCCGCGATTTGAAAGGGATCGAACGCGCCGTCAATGGGGTTCAGGCTGATGCGGGGAAGCGTGTTGGAATCGTTGCTCGCATCGAAGATGTAGGCAAACGTGCGGCGGAGGGTCGCCAGAGTATCCGGCGCGGCATAAAGCGGGATGTCCGCGTTTTGCTTGATATTGAAGGGCCGGATGTCGTCGAGTCCGAGGATATGATCGGCGTGCGCGTGGGTAAAAACCACCCCATCGAGCCGGTTGAGCCGTTCCCGCAATGCCTGAGCGCGAAAATCCGGAGTGGTGTCGATGACGACGTTTCTGCCGCGGGCCCGGAGCAACACCGAGGAGCGGGTGCGCCGGTCGCGCGGATTCCGGGAATGGCAAACGCCGCACGCGCAACCCAGTGTCGGCACCCCCATCGAGGTTCCCGAACCGAGCACCGTCAGCCGCAATGCCGCCATCGTTCAGGCTTTCCCCCGGCCCCTCTCGCGTCCGGCGGTGGCGGCGGCAGCGGCAGCCTTCGACACTTCCAAGTAACTCATTTTGAGGCTGCCGATGACGTCAAGCAGGAGCTGTTCCTCCTCGAGCGCCAGATTTCCCCGGGTTTTCTCCCTGAGCGCGTCCAGCATGTCCACCACCTCGCGCGCTCCTTCCAGATCCACCATCGGCTGGCCGGTTCGCGGGTCGGCGAGCCCGCCGAGGAAAGCCACCGCGTTTCGCGCCACCAGATCGATCAGAAGCTCGAAGGCGGGCATGCGCCGGGGCGGCTCCGCCGCCGGCGCCGATTCAGGGCCGGTTTGCGGGTTGGTTCCAGGTTCGGCCTTCGACCCCGGCTGGGCCTTCGCTGCGTCCGCCGCGGGCTTCGCCGTTTTTGCATCCGAGGAAGTTTGCTCCGCCGCAATTTTATCGCGCGCTTCCTCGCGCAACTCGCCTTCGGGAGTGAACAGCCTGCGATCGATCACGCGGAAGGTTTCGTCGTTCGCCTGTGCCATTGGATAACCTCTCGCTTCCCCGCTTTCACAGCCGACTGACGCTTAGAAAGGCGCTGTCCAGGATTTGCCAGTTGCGCGCTTCATTCCGGCCCGTCCTGAGGTTTGCCGTCCGAGGAGGTTTGCAACTCCTTCTAATCTGTCGAGTTTACCATCGGCGACGCCGCCGTCAAAGACCGCCGCTAGTGCGTCAGTTTGGCAGTGGCATCCCGCCGCGGCGGGCGGCCAACCGCAACCCGACCACAAGGCAACCTTGTCATCCTGAGCCCGCCGCGGCGGGCGAAGGACCCCGCCAATGCTGAAGAAGCGCGCGCCACGACCGCCGCCGGCCCCTCGCGCCCTGGTAGCCACGGTCCGCGCCTCCTTGACCGTGGCCTTTGAATCGCACCCAAATTTTCGCGGCCCGCGAAAGCAGCTCTTGATCGTAGCAGGCACTCGTGCCTATGCGCCAGGCCAAGGCATTCAATTTGCTGCGTCTCCTCGCAGTACCAAGGCGGCGTGGGCGCAAGGGTTGCCAAACTGCCCCCCTGCCGGCGCCGGAATCGAGGCAGGCGTTGCATTCCCGGCGCGGACGCTGCGGAGATGGAAATCAAGGGCTGAGGAGGCAGACACACCCGGCGAGCCAGCGGTGCGCGCACGGAGGAATTCGACGTTCAGGCAAGGGCGGAGCGCAAGACGCGCTCGTCCGGGCCGCGGCCGGCGCAACACCCGGCGAGTTTACCGTCGATGACGACTGCCGGCACGCTGCGAACTCCATAGTGCTTGGCTTGGGATGCCCCTTCCGGCCGCTGCATGTCGTGGACCACGACATCGTGCGAAGTACCCGCTATCCGCTTGATCAACTCCACCGTGTCCTTGCACGCGGGACAACCGGCGCTGAACACTTCAATTTTCTTCTTTGCAGCCATCGAAGCCCTCCTAGATCGTCCTTTGGGACCCTTCGCTGTTGCCGCGAGAGCACGCTGTGGCGATCCGGCTTGCGCGATGCGGCCACGCATTCCACAGCGAAGCTAGAACCAGCAAACCGACCGCCCCATACATGACGCGATTGGATTCCAATACGAATTTCCCCGCGAGGATGCCGGCGGCCGCAACGATTCCACCCACGAACGGGCGATAGCCGTGCCGCTCGCGCGCTCCGAAGAACAGCGCACCGACGGCCAAAATCAGAAATGCTACGGTCAACGGAAACAGATAAGTCGCTGAAATCAAAAAACCCAGGCCAAGCGAGCCGAGCAACGCCGCATAGGCCGGCCAGCATGCGGGACAGGCGAGTTTGGGAAGCATCGACACGCCGATGCCCGGTAGCGCCGCCAAGCCTGGTTTCCACCGGCGATTCACCCGTCCTCCCCGTCAAGACTCTCCAGTATGGGACATCGGGCAGCGGGTCCGCATCCATCGCAGACTCTTGTGAGCTTCAGCAGGGCCCTCCGCATCGATTCAAGGCTTCCGATCTTGCGTTCGATATCGCTAGCCTTCGCTTCGGCGCGCGCCCTGACGGCGGCGCTGCTTGCGCGCCGCGACACACGCAGCGACAGCAGCTCTCCGATCTCCGCGAGAGAGAACCCGAGTTCCTGAGCGCGCCGGATGAATCTGAGCTGGCGCGCCGCCTCGGCGGGAAACAGGCGATAACCGGATCGGTTGCGCGGAGGTTTCGGCAGCAAGCCTCTCCGCTCGTAGAAACGAACGGTTTCCAGATTGACTCCCGCCTGCCTGGCCAGACGGCCGATGGTGAGCGGCTTCATCGCCCGATCCGCGATTCCGAATGCAGTCTAAACCCCGGACCATGGTGCGGGGTCAAGCTTTTTTTTAACAAGCGAACCGGGCGGCTGATGGCGCCCTTCTTCCGCTAGCTTGCGCGGGCGGCGGGCGATGACATAGAGTGTTCGCTTCGAGTTCAGCCTGGCGCCGATGGCCGGAAGAAAGCCCGCACGCCCGAAGCCGAGAAATCTGGGGCGACGTTTCGAGAAACTGGTTGCGGTGCAGGCGCGGCTGCGCGCGCCAAACGGCTGCCCGTGGGACCGGAAGCAAACGCACCAGTCGCTGCGCCCGTATCTGCTTGAAGAAGCTTACGAAGTGCTCGAGGCGCTCGATCTGGGCGACGACAAGCGGCTGGCATCGGAATTGGGCGACCTTCTGCTCCAGGTGGTTTTCCACTCGCAACTGGCGAGCGAGGCGCGGCGGTTCGATATCGGCGACGTGATCGACGCCATCCGCAACAAGCTGGTTCGCCGGCATCCACACGTCTTCGGCGATGCCATTGCCCGCACCCCGGCCGAGGTGCTGCGCCGCTGGGAGGAGTTGAAAGCCGAGGAGCGGCGCCGCGAAGGCCGGCCCGATCGCCACTCGCTGCTCGGCGGCGTGCCGCGCAACCTCCCGGCGCTCGCCGAAACCTTTCAACTGACCCGGCGAGCGGCGAACGTCGGATTCGATTGGGCGCGGCTCGAGGGCGTGCTCGCCAAATTGGCGGAAGAAACGCGCGAACTGCGGCGAGCGGCTCGGGCCCGCGGCAACGGGAAGGAAAAGCGCGGCCGTGGGCAACCGAGTCGCAAGGTCGAGAAAGCTTTCGCCCCCGCCCCAAACGCGGATCTCGAAGAGGAAGCCGGCGATTTGCTTTTCGTCGCGGCCAACGTGGCCCGATTCCTCGGCCTGGATCCCGAAGTCGCCCTCAAGCGAGCCAATCGCAAATTCAAGCGCCGGTTTCAATCGATGGAGGCCCAGGCGGCGGAGCGCGGCGAGCGACTCGCGCGACTGGGCCCCGGCGCGCTGGAGCGGCTGTGGAGTCGTGCCAAGGCGCAGGAACTGAATTGAGCGTCGCCAACCGCCATTGTCATACCCACCAGGAATTCCAGGCTTGCATGGACATCGAGCGGGCGGTGTGGAAAGCGCCGGACCTCGTCGTGCCGTTCAACCTGTACGTTGTGGCCGTCGAAACCGGCGGGCAAGTGCTGGGGGCGTTCGAAGGCGGCCGGATGGTCGGATTCGTCATGGCGCTGGCGGGCTGGCGCGACGGCCGCCCCCACCTCCATTCGCACATGGCGGCAGTGTTGCCCGAAGCCCGCAACCGCGGGATCGGGCGCGGCCTGAAGCTGTTCCAGCGGCAAGACGCGCTCAAACGAGGAATCGACCGGGTCGAGTGGACGTTCGATCCGCTCGAAATCAAGAACGCCCATTTCAACTTGATGAGCCTGGGAGCGGTGGCGCGGCGCTACCAGCCGAATCTCTACGGAATCACCGCCAGTCCCCTCCACGGCGGATTGCCCACCGATCGCCTGTTCGCCGAATGGGATTTGCGTTCGGCACGAGTGGAGCGCTGCCTGGCTGGCCAGCCGCCAATCGCCGGAATCAGCCCAGGCGCCGTCCGCATCGCGGTGCCGAATGCGATCGGGGAACTGAAGCTTCGCGATCCGGAAGCGGCCCGCCGCTTGCAGGGCCGCATTCGCCAGGAATTCCTCGGCTGGTTCGGGCGCGGTTACGTGGCGGTCGCGATCGAGCCGTCGGCGGGCGAGGCCAATTACATCCTCGAGCCGTAGGGAAGAAAATTTTTCGCCCCTGCCTCGGGGGAGGTCGTTCGCCGGGCGGTACCCCATTTGCCGTAGGGGCGAAAAATCTTTTGCCCCCGGCCGGAGCAGACTCGATGAGAATTGAGCGCGTGACCCTGCGGGAAATTCACCTCAGCTTGCTCGCTCCCTTCGAAACCAGTTTCGGCACAACCAGCGAGCGCAAAATCCTGCTCGTCGCCGCCGAAGCGGATGGCGCGACCGGCTGGGGCGAAATCACCGCCGGCGAATACCCGGGCTACCACCCCGAAACCACCGAAACAGCCAAGCACATCCTCGCCGATTTCCTCTGGCCGGCGGTGCGGGGGAAGCAGTTCGCCACGGCGGCGGAGTTCTCCGCGCTCATGAGCCATACGCGGGGACACAACATGGCCAAGGCGGGCCTGGAAGCCGCGGTTTGGGACGCGGAAGCAAAGCAAAAGCGCGTGCCGCTGTGGAAGCTGCTGGGCGGCAACCAGCGCGAAATTCCCTGCGGGGTGTCCATCGGCATCCAGGCGGGTGCGGACGCCCTGCTGGCGAAAATCGAAAAGGAACTGGCGGCGGGCTACCAGCGCATCAAAATCAAAATTCGACCCGGGCTGGACGCGGAATTGTGCGAAGCGGCGCGGTCGCGTTTTCCGAACATTCGCCTGATGGTGGACGCCAATTCCGCCTACACGCTGGACGACCTGCCCTTGCTCCGCCAGCTCGACCGCTTCCGCCTGATGATGATCGAGCAGCCGCTCGATTGGGACGATATCTACAGCCACGCCCTGCTCCAGCGCGAAATCGATACGCCGGTTTGCCTGGACGAATGCATCCACAACGTCCGCCACGCCCGCGCCGCCATCGAGCTCGGCGCCTGCCGGATCATCAACGTGAAGCTGGGGCGGGTGGGCGGCTACAGCTCCGCCAGGCAAATCCACGACCTCGCTCAGTCCCACGGCATTCCGGTTTGGTGCGGCGGCATGCTCGAATCGGGGATCGGCCGCGCCCACAATATCGCCTTGTCCACACTGCCCGATTTCCTGCTGCCCGGGGACGTATCCGCCAGCCGGCGCTACTGGAGCGAGGACGTCATCGAGCCGGAAGTCGAAGTCACCTCCCGCGGCACCATCCTGGTTCCCGATCGGCCGGGCATCGGATACGCCCCCAGACTCGACCGCATCGACCGCCTCACCGCCGCCCGCATCGTCCTCGATTAGTTCGGTGAAGCCGCGATCCTCCGCTCCGGTGCTCGGCATGTTGATGGCGGTGCAGGTACTGGCGTGGTCGTTCAATTACATCTTCGGGAAAATCGCGCTCGCTCACCTCGATCCGGTCACTACGGCGTCGTTTCGGCTGGTGCTCGCCGGGTGCCTGTACCTGCCCATATTCCTACTCGGGGCGCGGCCCGGTTCCGTCGGCTGGAGCGACATGCCGGCGCTGGCACTGCTCGGCTTGTGCGGAGTCGTGATCAACCAGGGCGGATTCACCATCTCCCTCGCTTACACTTCGGTCAGCCACGTCGCGGTGATCACCGCGGTGGGCCCGGTGCTGGTGTTGCTCTTCGCCTGGCTCAACGGGCTCGAAGCGCTCGCCGGGGCGAAACTGATCGGTATGGCGCTGTCGTTTGCCGGCGTCGCGCTGCTCGCCGCCAAGTCCGCGGCGGGCGGCGAGCGGCATTCGGCCGGGCTGGCGGGCGATTTGCTCGCCCTGGCTTCCACCACCGGCTTCGCGCTGTTCACCACCTACGCGAAGCGGCTTTCCCACCGGTACGACACCGTCACTCTCAACACGTTTGCGCATCTGACCGGCGCGGTGCTGATGCTGCCGCTCGCCGCCCGTCAGGCGGAGCGGCTCGATTGGCGCGGCGTGGCGTGGCCGGGGTGGGCGGGCCTGGTTTACATGGCGATTTTCGGGTCGGTGGTGGGCTACCTCGCCTTTTACCGGCTGCTCGAGCACATGACCGCGTCGCAGGTCTCTTCGCTGAATTACCTGCTGCCCATCGCCGCCACCGCGCTCGGCGTCGGCTTGCTCCACGAGAAAATCAATCGCAATTTCCTGGCCGCCGGCGCACTGGTGCTGGTGGGCGTCTGGCTCACCGAGCGCGGCCGCTGGCGCCGCCGGGCGGCGTAGCAGGCTGGGCTCTGGGCGGGGAGCTAGGGTGGGAAGTTTTTGCAGGTATCGGGCGGGAGATCGATGCCGGCGGCCCAGGCTTTCCAAGCCGCGACCAATTCGGCCTCGTGAGCCTCCACAGTTGCGAGAGCACAAGAACGGCCGAGGATAATCTTCCCAAGGTCGCGGGCAGCGAAAAGTCGGTTGTACTCGACGGGATCGTCAAGCGCCTGAACGAGTGCCGGGACAGATCCGCGATCGTCGAACGTCCACAAAGCCCTCAGCGCGCCTCCGCGAACGAAAGAATCAGGGTCGTTGGTTGCGATTCCCTCAAGCACCGGAAGCGCTTCGGTATCGTGGAGCCTGGCGAGCCCCCAGGCCGCGCCGGCACGCAGAAAGGTGTGTAGGCCGCGGTCCCGGAGCGAGGCTAGCAGGACCTCCTGGCCGGAGGCGTCGTCTGAGAGCGCAAGTTGTGTGGCGGCGAAATAGCGAATCCAAGGATTGCCAGAAGTCAAGAACGGACGGATGAGCGGCGGAGCTTCCGTTCCCAGGAGCTCCCCCGTCCAATCGAAGTATTCGAGGGCGTTCTGGGGATAGCTGAGTTGTTCCAAGGACCGCGCGGCGGCAACGAATTCCTCCCCGAGTTCGTGATTTCGCGCCGCGTTGGAGAGAGCGGAGGCATCCAAGCCGAGGGTCGATTGGGCCGCTATGAGCGAGATGAAAGGAACTCCGGGCGGATAGACCGAAGGGTCGACCCTCCAGGTTCCAGAGTCGCTGCCCTGGAGGAAGAGAAGATAACGCGTGCCGGGCGCGAGTCCGACCACCGGCGGGCCCGAATGAGCAGATCTCCCGGACGGCAGCCCGGGGACGGCGGGCTGGGGAGGACTATACCAGCGGAAGGTGACTCCGCCGTTTGCCAGTTTGCCCTTGAAGACCGTGTCGGCATCGGCCATTACCAAGTGCTCACAGAGAACCACGCCATTCCCGGGAAGTGTTTGCCCGGTGCGCCAAGTGGTGCGAATCGTGGCGGAACAAACCAGATCCGACTGCCGAAGGAGCGGGCCGAGGGGAATGTCGACGAGGGGTGGGTCCTCGGCCGCGAGCGCGAAACTGGACAGCACAAAGCCGAGGGCTATGGCGGCAGCTGCGAGGCGCATGAGGGGTATTTTACCCCCGGCAAGAAGCGGAGGGCCCGAGTAAGTGCTGGAGAGAAACGTTAAAGACGGCCGAGCGGATCTTGATGGTTCCCCAGCCGCGGGAAAAACAGATTCTTCGCTCCGGTCGGAATGACCGCTTCTATTGTCGGGCACCGAGGGCGACGGAGAGGGCGAGAGATTTTTCGTCTTTGCTTGCTTCGCTCGCTCCCCGCGTGCTAGGTTCGCGCCGCGATGGCCTTCGCTCCCGATGCCAAACGGATCGCGGTGATTCCCGGCGACGGCGCCGGAATCGACGTCACCGCCGAGGCGGTGAAGGCGCTCCGCGCCGTTGCCGCCGTTTCCGGACTCCCGCTCGCGCTCGAGCATTTCGATTGGTCCGCCGACCGCTATCTCCGCGACGGCGCCACGCTGCCGCCCGGCGCGGCCGCGATGCTCGCCGAACGGTTCGACGCCATCCTGTTCGGGGCGCTCGGCGACCCGCGGGTGCCCGACAACCGCCATGCCGCCGAGATCCTGCTCGGCTTGCGTTTTCAACTGGACCTCTACGTCAACGCGCGCCCGTGCGAGCTGCTCGACCGGCGGCTGACTCCGCTGCGCGACCGCGGCGAGCGGGACCTGGATTTCATCATCTTTCGGGAAAACACCGAGGGTCTGTACGTCAACATCGGCGGCGTCTTCAAGCGCGGCACCGCCGACGAGGTGGCGGTGCAGGAGCAAATCAACACCCGCAAGGGCGTCGAGCGCATCCTGCGCTACGCGTTCGAGTACGCCGGCCGGTGCAACCGAACGCGCCTGGTGATGGCCGATAAATCGAATGCCCTTCCGCACGGCCACGGGCTGTGGCAGCGCGTTTTCGCCGAATTGCGCCCGCAGTATCCGGCGATCGAGGCGCGCCACCTCTACGTCGACGCCCTCGCCGCCGAGATGGTTCGCGATCCTTCGCAATTCCAGGTGATCGTCACCTCGAACCTGCTGGGCGATATCCTCAGCGATTTGGGCGCTTCGCTGGTGGGGGGAATGGGCGTCGCGCCATCGGGCAACCTCCATCCCGGGCGTATTTCGCTCTTCGAGCCGGTGCACGGCTCGGCCCCCAATATCGCCGGCAAGAACCTCGCCAACCCCGTCGGCTCGGTGCTCTCGGCCGCCATGATGCTCGAGGAAATCGGCCGGCCCGAAGAAGCGGAGGCCATCCGCGACGCTGTGCGGGCCTCGGTGAGGGAACGGAAGACTACCGGCGATTTGGGCGGGTCGATGGGCACGCGCGAAGTGGGCGACTGGATCGCGGAAGCGCTCACGCTCCGCGGCGTTCCGCGCCCCGGGCTGCCCGACGGCCGCTAGAGGCCGGCCGCTGTCCTTCGGCTGCTTGCCTCACCCGCTGGGACCTTCGGGGTAGGTAATATGGCTATGGCCCTGTGAAACCCGGCAGATCCACGGCATCCGTAATGCGCCCGCCTTTACCCCCACAGTGATGGGCTCGCCCGGAAAATAGAACGTTCCCGGATAGTATTTCCCGGTGTGGAAACTGAACCCCAGCTTTATGAAGAGCGTCTCGGTGGAATGGCCCGGCCGCCACGATTGCACCTTCAAATAGTCCCAGGTCCCGGAGCGGGAGAAATCCTGGCTCAGAACCGTGGTCTCGTAATCCATCTCGCGGGATCGGTCCAGAGATCCATTTGCCACCAAGACGCCCGCCAACAGCCACGGGAGGAAGATGATCGCGACGTAACCCACGCCCATCGGGCCGACGGTGTCTTTGGGCAGCGAAGTTACGATGCCCGCCGCAAAGACAAGCAGGATGCCAACGCCCAGGAGCACTGTTCCCGCGCCAACCACTGGATACAGGCCGGTGACGGAGAAGGCCAGCACCACCGCACCCACAATGAAGACAATGTGGAGTACTCTCATGTGCCCCTGGACCATTTTCGCACTGCGAGAAGCTGCGGCTATGCCAGCCGCGCCGCGATGTGTCCTTTCTGTCCTGCCGCCCGCCGCGGCGCACGCGCGGAGCCTTGCGGCGAGCGTTATTTCGGGCGCGTTCTGAGCGGGGATGACGATGGTTGCGGCGCGTCGGTAGGCGGAGAAGGTTTGCCTCTCGCCGCACAGCGGCTCGGAGTACTGCGCTTGCCGGAGCAGCGTGACTCGCGTTTGCTTTCGAGGCTCGGGCCGGCGGTCGGTCCCGGTTGTCGGCCGGACCCGAACCTGCGGCGGCCATTGTCTCGACACCCAGTTTGCGCCGCGTCAGGTGGGATACCAGGCAACCCGGTGGCGCGCGCCGGCGGAGGCGATCGCTCCCAGCAGGAAGCCGCCGACGTGGGCCCAGAAGGCGGTGCCGCCCATCTGCGGGCCGCCGAGCGACGCCAGGCCGCTGAAGAATTGAATCAGGAACCAGTAGCCAATCATGAAAAGCGCCGGCAAACGCCAGGTGAAAAAGAAAACGATCAGCGGCACCAGTGTGAGCACCTTCGAGCGCGGGTAGAGAACCAGGTAAGCGCCCATCACCGCGGAAATCGCGCCGCTGGCGCCGATGGTGGGAACGCGCGAGCCCCACGAGAAAATAAGCTGGGTGGCCGCCGCGCCCAACCCGCACGCCAGGTAAAGCGCCAGGTAACCGGCCGAGCCCAGCGCGTCCTCGACGGCGCCGCCGAATACCCAGAGAAACCACATATTGCCCAGGATGTGCATCCAGCCGCCGTGAAGGAACATGCTGGTGAACACCGGCAACAGCAAGCTGCCGGCGGTGAAGGGATGGCCGGCAAGCGCCTCGCTGAACCGCGCGGGCACCAGACCGTAATGCAGCATGTAAAGCTCGAGACTGCGCGAGCTGAGGCTCAACTCGTGAAGGAACACGGCGAAATTCGCGAGGATCAAGGCGATCGTGATCCCGGGGATGCCGCGACGGGCCAGCAACACCTTAAGCGGGATCATCGGCGCCTCGCCGCGCCCCGGCCGAGGCCGTCGAGCTCGAAGGCGTGCTCGCGTCGCGCAGCCGCCGCGATAAAACGCTGGATTTCGGCAACCGTGTGGATGCCGCCCCTGGCGCCGGTAGCGGTGCAGTTGAGCGCGGCGGAGGCGCAGGCGAATTCTAGCGACCGGCCCACGTCCCAGCCCGCGAGCAGACCGTAGATGTAGCCGGCGTGGAAGATATCGCCGGCTCCGGTGGTGTCCACGGCGCCCACGACGAAGCCCGGCTCGTAGTGATAGCGCGTGCCGTCCCAGGCAAGGGCGCCGCGCTCGCCCAGCGTCGCCCCGGCCACGCGACAAGGATAGCGCTCGGCCAGCACCCTCAGGGCATGGGCCAGGTCGCTTTCCCCGGTGAGCCGGGAAGGGAACTCGGCGCTGGCGAGCAGGTAATCGACATAGGGGAGGAGGTCTTTGGTACCTTGGTACGCATGGTCGAGATCGGCGACCACCGGAATCCCCGCAGCCCGCGCCCAGCAGGCTGCGGCAGCGGCTGCTCCGGCATCATGTCCATCGACATGGAGCAGCCGCGCGCGCTCGATCCACTTGCGGTCAAGCTGTTCGGGATGAATCTCCAGCCGGGGATCGCGTCCCCAGAGGATTGTGCGCTCGCCGGACTCCCGATCGATCAGGATGTAGGCAAATTGGCTCCTGACCCCCGGCGTCACCAGCCAATGCGCCTCCACGCCGTTTCGCTCCAGCTCTTGCCGCTGAAACGCGCCCGCTTCGTCATCGCCGATGCTGCCGATGTATCGCGCGCTCAGTCCCCAGCGGCGGCAAGCGACCAGCGCGCTCGCCACCTGCCCGCCGGCTTCGCGGGCGACGTCAAGCACCTGCATTTTCGTATTGAAGGAAGGGAAGCGGGGCAGGCGAATCAAGGTGTCGGTGGCATTGAGGCCCACGCCTACGACATCCACGATTTCGAGCGCCGGCGGCATAGAGGCCACCATTAACTGATTCCCGCGTCGAAATGCAAGTACTACTCGAATGATGATTTTCGTGGGTGACCCCGAGGGGAAGCCGGAAGTGGTTCGCGAAAGCCGGAAGATTCTCGTCCCTGCGACGCCGTGGCAGAAGGCGAGAACTGCCGGCGGCTGGTTTGCTTCGAACATGCGGCTGTGTTAAGTAGAGATGTCTTGCGCTCTCGCTCGGCGCGCCACTCCATTTATGCCCGTTCGCGAATCGGAGGCCATCGTACTGCGAACCTATCCGCTCGGTGAGGCCGACAAGCTGGTGAGCTTTCTCAGCCGGTCGGAAGGCCGGCTGCGAGGGGTGGCCGTAGGCGCTCGCCGGCCGAAAAGCAGGTTTGGGTCGACGCTCGAGCCGCTCACCTACATCAATGCCTGGTTTTACGAACGGGAGACACGCCAGCTCGTTCGCATCCGCGAATGTGAATTGCTGGAGTCTTTTCTCGACGCGCAACGCTCTTACACCACGAATGTGGCCTTCGGACTGCTCGCCGAGGTGACGGAAACCGTCCTGCCCGAGCACGAGGCGTCCGACCCCGCGTTCAGGCTCCTGCTGGCCACTTGCCGGGCGATCAAACGCACCGGACGCGTCGCGTTGCCCATCGCCTATTTCGCGCTGTGGACGGTGCGCTTGGGCGGCTGGTTGCCGCCGCTCGAGCGCTGCTCGCGCTGCGGCCGCGGCATGCTAGGACGAGCCGCCTGGGCCAGCGACGACGGCTCGGCCGTATTCTGCGACGAATGCCGGCCAACTGCCGCCCGGGCGATTTCCCCGGAGGCGCTGCGCCAGATTCAACCGATGCTGCGCGAACCCCTCGAGAAATTAGCCGCTGCCGGCGAAAGCCGCGTACCAGCCGAATTGACGAACTTTCTGCTGGATTTGATCGAGCGGCACGCGGAACGAAAACTGAATACTCGCCCGATGCTCGAACTGACGCAATGAAGGTCGAAGCGCAAGAGAAGAAAATTGGCGACGGGTTTGATGCCTCAACCGGCGTCGACTCAGGTACCATAGACCGATGATGAAGCTCTCCAACAAAGCGGCCCGACCCCGAGGACTCACCTTCCAACAACTCATCCTTGATCTCCAGAAATATTGGAGCGATCGCGGCGCGATCCTGCAGCAGCCATACGACCTCGAAGTCGGCGCCGGAACGATGCACCCCGAAACTTTTCTCCGCGTGCTCGGACCCGATCCTTACCGCGTTGCTTACGTTCAGCCGTCGCGCCGGCCCACCGATGGTCGCTACGGGGAGAATCCAAACCGGCTGTACAAGCACACGCAACTTCAAGTAATACTTAAACCCATTCCCGTCGATATTCAGGACCTTTATCTGGACAGCCTGCGCTCCATCGGGATCGATCTTCGCCGGCACGATATCCGCTTCGAGGAAGACAACTGGGAGGCGCCAACGTTGGGCGCGTGGGGAATCGGCTGGCAGGTGCTGCTCGATGGCCTCGAAATCACGCAGTTCACCTACTTTCAGCAGTGCGGGGGTTTGGACCTGGATCCGCCATCGGTGGAGTTGACCTACGGGCTCGAGCGCATCGGCTCGTTTTTGCAGGAAGTGGCGAGCGTATTCGATCTTCGCTGGTCGGACGATTTTACCTACGGCCAAGTGCGGCTGGGCGAGGAGCAGCAGTTCTCTGTTTACAGCTTCGAAGCGGCTGATACCGGCTTGGCGCGGAGGCACTTCGAGATGTACGAGAAGGAAGCTCTGGGGTTGCTCAGCCGATTCCGGGAAGCCGCCGGCGAGGAGCGGGTCCGCTTCCCGGTGCTCGCGGTCTACGACCTCTGCTTGAAGTGCTCCCACTTGTTCAACGTGCTCGATTCCCGCCGGGCGATTTCTACAACCGAGCGAGCCGCGCTGATCGGACGCGTCCGGGCAATCGCCAGCGGCGTGGCGGAAGCCCATCTCGATCAGCGGCGCCCGATGAGCCCCGCCGCCGAGATGCCGGAGCGTCGATGAAGCGCGCCCGCAAATCGTCGCCAGTTTCGGCTGGCCGCAAGGACGTCGCTGGCCGGCGGCCGGAAACGGGCCAGTTCCTGCTGGAAATCGGCTGCGAGGAAATTCCGGCCCGCATGATTCCCCGGGCGGCGGAGGAGCTCCGAGTCATCCTGGGAAATTCATTGGCCTCGAACTCCCTGGCCGATGCCGACCAGGTGGAAGTGTTCGGCGCGCCTCGGCGGCTGACGGCGGTAGTGAGCGGAATGTTATTGCGCCAGCCGGACAGCCGCACCGAAACAATCGGTCCGCCGCGGTCGATTGCGTACGACAGTGTCGGCGAGCCGACCAGGGCGGCGGAAAGTTTTGCCGCCAAACAAAGCGTCGCTGTAACCGATCTCGAGCTTACAACCACTGCGCGCGGCGAATACGTTGTCGCTCGCAAACGGGTGCCCGGCCGGCCGGCGCCGGAGATTCTCGCCGAACTCGCGCCCCGGGCAATCCTCGAGCTCTCCTTCCCCCGCAGCATGTACTGGACCGGCAGCAAGGGCACCCGGTTCGTTCGCCCGATTCGCTGGGTGGTCGCCCTGCTGGACGAACGCGTCATTCCGTTCGCGCTGGGGGAACTGAGCTCCGATCGTTTTTCGCGTGGCCACCGCTTCCTCGCCCGGGAATCCCCGGTTGTCATTGCCAGTGCCAAGGATTACGCCGGCCGCCTCCGAGCCAATTTCGTCCTGGCCCGGCCCGAGGAACGGCGGCGAAAGATCGAACGGGAGCTGGCGCAGTTGATGGCGCGAAAACGGATTCGCGTGCGGCCCGACGCCGAACTGTTCCAGGAGGTGGTTTATCTGAACGAATACCCCAGCGTGATTCTGGGCAGTTTCGACGAAAGCTACCTGGATTTGCCGGAAGAGATTCTGGTGACGGTGATGCGCGGCCATCAGAAATATTTCGCCGTCGAGGACCGCCGCGGGCAGTTGGCGGCACACTTCGTCGCGGTCATCAACGCTGGCGGAAAGGCGGAGCCAACGATCCGCGCCGGGCATGAGCGGGTGCTGAAGGCGCGGTTTGCTGACGCCCGGTTTTTCTGGGACACCGATCAAAAGTGTCGGCTGGCCGACTACGCGCCGCGGCTTTCCGGTGTCACTTACGAATCGCGGCTGGGCAGTTATCTACAGAAAACCGAACGGCTGCGGCGGTTGGCGCGCTGGATCGCCGAGCTGTGGTTCAACTCGGGCGTCTCCGAGGCCGATGTTGCCGCCGCCGATCGCGCCGCCGAGCTGGCCAAGTGCGATTTGGTCACCGAGATGGTGCGCGAACTTCCCGAGCTGGAAGGCGTCGTTGGCGGCCTCTACGCCGCCGAGCAAGGCGAGCCCGAGGAAGTTGCCTGGGCCATCTACGACCAATACCGCCCTGCCGGAATCGATGATGCCATTCCGCGGAACCTGGCAGGCTGCGCGCTGGCGATGGCCGATCGCCTCGATTCGCTGGTGGGATGTTTCGCCATCGGCCTCGCTCCTTCCGGATCGAGCGACACGTTCGGCCTGCGCCGGGCGGCTCTGGGGGTGGTGAAAATCCTGCTCGAGCGCCGGCTGCCGTTGTCCGTTTCTGCGGCGATTGCCGCGAGTGCGGGCTTGCTGCGCGACCTTCATCCAAAACTTGAAGTACCGGTCGAGGTCGAGGGCGCCGTTGCCCTCTTCCTCCAGGATCGCGCGCGCTACATCCTGCGTGAACGGTCGGGCTACGCCTACGACGAGATCGATGCCGTGCTCGCCGCCGGCTCAGACGACCTGGTGGACGCCGAGCAACGCGTTGCTGCTGTGCGCGCGGTGCGTCCGACGAAGAACTTCGAACCGCTCGCCATTGCCTTCAAGCGGATAAGGAACATCCTGGAGAAGGCGCGAGCGGGGGGCGAGGTGCGGCAGGATCAGCTTCGGCCGGAACTGCTCGGCGAGCGGGCGGAGAAGCAACTGCAGGAGGCGCGCGCGAAAGTGGCCGCCGAGGCGGCGCGGCTCAAGCGGGCGGGCCGATACCGGGACGCGCTCGAAGCGATTGCCGAGCTGCGCCCCGCAGTGGACCGCTTTTTCGAGGAAGTGCTGGTGATGTCCGAGGACAGGGAAGTGCGCCAGAACCGGCTCAACTTGCTCTCGCTGCTCCTCAAGGAATTCTCGACCATCGCCGATTTTTCCGAAATCGTCACCGAAGGGCCGGCGGCTTGAGCGGCGGCGCTGCCCACCCGGTCGGCCAGCCGACGCGCGGGCAGACCGCCAAGTGAGAGCCGAACCAAACCGGAGTCTTGTCCCGCCGATGGGGCCACCGAATCGGAAACCACGGCGCCCGCGGCGGGAATCGGGAACTTCCAACGGGTGAACCAAAAATGAAATACGTTTACTTCTTTGGTCGTGGAAAGGCCGAGGGATCGGCGGCGATGAAGGAGTTGCTGGGCGGCAAGGGCGCGGGGATGGCGGAGATGACACGGATAGGTTTGCCGGTTCCCGCCGGCTTCACCATCACCACCGAGGCTTGCCGCTATTACTTTAAGCACAACCGCAAGCTGCCCCGCGGACTTTCCGCCGGAGTCCAACGTGCCTTGCGGCGGCTGGAGCGCGTGACCGAGAAGCGCTTTGGCGATACAAAGGACCCGTTGCTGGTCAGCGTGCGGTCTGGCGCGGCGATTTCGATGCCCGGCATGATGGAGACTGTGCTGAATCTCGGGCTGAACGATGCCGCCGTCGAGGGCCTTGCCGCAGTCACCGCGAATCCGCGCGCGGCCTGGGATGCTTATCGGCGATTCATCCAGATGTACTCGAGCGTGGTACAGAACCTGCCGAGGGCGGACTTCGAGGACCGCTTGAGGTCCGCGAAGCAGCGGTTGGGAGCCGGCGACGATACCCAGGTGAATACGGCAGGATGGCAGCAGGTAGTCGCCGAATTCAAGCGGATCTATAAGAAACACGCCGGGCGAGACTTTCCGCAATCGCCTGACGAACAGCTTTGGGGAGCGATTCAAGCGGTATTCGAATCCTGGGAGGCGGAGAAGGCGGTCACTTACCGCCGGCTCGAGAAAATCACCGGATTGCTGGGAACGGCGGTAAGCGTGGTGCAAATGGTGTTCGGAAACCGCGGCGAGGATTCGGGAACCGGGGTTTGCTTCACCCGCGACCCATCGACCGGGGAACGCCACTTCCGCGGCGACTTTCTGCCCAACGCCCAGGGCGAGGATGTGGTTGCCGGTATCCGAAATCCCTTGCCGATCACCGAACTGGCCAGGCGTTTCCCCGGCGTTTACCGCCAGCTCGAGGAGGCGGGCAATCGGCTCGAACTTCACTACCGGGAGATGCAAGACGTCGAATTCACCATCGAGCAGGGCAAGCTCTACATCCTGCAAACGCGCAGCGGGAAGCGCACGCCAGCCGCTGCCTTCCGCATCTCCACCGACCTGGTTCGGGAGAAGCGGATTACCAAAACGGAAGCGGTACGGCGAATCAACCCGGCCGATGTCGAGCGCCTGTTTTATCCGATGCTGGACCCCGGCTACCCTAAGGTAAAACTCGAACATTCCAGGCTCGCCGCCGGAATCAATGCAGTGCCCGGCGCCGCCGTCGGCCGCGCCGTCTTCAACGCCCACGACGCCGAGCAGTGGGCCGAGCGTGCGGAGAAAGTGGTGCTGGTACGGCGCGAAACCAGCCCCGAGGACGTCGGCGGGATGTTCGCCGCTCAGGGGCTGCTGACGGCCACCGGCGGAATGATGAGCCATGCGGCGGTGGTGGCTCGCGGCTGGGGCAAATGCTGCATCGTCGGGTGCGAGAAGCTCGAGATCGATTACGCCGCTCAGCTCATGCACGTGAATGGGCGGGTGGTCCGGGAAGGCGATTGGATCACGCTCGATGGAACCGAAGGCGTGGTGTACGAGGGCCAGATTCCTCTTGTCGTTCCGGAACGCCCCCCGCAATCCTATTACACCTTGCTGAGTTGGGCTGATGGGATCCGAAAGCTTGGCGTGCGCACTAACGCGGATACGCCACAGGACGCGCGCAAGGCCCGGGAATTGGGCGCGGAAGGCATTGGCCTTTGCCGGACGGAGCACATGTTCTTCAAGGATTTCGAACACCCGGAACGCAGCGCCGATCGGCAACTGGCCATTCAGGAAATGATTCTTGCCGATACCGCAGAGGCTCGCCGCCGCGCTCTCGACAAGCTGCTTCCATTCCAGCGTCGTGATTTCATCGGCATCTTCGAGGCCATGGCCGGGCTGCCAGTGACCATCCGCCTGCTGGACCCGCCGTTGCACGAATTCGTGCCCCACGAGCCCGAGCGGCAGAAGGAGCTGGCGCAAAAAATCGGCATCAGCGCCGAACAAGTGGCCAAGCGCGTCGAGCAACTCCACGAAGCCAACCCGATGCTGGGGCACCGCGGCTGCCGCCTCTGCATTACGTTCCCCGAAATCCTCGAAATGCAGGTGCGGGCCATTTTCGAAGCGGCGGTGGATTGTCGTAAACGGAAAATTCATGTATTGCCTGAAATCATGCATCCGCTCACCATGGACAGGAAGGAACTCTCGATCCTTGCGGACGCCACCCGCCGCGTGGCCGGCGAGGTCCTGGCGCGGGCCGGGATGAAGCTCGATTACGCGGTCGGGACAATGATCGAATTGCCGCGAGCCGCCCTGCTCGCCGATCAAATCGCCGAAGTCGCCGAATTCTTCTCCTTCGGAACGAACGACCTGACGCAAACCGTGATGGGCCTCTCGCGGGACGATGCCGGGAGATTCCTTCCCGACTACGTCGATGAAAAGAAAGCAGGCGTCTTCAAAGTCGACCCGTTCCAATCGCTCGACGTGCCCGGCGTTGGCCTGCTGATTCGCTGGGCCATCGAACGTGGCCGTTCCACGCGGCCGAAACTGAAAGTGGGCATCTGCGGCGAGCACGGAGGAGACCCGGAAAGCGTGAAGTTCTGCCACCGCGTCGGGATGAATTACGTGAGTGCGTCGCCTTTCCGCGTGCCCATCGCCCGGCTGGCGGCGGCGCACGCGGTAATCGAGGACGCGGAACGGCGAGCAGGGCCGAGGCGCCGGTTGGAAGCGCAGTAGGTCTGAAGTGTTGGTTGAGGATCGGCTGCTCGCTCCGGCGCCTTCGGAGACCCGCGCCCCGGCGCCATCCCGCGAGGATTAACGAGGCGGCGCTTCGAGGCAACCTGGTCCGCGCCCCGTGCCGACACGCCCGAAGCCCGCGGGCGGAATCAGGTGGGCATCTTCAGGAAGAAGTAGAGCCCGACCAAGGCGAAAATGGCATCGGGCGCCCAGCCGGCGGCAGCCGGCGGCAATTGTCCGACCGCGCCCATCGCTTCGCAAAGAGCTGAAGTGGCCCAGTAGACGATCCCGATTCCGACGCCCGCGGCCAGTCCGCCAATGGCGCCGCGAGTATCGGTGAGGAAGGGGAAGGGAATTCCGATGAGAATGATGATCGCCGCCAGCAGCGGAAAGGCGAACTTGCGGTGCCATTGGACCGAAAGCCGCGCGACGTCGAATCCGGCCTGGCGCAATTGGTCGATGTAGCGGCCCAGTTGGCGCCAATTCATCTGGTACGACTGGCGCACTTCCCGCTGGAAGTAGCTCGGAGGTTCGTTCAATTCGGGGAAGGAATCAGCGACGAAGGGCTGATAGCGGACAAGGGCGCTGCCGCGGAAATCGCGGACCCATCCTTCTTCGAGCACCCAGGTGCCCAGCGCCGGCTCCCACTGCGCGCGCCCGGCGTACACGCGCCGGCGCAACTGAAACGTCTTCGGATCCATCTCGAAAACATTCAAGCCGGCGAACACCTGGTGGTCGGCGTCAAACAACTGGTAATTGTAGATCTTGTCGCCCTCGCCGAAAATCCAGCGGAGTTGGGGCTGAAAAAAGGTTTGGGCGGGCCGGCCCTTGATTTCGTTGCGCAGGGCGTCCTGCTTCTGGTTGGCGTAAGGCAAGAAACCGGCATCGAGCGCGAAGAGGCCGCCCGCGAGCAGCAGCCCGGCGGCTACCAGCGGGACCGAGATTCGGTACAAGCTGATGCCGCAGGCCTTGAAAGCGACGGTTTCATTATTCTTGCCCATGACCGCGAGGCTGGCGAGAGTGCCCACCAGGGCGGCGAGAGGCGTCAGTTGATAGAAGAGGAGCGGGGCGAGGTAGCCGAAGTAGTCGGCGACGACCCCGAGCGCGATGTGATGGCGGGCGATGTCGTTGAGCAGCTCGAAAAAAGTGAACACTTCAATCAGCAGAACGAACCCGGCCAGGGTCAACGCGAAGTAGAACGCGAAGCTGCGGAGAATGTAGAGATCGACGAGCAATGGAAATCGCGCCATCGGCCGGCGAGGCGCGCGGGCCGCCGCTGTTTTCGATTTCGATGCCGGCCTGGCAGCCGCGGCGGCCGGCGCCGGGCCGGTGGCGAGCCACCGCCTAGCGCGCGCCAGGCGTTCGCTCCAATCGACGCGCGGGACACCATCGACCCCGACGAAGAGCGCAACGCCCAGGCCGAAACCTGCCGCGTCGGCAAGCCAGACGCCCACCCAGGGAGGCACCAGCGCCTGCCGGGCCTTGCCCACGCCGATGACGAACAGCAGGTAGTAGCCGCAAAGGAGCAGCAACGTGAGCACGAAACCCAGCGCCCGGCCGCCGCGGCGCGGCCGCGCGCCCACCGCGACCGCGAGCAGGGCGAACACCAGGCAGGCGGCGGGGAAGGCAAACCGGCGGTGCAATTCCACCCGCGCAGCTCGCCAATCGGCGCCCTTCGCCGCCATCAACTGCCGCATGGTTTGCTCGGGAGCGGTGGTTTCGGCTGGCAGCGCCGCTTCCTTGGGACCGAGTTGAAGCGCCAAGTCGCTGGTCTCAAACGTCGAAAGCGCGTAATGGCGAGGTTGGACAGGGTCGTACGTGTGGGTGGCGCCGTTTTCCAGATGGAGTTGCAGGGCGCCGGCGCCCCGGCGGGGAACCAGCACGGCGCGGCTGGCTACGGTGACGTCGGTGCTCTCGCCGGCGCCGATTTCCGCGAGAAAAACGCCGCGCCACTCGGTGCCCGAAGCGCTGGCATCCTCGACGTAAAGCACCGAGTGCTGGAATTCTTCCTGGAAAACGCGGGGCTGGACATCGAGCGACGTCTGCGATGACACCAGGCGGGATTGCAGGCGCCGCAGCTCCCCCAACGACCAGGGCCCAAGCCAAATCGTGTTCCCCAGGGTGAGCAATCCGGTGGCGACCGCCAGAGCGCCCACCGGCACCAGCAGCCGGCGGCGGCCCAAGCCGAGGGCGTTCAGAGCGATAATCTCGCTATCGGCGCCCAGCCGGCCCAGGCCGATGAGCGCGCCGACGAGCACCGCGATCGGCAACGAGAACGTGAGCACTCCGGGCAGCGGGCATGCCATCAGCAGCAACACCGTTCCCGCGTTGCTCCAGTGGCGCACGGCCAGATCCATCAGCCGCACCAGTTGCGGCACGTAGAAAACAAACGTGAAAACGGCCAACCCGAGCAGGGCGTGCGAAGCTAGTTCCCGGCAGATGTACCGGTCGATCAGTCGCATTCCACTAGACGCTGTCTCATAGAGGCGGCATTCGGCGCAGCCGAAAGGGCATGGCCTCAGCCGTGCCGTAAAGGCGGCCAAAAAGCAGGGGCCTTAGCCCCTGGGAGGGTTAGACAATGAGCTGCTGTGCCGTTTCGCGCATTTGTGAGACAACCTCACGTGCGGCATTCTAACATGTTCGCATCCACCGGACGGTTTGCCTGATGAATCGAGTCCATCTCGTCTTGCTCTGGCACATGCATCAGCCCGATTACCGCGACCCGGTGACCGGCGCTTTCGTGCTGCCGTGGACGCGCCTCCATGCCTTGAAGGATTACTGGGGCATGGTGAAGCTGCTCGAGGAATTTCCCGCCGTCCACGCCACCTTCAATCTGGTTCCTTCACTCGTTCGCCAGTTGCAAGAATACGCCGGCGGAGAGTTCCACGAGCCGTGGTTCGACCTGGCCTTTTGCCCCGCCGCCGACCTCAGCCGGCAACAATGCCGGGAAATCCTCGCCCGTGCGTTCCAGGCCAATCCTTCGCAAATCCTCCGGCGCTGGCCGCGCTACTGGGAGTTGTTTCAAAAGGCGAACCAACTTCGCGCGGCCGCGCCCGACCGGTTCTCGACGCGCGACTGGCGGGACCTTCAAGTGTTGTCTCAACTGGCGTGGACTGACGAGGAATACCTCGCCCATCACCCGGTGGTGCAGGCCCTCTCTCAGAAGGGCGCGGGATTCAGCGAAGACGACAAGGCCGGTCTGCGCCGCGCTCAAGCGGAGTTACTGGTTCAAGTTCTGCCGGAATACCGGCGCGCAGCGGACCGCGGGCAAATCGAGATCTCCACTTCGCCTTTCTACCACCCCATTCTGCCGCTGTTGATTCATTCCGACGTCGCCCGCGAAGCCAATCCGCAAACGCCATTGCTCCATCCCCCCTTCCGGCATCCGGAGGACGCCCGAGAGCAGCTTGTCCGCGCACGGCCGCTGATTCAACAGGCCTGCGGGGTGACGCCGTCGGGGCTGTGGCCGTCGGAAGGCTCCGTCTCCGACCAGGCGGCGCGCATCGCCGCGGCAGCCGGTTTCCGCTGGCTGGCAAGCGACGAGGGCGTCTTGGGCAAGTCCATCGGCGTCGGTTTCTGGCGCGACTCGAGAGGGCTGCCACAGAACGCCGACCGGCTCTATTCCCCCCACCGGCTGCGGTTTGATGACGGGGAAATCATCGCCTTGTTCCGCGACCACTTCATTTCCGATCTGGTGGGATTCAGCTATAGCCGGATGGATCCGGCTGGCGCCGCCGAGGATCTTTATGGCCGGCTGCGCGCGATTGGAGAATCCGTATCCGTCGGCCGGCCGCTAACCGTATGCCTGATTCTAGACGGCGAGAACGCCTGGGAGTCCTTCGTCCAGAACGGCAGGCCGTTCCTGCGCGAATTCTACCGGCGTGTGCAGGCCGACCCGGAAATCCGCGCGCTCACCGCCTCCGAGGCGATTGCCGCCGCGGGAGATATCCCGGCGATCGAGCGGCTGGCCGCGGGCTCCTGGATCAACGCGAATTTCGATGTATGGTTTGGCCATAACGAGGATCAGCGCGCCTGGGAGCTGCTGCGCGCCGCCCACGACGCCTACGACCGATCGTCGTCCCCCGGCGAGGTCACCCGGGCCCAACGGGATCGCGCTTACGAATCCTTGCTGGTGGCGGAGGGTAGCGATTGGTGCTGGTGGTTCGGGCCGGAGCATGCGAGCTCCGACGACGTCGATTTCGACTCGCTGTTCCGTACTCATCTCGCTCAGGTGTACGCTGCGCTCCGCCTGGAGGCCCCGGACAACTTGGCTCAGCCCATTAAAGCAGCTCGGGCGCCGGGGATGCTGGTGCCTCCTTCCGGCTATCTTTCCCCGCGAATCGACGGCCGCATCTCGGACTATTTCGAGTGGATTGGCGCCGGGCTGTATGCCGCCGACTGGCGGGGGACCGCGATGCACGCGAGCGTGCATTACCTGCGAGAATTGCGATTCGGCTTCGATGCCGACCATCTCTTCGTTCGTGTCGATTTCCGCCCGGGGGCCCTCGATGCTCTGCCGAACTGCGAAATCCGCGTGATTGTGCGAGCGGGCGAGGAGCTCCGGATCGGAGTTCGAATCCAGGACCGGAAACTGGCCGAAGTCAATGCCGAAATTGGCGACCGGGAATTGGCAGGCGACGCGTTGGTTGTGGCGTTCGACGGCATTCTCGAGCTGAGCATCGCTCGGCAGTCGCTTGCCCATCAAGAGGCCCGCCTGCTCCTACGGGTGGCGTTGTGGCAAGGAGCGCTGCCGCTGGATCTCTTGCCTAGGGAAGAGGATCTCGAGCTCCAGCTGGGAGAAGAGAATTTCGCCTGGGCGCTTTCCCGCCCGCCCGGGGCATGACGGCGGCTTGGCAGTGGCATCCCGCTCGGCGAGCGGCCAGCCGCAACCCGCCTCGCCCACAGGGCAGCCTTGTCATCCTGAGCCCGTCCCGCAGTGCGGGAGCGAAGGACCCCGCTAATGCTGATGAAGCGCACGCCCGGACCGCCGCCGGCCTCTCGCGCCCTGGTGGCCACGGTCCCGTCCCGCGAAGCGGGACGGGACCGTGGGCCTTTGACTTGCACCCAAATCTTCGCGGCCCGCCAACAAACTCGGGGACTGTAGCGCAGGCATCCGCCCCAGGCGAGTCCAGACCCATCCTGCCAGGAAGCCCCTTTGGGAAACAGACAATGCGCCGCGAGGTCCCTCCAGGGATTGATGGGACAGGCTCTAGTACAACTTCATCGCCAGCGAATCCGGTGCCTTGCCCACGGGTATCAGCGTCACCAGATGCGGACCCTGGAGGTCGATCACCGCGAGGTCATCCGATTCTTCGTCGGCTGCCAACACCAGTTTCTGCTCCGGGTCGAGCCGGCAGACCACCGGGCGCTGGCCGGTCGACGCCGAGCCGATGAGTTGACGGTACGTGAGGTCGACCACGGTCACCCGCGCGGCGGCGGCGTCGCAGGCGTACAGGCGCGTGCCGTCGCTGGACACGGCGCCACCGGCCGGATCCGCGCCCAGCAAAGCGAAATCTCCCACCTCATTGGTCCACGTGTCGATCACCGTCAGCCCGTGAGTACCCGACGACAGCACGTAGGCTTCGCCCCCGTCCGGCTTCAACAACAGAGCATCCGCCCGCCCGCCGGAAGCCAGCCGCGCCAGAACCGTGGGCGGCTTCAGCCGCAACACCGAAATGACATCGGTCGTCGCCGAGGCGACAAACGCCTTCGAGCTGTCCGGCAACACGATTATGCCGCTTGGCTGAGGAGCAACGGGAAGGGTGGCCTGCGGGGCGAGGGTGGTCGCGTCGAGCAGACTGACGCTGGCGTCATCGCGGTTGGCTACCAGCACCAGGCGGCCGTCGGGAGTGACGCGGAGATTCGACGGGTGCCTGCCGGCGCGGCCCCGAGCAACTACCTGGCGGGTGACGCAATCGATGGCCACCACCGCGCCTGAGCCCGCGCAATCTACGTAGGCGAGGCGGCCGTCCGGCGAGAAGTCAAGCGCGGCCGGTTGCGGGCCCACCGGAATTCGAGTGACGCGATTGGTCGTGGTTTCCAGCACCCAGGCGTAGCCCCCTCCGCTACTTACGCCCCACACTTCATCGCGAGCCGGATTCGCCAGCAGGCACGCCGGGCCAGGCCCTACGGGAACGGTTGCGACCGTCGCCAATTTGGCGAGGTCCACCACGCTGATCGTACCGTCAGCCGAATTGCCGATGTACGCATTCAAATGGGTTCCGGGGCGGAGGTAGGTGGGCCGGCGTTCGCGCGCCACCTCGCAGGTGCCTGCAGCAGCCAGCAGGACCAAGGCGACGATCAACCGCGGGCTGAGCCATGTTTTCATCGCAGGTCGGAAGACGCTGCCTGCGCGCGGGGGTCCGCGGCGGCGAGCGAAGCAGATGCTGGCGGTTCCCGGCGGATCAAAGGCGGCCTCACCGGCCGCCGCGGGCGGCCACGGAACCCAGCAGCGCCGCTCAGTTCACGTTCCGCGACAAAACAGCGGCGATCTGGCGCACCTCGCTCATCAGGAGATCGAATTCCTCGGGTTCGATCGATTGGAGGCCATCGGATAACGCGCGATCGGGATCGGGATGCACCTCGATCAGCAAGCCATCGGCGCCGACGGCCACCGCCGCGCGCGACAGCGGGCGCACCTTCTGCCGCCGCCCGGTTCCGTGGCTGGGATCCACCAGGATGGGAAGGTGACTGGCCCGCTGAACCGCGGGAACAACGCTCAAATCCAGCGTGTTCCTGGTGTGATCGGAGAACGTGCGCACGCCACGCTCGCACAAGATGACGTCGTAATTGCCTTCAGACAGCAAATATTCGGCCGCCATCAGGAATTCGTCGAGCGTGGCGGACATGCCCCGCTTCAGCAGCACCGGTTTGCGGGCGCGGCCGGCGCGCTTCAGCAGGGAGAAATTCTGCATGTTCCGGGCGCCGATCTGGATGACGTCGGCATATTCCTCCACGAGGTCCAGACTCTCGTGGTCCACTGCCTCGGTAACGATCCCCAATCCATACCGGTCGCGCACTTCCCCCAGAATCTTCAATCCCTCCAGGCCCAGCCCTTGGAAACTGTAAGGCGAGGTGCGTGGCTTATACGCGCCGCCGCGGAACAGCCGCGCGCCGGCGGCGCGAACCCGCTCGGCGGCGGCAAGGGCCTGTTCGTGGCTTTCCACCGCACAGGGGCCGGCGATGATAGCTACGTGGCCGCCGCCGATCTTGACGTCCCCGGCCGGCGCGGAAATCACCATCACCGAATCTTCCGGTTTGGCCTCCCGGCTCACCAGTTTGTAAGGCTTGCTGACGGGGATGCAATCGACGACGCCAGGCATCGATTCCAGCGCGCCGATGTCGATGGCGTCCTTGTTGCCGGTAATGCCGATGGCGGTGCGCATCGCTCCGGGAATCGGATGCGCCTTCAACCCGAGCAATTCGATCCGCCGGCACACCGCCTGGATCTGGTCCTCGGAAGCGCCGGCTTGCATCACCACGAGCATCGGGTTCCCCGGGAAAATATTGCGGCGAAGAAAATCGAGTCTACTCTACCCAGCGCCGCCCCCGCAAACTACGCCGATCCCTGCTAGAGGCTCCCTTTGGCACTAGCACAGCGCGGCCAGCCGTAAGTGGCGCGGCCCGCCCCCCCCGGAGCCTCGGCGCACCAGGGCACTCTTGCCCGCGCGCGACCAAATTTGCCGGTAGCAGTACAGGCATCCGCCTCAGGCAGACCTGGCGGGACGACAACCCCGCTCGGCAGCTTGCTCTGCTTACAGTATCGTCCCCCAGCCTTCCCCTGGCCGATACTTCGAAGCGACCTGACTTGGCAGGTGGGAGAGCTGAAAAGAAAATCAGCGGACTTCGCTAGGGGGGCGGCCGGGGGAGCAGCCCTGCGGTGCTGCTTCCCCCGGCGCTGGTAGGGGCCTGAGGAGGTACAGTCGGGGGTTAAGTTGCCATGAGCGGAGATTGCTTGGTACCCATCGCCAGCACTTTAACTGAACCAGGCGGGGGGTCCATATGTAAATTAGGGTTATTGTCTATGTAGTAAACTCCGCTCGCCCCTCCACCCAAAAAATGAGGCCGGCGAATAGCCGCCAACCGCCGCGAACGAGGCTGGCGTCGTTTTAAACGACCGGCTGGGCGACGCGAAACGAGGGCCAATCAGTACGTTCCAGCCGTCTTGGCCGCGGGCAGTGGCGGGTGAGGCTGGAAATGGCTGGACGGAGCAGGGCCGGTAAAAGCTACGATTTCGCTGGTCAGGTACGGCGCTTCGCGGCTGCAGGTGGGACACCACGCCAGGAATACGGCGTTCGGGCCGGGAACGCTTTCTGGGCCGCTGGTACTGAGGCCGGAAGGCGAAAGGCTTCCTGCCTGTGCAGGCACCGGCACCGGTTGCTTGCACCGGATGCAGTTCACTCCCAGAAAACTCTCGACGGTCGCCATCTGATTCATCGCCAACCTCCCTCGGCCAACTGCCTGGCGATCCGAAGAATCCGGGGAACCAAGCGGGCTTCCCAAACCATCCAAGTGTGGGCGAAAAATCTTTCGCCCCTGCCCGGCCGCGGCACACAAGCCGCGATTCAGCCGTTCCCTCTGCCGGAGAAATCGGCTTCGGCTTCAGCCCGCGAGGGAAAAACAGAAAAGCACTTCGTCAGATTCGACATCAGCAGTAGCGCGCTGACCCGATGGTTGACTCCCACCAGGGCCAGGCGCTTTCCCGCCTTCAGGCACGTCACGTAGGACTGCACCAGCGATCCTAGCCCCGCCGAATCGACGAAAGGCACCTCGGTGAAATCGACGATGAGTGAACGCCCGGCCTCCTCCACCATCGCTTCGCGAAATCCGAATAGCGTTTGCAGCGTCAGCGGTCCCACGCACCGCACCACTGTATATTTACCTGAAGGGCCGGCGATACGCTCGGCTCGAAACTGATGAGTGGACACGGGCCAGAACTTTACACTATCCTCAGGAGGCTTTTGTTAACGTTGTGTAAAATCTGGCCGGAACCGCCCTGGGCGCCCAGCTACGGCCCCAACGGCGCTCCCCGACGGGATTCCGCACTCTCTAACATGATATTCATCAAGACTTTACGGTGCATTCATGACCGCCCGTTACTCTGAGTCCCCGGACTTGACTTCGAAAGACGCCCAACTCATGGCCGCTCCCAGCCCCTCTTCCGGCGCCGAGATTCAAGCAGAGGCCAAACCCGCGAAGGCGACCTCGCGGAATTACCCGGGGGCGCTGGTGGTGGTCGAGGGAATCGACGGCTCGGGAAAGAGCACTCAGCTCCACTTGCTGAAACGCTGGCTCGAGGTGGGAAGTTACCGAACCCACTTCACCGAATGGAATTCCTCGCCGCTGGTTGCCTCGGCGACACGCCGTGGGAAACAGCGCCGCTCTCTCACCCCGGTGACGTTCTCCTTGATTCACGCCGCCGATTTCGCCGATCGCTACGAACGGCAAATCCTGCCGCTGCTGCGCAGCGGCCACCTGGTGCTCGCCGATCGGTACATCTTCACCGCCTTCGCCCGCGACGGCGCCCGCGGCTGTCCGTCGTCCTGGCTGCACAACCTCTACCGCTTCGCCACCCTGCCCGACATCACTTTCTATTTCCGCGCTCCGCTGGAAATCGCCGTCGAGAGAATTCTGAGCGGCAGGCCGCGGCTGAAGTATTACGAGGCGGGCATGGATTTGGGGTTGTCGCTCGACCGGGTGGAGAGTTTCCGGCTTTTCCAGGCGATGATCCTCGATCGGTACGACCGGATGGTGGAAACCGATAATTTCGTTTTGATGGACGGCACCCTGCCGGTGCACCAATTGCAGCAGCAGATGCGCGATATCGTGTCCTCACGAGTGGAACTGAAACGATACGCGGCGGTGGAACCTGCATGAAGGACGAATCTGAAACCAGGATCCAGCCGGCCAGCGGCGATGGAGCCGCCGGACCGGCGGCGGAGGCGCCGCCACAGGCCGCTGCCCCACCGCGATCGATGGCTGCGCTCAGCCTTCCTGCGGTCCAGCGGAAGGACCTGGGCGGCCACCTGATCGTCATCGAAGGCACCGACGGCTCCGGCCGCTCGACCCAAATCGCGCTGGTCACCGAGTGGCTGGAATCCCAGGGATTTGCCGTCCAGTCGATGGGCTTGAGGCGGTCCTCGCTCATCGGCAAGGACATCGATGTGCTCATGGCCCAAAACGCCGTCAACCGGTACACGCTCACGCTGCTCTACGCCACCGACTTCTTCGACCAGCTCGAAACCCGCATCATTCCCTCGCTCCGCTCGGGCATGGTGGTGCTCGCCGATCGTTACTTCTACACCTTGATCGCCCGGGCGGTGGTGCGGGGAATCGACCGGGAATACGCCCACGGCGTCTACGAACTTGCGCTGCGGCCGGACATCACCTTCTTCCTGAATGTGCGGCCGGAAATCAGCTTTGTCCGCGAGTTCAAGAAATCGCCGGCCATCAGTTACTGGGAGTCCGGGCGCGATATCCACTTATCGGACGATCTCTACGAGTCGTTCATCAAGTATCAGAACCTCTTGCGCAAGGAGTTCGTGCACATGGCGAAGCGGCACGACTTCGTCACCTTCAACGGCGAAGGCTCGATCCGCAGCGTCAATGCCGACTTGCGCCGGCGCATCGCCGATCATCTGGGAATCCGCAGCGTGCGCTACCACCCCTCCCATGCCCTGGTCCACCTATGGCACTAGCTTGGGGCCACCCTGCCCGCATCGCCGCCATTGACGCCGGCTCCAACGCCATCCGGCTCGCCATCGCCGAAGCCCGCTCGGCGGTGGACCTCCGCATCCTCGAAACCGAGCGTTATGCCGTCCGGCTGGGCCATCGCGTTTTCGTCGACCGCCGGCTGGGCCGTGCGACCATCGCCCAGGCGGCGCAAGCGTTCCGGCATTTCCGGCGGTTGCTCGACCGTTACGAAGTGAAGCAGTACCGCGCCGTCGCCACCAGCGCCGCCCGCGAGGCGCGCAATCGCAACGCACTGATCGAGCGCGCCCGCCGCGAAACCGGCCTCCGCCTGGAAGTCATCCACCCCGCCGAAGAGGCCCGGCTCGTCCGGCAAGCGGTTGTCGGGATTCTTGGGGAATCGCTTGCGCCGCGGCTCATTTTCGATATGGGAGGCGGCAGCCTGGAACTCACGCTGCTCCGCGGCCGCGCCGTCGAGCGATCGGTCGCTTTGCCGCTGGGAGCGGTTCGACTGATGGAAACCACCGGGCTTCGCGGCAGCATCACCGCCGAGCAGTACGCAGCCCTGCAGCTCTACATCCTCTCCGTCCTAGAGGCCGGCTGGCCCAACCCGCCCGACCTGAGCGGCGCGGTAGTCGCGGCATGCGGCGGCAATGCCGAAGCGCTCGCCCGACTGACGCCCGGCCCGCCGGTTCGTGGCATCGGCGTTCTCAGCCTCCCCTTGTTGCGCCGGAGATTCTGGGAACTCCTGCGGCTCGATGTGCGCGGCCGGATGCGGGCGTTTCGAGTGCGCGAGGATCGCGCCGACGTAATGGGCGTCGCCGCAGTCGTCCTCATCACCCTGGGGGAATGGCTGCGCCTGCGCTACCTGCTGGTTCCCGGAGTCGGCGTGCGCGAAGGAGTGCTGCGGGAGCTGGCGCAGGCGATGTTTCAATCGCGAGCCTCTCGCACCGACAGCCGCCGCGCCGCCCGGCTGCTCGAAAACGCCCGCCGGTTCGCGGCCCATTTTCGCTGCGACCTTCGTCATTGCGAAAACACCAGGCGGCTGGCCGCCGGTCTCTTCGACCAACTCGCCCCGGTGCACGGCCTGCCGGGGGAGTTGTGCCTGTCGCTGGAGCTGGCGGCGGTGCTGCATGACGTCGGACTCGCGGTCAACAGCGCCGGCCACCAGAAACACGGCGAATATCTGGTCCGCCACGGCGCGATTCCCGGTCTCACCGGCCAGGAGCGCGACTTGGTTGCCTGCCTGGTCCGCTATCACGCCAAGGCCGAGCCGCAATTGCATCACAAGCTCTACTCTTCCTTCGATCCGCGCGAACGGCGCCAGATACGCATCCTCGCCGCACTGCTGCGCATCGCCATCCCGCTCGATGGCGGCTCGGAAAATCGCATGGGGCCGGTGGAGGTGGCGATTGACGCCGATCGAGTCAATTTTTACGTTCCCGGCGGCGAAGCCGCCGAGCGAGCCTTGCGGATTGCCCGCCAGCGAGCGGCGCTGTTCGAGCGCGAATTCGCCCTCAAAACGCGCTTCCGGCGGGTGACTGCCGCCGAACGCCTGCCGATCCCGGGGGAAGGGAACCGGACCGCCGAAGCGGCCGATGATCGCGCGACGCGGCGCGAGAAGCGAGCGGCCGCTGGGGCGTCGCGGCACGCGGCGTAAGCCGCGCGCCACCCGGCGCCCGCGAATTTCCCCAATCCGCTCGCGGGAAGCGCGGGCGTTTGTAGGGGCGGGGTCTCCCCGCCTGGCCCCGATCCGCGCCCGCGAATTCCGGCTCGGAAGAAATCGAGAAAGGAAGGTTGAGGAAATGCTCCTTTATCTCGTTCGCCACGGCGTCGCCGTCCCTCACGACGACCCCTCTTGTCCTCCCGATCCCGAACGCCCGTTGACGCCCAAAGGCTTCGCCAGAACCAAAGAAGCGGCGCGGGGACTCGCCGAACTCGGCGTCCATCCCCGAGTGATGGTCACCAGCCCCTTGCTTCGCGCCGTTCAAACGGCGGAAATCTTCTGCGAAGTGCTCGATTTCTCCGTCACCAAACTGCGGCGATCGGAAGCATTGACCCCGGCAAGCAAGCCCGCCTTGTTCTTCGCGGAATTGGCCCGGCTGAAGGGCGCCGAAGTCATGTGCTTCGGGCATGCGCCCAATCTGGACGAAGTCATCGCACTGGCGGCGGGCCGCGGAAACGTTTTTACGGCGCTGAAGAAAGCCGGCGTCGCCCTCCTGGAACTCGAATCCATCGATCCGCCAAAAGGCCTGCTCGCCAGCTTGTACAACCCCAGAATCCTGCGCCTCCTGGCCAAATAGCCGGAAGCCGCGCCGCCAGCAGGGCAGCAGCAGTCAGGCCGCGTGGCTGGCCGCTTCCGGTTTAGGGAGGCGGAAGGGAGAGGTGGGGGAGGGAACAACCGTGACCGGCCGCTTGCAGGCAATTTCCACCAGATGCTTCGCCCCGGCGATCTCGGAAGCCGCGGGTTCCTCGGCGGTGTAACCTCGGGCCCGCACGGTGATGACGCCGGGCGCGACTTCGACGGCAAGACCGCTCACCGAGCGGTCGTGGCGCCGGTCCAGGGCATTGGCCAGGCGGAGAATGCCGGCGAGCAGCAGGGTTTTCTGCTGACGGTTGGCTGACAGTCGGGCGAACGCCGCATGCTTCGGCTGCGGAAGCGCGCGCCGGTGGTAACGGGCCACCAGCGCTGCCAGCCGCATCTCCTCCGCGGTCCAGCCCGCCAGCGGCCGCAGTCCGGCAATCATCCGGTAGGAAATTTTGTGATGCGATTTTGCTCCCCGCGAGCGGCCAACATCGTGAGCGAGCGCGGCGGCGTGCAGGATCCGGCGCGCCGAACCGTTCTCGTTCGTTCCCGCCAGGCTCGCGGCAGCCAATTGATCGTAGAATTCCAGCGCCAGTTCGGCCACGTGTTTCGCGTGAGCCAAGTCGGGCGTGAGGAAAGACACCCAGCTCTCCAGCCACGCCAGCGACGCGGCATCCAGCCCGGCGCTCCGAGGCAGAGACTTCCGCCAAACCAGCCAGGGGGACCGTTTGCCCGCCATTTTCGCGCGATAGCCCCGGAAGAGCTCCGCGCGCATCGCGTCGATGCGCCCTTTCCAAGCCGCCCGCACCGCCGCCGGCCGGAACTCGGCGATTCCCAGCAAGGTACGCCAGAGCACGTCGAGGTCGTGCGCCTCGCCCAACTCATCCTGAAGCGCTTTCAAATCCGGCCCCCACTTCTCGTGGAGTCCGGGCAGCAGATTCTCCAGGGTGTAGCGAAACCGCTTGATTCCGATCCGCAGCCGGTGGAAGGAAACGCGGGAGCCGATCCGAACGGCCTTCCGGTGCAGCGCGTACGCCTCGTTCCACCGCTCGAGCGCCAGGTACTGGCTGGCGGGTCCGTCCAGCGGCAATCGCGCGGCGCGCGCGGGTAATTGCCTCGCCCAAGCCTTCCACTTCTTCCGGCTGAACTTCGCCAGCGCCGCCCGCACCCGTTCCTCATCCTCGGCCCTGCGACCGTCCAATTGCTCGAGGAGCGCCCGGCGCGGGCCGTCGCCGGGCGGAGCGACATTCTTGGCCAGCTCGGCAATCACCTGGCTGTCGCGCAGGCCGCCCAAGGCTTTGAATAGCCGCCGCGCTTCTCTCCGCAGGTCGGGCCACGCCGAATCGGAATCGATTTCCCGGAAACTTTCAGCTATCGCCAGGCAGCGCCGCAACGCGACCCGAAGGTCGTGCACCGCGTCCGGCGTCATCTGTTCCCTGGCCGCGTCACACCGCTCCAGAACGGCTCGCATCCAATGCTCGAGCGGTAATTGGGAATGCCGGGAGGGACCCTGGGAGTCAACTGCCATACCGCGCCCCCGCCTGTTCGGGGCCACCCATTCTACTGCCACCGCCTCCTCCCCGCCAAAGCCACCGTAAACCCACCCGCTTCCCCCCGTCGTAGCCGCAAAGAATTTCTCGCCCCCGCCCGACCCCCTAACGCGACGGTGGCAACCACGGCTGGCGTTCCGTAATTGGGTTTACGTCTAGCGCTGCCGCAGGCCACCACAGCACAGGGCTCGCCGAAAGCCCCAATGCTGCGTCACCGCCCTCGTCATCAGCCGACGAGGCCGGGGCCTGCTTCTGATGGGAGACGCCTTGGAACGCTCGCTCCCCCCCGCTGCTGCCCCGCAGGTTTTTACCACGCGCGTTCGTTGCGCCGTGCCTCCGTAGCCCACCGCGTCGGGGCCAGGGAAGCCCCTCGCGCCCTTTGTCGGGAAGCGAGCGATTCGATCCCCGCGCCCGGAGCTCCATTCGACGCTCTAATCGCGGGTAATGCGTCAGTTCGGCGGTGGCAACCCGCTCCGCCGGACCTGTGTGCTGCCGCAAACGATTCAATTTGGCCCACTCCGTCGCGCCTCCCAGACGATGCGACTGCATCATTTGCCAAACTGACGCACTACCTGATCGCCTGGTCCTTTGCTCGCCCCCGCCATGTCAAGTAAAATGGCTTTCCGGTCATTTGGTTCTGCCCGAACTCCCGCGGCAGGCCATCCCGTCATCCGTTCGAGGTCAGGCATGGTGCAGGCACAACCGGCGCCCGAAAATCAACCCGTGCATCCGGCGGCGGTAGCCGCCCGCCTGCGGCCCGAAGAACGCCGCCGCATCGGCATACACACGTCGATTGCCGGCGGGCTTACCCGGGCGCTCGAGCTCGCCGTCCGACTGCACTGCACCACCTTACAGATTTTTTCCGCCAGCCCGCGCATGTGGGTTGATGGGGCCCGGCGCATCGGTCCCGAGAGCGCGGGCGAGTTTCGCCTGCGGCGCCAGGCCATCGGCCTGCATCCCGTGGTCGTTCATGCCAACTACCTGATCAATCTGGCCGGTCCGGACCGGCGGCTGCGCTCGCTCTCCATCCGTGCTTTCCGCGGGGAATTGGCTCGCGCCGCCGAACTCGCCGCCGATTACCTGGTGGTGCATCCCGGCAGTCGGCGCGACAGCGCGATCGGAAGCGCCGTCAAGCGCATCGCCGATTCCCTCGGCCGCGCCGCCCGCGGGCTCGATCTGGGCGGCTTGCGCATCCTGATCGAGAACACCGCAGGGCAGGGAACCGCCGTCGGTTCCACAGCGGAGGAGTTGCGAGCGATTCTCGACGCTTGCCCCCAATTGCACCTGGGCGCCTGCCTCGACACCGCCCACCTGCTGGCCGCCGGCTACGACGTCATTAGCCCCGGCGGACTCGACGAAACAGTCGAACGGTTCGATCGCCTCATCGGATTCCACCGCGTCCCGGTGATCCACCTGAACGACTCGAAGGCGCCGCTGGGAGCGCGCGTGGACCGCCACGAGCATCTTGGACGGGGCCACATCGGCTTCGAAGCCCTGGGCCGCATCGTCAACCATCCCCGGCTGGCGGGCCGCGCGTTCATTCTGGAGACGCCGATCGATCGCCCCGGCGACGACTGGCGCAACGTGCGCGCGTTATGGAAACTGGCGGGAATCAGTTGGAAGCGGCGGGCGGGCGGAGGCGACGGATTTCGGCCGCGCCCGCGGCCCCGGCGCGCCCAGAGGTGAGCGACCAAGTGGAATACAATCCGCAGGCGATCGAAGCAAAGTGGCAGAAAGAGTGGGAAGCCCGGCGCACGTTCGAAGCCGATCCCGACCCTGGCCGGCCCAAATACTACCTGCTGGAAATGCTGCCCTATCCCTCGGGAACGCTCCACATGGGCCACATGCGCAATTACGCGATCGGCGATGCGGTGGCGCGCTTCAAATTCATGCGCGGCTTCAACGTCCTTCATCCTCTGGGCTGGGATTCGTTCGGCTTGCCGGCGGAAAATGCGGCGCTCCAGCACAATATTCATCCCCGCGAGTGGACGAATTCCAATATCGCGCAGATGAAGGCGGTATGCCGCCGGTTCGGATTCAGCTACGACTGGCGCCGCGAGATTTCCACCTGCGAGCCCGAATACTATCGCTGGAACCAGTGGTTTTTCCTGCGCATGTACGAGCGGGGGCTCGCGCTGCGAAAACGCAGCAAGGTGAATTGGTGTCCGCAATGCCAAACGGTGCTCGCCAACGAACAGGTGGTTGACGGCTGCTGCTGGCGCCACGAGGATACCCCGGTGGAATCCAAGGAGCTCGAACAATGGTTCCTCCGGATCACCGACTACTCCGACCGGTTGCTCGAAGACATGAACCAGCTCGAAGGCGGCTGGCCCGCCCGCGTGCTGACCATGCAACGCAACTGGATTGGAAAATCCACCGGCGCGCGAGTGCGCTTCCCCGTGGCTGGCGATCGCAGCCGCTCCCTCGAGGTCTTCACCACTCGCATCGACACCATCTATGGCGCAACCGCCTTGCTCGTCGCTCCCGACCACCCGCTGCTCCCCGGCCTCTTCGCCGGCCGGCCTGACCGCGACGTCCTCGAAGCGAGCTGGAACCGGATGCGACGCCACATCCTGAGGCCGGCGGAGCTGGCGGCGGAAAAAACCGGTTTCGACACCGGCGCGCTGGTCGAAAACCCGTTCTCCGGGGAAAGGCTGCCGGTCTGGGTGGCCAATTTCGTTTTGTCGGAATACGGTACCGGCGCGGTGATGTGCGTGCCGGCGCACGATCAGCGCGATTTCGAATTCTGCCGCAAGTACGGCCTGCCGGTCAGGGTCGTGGTGCAGCCGCCGGGCGCAACGCTTCGCGGCGAGACGCTCGAAGCCGCGACCAGCGAATACGGCCGTCTGGCCGACTCGGGGCCCTACACCGGGCTTGCTTCCGAGGAGGCCCTGGGGCGGATGGCGGCCGACGCAGCCAAGGGAGGCTTCGGCGGGCCGGAGACGACCTACCGGCTGCGCGATTGGGGCATCTCCCGGCAACGATATTGGGGCACTCCGATTCCGATCGTCTATTGCGGCTCCTGCGGCGCCGTTCCCGTGCCCGACGATCATCTCCCCGTGCTCCTGCCGGCGGCGGTGGCAGTCGCCGCCGGCGGCCGCTCGCCGCTGGCCAACGTGCCCGAGTTCGTCAACACCACCTGTCCGAAATGCGCCCGCCCCGCCCGCCGCGAAACCGACACCATGGATACGTTCGTGGATTCTTCCTGGTATTTCTATCGCTACACCGATCCCCGCAACGACCGCGCGCCCTTCGACCCCGCCGCCGCCCGGCACTGGTTCCCCATCGACCAGTACATCGGCGGCATCGAACACGCCATCCTCCACCTCATCTACAGCCGGTTCTTCTGCAAGATGATGCGCGACCTCGGCCTCGTCGACCACGCGGAGCCTGTCCTCCGGCTGTTTTCCCAGGGCATGGTGCTGAAAGGCGGCGTGGCGATGTCGAAATCGCGGGGAAACGTTGTCCCGGCAATGGACGTCGCCGAGCGTTACGGCTGCGATACGGGCCGCGTCTACATGCTCTTCGCCGCCCCGCCCGATAAAGACCTCGAATGGAGCGACCAGAGCATCGAGGGTTGTTCCCGGTTCCTCAGCCGCGTGTTCCGGCTGGTCGACCGCCACTCCCGCCAGTCCCAGGCGTCGCCCGCCAACCGCTCGCCCGCTGCCGGCGCCTCGCCGTATACCGACGCGGAGCGGGCGCTGCTTCGCAAAACCCACCAAACGCTCCGCCGGGTGACCGATGATTTCGAGGGCCGCTGGCATTTCAATCCTTCGCTTGCCGCGGTGATGAAGTTGGTGAACGAATTCTACGGGCGCGAGCCGCTCGAGGAGTGCGCTCGCGCCCAGGTGATTCAATTGTGTCTCGAGCGGCTCACGCAAATGCTCGCTCCCTTCGCCCCGCATCTTGCCGACGAATTGTGGGAAATGCTCGGCCACCTGGGCGGGCTGGCCCACGGCCCGTGGCCCGCTTACGATCCCGAGCTGGCGACGGAAGACGAATTCCAGGTGGTGGTGCAGATCAATGGCCGCGTCCGCGGCCATATCGTGGTCGAGGGAGGCTTGGCCGACCAGGAATTGGTCCGGCGGGCGCTGGCCGATCCCAAGGTGGCTTCTTTTCTCGAGGGCAAACAGGTTATGAAAACCGTGGTCGTGCCCGACAAACTGGTCAATATCGTGGTACGGTGAAGCCGTATGAGTGAAAGCGACCGGTCGCACCCCAAAGGGGGAATCGTCGTTTTGGATTTTGGGGCGCAATACGCCCAGCTCATCGCCCGGCGCGTTCGCGAGCAGCAGGTTTTCAGCTTGATTCTCCCCTGCTCGGCGCCCATCGAGGAGATCCGCGCGCTCGAGCCGGCGGGATTGATCCTCTCCGGCGGGCCGAGTTCCGTCTACGACGCCGACGCGCCGGTTTGCGATCCCCGGGTGCTCGACCTTGGCGTTCCGGTGCTGGGCATCTGCTACGGCCTGCAATGGATCGCCTACAAGCTGGGCGGCGATGTGCGCCCCGCGGATCGGCGCGAGTTTGGCCCGGCGGAACTGCGCGTGCTCGATTCCCCGTCGCTCTTTGCGGGGCTTCCTGGCCAGCAGAAGGTCTGGAGCAGTCATGGCGATCACGTCGTTCGTCTGCCCGAGGGGTTTCGGGCGATTGGCGAGTCGACGGGCGGCTTGGCCGCAGCCGAAGACCCGGTGCGGCGGATCTTCGC
Organism: Candidatus Acidiferrales bacterium; assembly: GCA_035946455.1. GTDB lineage: Bacteria > Acidobacteriota > Terriglobia > Acidiferrales > UBA7541 > JAKASX01. The sequence continues at coordinate 42,401 of DASYZK010000008.1, read as the reverse complement.
CGTGCAATTCCATCCCGAGGTGCGGCACACCGAATACGGCCGGGAAATACTGCGAAATTTCGTCTTCGGCGTTTGCGGCGCCCGGGCGAACTGGACCGGGGCCGGTTTCATCGCCCAAACGACGGCGGCCATCGCTCGCATTGTCGGCGACGATTTGGCCCTTTGCGCCCTCAGCGGTGGCGTCGATTCAGCGGTCGCCGCCACGCTCGTCCGCCAGGCCATCGGCGGGCGGCTGACGAACGTATTCGTCGATACCGGCTTGCTCAGGAAAAACGAATTCGAGGACACTCTCGAATTGCTCAGGAACCGGATGGGATTGAACGTCGAGGGCGTCCGCGCCGGCCCTCGGTTCCTGGCCCGGCTGGTGGGAGTGAGCGACCCGGAGGAAAAGAGGCGCCGCATCGGCAACGAGTTCATCGAGGTGTTTGCCGAATGCGCCCGCGCGATCGAACGGAAGCGGGGTCGCCCGGTGCGTTACCTGGTTCAAGGCACTCTCTATCCGGACGTCATCGAATCGGTTTCGGTGCGCGGGCCTTCGGCCACCATCAAGACCCACCACAACGTCGGCGGCCTGCCGGCGATGATGCCGTTTCAATTGATCGAGCCGCTGCGCGATCTGTTCAAGGATGAGGTCCGCAGCGTGGGCAGGGAATTGGGAATACCCGAGGAAATGCTGCTCCGCCACCCGTTTCCCGGGCCGGGCTTGGCAGTCCGGATCGTCGGGGAGGTGACCGAGCAGAAACTCGAAGCAGCTCGCCAAGCCGACGCCATCGCTATCGAGGAAATCCGGGGAGCGGGATTCTACGAAAAGTTATGGCAGGCATTTGCGGTGCTCCTGCCGGCCCGAAGCGTCGGAGTGATGGGCGACGCCCGGAGCTACGGATTAACCGTGGCTCTGCGCGCCGTCACTTCCGAAGACGCGATGACCGCAGACTGGGCGCGCTTGCCGGCGGAGCTGCTCGAGCGCATTTCCACCCGAATCGTTAACGAGACGCGAGGAGTGACACGGGTAGTTTATGACATCAGCTCGAAGCCGCCAGCAACGATTGAATGGGAGTGAAGCAGAGAAACCCCCACCCTTCGTCCAGCGCGCCCCCAGGACTCCGAGCTAACGCTCGGCCATCCGCTGCGCCATGTGCAGCAGCAGACGGCGATCGTTGTCGCTCAGCCGTTCCAGCAACCGCGCCAGGCGATTGAGAAAACGGGCTTCCTCGGGCGAGCTGCCCCACGCGATCTCGTCGGCGGTCTTTCTCTCGGGCAGATTGGGCAGTTCCGGCGGCTCCTCGCCGTCGTAGAAGAGCTGGTACAAAGGCACTTCCAGCGCCCGGGCCAGCTTTTCCAGCGTCTCAATCGACGGAACAGTGTGCCCGTTCTCCACCCTCGAGATATAGCACCGCAACAGACCGGTGCGCTTCTCGATTTCACCTTGGGAGAGCCCTTTCTGCTCTCGCAAGCCTCTTAGCCGTTCTGCGATAACCATAGTGGCTATGATTCTTCCATAATTGCCACAAGGGTATCAAGAGCGAAAATTGCGGACTTCGTTGATGGACGGGCACAAACCCTGTTCCCTTTTGGAAGAAGTTCTAGTACCTTCCGAGTAAACCCTCTCCTCGCCGGCCTTTCCGGAGCATCCGTACCGAAACCGAACTGTCCGTTGTGCCACTTGCCTGATACGTTGCGCGCTCCCTCACCTCGTAGGAAGATGTAACCGGGACGGCCGCCCCTGCGTCTTTACAAGCGGCTGACCATGGAGTCATGGCTAGGGCCCCGGGGGACGGTCAGCAGAGCGATGCAACGGACGAGCGGCAACTGGTCCGTCGAGCCCAGGCGGGCGACGAAGCCGCCTACGAGGCGTTGGTGCGAACGCATCAACACCGGGTGGTGGCGATTGCCAGCCGTCTGCTGCGGGGATCGGAAGACGCCGAGGATGTCGCGCAGCAAGTATTCGTCAAAGCCTATTTCTCCCTGCGCCGCTTCGATCACCGCTCCAAGTTTTCCACTTGGCTTTACAAGATCGCGGTCAATGAATGCTGGAACCATCTCCGAAAGAAAAAAGCGCGGCCGCTGGTTTATGCCTCCGATCTCAGCGAAGAGCAGAGTGAGCGGCTGGAGGAGACAGGGCAGCCGGCCGACACGATTGATCCCGAGGACGCCGCGCGGCTCCACGATTTGGTGGAGTGGCTCCTCAGCCATCTCGACGAAAAAGATCGTCTGATGCTGGTCTTGAAGGAGATGCAGGGATTCTCAATTGAAGAGATTTCCGAGCTTTTGCATTTGAATCCGAACACGGTCAAGGTGAGGTTGTTCCGGGCCCGAGGCAAGCTGGTGGAAATCTATCGTCGCCGGCTTACGCAAGCGCGGCCGGCGGCGATCAAGCGAGGCTGAGACGATGCTGCTGAGGGCGAGGCAAGTAGGGTCTTGTCGGGCGCTCGAAGCGCGATTCGAGGACTACGTCGCGGGCCGGTTGGAGGGCGGGGAAGCGGTCGATGTCGAAGTCCATCTTCGGGGCTGCGCCCGCTGCAGCGCGGCGGTGTCGAATGCCGCCGCGAGCCGGCGATTGCTCCGCGCCGCTGCGGCGGTGGAGATAAACGCGAGTCCGGGATTCGTCGCGCGGGTGATGGGCGCAATCACCGGGGAAAAGCAACGGCTCGAGTCCTGGAGACCGGTCGAGGCGGCTGCCTGGCGATTGTGCTGGGCGGCAACCGCCGCGGTCCTGCTGCTGGCCGCCGTCCTGATGAAAGTGCAGAGGTCGGTGCCGCCGGTCGCGGCGACACAGCAGAGCCAGGTGCAAACCCTCGTCAATGTGACGCTGCCCCAACCCGTTGGCGCGGACGACACTGTCTTGCTAGTGGCGAGGGAGGACCATGTCCGATAGACCCACCAGCTCGAAAGCCGTTGGCTTGCTGATCGCCGTGTTTGTCCTCGGCGGCGTGATTGGCGGGCTGGGGACCTACATGGCCGGGCGGCTCCGGGACAGCCCGCGCCGATCGCGGGTGATGGATCAATTGACTCAGCAAGTGCCGTTGACCGCCGACCAACAAATGCAGATTCGGAATATCCTGGCCGCGTCCCGCCAGCGGTACCGCATCATTTACGACCAGAGCCAGCAGCAGGCCCGCCCTCAGTACGAAGCTTTGCGTGCCGACACCCGCGCCCGCATTCGCAAACTCCTCAACTCCTCCCAGCAGCCCAAATTCGATGAGTTCATTCGGCGCCTGGACGCCGAACGCAAGGCTCACGAACAGCAAAACCGCTGACGGGCTCCGCTCGTGGCAGCGATGCGCTTGTGCGCACAGGCCATCCGTCACGCCTTCATGACTCGCAAAATTTAGAAGGGAATGTCCTCGTCGGAGACCGCTGGTCCCGCCTGGGTCTCATCCATTTCGGGTGCTGCCTGAGTCTCCGCTACCCCCGGCTCGGCTGGTGCGCCAGCGGTTTCGCTCCGCGGGCTCAGCATGCGCATCACGTTGGCGATGATATCGGTAGAGGTGCGCTTGTTGCCCGCGCGGTCGTCCCATTGCCGTGTCTGCAGGCGGCCCTCGATATAAACCAGCATCCCGCGTTTCAGGTATTGCTGGCCGATTTCCGCCAGCCGGCCCCACATCACGATCCGGTGCCATTCGGTGCGTTTTTGCCGCTCGCCTGCCCGGTCCTTGAAAGTTTCGTCAGTAGCCAGGCTGAAATTGCACACCTGCTGGCCGCTGGCGGTGAAACGGCTCTCCGGGTCTTTCCCCAGCCGGCCCACCAGAATCACTTTGTTAACCGACATGGATGCCCGCCTCTGGCGGGGGAGTATACCCGAAAGGCGCCCCCCAAGGGGAGCCGAACCGACCCTACACGGCCGGTGCGACCGCAGATATTAGCGGCTCTTGACGCCGAGCTGGCGCATTTGCGCTTCCGCTCGGCGCGCCTGCTCGGTGCCCGGGTTTTCCCGGATCACCAGCCGCAATTCGGCAATCGCTGGGTTGGTTTCATGCAGCTTCAGCAGCGCGTAGGCCTTCTTCAATCGCGCGTCGGCCCGTTTGAAGCTGTTGGGGTAATTGTTGAGCACTTGATTGTATTCGCCGATGGCATTGGGATAGCGCCCTTGCGCGTAGGAAATCTCTCCCAAATAAAAATGGGCGTTGGAAGCCAGATCGGTGTTCGGGTAGTAATGAAGGTATTGTTGGAATTCCTGGCTCGCCAGATCGTAGTTGGCCGAAGTGAAATCGCGCAAACCGTTCGTATAGAGCAAATCGGCCGGCGCCGGCGGCGCGGCGGGCAACGGGGGAGCAGTAGCGTTCGGGTTGGGCGAGGCAGGCTGCCCGGGCGCACCCGGCGCGCCGGGCGCAGTGGAGGAGTCGCTGGGCGGTCCGCCGGTTTGTTGCGGCTGCGGCTGCATCCCGGTGCCGAACGTCGCCACTTTCGCATCGAGCGTTTGCAAGCTGCTCTGCGCCGTCGCCAGTTGATCGGAGAGCTTGCCCATCCGTGCCTTCACGTCCTCCAGGCTGTCGGAGAGCCCCTGGACCTGGCCCGAGAGCGTATCCATCCGCGAGCCGGAGTTCGCCTGGGCCGTCTGGATGCTCTTCTCCAGCGAGCCCATCGCATCGGACACCCGGTTCTGGGAATCCACGGTCTGCTCGAGCAGGGTCTTCAGCGTGGCGAAATTCGACGTCATCGCCGTCTGCATGCTTTGCTGGCTCTGAAGCAGCATCGCCACCTGCTGCTGCAACTGGATGATTTCCTTGGCGACGGCGTCGGCCGGGGGAGGCGAGAGCAACGTCCCCAGCACCAGGCCGATCGCCAATGTTCCCGTGGCTACCGCTATCCCTCGTGCGCGCAACGTCCTTCCTCCTCGTCCGGGCCGGCCGGCGAGCCGGCAGCCTGTCCTCGGCTGCGCCCGCGACCGGCCCCGGGCATCACGGATTCACTGGGCCATTGTAAAATGCGCCCGGCGGTTCTCCTGCCAGCACGTCTCGTTGTGCTCGGTGCAGAACGGATGGTCCTTGCCCCAGCTCATCGTGTTCATCCGGTCCGCCGCGATTCCGAGCGATGTCAGAAACTCCCGCGCGGCGTTTGCCCGGCGCTGGCCCAGACCGAGGTTGTATTCGAGCGAGCCACGTTCGTCACAATGGCCTTCCACCGCCACCCGCACATCGGAATGCTGCCGCAGGAATTCGGCGGTTTGGGTGAGCGCTTGGCGGGCGTCCGGGCGCAGATCGGCCTTGTTGAAATCGAAAAAGGCGTCTTTCACGTCCCGGTCAAACAATTGCGCCAAAGTCGCATTCTCCGCCGTTGGCTGCGGCGCATTCGGAGGGGCGACGGTAATCCGAACCGTGCTTACCGCGTTGCCGCCGGGCCCGGTGGCGGTGATGTTATAGGTGGTGGATTGATTCGGACTAACTTTGGTCGATCCCTCGGCCTCCACCGTGCCTACACCCGGCTGCAAGTCCAGCTGCGTGGCGTTTTGCGAGGTCCAACTCAACGTCGACGATTGGCCCTTACTGATGAAATCGGGCGAGGCCGACAGTCGCACGGTCGGCGGCTGCGCCGGCCCGGAAGGCGGCGGAGCGGGAACCGCCGGTGTCGCGGGAACTTTCTTCTTGCAACCCCCGCCGAATGCGGTCAGTCCCGCGACCAGCAGGATAAGAGCAGTTTTGCGGTACGAGCGATAATTCATTCGGCGCCTCCTGAGCGTAGTTCCTGTGAGTGTAATGGCCGAAGTGCTTTACATCCGTATGGTACCATCAGGAAATTCATCGCTCCACGACTCATTTCAACGACCAATTCGGAGAGAAGTTCTCTCCCACCTTCGTCAGTTGCCGCGACCCGCTCCCGTCCGCCAGCATCGTCCAGATTTGCAGATGCCCGGTCCGATCCGACTGGAACACCAGGTGACGCCCGTCGGGAGCCCAGCTCGGCCGCTCGTTTCGGCCCTCGTCGTGCGTCAATTGCAGCAGTTGGCGACTGGCGAGGTCCATGACGTACAAGTCGTAGTTTCCCGCCGGCCGGCGCCAGCTGAAGGCCACCAGTTGCCCCTGGGCGGTCGGCGACCAGGTGGGATCCACGACGTAGCCCATGTCGGCAAGATCGATCTTGACCACGTTCGATCCGTCGGAATTCATCGTATAGAGCTCCGGCTGTCCCCCGCGATCGCTCACGAACAGGATCTGCTGGCCCGTCTTCGGGTTCCAGACCGGCTCGGTGTTCACCGAGTGCAAACCAAACGTGAGCTGTTTTGGATGCCCGCCGGAGGTGTCGGTGGTCCAGATCTCCGGATCGTTCCCTCGGCCCATGCTCGACATGAACGCCAGCTCGCGTCCGTCGGGTGACCACGCCGGCGAAGAATTCGTGCCTGGATAACGGGGGAAATGCATCAGTTGATTGGCAGCCATCGAATACAGGCAAATCTGGGCTGAAACCGCTCCGCGATAAGGCACGAAGCAGGTGAAGGCGATCTCCGAAGCGTCCGGGGACCACCGCGGCGTGATGGCCTCGGTACGCAGGTGGGTGAGTTGGTGCTGATTGGCCCCGTCGTAATCCATGACCCAGAGCTCGGTCACCCCGTGCTGGGTGCTGCTGTAAACGATGTGCGTCCGCGCGATCCCGGGAACGCCTCCGCCCAGCAGCCCCACGATGTCGTCGGCCAGCTGGTGGGCCAGGTCGCGGGCGCCCTCCTCGGTCGCCGCTCCCTGGTAAACCTTCGCCAACACCGGGGGTGCGCTCGGATTGGTCACGTCGTTCAGCCAAGCTTGCAGGGCAAGGCTGCTTCCACTGGCCGTTAGGTTGCCGATCGCGATCATCGAGGCACTGAGCGGCGGCTGGCTCCAGGACGAAGGTTGTTGCTGCAATTGCGGTTGTAACTGGCCGGGCTGCGAAGGCCAGGTGTTCGGCGGCGGATAGAAACTTTTGCTGGCCAGATCGATAATTCCGGAAACGTCCAGGTCGGCCCAAAGCACCTGGTTGAAAACGCCGGCCAGCGGCTGGGTGGGCGCATTCTGAGAGGCGAAATCCGGTAGTGCCAGCCGGATCTTCTTCACCCCCAAGCCTGTTTCCGCCTTGAACCAGTCCTGCGGCGCAGGCCGGGCGCTCAATACCATGCACACGAATCCGGCCGCCAAGGCGCCCCAAAGAATGTGTCTTGTAGTCATCTCGTCCCCAAATCCCTCATCGCTTGAAATCGAAAGAGAACTCGACGTTCACATATGAACCCTGATACTCGCCGGGCAGGGCATTGAGCGGGCTCGACGCATGGATCGCGCGAATCGCAGAAGCGTCCACCGACGGATAGCCGCTCGATTGTTTCAAGTAGATGTTGGCAATCGTGCCGTCGCGCAATATTTCGAAATCGATCACCGCCCGCGGCGCCCACTGAACCGTGGGATCGATGGTCGCCTGAAGCCAATTGCCGCTAATTCGCCGCTGCACCGCCCCTACGTACCAGGGAAACCGGGACCCGAACCCGCCGGTGGGTCCCGTTGGCCCTCCCACACTCAACGCCCCCTGTGTGTTGCCGTTCATGCTGAAGGAATAGGGAACCGCCGCCGGCCCGCCCTGCCCGTAGGGAATCGCGTTCGGCGGCGGCTGCACCGGATTCTCCAGCAGCTTCGACGGCCGGGGAGTCTTGTAGACGGGGGGCTTCTCCTTCGTGAACTCGGGGATTGGAGTCGCCTTGGGCTCGAGCGGAACCCTGGGTGGTGGCTCGGCCTTGTAGAGGCCGCGGCTCAAGTCCGCCACCCGGTTGGCGGTCACAATATCCGGCTTCGGCAAGGGAATCCCGGGCATTCCTCCCACCAGGGTCACTTGCACCGCTCCCCCGCCGCCGTTCCCGCCCCACATCGCTCCCTGCTTGGAAAAAACCGCAGAAACGACGAAGGCAGCCGCCAGAAAAGTGTGCAGCACCCCTGACCAGAGCAGCGGCCGGCCCAGCCTGTCGCCTGGAGGGCTGGTTCCGGCCGCCGGGTCACTGGCTGCGAGGCCGTTCGGTGATGGGTATGGTGACGACACTGATGTTCTGAATACCCGAGTGTTGAAGTTCGTCGGCTACCGTCGCGAAACTGCCGAACGGCACCGTCTCGTCGCAGCGAATGAAAACCGGCTGATGGCTGGGATCCGACAATTTCGCCTTCACCTTCGGCCCCAGCTCGTGGATGTTCACGGGATTATCGTCCAGGTAGACTCGTTGGGCGCGGTCGATTGTGATAATCACCCGCGCCTGATTGATTTGCCTTACCGTCCGGGTCTTTGGCAAGTCCACGTTGATTCCCGACTGCAACACCGGCGCGGTGATCATGAAAATCACCAGCAGCACCAGCATGACGTCGATGAACGGCACCATGTTGATTTCCGAAAGCGAGCTGCCGGTCGGCTTCATTACCGGTGGCATGGATGATCCTCTACACGCCGAACGTCTCGATGCGGGTCACGACTTCGGCGATAAAATTGTCCATCCGAGTGGAAAATTCCCGGATCCGGTGCAGGTAATGGTTGTAGGCAATCACCGCCGGTATGGCGGCGAACAAACCGGCGGCGGTGGTGATCAGCGCTTCGGCGATGCCCGGAGCCGTCGCCCGCAGGCTGGCGGCGCCCGATTCCCCCAACCGTGAAAAGGCGTCCATCACTCCCCACACCGTTCCGAAGAGGCCGATGAACGGCGTCACTGATCCAGTCGTCGCCAGAAACGGCATCCACTGTTCCAGGCGCCTCGTCTCATCCGCGGCAGCCAATTGCATTTCCACGGCAATCGCCTGAGGGCTCCGCGCAGTGCCGGGGTGGGGATTGCCGCCGCCCGACTGCCTCTCCCACTCCCGGTAGCCTGCGGCGTACACCCGCACCAGCGGGGATGCGGCAGCTATCGCCTCGAGCGCCGCCGCGTGGGGTAGTTCGCGGGCCGCGCGGAACACTTTCAAGAAATGCTTCGTCTGGCTGCCAAGCTGGCTGAAAACGCCGTATTTCTCGAAGATAACGGCCCAGGAGAAAAGGGAAAATACAAGCAGGATCGCCAGGACGCCCCGGGCGACCCAGCCCGTCTGCTCGATCAGAGCGCCGAATTGGTTCACCAGGAACAGTGAGATTAGCGTTGGAATCGCTCACTCCCTCCTGGCGCCGGCGGAGTGCGGAGGCAACTTCAAACTAGCATACGCTTCCACTACCGTCAAACCACACTCGAACGCGGCGGTTCGCCAGTGGTCAACTTCCCTGCTATATTTCGACGCGCCGCGTTTCTCCCGGGCTGCCCGGCAATTCCGCCTCCCTGTGCTAGAATATTCCCCGGTTCTCCATGGTCGACGTCCCCCTCGAATCCCTCACCGGCTCCCCGCCAGTCCAACGGTCTTCAGCCGGCCGTACCTTTTACCTCGAAACCTTTGGCTGCCAGATGAATGTGCACGATTCGGAAAAAGTCGCCGGACTGCTGCAGGCACGCGGCTACCGGCAGGTGAACCACCCTGAACGCGCCGATCTCGTCCTCTACAACACGTGCAGTATTCGCGAGAAGGCGGCCCAAAAGGTGTTTGCCCACCTTGGCCAGCACAAGCGGGCGCCGGAACAGGGTCGCGTGGTGGGTGTGCTCGGCTGCGTCGCCCAGCAGGAAGGCGAGCACGTTTTCGATCGCGCCCCGTGGGTCAGCCTCGTTTGCGGCTCAGCTAGCTATCGGCGATTGCCCCAGCTCCTGGATCGACTGGAGACCGGCGACAACCGGGTCACCGGCCTCGATTTGGACGTCGATCGGACTTTCGAAACCGAAGTCACTCGCCGCGACCATCCTTTTCGCGCCTATGTCACCATCATCGAAGGTTGCGATAAGCACTGTGCCTTTTGCGTCGTGCCCTCCACGCGCGGCCCGGAGCGCAGCCGGCCTTCGTCGGCGGTATTATCGGAAGTGCGCCGGCTCGCCCGGACTGATTATTCCGAAGTGCAGTTCCTCGGGCAAACCGTTGATTCCTGGCGCGATGCAGGGCCGGCTGGGCTCACCTTCGCTCAATTGCTCCTCGCTGCCGCCGACGTTCCCGGTATTCGCCGCGTCCGCTTCACCACCTCCCACCCGCGGGACTTTCATCCCGATATCATCCGCGCCATTGATTCCTGCGCAACCCTGTGCGAGCACGTTCATCTTCCGGTGCAATCGGGCTCCAACCGCGTGCTCGAAATCATGCGCCGTGGCTATTCCCGCGAGGAATACCTGGCCACCGTCGCCCTTGTCCGCTCCGCCCGCCGCCCCATTAGCCTCACCACCGATGTCATCGTCGGTTTCCCCGGCGAAACCGAAGACGACTTCGCATCCACGCTCGATTTGCTCGAGCGGGCGCGCTATGACGGCGTCTTCGCCTTCAAGTACTCGCCCCGGCCGAATACCCCTGCCGCCGCCTGGCCCGATCAGGTTCCCGAGGAAGAGAAGAGCCGTCGGTTGGCGGTCCTGCTCGATCGCCAGCGCCAAATACAACTTGAGCACAATTGGGCGATGATTGGGCGCTCGGTTGAAGTGTTGATCGATGGCCGCCATGACGCTCGGGGCCAGTGGACTGGACGCACTTCCAGCAATCGCGTGGTAAATTTCACTTCACCCCTTCCGGCTCTTCTGGGACAATACGCTCAGGTGGTGATCACAAAGGCCGGGCCAAACAGCCTCGTCGGCGAACACTCCGCTTAGTCGTCGCGGGAGGCACGATGGAAATCGAAATGAAGATTCGCACCCTTATGGTGGATCCGGTCACCAATATGCCGGTTGTTGTCCTTCGCGATTCCGACGGCGGTTCCATCCTCCCCATTTGGGTCGGTATCTATGAAGCAAACGCTATCGCGCTCGAGATCGAGAAGGTGCAGACACAGCGGCCAATGACCCACGACCTGCTGAAGAACCTCCTGCTCGGTCTCCAGGTGAGCGTTCGGAAGATTGTTGTCAATGACCTCAAGGACGAAACCTTTTACGCGCTGATCTGGATGGAACGCGACGGCCGCGCGTTCGCCATCGACTCCCGGCCGAGTGACGCGCTCGCCCTGGCTTTGCGGCTCGATTGCCCCATCTACGTCGAGGAGAGCGTTCTCAAGACCTCCCGGGTCACCGGGACTACTTCGGAAAAGAGTTCGAATGAAGAGATACGCAAGTGGCTGGAAGGCCTGAATGACGAGGATCTTGGCCGCTACAAAATGTAGATCCTGACTCTCGGAAGACGAGCGGCTGATAGGGCGGGCCGACCGCTCGGCGGGTCCCCGGCTCCGAGATCCCCCGCGCCAGAACCCAGACCCCGGTATCCGCTTCGCACCGGTAACCCAAATTTCCCCTTGCAGTTTCGCAAGAGTCTGGATAGAGTCCGGCTAGCCCTTGTGGCGAAAGGAATTACGCCCCTACCTATAGTTGGGGGTGTGCACCGGCGCCTTGAGCTGCATCCTCGCGATCACGAATCAGAAGGGCGGAGTAGGGAAGACGACCACCGCCATCAATCTAGCTGCCGCCATCGCCAAACGGAAACATCGCACCCTGCTCATCGATCTTGACCCCCAGGCCAATTCCAGCCTCGCGTTCTTCGACCCCGCCGAATCCCCTCTCAGCATGTTCGATGTGCTCTCCGACCAGCGAGTGGACATTCGTCAGGTCGTCCGGCAAACCAAAGTTCCTCAGCTTTCGCTCGCTCCCGCCCGGCTTGCCCTGGCTAAGCTTGAACAGCAGCTCGCCAGCCAGTTCGATTCCCCCTTCAAACTCAAGGACGCGCTGGTGGCCATCCAGAAGGATTACGATTTCGTGGTCTTGGATACCCCGCCTGCGCTGGGCATCCTGACGGTCAATGCTCTGGTCGCTGCCACCCACCTGCTTGTTCCCGTCCAGGCCAGCTATTTTGCCATCGAAGGAACCGATGATTTGCTTGAAACCTACGCCCGGATTCGCGCCCGGCCCAACCCCGATTTGAAAATCGTGGGCGTTCTCATCACCCTTTTCGACCGGCGCACTAACATCGCCAAGGACGCCCTCGATCAAGTTCGGTCGGTTTTCGGCCCTGCGCTATTCAAGACCCGCATCAGCCGCAACGTCCGTCTGGAAGAGAGTCCGGCGTACCGGCAGACGATTTTCACTTTCGCGCCCGGTTCGCCCGGCGCCGTTGAGTATCGTAAGCTCGCGGAGGAGGTTATCACCCGTGTCCAAGCGGATCGGGTTGCCCATCACTCTGAAGATGCGGCATGACGCCCACTACGTCGAGGCGCTCACCACGTTCAGCGGCGCCTCAGTGGGGCGGATGCTGCCCATCGAAAAGATCCGTCCCAATCCCGACCAGCCACGGAAATCGTTCGGCGACATCCGTGAATTGGCGGAATCCATTCGGGAAAAGGGGGTATTGGAGCCGCTGCTGGTTCGCTACACCGCCCGCGAAGACCTTTATTTCATCATCTCCGGCGAACGCCGTTATCACGCCTCTCGCGAAGTCGGCCTCAAGGAACTCCCTTGCATCGAAAAGACCGCCGACGACGCCGAAACGCTCGAAATCTCCCTGATTGAAAATCTCCAACGGAAAGATCTGACTCCCTTCGAGGAAGCTGACGGATTGGCCCGCCTTGCCGAGCAGTTCGAATACACCCACGAAGAAATCGCCCGCAAGATCGCCAAGTCGCGTACGTCGGTCACCGAGTTGCTCTCGCTACGGGTCATCCCCGAGGGCCTGCGCCGCCAATGCGTGGAAAAAGGAATCGCTTCGAAATCCCTTCTGCTGCAAGTCGCTCGGCAACCCACTCCTGCCAAAATGCAGGCGATGGTGCAGCAGATCTCCAAGGGCCGGATGACCCGCGACGAAGCGCGCCGCGCCCGCCGCCAGGAACAGGGAAGCGTGCCGCGTTCGGAGCCGTTCGTCTTTACCTACCGCGCCCCGGACGATTCCTATCTGCTCAGGCTCCAGTTTCGTCGGAGCCACGTTTCGGTCGAAGAGCTTTGCGCCGCCCTGCGCGATGCCCTTGCTTCCGTGGAAACTGCCTCGGAAACCACCGCCGCCTAGAACTAATTCGCCCTCGGTCCGGCTGAGCAGGAGAGGAACGCGTCGCCGCGGCTGTGGGAGAGGGGAAATCCCCCGCCGTGTGCTGGACCTTCCAAGCGGTGATGGTCCATTCCTTCTATCCAGGTGCATGGCCTTGGGGAATCAAACGCGATGGATTCGCTCATGCGCGACTCGTCCCGATCTATCGGATTTCCCAGCGTCAGCTTATGCTGACGCCAGGAGTCGCGCTTTCCTATCGCCATTTCGTGGCGCATCGTCTGTGTTCCGGTGTACATTCCCGGGGGAGGCGCGCAGCCCGGATTTCAGTGCCTCAGTCCGTCCGGGTCGCGCAGAAATCGGGCATAGTGGCGAGGCCAGGGTCCCCGGCGCGCACCGCACTTGCGCGTGCTTGGGCGGCAGCACTGATGAATCTCGGCTTGTGGTGAGCCCTGCCGAACCACATCCGAGCGACGGGAATATCAATCCGCATCCGAAAGACTGCGCGGCAGGCAACGCGGATGCAAACAGAGCGAAGCGGGCTCGGGAAGAAGGGATTCATTCCTATGAATCGCCAACGAGGATCCTTCACACGTCGAGAATTCATACAGCGAACGACCGCCGGACTCGCTGCTGGTTCCCTGTTTGGCGCGGGCTCGGGCGAACTCGAAGCAGATTCCCCGCCGAACAACTGGGACCGCGAGGCGGACGTCGTCGTGGTCGGTGCCGGTGCCACCGGACTTCCGGCGGCCATCGAGGCCATCGAGCGCGGCGCATCGGTGATTTTGCTCGAGGCGAACTGGGATGTTGGCGGTCATGCGATATTGAGCGGGGGGAATGTGGCTCTTGGCGGCGGTACCAGCGCGCAACGAAGATACGGCATCGTGGATTCGCCCGACCTCCTGTTTGCTGACTTGACCGACTGGTCGGTTGTCGAGCCAAATGGGTTCCCCGATTACCGTTACAACGATAAGGAATTGGTACGAGCGTTTGCCGATAATAGCGCGCCCACTTTCGAATGGCTGGCGGCTCACGGTGTCGTTTTCGTTGCCGCGCCGCCCAATGCCGTGGGCGGGCATGCCACCGGAAATTCGGCTCCCAGAGAGAACCATGCCTCGGCGATGGCTTGGCCGTTGATTCAGACTGGCGAGCCGGTGGATCCCGCCCGCCAGGCTGTCACCTCCTCCGGCATCGGCTTGATCAGGCCGCTCGAAGCGGCTGCCAGGAAGCTGGGCGTGCAGATTCTCTTGCAGCACAAGATGACCAGCGTCATCCGGCGGACTAGGGCCAATGGCAGGGTGCTCGGCATCGAGGCTGCAACCCAGGGCAGGACTTTCCACATCCGGGCAAGGAAAGCGGTCATCTTGGCTACTGGAGGCTCAAGCGGCAATGTTCACTTCCGGAGGATTTTCGATCCGCGCCTCACCGAGGAATACAACGGAGTCGCCGGCGAGCCCTATTCGTTCCAGGATGCCAGCGGTGAGCTTGCGGCCATAGCGGTCGGAGCGTCTGTCTGGGGCGCGTATAATCAGTGCGGAGAATACGGCCTGCGACTCACAAAGGCTGGGCGGATCGGCTGTCAATACGGCTACGCCAACCTCGAGTGGCTGCCCGCCAGCCCCGTATTCCCTCTGGCTCGTGCGATTGGCCTTCGCGTGAGAGATTACCAGGACGTGATTCTCGTCAATCAGGCGGGGCTCCGATTTTACGATGAGACGCAAGGCGGCTACTCGAGCAACGACTACAATTCCATCCGACCCTATGTTCCCGGCAGTTTCCGGAATGCAGCGGACATCCGCTATAGCCCTGAAAATTTCCTCAACGCCGCGCTTGCGGGGACCGGTGGCTCATCGAATGGAGGCGGGCCCATTTGGGCGATCTTCGATTCCGATGCGGTGCGGAGAGAGAAATGGACGGTCACGCCCCCTCACGTCGACATGGCGGCAGGATACTTCTTTTCCGCAAACACCATCGCGGAATTGACCGCCAGCATCGTCAACAAGCATCAGCGGGAGCCCATGCCCGCCGCTGTGCTGCAAAACACGGTGGACCGATACAACTCCTTCGTAGACGCGGGGAAGGATTCGGATTTTGGAAAACCCGGCCTACAATTCAAGATTCGGACGCCCCCTTTCTACGCTGCCTGGGCAACACCGGTGATCCACGACACCCGCGCCGGTCTCAGAATCAACCGGCAATGCCGGGTGATTGACTCTCGCGGGGATGTCATACCCAGCCTCTTTTGCGGAGGCGAATCGGCCGGAGGATTCGGTTTGCATGGATTGGCGCGATGCGTGGTTCAGGGTCGCATCGCGGGAAGGAACGCTGCCGCTGAACCCTCGTCAGATGATCGGTCCTCGCCTGGGTAATGCGCTGGATAGTCGTTCCGCAGGACGCTCGCACCGCCGTAGGGATAACCGGCCAGTCGCTCGGGGCAATGGGCCTCCACGGCGCCCGATGTGCATTGGCTTCGTTCCCCCCGGCCCCCACCCCGAGGGCAGGGAACTTTTCCCGCTAGCCCCCCACCTTCCGGCGCTTGCGCGCCGCTTCGATCGGCGCTTCAGGCTCCGTCATCCGCCGCGGGTTCAGAATCTCCTTCAAAAGGTTCTCATCCAGAAGTTTCTTATTGATGGCGATCTCGGTCACCGGTCGCCCGGTCTTCACGCTTTCCTTCGCAATCTCCGCCGCGGCGGCATAACCGATATAGGGATTGAGAGCGGCTGCCGTGGATATCGTGGCGTACGCGTAATAACGGCACCGTTCCCGGTTTGCCTCAATTCCGTCAACGCACTTGTCCGCCAGCACCCGCGCGGTGTTCTTCAGAATCTCTGCTGAATGCAGCGCGTTCCAGGACATTGTCGGCATCATCACGTTCAATTCGAGTTGACCGGCCTGCACGGCCAGCGCTGTCGCCACGTCGGCGCCAACCACCTGGAAACACACCATCGCTGTCATTTCCGGCGCCACGGGATTCACCTTGCCCGGCATGATTGACGATCCCGGCTGCAGGGCCGGCAGCCGGATTTCGCAAAAGCCAGTGTTGGGCCCGCTCGAAAGCAAACGCAGGTCGTTGCTGATCCGAATGAGTTCCAGCGCAAGATTGCGCAACGCCGATGAGGCCACCGCGCTGGCAAGATTCGATTGCATCGCATAACGCAAGTCCCTGCTGGCAACAAGTCTTTGCCCGGCGATCTTGCCCAGATGTTTCACTGCCAATTGCTGATAGCGAGGGTGCGTATTTACGCCCGTCCCCACAGCCGTACCGCCCAGTCCCACCTCCGCCAGCAGTGCTTGGGCTTGGACGAGTACGCCGTTGGCTCGCTCGAGTGCCGTGGCGTACCCGGCGAACTCCTGGCCCAGCCGGATCGGCACTGCATCCTGCATGTGCGTCCGGCCCGACTTCAGGATCCCGTCGAATTCCCTGCCTTTCTTCGCCAGGGACTTGCGAAGCCCGTCCACCGACTCCCGCACTTCGTCGATCAACAGGATCGACGCCAGTCGCATTGCCGTCGGGAACACGTCGTTGGTCGATTGCCCGAAATTCACGTGGTCGTTCGGATGGCAGATCTCATATTGGCCCCGCCGGCCGCCGAGGATCTCGATCGCCCGGTTCGCAATCACCTCATTAGCGTTCATGTGGAAAGAGACTCCGGCGCCCGCTTGATACACGTCCACCGGGAACTGATCGTTGAACCGACCGGCTATCACCTCCTCCGCCGCCCGCACGATCGCGGAAGCACGCCTTGCATCGATCAATCGCAATTCGCGGTTCGCGATCGCCGCTGCTTTCTTGATCATCCCAATCGCCCGAATCAGCTTGGGGTGTGCTCGGTAACCGCTGATAGGGAAATTCTCGATGGCCCTCGCCGTTTGAATGCCGTAGTACGCCTCCGCCGGCACCGGCTTTTCTCCGAGCGAGTCCTTCTCGATCCGCGTCCTGGTCATCCTCCCCGCCTCCTCGTCGCTGATTCCAGTTCATTTCCGACGATCTAGGAAATTGTTGGTTGACCCCTTTGCTTCCCCGCGTTGGCTTTACTCCCTGAAAATTTGGGCCTCTCTCGCTCAATCGGCAAATGATGATACGCCCGCAGGTGGGCTCGGCCGTGCCGCCGCGCGTACACTCCCAGATTCACCGCACAAACCGCGAGTGCGCCCCAGCGCAGCAATGCCAGCGGGAGGGTCGGCGAAACCAGCGCGCTGAGGTAGTGGACGAGAAACGTCCCTTGGTAAGGAATCAGCCCAGCGGCCATCACGAGCCACCTCTGTGCGACCGTCAGCGGGCATGGCCAGGTCACGTTTTCCATAATCGCTCCATAAAATAGCGCGGCGATATGCAGTGCTTCCAGCCGTGGCCGTCGATCGGTCAGCAAGGCCCCGAAAACCACCCACCCATTAAAGAGAAGGTGAATCACGAGTACGAGGTATGCGAGACACAGATATGCATGAGTCACCGGCCCCTCCCGGCGGCCCGATTATATCTCCACTACAGGCCCATCCTACGGAGACGCGTCCCGTTATGCGGCCAAGGTGGGGTCCCACATTACCGGCGATATTCGTTCACGCCGCTATGCGAAGGATGGAATCGAGTCTTCTCCGCATGACTCGCAACGCGATTCGGCCAGGAATTCTCGACCGTGGTTCCTGGGCCAGGAGTTGGGTAGGGAACAACAGCAAAGGCGAGGTCTGCGTCGGACCGGTCCACGGGCAACTTTCGCTCCACCTCGCCCCACAATTCACGACCGAACTCATGCGTCGCCGCTTGTCGTCGAGTTTGAGGGGAATGTCACTCCATCATAGTCCAACATGCTTACGTCTGAGGTGCTTCAGGCAGAACGCCTCGCCGACCAAGGCCGCTCGTGACACTGAATCACCGCCCAAGTGGCCCTGGGACGACGCCAGCGAGTCACCGGCGTACGTTTTTGCGCCGATTCATGTTGGCCTTGCGAAGCTTCATCATAGGCCGATAAGGTGAATTATGTTGAGATTAGAGGGGAGAGGGACAATGCTCGGACTCGTAGGTAATCAGTTGGTCGAGGAGTTGGCCATTTGCCCCGATCAACGGGCGGCCGTTGATGAAGAGCGTCGGAGTGCTGTTGACACTCAACTGCTTCGCGAGAGCGAGATCAACATCAACCAGCTTGCGAGTGGCAGAAGAGGCAAGGCAAACACGGAGGGAGTCGACACCAAAGCCTGCCTGAGAGGCAATGTCCAGTAGCTTGGACGATGCGTTCGCAGGGCCGGCTTGGTCGATTTCGGCCTGGTGCTCGAAAAAAGACTGTTGCAGCTTCGGGTAGTCGGTCGGAGTCTGTTGGAAGGCGCACCGAGCAATCAGCGCCGCAGTCATCGCCCAGGGATGAATCTGAACGAGCGGGAAATCCACGAAAGTGAAGCGAACCTGCGGATAACGGAACTCGACCTGCTTGAGGACCTGATACAGTTCACGGCAGTGGGGACATTCGAAATCGCTGAATTCCACGACATTGACACAGGCATCCGCCGGGCCGATGAACGGGTGGTTTTCCAGATGCAGCAGAGCGCGATTCGACGCGAAGGGATCTGCCACGAGCTTGTCCAAGGTACCGCGAAGGATGAAGCGACCGTCGCGACTCACGTACACGGTCGCCTTGTCGGACTGACCCTTGAGCGTCACCTCCACCGGGACCTCGTAGAGATCGGGCACCGGTGAGGGTGCGGGCGCGTCCACTTTCACCTGGAAGTCTTTCCCCCAGGCAAAGTAGGCACGCAGAAAAGCTTCCACGTGATGCTCGATATCGGCTGCTGAGGCATCGACCGACGGTTGTTGCCGGGCCCAAAGAGCCGCGCCAGCGGCAGACCCGCAGAGGAGGAGCAGGACGAGGACCATCTTCCTGGAAGAAAGAAAATTCATTGCGCCTCCTCGGCACTTCGCCCATAGAATGGCAAGCATCAGGTGACGTACTTTTGAGCAATCGGGAAACGGCGGCCGACTCCGAACGCCTTCGAAGTCACTTTCAGTCCGGTGGGCGCCTGATGTCTCTTGTACTCACTCCGGTCCACGCGAACGGCGATATCGCGAACGAGCTGAATCGGGAACTCGTAGTGAGCGGCGATTTCTTCCGGGCTCTTCAGGTCCTCAACGTAGGCTTTGAGAATCCGATCAAGGACATCGTAAGGGGGCAGCGAGTCCTGGTCGGTTTGGTTGGGACGCAACTCCGCCGAGGGCGGTTTTGTAAGGACACTGGGGGGCAGAACGGGCCTGCGAGCGTTCACCAGCCTGGCAAGTTCGTAAACCATCACCTTGGGAACATCGGAGATGACGGCGAGGCCGCCAGCCAAGTCGCCGTAGAGCGTGCAGTAACCAACCGCCAGTTCCGACTTATTGCCAGTGCTGAGCATGAGCGACCCGAACTTGTTGGAAAGAGCCATCAGCAGGTTGCCCCGGATTCGCGCTTGAATATTTTCCTCGGTGACGTCTTCAGCCAAACCCTCGAACGGCTGCGCCAAAGCGCGGCGAAACGCTTGAAAAAGGTCGCCGATCGGCAGCACGAGAAAACGGACGCCCAAGTTGGCGGCCAATTCCCGAGCATCGCGCAAGCTTGCCTCGGAGGAATAGGGACCGGGCAGGGCGACGCCGAGAACGTTTTCGGGGCCGAGCGCGTCGGCGGCGATGACCGCGACCAGCGAGGAATCAACTCCCCCGCTCAGCCCGATGACGACTCTGGAAAACCCGCATTTGCGCACATAGTCGCGGGTGCCACAGACGAGCGCGCGATACACCGATTCCCGCTCGTCGACAGGCTGAGGCCGAATCTCGCGGTCCGACCCGAGAGGATCGAACAGGACGAGGTCCTCCTCAAAAGCGGAAGCCTGCGAAGCCACGGTGCCATCGGGGAGCACGCCCATGCTGGACCCGTCGAAGACGAGGCCGTCGTTGCCGCCGACTTGGTTGACGTAGACGACCGGGATGCGGTATTCGCGGGCAATGGCCCGGAGCATATCGTGGCGCAGAGAACGCTTATCAATCGTGAAAGGGGACGAGGAGACGTTTATGAGGAGGCCCGCCCCGCGGGACGCGAGTTCGGCGACCGGGTCACGCTCGTAGAGCCGGTTGGCCCAAAAGTTTTTGTCGTTCCATACGTCTTCGCAAATGGTGAGCCCGATACGACTCCCGCAGAAGGGGAACACCATCTGCTGAGAGGCCGGCTGGAAATACCGGCTTTCATCAAAGACGTCGTAGGTGGGCAGGAGCATTTTCTGTTGCTCGAACAAAACCTTTCCGCCAGCGAGGATGGCGGCGCAATTGGCGGCGCGTTTGCCGGTCTGATTGCGGGCGCTGCCGACGTAACCAACTACGGCAGGAATCGGAACTTCCCGAGCCAGGCGTTGCAACTCCGTGCGATTCCGTTCGACGAAATCCGGCCGTTCGACCAGATCGTGAGGCAAGTAGCCGCACAAGCAGAGTTCGGAAAACACCACAAGGTCGGCACGGCGTTCCTGCGCTCGTCGGGCGAACTCCAGAATCCTAGCGACATTTCCCGAGAAGTCGCCTACGGTGGGGTTAATTTGGGCCAACGCGATCTTCATGATCGCCGGTTCGCCGAGAGGGTGATCAACGGGGAGCTCTGACCGCACCGGCATGGGCCGGCTTTCGGGGGAGCGGCAAAGCGAGGAGCGCTGGCGGGAGCGGAGAAGAAGCCCACGCGCAGCGGGGAAGCCCACCAGCGAGCCGAGTGGGAGGGCGACTCAGGCGCTGAAGGAGGCGCCACAGCCACAAGTGCTACGGACATTGGGGTTGTTGAATTTGAACCCAGCACCCTCAAACGATTCGACGTAGTCGATTTCGACGCCATCGAGGTACATCTCGCTCATCTGATCGACCAGGACCTTCAAATCACCAAATTCATAGACGTTGTCGGTGTCGTTGGTTTGGTTCTCGAAGGCCATGTGATAGGTGAAGCCGGAGCAGCCTCCCCCAATGACCGCGACGCGTAATCCGCTGGGCAGCGGATTCTGCTGGGTGAGGATTTCCTTGACCTTTTCGACCGCCGTGGGGGTCAACGTGAGCATGGGTTGTTCGCTTCCTCCAATGTGGCTGGTCTCATACGTCGTTATTATAACAGATTCCTCAAACCACTCAGTGGATTCCTGTTGGGGCTCTGCGCGGCTGCCGGCGGGCAAGCGGAATCACGATTCTCAAGTCAGGCGGATGGCGGCAGCGCCTTCTTAGGCCCATCGGCCGGCGCAGGGCGGGCCGGGGCAAACCGGCTAGCGCGGGGGCGGGGTCAGGCTGCTCCCAGGGCATCAACGACGGCCGCAGTGAAGTCGCTGGTGGAGGAGTGGCCGCCGAGATCGCGAGTCAGATAGCGACCCTCGCGATAAACGCGGGCGAGCGCGGCATGGAGACGGGCGGCGCCCTGTTGCTCGCCGATATGTTCGAGCATCATGACGCTACTGAGCAAGACCGCGGTAGGGTTTGCAATTCCCTTCCCGGCGATATCGGGGGCGGTACCGTGAACGGCCTCGAAGAGCGCCGCATCCCGGCCTAGATTCGCGCTGGGTACGAGGCCGAGGCCACCAACCAGGCCCGCCGCCTGGTCGCTAAGGATATCGCCGTAGAGATTGGTGAGGAGCAGCACATCGAACTGGCGGGGATTCATCACGAGCTGCATGGCGGCATTATCGACAATCATTTCATGATAGTCGATATCGGCGAATTCCGCGGCCACCTTGCGGATGCAATCGAGGAACAGCCCGTCGGTAAGCTTCATGATGTTGGCTTTGTGGATGGCGTGGATACGCTTGCGGCGTTTGCGGCGGGCGTATTCGAAGGCGAAGCGGGCAATCCGGGTCGATGCCTTCTCGGTAATGATTTTCAAGCTGACAACCACCCCGGGAACGACGGTGTGCTCGACGCCGGAATAGAGATCCTCCGTATTTTCACGCACGAGAACCAAATCGATGTCGCGGAACAGCCCGGGGACACCTTCGAGGTTACGCACAGGCCGCAGGTTGGCATAGAGCTCGAGTTCCTGCCGCAGGGTCACGTTGAGGCTGCGGTGGCCGATCCCGACCGGAGTCATGATCGGCCCTTTCAGCGCCAAACGAGTCCGACGAAGCGATGCTATCGCTCGAGCGAGGAATGCGTCGATGGTTTCGTCGGCATCCGCCGTGCCACGCTCAACGACTTCCCAATCGATCGCCACACCAGAAGCGGCGAGGACTTGTTGAGCCGAACGGCACACTTCCGGGCCAATCCCATCGCCAGGAATCAAAGTGACTTTGCGACTCATCGCTCGACGAGACATTCTATATGGCGCGACAGGCCCTAGCCAGCAGCCGATGGACGGAGCGCGAAGCGAAACCGATCCATCACCGAAGGCGATGAACCCCGGCGTAGCGAAACAGGGTCGCGTCAAGTACCGGAGCGCAAGCGGATCTGCTGGATGGTGGCACGGGCTTGCTGGGCGACCTGGGGCGGCATATCGGCAACGCCGCGGGCGTAAAGAGAAATCACTTCGAGGTCCGCAGGCTGACCGATGAAATAGAGGGCGCGGAGGGATTCCCACGCCATTTGCTGGCTGGGGGCAATCAGGGCCAGTGGCTGGCCGGAGGAAACAGTGGCGCCGTCAGCAGCAACCCAGCGGGCCAGGCTGCCGGGCAGAGCGGAGTGCAAATCCAACTTTCGCCCAGCGACCACGATCTGCGCGACAAGAGCGCCGCCTGCGACGCTCTGGCCAACATTCATCCGGCGCTTGAGAACGCCACTCTGCGGAGCGAGCACCGGCTCGCCGGCGAGCATCTGCACGATTTCCGCATGCCCGCTGGGATCATTGAAGCGCACCAGCGACAGGGCCGCATTCATGCGGACCAGGGCCTCAGGATCGTCAAGGAGGCGGAGAAGCGACTGGTGGAATTCGGGAACGGAATTGTCCTGACCCATGACCCAGGCGGTGGTCTTGCGAATGTCAAGGACGGGGCAACCGGCGAGGCGGGCAACCTCGGGATACCAGCGCTTCACCGAAGGATCGCCGGCAATGATGCGGTCGGCGATCTGCGAGAGGGCATGCTGTGTTTCGCGAGGATCGCTCCAGCCGCCGAGGAACCGCGCGATCTGGTCGTCGGAGAGCGGACGGCCAAACCATGTGGCACGCCAGAACAGGAACGGAACCAAGACAGCGATGAGGGTGAGGCCGATGACGGCGGCCATCCAGGTGGTGGATACGCCCCGACGGGAATGAGCTGAAGCACGCACTCGATGATTGAGTCTACCCGATTGGAACGCTACGGCACGACACCGCCATAACTCGAGGCGGCACCGTTAGCGACGTTCTTGTACACGACGCCGCCTTTCATCACGAAAACGACGCGGCGCAGGGCGTAGATGTCCTTGAGCGGGTCCCCGTCGAGGGCAATGATGTCGGCGTCGAGGCCGGGAGCGATCGATCCAATCTGGCGCTGCATGCGCAAGGAATCCGCGGAGAGCGAAGTGGCCGATACCAGCGCAGCCATAGGGTCCTGGCCGCAATCGCGAATCCGGTCGATGAGTTCCTCGATGTTGCGACCGTGGGCGCCGGCGACAGCGTCGGTGCCGAAGACGACCTTCAAGCCGTTGGTGGCGATTGCCTGCCGGAACAATTCGTGGTCCAGGGGAATCGACTGTTCTTCCAATTTGAAGCCTTCCTCGGTGTAGTTGCCGATCCCGAGGTATCGCTGCTTGTTCTGGATGTAGTTTTCGTCGACCAAGCCAGCCTGGGGATCGAAGAACACCCCGTGCTGAGCCATGAGCTTCAGATCCGCTTCGGTGGCGAAGGTTCCGTGCTCGACTTCGGTGCAGCCAGCCAGCGTCGCGGCGCGCACCGATTCCCGGTAGGCATGGACGAGGGTGCGCAGTCCGAGCTTGTTGGCCTCGTCGCAGGCGGCATCAAGCTGGTCCTGCGAGAGCGTTGGCCCGCCGCCGTCGCGGATGCTTTGGGAAGCAAAGATTTTGATGAGGTCCGCACCCTGGGACTTGACCTGGCGAACGAACTCCCGGATCTGCTCGAGCGTACCGGTAGCTGGACCTCGGCCGAAGAGCGGGCGGACAGCAGTCAGAATGCGGGGACCAGGCAGCTCGCCCCGAGCGATGGCATCGCGCAGGGGAACGTCGGCGGGCGCGCCAACACTCTGGACAGTGGTGAAGCCACCCATGAGGGTAAGCCAGGCGTTCGACGCAGCGGCGAGCGCAGCTTGCTCCGGAGTTTCGGCGGGGTCTCTGGCGCGACCATTGGGGCCGAAGTGATACGTGATGTGCACGTGAACGTCGATCAGGCCGGGCAGGACGGTGAAGCGGCGCAAATCGTAGGTGACCGGCGCCGCCTTGGGGTCGATCCGAACGATCTTGCCGTCCTGGACGACAATTCGGGTGTTGCGGAATTCGCGACCCTGGCCGTCGAGCACGGCGCCGGCGGAAATCACGACCGGTTGTTGCTGGGCCGCAGCAACGGTGGCCAGAGCCAAGAGCGCGAAACCAAGGATCCACGGTTGACGCGATATCATGGCAGGTCTCCGCGGCAGGAAATCATAATCCCGGCGGGCTGGGCAACTCCGCCGGGGGATGCAACTGGAATTCCTTCGGTGGTTCGGCGCCCAGCAAGTAGCGGGCGAAATAATCCCAGCGCCGGCGCACCATGTAAGGCTCATTCCCGAAACCGTGGCTGCGATTGGGGAACAGAATCAGATCGAAGTCCCTATTGGCGGCGATGAGCGCGTCGACAACGAGCAGAGTGTTGTACGGAGGGACATTGGTGTCCATGGTGCCATGAGCGAGGAGCAGGTGTCCTTTCAGGTTTTTCGCGACATCCTCATTCGCCTGGTTGTCATAATTCGTGGCGCCATCCGGGTTCTTGACGAGCAGCCCCTGCCATTTCTCCGCCCAATCGTCTTCGTAGTCGCGGTTATCATGATTGCCGGCTTCGGAAACGCCGACCTTAAAAAAATCCGGGTAGCGGAACATGGCGTCGGCGGCGGCGTAGCCGCCACCGGAGTGGCCGTAGATTCCGGCGCGGCCGACATCGATCCACGGGTAGCGCGCGGCAAGCTGCCGCATTCCGGCGACCTGATCGGGCAAGGTATTGTCGCCCATATCGCCGTAATAGGCCTCATGGAATTTCTTCGATCGCCACGGCGTGCCCATGCCATCGATTTCCACCACCACAAAGCCGAGCTCGGCAAGCGACTGGCAGTCGCCGCGGGAAGCGGAGAAATTTCTGCTGCCGACGCTCCCGGTCTGCGGACCGGGATAGATGTGGTTGATGATGGGATATCGTTTGGCAGGATCGAGGCGGGTGGGCACGAACATCAAGCCGTAGAGATCGGTTACGCCATCGCGCGCCTTGACGGTAAACGGAACGGGCGGCTTCCAGCCGGTGGCGACTAGCGGGCCAATATCGGCCCGCTCCAGAGTCATCAGCAGTTCCCCATCGGCATCACGAAGCAGGGTGACCGGAGGCACATCGGGGCGGGAATAGCTATCGACGAAGTAACGGCCGGAGGGCGAGAGGGTGACGTCGTGGGTAGCATCCTCGGGGGTGAGCAACTGCTGATTCTTCCCATCGAACCCGATGCGATAGAAATGAACGTAATAGGGATCGCGGCCCTTTTCGCGACCCACGGCGAGGAAATAGATCATGCGGCTCGGTTCGTCGACCCTGAGCAGTTGGGTGACGTTCCCTTCCCCGGTGGTGATTTGGTTCTTGAGACGACCGGTCTCAAGATCGAAGAGATAGAGCTGGCCCCAGTTGTCGCGTTCGGAAAACCAGATGATCTGGTTCGACCGAGGCAGGTAGCGCCAGTTCACGCGACCGTTTCCGGATTCATAGAAAGTGGAAACAGTTTCCGCGAGCGCGTCGCGCACCGCGCCGGTGGAGGCATCGGCAACGCGAAGCTGCTCGCTCTTGTGGTCGCGGGAAGTGGAAACGAAGGCCAGATGGGCGGAGTCCGGACTCCACTGAACGTCCTCCCAGACGCCGCGACAAGCGACATCGTCGCAGAGCGTGGAGCGATGCTGATCCGGAGGCATCAGCAAGCGAACCACGCGGGGACCGTCAAGATCGACGACCACCCGCTCGATCGTGGTGACGACCTTGTCGCCAGGCAGCGGATATTTCCATGCTTCCAGGTGCGGATGACCGACGCGGGTGTCGACCAAGTACATCTCCCCAACGCCGCGCTGGTCTTGCCGGTAGGTGGCGATTTTTTTGGAATCGGGCGACCAGACCAGGATGGGCCGGTCGCTCCGCGACCAACCGGCGTTATCGGTGGCGTAGCCGTCGTCCTTCACGCCATCGGCGGTGAGTTGGGTCTCCTTGCCGGCGGCCAAGTCGCGAACCCACAAATTGTAGTCGCGAACGAAAGCAGCGAGCTTGCCATCGGGGGATATCACCTGGTTGCGACCGGGAGGGCCGGCTTCTTCGCCGCGCGCTGGCTGCTGCGACTGCGGAGGATTCGATTGAGGAATGCAGCGATAGGCGCGCAGATCGCAGGTCCAACGACGATTTTTGACGTTGAAGGCAATCGATTCGCCGCCGGCGAGGAAGTCGAATTCGGTGAACGGCAGATGAAACGCGTCGTAGGAAACGCCTGAAGCGGCCGAGAGCGCCGCAGCCAGCCGGGCCTGGTCGAATGCCGGCCCTCGAGTCCGCTTGGCGGGATCGACCAGCACGAACTCGCTGCCCTGGGCGATAGTGGCGCGATACCAGAGCCGGTCGTTCGATCCCCAAGTGGGGTGGGTGACGGCGCGGAGCACGAGCGGCGTGGTGTTGTAGGGCATGAATTTTTCGGCGCGGGCGTAATCGTCGGCAGTGAGAGTCCGGGGCACATAAGGCGCAGCCACCTGGGCAGCGCCGGGGACGGGGAAGAGAGGACAAGCCCCCATCGATGCGAGGCACAAGAGCAGCAATCGAGTCCGACGGAGCGGCATTCGCGTTCCTCCGGGGAAGGCTGAAAGCGATGGCCGCCTAGCTTACTGCGTGAGGCCGGCAATGCAAAGCGGTGGTCTCCCCTGGTCGTCTCCCCTCAGGAGCCTGCCTCGTCCTCGCCGGCTGATGACGAGGGTAGTGACGCCGCATCGGGGCCGCTGGCGAGCCCTGGGCGGGCATTGCCAGCGGGCAAGGATTCCTGGAACCACGCGGGCAATTCTCCGGTGCGAGCGTAGGCATCGAGTTCTTCAGGAGTCATCCGGTCGAAGAGCGGCTTCAGGTAGATGCGGTCGCCGGGCTCGAGCCATTCGCCCTGGGTATTGAGATCGGCAGCGAGGCGAATGGCGGAAACGATGGCGGCGGCGCTGGGCTTGGCTTCGTCCGTCTTTTCGATGATGCGGTCGAGGACCCGCTGGAGGTTCTTTCGGCGTCGGTGGAACAGGCCCATTGCGTGCGCATGATGGAGGAGGGTGGAATGTGCGGGGAGCTTGTAGGCGCGGGCAATTTCGCGGGCGCTGGCCCAATCGAGGAAGTCATCTTCGATCTGGCGTAGCTGCGGATGGCGGCAGATGGAACACTTGGCCCGGTGCTTGCGGAGATCGGGCGCCGACGCGCGCGGGGCTAGCGCTTCGTCCCCCGGGGCGGGACCTGGACCTGGCAGCGGGGCCGCTGGTGAAAGTTTCCCGAGCTTTGCCAGTGAAATTTTTCGGACGCTCATCTGTGCCTATTCTTGCCGTGGCGCGGATTGCGGGGGTAGGGCCAGCTTCACCGTAAACGGGGCGGCAGGAGATTGCACCCGGTAGTACGGGGAGGAGAGCCGGAGTGCGAATGATCAAAAACGGGGAAATCGAGATTGAAAACACGGGACTTATGAGGTGCTCTAATCGCTCCAGAAAATATCAGAATTCACCTAAGTGGCGCCTTTTCAGGCGGTTGATTTTTCCAAATCGCTCCAAAATCAAGCTTTTTACGGGTCAAGAGGCGAATAACAGGCGAAAGTACGCCTTCGGCCGCGGACGCGTGGCGATTTATTTTAGCGCTTCGAGAGGGCTGGATAAAGAATGAGGACCAAGTAAACAGTGAGGCAAAGGTTAGGGCGTAGGGAATGGGGCATACGGGACAGGGGATAGGAGATAGGGGACAGGGGACGGGGGATGGAGGATGGGGGAGAAGCCCACTTGCCACAACATGCAGTTTTGTTGTTGAGGCCGCGCGTGATCGAGCGTGGAGATGGCCGGGGAGGCCGCAACGCGAGGAACATTGCCCGGCGGGTCGATTGCGTCCACGAGCGAATCGCGGGGCTTCATCACCCGGGTAGTCCCCATTTCCGGACCGTCAAGCCGAACGTAGGCGACCGCCTTTCGAGTCGCTTCGTCCGTCTGGTCGATTGGAGCGGACTGTCCGAGCCAGATGTTAGGTCTGGGGCTCAGGGTCGAGCGCCGTCCAATGTGGATCGTCGAGCGCGCCACCGAGTTGGCTACCCGGCAACCGCGCCTTGCGGTCGTTTTCGCTCAGGCCGGACGCGAACTCATTCAGTTCTTCAAGTACCCTAGGAGACCAGGAGGGATACCGTCCGAGGCGCTCGAGGCATTCTTCCAATTTCTCTGCGCTGGAGATGCCGGCGGGCATTCTCTACAGCAGCTCTGGATGTTTTGGTCGAATCCAACGTTCCACCCCGGCACGCAACGATTTCGCCAGCGCAGCCATCTCTTGTGCTTCTTTGTCCGAGACGGCGCCTCCCACCTGGTAGCTCGAGATATTCCTCTACTTGAGCAGGCGAAAAGACTTGCGCCGGCGTTCACTGAAAATATTCATCGGGGATTCTTTTTGTGACCTCCGGGCTCGCGCTTGTCGTCCTTCGCAGTTTCTTGTTCAGGATCTCAAGCCGTTTGCTTCGATTCAGTTCGCCCACAGAATCCTTGCTCGGGCGAACCAAGTCGCTTGCGCCCACGACTTTGCCAATGGGGCTGAGGGAGCTGTTACCAAGTTGAGTGGGTTCGGCAAGGGTCGCGGGTGAGACCGGCTTCCCTCGCTTTATCGGACCGACGCTCTGCTGTTGCGCCAGCAGGTCCTTTTGAACGCTTTTAGGCAGCTTATCGATCTGTGCCCGCGCCGCTTCAAACGCAGGGGGAAAGCCTTCCTCGGGTTCATTTGTTACCGTAGGTTCAACCACCGTCTCCTGAAACGTAACGTCGCCCATGAACCAGCTCTGTTTGTCGGGCGTTAGCAGGCCAAAGGTAAGTAACATCCCGCCCTCATTTCGCTGCGCGCCAATTGTCATTCCCGATAAGTCATCAGTGTTTCGCGCGCCTTCCCATATGTTACTCGACACAGTTGCCGTCTTAGTAGGCCGCCCAGCAATATTAAACATTAGCGGTACATGCGGAATCTGAATTCGGATAGGCTGTGCGACCATGTTTTCCTGGTCGCCGCCGCAATACCCCTCGTTTCCCCAGTTTCTAACAAAGAATGCCCACGAGCTCTGCCCTCGTCTTGGATCTTGGCTCACAAGAACAAACATGCCATAGGCAGGGTGCAACTCTGTCTTACCACCATGGTAGGAATCCATGCCCAGCAAGCCAACAACGATTACGTGATGTCCATCGATCATCTGGCCTGCTTGAGCATCACCTTTCTCTACGCCATCGTGATGGAACCTCTCCCACCAAGTACCTGTTCCGTCCCAGTTATTCACGGTTTCTGTGGCGTCGAACTCTGTATGAACGTGCGGGCCTGCCGTGGAATAAAGCGCGGCATCATCTCGCGTCACGTTGAACGTGTAGTCCTGGTCGCCGAAAGGGTATAGATGCGTGGGACCGCCATTCCATGCAGCAGTACCTTCGTAGGTGATGGCGAGAAAGTTTATATGGTGGCCACAGGGGAATCCTGACGCTCCGTTAAAGGTGACAGGGTACGACGTGCAGTTCGGGGACGCGATCCAATCCTGCGTATTCGTATTGTCGACCGGGCAACTGGCCTTCGGAGATGGCAGGGTGTTGTCCCGGACTTGCTGTCCCCATTTTGGATTCAGTGGGAATTGATTCACGTCCAAAAAGGTTGTCACCACGTCGAAGTCCTTCATTTGGGCAATCGCAGCAGGTGTTCCGGCACACTCGCACTCGCGCTCTCCCGGCGGGAGGCCGGCGGGAGTTGCGCAATGGCCCGACGATCCGAGGCCTTTCGTGACCGGACTACAAACAGCTCCCGGATTCACACATCCAACGTTAGTGTTGCCCTTGCACGCTTGGGCATTGGTCGAAGACGGAGCGAAAAGAGCGGTCGCTGATAACGCCAGGGCCAGGCAGAAACGCGGAACGTGCTTGTTAAATCTGGCGCGCGTTCCTGCCCCGACTGCTGCGCTACGCGCGGTGCCGCGCAACGGATCACGAAAGCGATCGCATTTGTTCATGACAGCCTCCCTGGCAATTCTCATTTCCTGTCGCAATCCATTTAAAAGCGTGTTGTGATCACGATGCGGCACCAGAACCATCCGCATTCGAGACAAATCCTCCAGCGGCGGATCGCCACGCATTTGATCACCAGTCCGACGGCATCGGGGTGGCCCGGTTGCGCAAGCACAAGCGTCCGCACAGGCCCTCCGGCGGGCTCAGGACCAGATTCTCCGCAGCCCTCCCACTTGACGGTCGCTCCCTTGAGCACTGACGGCAGTTCGAGCCCGAACTCCTTGGCATAGCCGGTCACGTCATCCCCGGCCTTCAGCTTTCGTGGGTCAAGTTTGCCAAGGAAAGCGTGCAAGAAGGTTTCCAGTTCGTGCGTATCGTTCAGACAGATGTCGAGTCGATTATTCGTCTCCATGAATGCCCTCCTGCAATTTCGCACTCCTGGCGTCACGGCTAGGCCGGCGCGGCCCCGGCAAAACTGCCTGTATACGCCGACTGATTAGCTCCGCCCTTTGCCGTCGTTCGCTATTGGTTCTGCCTCCTCGCGTGCTCTTACGGGCAGGCGCCGTTGAACAGGTGCTGCTGCGCGAAGGTGCTCGGGCTTCCTCCATTGAAAGCTCCGGCGATGGAGTCGGTAATGGGGTCGAGAGTCGGAATATCCGCCCCCGTGAACCCTCCGGATGAGCCGCCGCCGAGTAGTGCGTTCACGATTGCCGGGTACTGGCGGATAGTTTGACCGTTCAGGCTCGTCGGCGAGAGTCCGCACAGCGTGAGATCTCCGAACGCATACCCGGTAGTTCCCGCGAGCTTACCGGCGTCAGAGAACGCGATATCGAGTGATAGCGCGAGGACATCTCCCCCGAAGAGGCCGGATACGGTCGTGGTAGGGTCTCCCACATTGCTGGTTAGCGCGTTCGCAGTGCCGACCGCCGGAAGGTACGCGAGGATCGCCGATGCGCTTGTGAAATCCATGGTATACGTGCCGCCGGCATCTACTGTGCCGTTCGGGTACACGCTCAAGAACCCGCTGCTCAGCGTCGAGGATCACGGGCTGATCGCCGGAGGGCTGAGACTCTGAATGATCTGGCTAGCCGATGTGATGAGCGGATCTAGTTGGTCCGGCGGGACCACCCCGCCTTGAACCAGTGCCGTGCTTTCCCGAATGAAGGCTCCAAGCTGATATGTTGCTTGGATGACATCGCCATTATTCATGAAATCAACCGCGGCGCCGAGCGGAGCGATTAACCCTTGTTGTGTCCCTGGTGTAATGGGCGACGTCTCGACGGACCCGATGAGGATTAGGGTTCCGATGACTTGAATCGGAAAGAATCGAGGTACGAACAGTTCATACGCGCCGATATCACAAGCGCTACCCTGCGGTCGCGGTACGCCGCGCTGGTCGGTTTTGACTGGATTTAGATTCACATCGGTGCAGTACCCAAGAGGAATAGCATCCACGGCGGGGCTGCCTGTTTGGAGCGCAAGCGTTTGCGTGGGTCCGCCATTGTTGGCGAGGGTAGGGTCGATCCCCGGATTAGTAGGGATTATGTCTCCGGTGCCGCCGGTAATTGGGCAGCTGGCATCCGACAGATTATGTCCTTGGGAGGAGATCCCGAAACTGAAAAGGGACTGGCAACTGCTGAGCACCACGATGGTATTCTTTACCGTCACATACGCATCGTTTTGGATGCCGAACCCAGAGCTTTGCGAGGCCGTGGTGGTGCTCGGGACGGTGCCGAGGATGATGCCGAAGCTGATGGACCCGTTGTTGTAGACCGTGCTGTTGCTCAGCGTCAGTTGGTTGTTGTTGTAGATGCCGCCGCCGTTCACGGCGGCATTGGCTGAGATCGTACTGTTGATGATGTTCGTAAATGCGAGATTGTTGATGCCGCCGCCCAACCCAACGGCGACGTTTTCTGAGATGGTGCTGGTGTCCAGCGTTAAGACGGCATTGGAATTGAAGATGCCTCCCCCGCCCCCTTGTAGGTCGTGGTTGTTGTTGTTGGCGACGTTCCCTGAAATCGTGCTCTTGCTCGCGTTTACACGAGACAGCTGATAAATGCCGCCGCCACTAAGGCCTGCGGAATTGTTCGAGATAGTGCTGGCTTTCAGGTCCAGTTCCCCGTCGGTATGAATGCCCCCGCCATATTTCGGGGTTGTGTTAGATGAGATCGTGCTGTTGATGATCGTCAGAGAAGTGGGGAGGCCAGGGGAGCCATTTTTGATGCCGCCGCCACCCAGGCCAGCACTGTTGTTGTTCACAGTAGTGTTACTCAGGGTAAGCAACCCGGTGTTATAGATACCGCCGCCGAACCCGTCGGCAACGTTGGCTGAGATGATACTGCTGTCTAGGACAAGCACCCGGGCGTTGATTATTCCACCGCCATTACTGCTGAGGGCACTACTGCCCACGGAATGTCCGTGCTCGATGGTTACTCCCGAAATCCGGACGGGGGTAGTGAAGACTCCCGCGGTAATTTGGAAAACCGGGATCGCGTCTCCGCCGCTGATTGCGAGATTGGATGCACCCGGTCCGATGATGTTGACGACATGGCTGACCGTCAGCGGGCTCAGAACAGTGATCGTGGCCGGATAAGGAAGGCTAAAATTGATCGTATCCCCGTCCGAGGCCGTGGCGATGGCGTCCCGGAGAGAACCGGCCCCACTGTCGTTTGTGTTCGTTACGGTGAAGGTGCTGCCGAAGACGGGCGACGCAGCTAAAAGAACGCCCACTACCAGTGCAGCCAATACCGACTTCGTTGAGTTTGTATATATGCGGATCACGTGCAATCCTCCTCTGCCCGATGGAGCGAGTAAGGAATTTCCGATATTGAACTGCCCCTTGGCCGGAGGCCATACACCCAGCCCCCCCGGCTGTCAAGCTGAAACCCACATAGCCTGTTTGGGGTGGCATAGCGGCTCGTCCTGCCCTTCCGGCGCCTTCCGTGGTTTGTTTCCCGCCCCCAGCCTGCCTCGCCGGTGACACTTATCCGCCTTGACCACCTCTGAACAGCGAAAGTTTCCTCTCTCCTGGTTCCTAGCCGTCTGGCAACGGAAGCGCCGCAATCATTCTCAGGATGCTTCCGAACAGCCTCCGACTCAGATGCCCCTCGGCCAGCAAGAGCCAATAATACCGCGCATGCTTCACCAGCCGGCCTCCGGTCTTCACCAACCGCTGCTGCAGGCGCGTCAGCGGCCAGTTGTCGATGCTCTTCGGCAGCACCAGCCGCCGCCACGGGTTCCCCAGACTGTAGGCGATCACACTCATCCCGCTCTGCGGGACGCACCTCATTCGACCGGAACCGGTGGCAGCTCAGCCGCGTCATCTTCACGGCCTGCTTCCCCTCCTTGATCCACTGCTCGGCGGTCCCGCGCTTATTGTAGAACCGCACCACCTCCCGGCTCGGCAGGGTCAGGTTCGTCACGATAAAGCCCACGCGCGGGAACAACTCCCCCGCATGATGTTCGACCTTCGCTACCACTCGCCGCGCCGTCTTCCAAGTCGCCGCCTGGTAGAGAAATCCCTTGTACTCGACCAACGGCTTCTGACTGGGCCTGCCCACCGGGCGCGGCAGCAATTCCGCAATGTCCCGCTCCAAGGTGTCGTTGGCCGGGATGCGGATGGCATACTTCACGCCACGGGCCTCCAGCGCCACGTAAATCTGCGGTTTGGCAAAGGCCCCTTCAGCCCGGAACGCCACTTCCTTCCCCAGTTCTTGTTGGCGCTCGATCTCCGGCAGTAACAGCCCATCCCAGTCCTCGGCACTGTGCACGTTGCCCGGCCGCAGTTTCGCACCGAGACAGTCTCCTGCCCCGTTGAACAGCAGCAACGGGTGATAGCAGGTTGATTCAAAGTGCCCGTTGTAAGCGCTCTGCTCCTGCTCTCCGTACACCGGAATCTCCGTAGAGTCCAGATCCAGGACGGCCCGGTAAGCTGAATCCATCGCTTCTGCCCTGCCGATCAATGCCCGATTGAGTTCTGCCAGTCCCTCGAAGTTCTCCTCTTCCGCCAGCATCTTCGTCTCGAAGGTCTGCAACCGCGAAGTCAGGGCCGCCCCGCGGTCCCTGATCGTTGCGGAGCCGATCAACCGGAAGGTTGGATCGTGGCACAGCCGCTCGGCATCGTTCACATCCTCGTACCCTGCCAGGCGGCTGTAGACCGACTGCCGAAACAGATCTGCCAGCGGAAACTGGGTATTCTTCCCACGGCGGGAGTCCGCCAGATATTCTTCGATCAATTCTCCGAGCCCGAGTCGCTCGTCCAGTTCGCGCACCAGGACCAAGCCGCCGTCGGAGGTGACGCGGGAACCTTGGAAGTCGATCTTGAGAGAGACGTTGAACGAGAGTTGAAAAGGCCGGTTTTGTATTTCACCCATTGGGTTTTGACCTCCGGAGGGTCTTCGTCGCGTTCACACCCGCATGAATATTGATGGCGGCGACGATCCGAAGATTCACGGACAAGGTTCAAAATGGAAATGCGGGTCGAATCCTTCCTCTCTCTCTGAATGCTAATAAGGCACCATCGATTCGTCGTCTCGGCTGGGAATACGGGGCGCTGCCAGCAAGAGACTACGAAGCCGCGGCAGAATGCCTGATTCTGGCATCTCGCGTCAATAGAGCCGGATGTCGCCGTATTAATTTTTATGTCGCTGCAACCCCTTGATCTGGAGAGAGATGCTGCGGAATGGCTGGATTAGATGTAGAATTGCTCCCAATTTACGTGGGGGTGGGCGTGCACGTTTGGCCCACTGGATGAGGTGTAAACGTTCGTTGTCAGGGACTTCGGTTGGGAGCGCCACTTGTTATCAGGGCCAGCCAGGCTTCGAGGCACGGTCGGGTTCGGGGAGGGCTTCGAACTCGACTTCGACTCCTACAGACTGCGCCGCGGCGGGCGTGTGCTCAAGCTGGAGCGCATCCCGATGGAGATTGTGCTGCTGCTGGTGGAGCGGCGCATGCAAGTTGTCAGCCGCGAGCAGATTGTCGAGCGGATCTGGGGCAAGGACGTCTTTCTCGACACTGACAACAGCATCAACGGCGCAATTCGAAAAATCCGCCAAGTCCTGCGAGATGACTCCGATGAGCCGCGTTTTATCCAGACCATAACTGGGCGGGGCTACCGCTTTATTGCGCCAGTGGTTGGCATCGAAGAGCCGCAGCCGGCGGCTGTCGCCGGCCAGGATTTCACCAGCCTTCGGGAAACTGCATCAACGGCTGCATCGATTC
The DNA here is from genome assembly GCA_035946455.1 of Candidatus Acidiferrales bacterium. Lineage (GTDB taxonomy): Bacteria > Acidobacteriota > Terriglobia > Acidiferrales > UBA7541 > JAKASX01. The sequence continues at coordinate 6,911 of DASYZK010000008.1, read as the reverse complement.
GCACGGGCAAAAACGAAGCGTGGACGGTCCCGCTTGCCCGATCGCGATCTCGAGTCTGGTTGGGCATTGCTGCATTCTCGGCTCTCGTTATCGTTTCTTTAGCTGGCCTATTCATGTGGTTTCGCTCGCGGGCCTCACAACCCTCCGCGGGAAAGATCATGCTCGCCGTTCTTCCTTTTCAGAACCTCACCGGCGACTCGAGCCAGGAATACTTCAGCGACGGCCTGACCGAGGAAATGATCACACAATTAGCGAACCTCGAGCCACAGCACCTGGGGGTAATCGCGCGCACTTCGGTGATGCATTACAAGAACAGCCAAACGCCACTGGACCAGATCGGGCGCGAGCTGGGGGTGCAGTACGTGATCGAGGGCAGTGTGCGGCGCGATTCGAACGACATCCGAGTGACAGCCCAGCTCATTCAGACGAAAGACCAAACGCACGTCTGGGCGCGGCAATACGATCGCGAGCTGCAGGGGCTATTGGCACTGCAGGGCGAGATTGCACAGGAGATCGCCGACGAACTTCAGCTCACGCTCGGTGACCACAAGTCAGCAGCCGCCCCGGCTGCTCGATCGCCACGAAACTACGACGCTTACGATCTTTATTTAAAAGGACAGTACTTCTTTAACAAGAGAACGGTCGACGGGTTCGAGGAAGCTATTGCCTATTTTCAACAAGCAACAGCCAAAGACCCGAACTATGCGCGCGCCTATGCCGGACTGGCCGATTCGTACGCACTGATCCCCGGCTACAGCATGCGCCCTCAGGCAGAGTTCATACCGAAAGCACGCGCGGCGGCGCTGCGGGCCCTGGAGATCGACGAGAGTCTGCCAGCAGCCCACACCGCACTGGCTTTAATCGTCCAGAACTACGATTGGGATTGGCAAACTGCGGAGAAAGAATTCCGCCGCGCGATTGAGTTGAACCCCAACTATGCGACGGCTCACCAGTGGTACGCTGAACATTTGATGTGGCGCGGCCGCTTCGACGAAGCGCTCGAGGAGAGCGAGCGAGCTCGCCAGCTTGATCCGCTTTCCTTGATCATCGCCACCGATAACGGTGCAATCCTGTTCTTCTCGCGGCAGTATGATCGCGCGATTGAAAAGTGGCGTTTGGTCCTCGATATGGATCCCAATTTTCCGCGCGCCCACCTGATCCGGTATGCCTACGTGGAAAAAGGAATGTTTGGCGAGGCGCTCGCGGACACGCAGGCACATGGCGCGGAGCTGAGTGTTCCATGGCACTGGGCTTATCTCGCCGTCATCTATGGCCGTTCCGGACGCAGAATCGAGGCCCAGCACGCAATCGAGGAGTTGTTGAAACTAAACCGAAGCAAGGCGATGGATCCAAAGATCTTTGCCGACGCCTACGCCGGTTTGGGAGATAAAGACCAGGCGCTTGCCTGGCTGGAGAAAGCTTACGCGCAGCACTCGATTGAGCTCGTTTCCCTGAAAGTGGACCCCGGCTACGATCCGCTGCGCGGCGACCCACGTTTCCAAGACCTCCTGCACCGCGTAGGTTTGGCCAATTGAGCGCATCCGACCGGCTCCCCCGCGGGGACGCAAGACCGATGCCCTATCGCGTCGTTTACAAGCGCTGGCCTGCCCCGGGGATTGAGGGTGGATGACGGGCTTAACCGGTATGTATGGTCCGCCGCCTTGTTGCAAGCGAAAAATGAAAGTGACAGGATGGTCTGCGCAAATGTATTCGGCCTTCGTTGGAGCACAAAGCTCCTGGCATAGCTGAACTCCGGCGGACTCGATTAGTCTGCAGTTGATGAGACAGCGACTCGTCGGTCGAGGAGGTCAGCTATTCAGCTTCGGGTTAAGACGATCCTGAACCGGGTGCAACATTTCTCGGGTTTTGTGTACGAAGAGGTGGAGATGCACTGCTGTCGGGCGCAGCGGGGTGCGCGGGCGAGCCCGCCAAAGGCTCCAGGCCCTGTTGGCCAGCAAGCTGGCAACCGCCCGGGCCTGGCAGCTCAAGGAGGGTTTCTCCTCTCTCTGGCACTACCAGTCGGTCCCCTGAGCCGGAGCCTTTCTGGGCTGGTGGACCGAACGAGCCCTCCGCAGCCGTCTGGAGCCGATGAAGCAGGTCGCCCGGATGCTGCGCGCTCACGAGGAACTCCTGCTGAACTGGTTCCGTGCCAAAGGGGAAGTTTCCGCCGGCGCCGTCGAGGGCCTCAACAACAAGATTCGAGTGGTGACCACACGATCGTACGGATTCCGCACCTACGAGGCGGTGGAAATGGCCCTTTATCACTCGCTTGGACGCCTCCCAGAACCCGAATCGGCCCACAGATTCTGCTGAGGAGGCGAAAAAACATAGCATTCTGGCACACTTTTGGCACAGGGAGTCTGCCTGCTCAGCGCTGCTCTCCGCGGACGATGACTGATTGAACGCGCTACGTGTCGAAGCCGCCGGATTCATAGGGCTCTAGCCACGAAGGCCCTTGCGTCTCGCGGACGGCTGCTTGCGTGTCTCAACCCCTCGGCTCCATCAACGCCGCGGCGAGTTCGGATCCTCGACGCCCTGCAGCGGCGGGTACGTTCGGAGAATCCTCTCGCCGAGTTCAGAGCTCCATGCGCGCAAGTACTGGCTAATATCCTTCGGCAATTGCACGGTCTTGTGCTCCTGTTTCCGGGATAAAAGAGGGGATGTCCTTTGTGAGGGGAAAGTAGGGAAGGCGGGACAACTCTCCCCTGCCCTGACGTGCGCTTGACAAGGCCGGCGTCCTCGTACAGGATTCTCCTGCACTCCGGCGACTCGCTGACTTCGCGGCACGAAGACTGGAGATTTATCCTTCGACGCTGAGGTCTTTTGAGGTACACCTCTACCGCTAATGGGAGATTTCGATGGACTGGCGAAACAAGGCGGCTCGGATCCTGGTCACGGTTGGCAGCATCGTGCTCTTCGCGGCGGCCGCGCTTCACTTCTTTGCCGGATACAGCATGGGCTTTCCTGCTCTGGCAGCGTCCAGTCTAAAAGTGGGGCTGCAAGCGGCATTTCGCGTTGTGTTTCTGTCACTCGGCTGGGATTGGATTGTGCTCGGGTTCATTGCGCTGGTGGCCGCGTCCAAGGCAACAGCGACACGAAAAGTGCTCGTGTTGGTGGCCGGGTTCGGCGTGTTCATTGAGGCGGTGGTCAGCGCAGCGATTATGGGCATTTTCATCGGCAACGAAATGATCGGCGCAGCGGCCATCCTAATCGTCATCGGCGGATTATTCTTTGAGAGCGCCTAGCCTTGACAGTCACTAAGGCACAGCGAGCAGCGCCCTAACAACCTGGATTTTGTGGCGGCAAGCTCACAGGGGTGGACGGCGAAAGCTCCCAGGGGCTTACCCGAGTCGGCGGGATGGCCGTATCATGCCCACGAGAATCACTGTTCCCAGCGTCTCAGGGCGGAGTTTTTCGTTCTGAGTGGTGGGAACCTTCCTGACCTTTTCACTGTCGCGTTCATGCCGATCCGAATCAAAATCTTCCCAGCTCGAAGGTTTTATGGCTCTATAGCAGAATTTGTGGGTGAGGGGGCTGTGGAAGAAGCCGCTCCGTGGAAAAGTCCAATACCGGGACTTTCCCACTCCGCTTGGAAATCCGGCAAACCCGGCCGGATTTCCGCTTCTCCCACAGCCCCGGCAGTGGGTTCCCTCCTCTGAATTGCCCCCAAAATCAGGAATAGCTGAACTCCATCAGGCTCGATTAGTCTGCGGTTGATGAAACAGCGACTCGTCAATCGAGGAGGTCAGCTATTCAGCTTCGGGTTAAGACGATCCTGAACCGGGTGCAACACTTCTCAGGTTTTGGTCAAGAATTTCGCAAACCGGCGGTCTGCTGCCCGTAGCAAGCTGATTGGCGGGTGTTTCCCGGCTTTCGGAGTGCCGGCAGGACTTGCTAAGGGCGGGGTTGGCGGGCGAGGGGAGGGGCATTTAGCCGTCGGCGAATAGCACGGCCAGGCGTCCCGGAAGGGCGCGAGGGGTTAGGTTGGCCCAGACCCTAGCTGGAGTCCAGGCGCGGGGGCGAGAGAAGGACCGCCAGTAGCCTGGCCATCTCACTGAAGCTGGGCGGAGCTTGGCGCGCGTGGCTGACCACCTGACGATGGTAAAAGACCAAGCTCAGCGTGTAGGCCAGGACGCGAATCATTGTCAGCACGACCAGCGCGCGGTCGCGATGCGCTGAAGGCTGCTTGAGACGAGCCTGCCTGGTGAGGGTCTGGAACGTCTCGCTGTCGATGCGCCAGCGGCTCCGCCCGAGTTCGGTGTCCTCAGCCTTGTAAGCGACACCGATCCGACCGCCGCCCAGTTTCTCGATGACGCGGTAATGCGAGATGGTCTGCCCAGCGAGTTGGGACGGGGTAGCCACTTGCCGGAATGCTAAGGGGAAGCTGGGCGCGGGTCAATCTGAGCCTGTCGCAATGCCTCCCCGGTGCTACACTGTGCCGATCCGTGGGGGGGGGGGGCTGGGGCGTGCCCTTTGTTCGCGCTATCGGCCGCTGGACGATGACCGCCCTGGTCATCAATTCCATAATTGGCGGTGGCATCTTCGGTTTACCAGCAGAAGTCACGCGACTAGTCGGTCGTGCCAGTCCGATCTCTATGGTTGCCGCTGGTTTGGTTACAGCAGCCATTGCCGCCTGCTTCGCTGAGGTGGCTTCCCAGTTTTCGGAACCGGGCGGCGCGTACCTGTATGCGCGCACCGCTTTCGGCAGATTTGCTGGTATGCAAGCAGGATGGTTTTCGCTACTCTCCGCATGCGCGGGTGGTGCAGCGAACGCAAGCCTATTCATCCTGTACCTCGCGGCATTTTTCCCTTTAGTCGGGCATGGCATACATAGGGTTTTGCTACTCATCGTCCTTATAGGGATTCCAACTTTCGCAAATTACGTCGGCGTGCGCAGCGGCGCGAGATTAACAAACGTACTGACTGTGACTAAGCTGACGCCCCTCGCAGTCCTGATCCTGCTCGGAGTCGCACGATTCGGCCGGCACTTCGAACTGATTCAGGTCAATGATGTCACCCGTCCCGGATGGGGGGCATGGCTCAGTGCGTTGCTGTTGCTCACCTTTGCGTATGGCGGTTTCGAGTACCCGCTTATCCCGACCGGCGAAGTTAAAGATACTCGGCGCACCATTCCATTCGCTCTCCTCACGGGATTGCTGGGGTGTGTAATCATCTACACGCTTCTGCAGTTCGTTACCGTTGCTACCGTCGGAGCGATCCCAACAAACCGACCGCTCGCGGACGCCGCATCTGTCCTGCTCGGTGGTGGTGGTGACATTTTCGTCAGTGTTGCGGTGATGATTTCCACCTATGGTTGGTTATGTGGATCAATTTTGAACATACCGCGACTTGCATGCTCGCTTGCAGCGCAGGGCGATGCTCCAGCGTTTTTTGGAAAGTTGCATTTACGGTTCAGCACCCCCGCAGCCGCCATTGTGCTCTTCGCTGGTTTCATATGGCTGCTCGCGGTAACAGGCGCGTACCTCTGGATCAGCGCTTTGGGTGCCGGGGCATTGCTTATCGTCTACATTGGAACCTGTGCGGCGCTCATTCGGCTGAGGGCAAGAAAACCACAGCCTAATGCGTTGCGAATCCCCTTAGGACGTGGGCTTGCACTTTTTGCGATCATCACTTGCTTGGCGGCATTCACGCGGCTGCATGCTCGTCAAGCGCTGCTAATCGGCGTTACCGCCCTGATTGCTACGTTGAACTGGTGGTGGGCAAAGCGCCGGGAGGCTAAGAAGCAGCGATGATTTCGCCACTCTGAATTGGCCCACATTGCGCTTTTGATTTGGCCCACCCCTGGACATCACGAACGGGCCTAACCTGTCGGCGGTATCGACGGGGGGCCGATGGACAGGAGACGCAAGGTGGAACTATTTGGGGAGATTCGGCGCGAGTATCGGTTCGGGGCGGGCACGATTCAGGGTGTGGCCAAGAGGCTGAAGACGCACCGGAGGATGGTGCGGCAAGCGCTGGTAAGCGCGATTCCGCCGGAGCGCAAGATACCGGCGCGCAGCAGCCCGAAGCTCGGGCTGGTGCGCGAGTTCATCGGCGGGATTTTGCAGAGGGATCTCGATGCTCCGCGCAAGCAGCGGCGCACCGCGCACCGGATCTGGGAGCGGATTCGTCAGGAACATCCCGACTCACCTGTGGCAGAAGCAACGGTGCGGGGGCACGTACAGCGGCGGAAGGAAGAGCTAGGGCTGGCCGCGCGTGAGACCTTCGTGCCGCAGAGCTACGACTCGGGCGGCGAGGCCCAGGTGGATTGGTATGTGGCTGCGGTGGATTTCGACGAAGGCCGCCAGACGGCGCACTTCTTCACCATGCGCAGCATCGCCGGCGGCGGGGCATTTCACACCGCATGTTTTCACGCCACGCAGCAGGCCTTTCTGGAAGCGCACGAGCGGGCCTTTCACTATTTCGGTGGAGTGTTCCGGCGGCTGCGTTACGACAACCTGAAGAGCGCGGTGAAGAGGATTTTGTGCGGCTACCGGCGCGAGGAGACCAACCGGCTGACCGCCTTTCGCTCGCACTGCGGATTCCAGACGGAGTTTTGCAACCCGGGGCGGCCCGGACGGAAATATTCGAGCGACCGAGCGAACGTGAGCGCGAAGAGCAGTTCCGCATGGACCTAGACGGCCTGAATATAAAGGGCTCTACAGGGGAATTTGTGGGTGAGGGGGTTGTGGAAGAAGCCGCTCCGTGGAAAAGTCCAAGACCCGGACTTTCCCACGCCGCTTGGAAATCCGGCAAACCCGGCCGGATTTCCACTTCTCCCACAGCCCCGGCGACGGACTCTCGGCTCTGCTTTGCTCCCCAGAACAGGAATAGCTGAACTCCATCGGGCTCGATTAGTCTGCGGTTGATGAAACAGCGACTCGTCGGCCGAGGAGGTCAGCTATTCAGCT
>DASYZK010000007.1:0-89496 GCA_035946455.1 Candidatus Acidiferrales bacterium | reverse complement strand
TCTTGCGCAGCCACGCACCCCGCACTGACGAGCAACTGCTCCTGGCGGCCAAAACCGCCTTCGACGCGATTTCCACCGCCGACTGCAGAGGCTTCTTTTTTCGCGCCCGATTCGCTACATAATACATGGAAATGCTCTAGCCGTACGGAGGGCCCGGCTTACCGTGGTCCTTTCCGTGTTGAGGCGCAGCTTGCTGGTGTGGCGGCCCTTGTGGCGGACCTTGTGACGGCCCGTGCGGTGGCCCATGCGGTGCTGGCATCGGGCGGCTCATGGCCGGACGGGGCGCCTCCGGCTGGCGCATCACCGGCGGCCGGGTTGCATTTCGGCGGCCCTCGCCGCCAGGCACGCCCTGCGGAAAGGTTGGCTCGACGGAACGAGTTCGCGGAGATGGAGACGGCGGAGAAGCAAGAGATGGCCGCCTTTCGTTGTGGACGGGGCTGGGGGCGCGAGTGAACGGACGCGGGCCGGAGTTTTCTGGCGGCGGGTTGTAGGCGGCGCCCCGCTTAACGGCGCCGACGACGTCGTGGCCGTGGAATGCGCCTGGCCGGGGAGTGGCGGCAACGCCCGGCCAGCCGTGGTTCACCGACGCGCGCTGCTCGGGGTTGGATCGGGCGGCGGATTGCTGCCGCATTTGTTCGCCAACCGGGCCTGAACGCCGCTCGCGCATGGCGGCCAACTGCTCGGCACTGGGGCGAGCGGCGATGCCGCCACTGCCGCCGTTATAGCTGACTCGGGTGACGTTCACATTGTTGACGACCGTCCGGTTGTAGACGGTGGTGATGTTGGTGGTGTTGATGCGATTCACGGCGGTGTTGTAGTAAAACACCCCGTGATTCCAGTAGCCGCCGTCGTAGCCATATCCGGTGTAGCCGAATCCGTAATCGATGCCGCCGTAGAAGCCGACGACAGGGCCCCAATATCCGTCGTACCAAGCGAAGGCGTCATCGGCATCCACCCAACCCCAGTAGCCCGGAGTCCAGAGCGCGCCAGCGAAGGGCGCCAGCACCCAAGTGCCAGGAACCCAGTAGTAGCCGAAAACCGGGTCCCAGGCCCAATAGCCTGGAGTCCAGAAATAGCCGGGGCCAGGGCAGAGAGGCTGCACGAAAACCGGGAGGGCCGGCGGACCGTAGCTGACGAAGACACCGACAGCTACCTGGGCCGAGGCGGCGACAGGAGCGAAAATCATAAGGAAGGCAAGCAGGAGCGGAGCGGCAAGGCGCTTACCCAGTGAGAGGACGAGATGAACTGCTGACTGGTATCGCTTGTTCATGTGAATACCTCCATGACGCTCTCAGACTTAGATGCCTGCCGCCGATGGGCAGGGGGGGCCTTGTGAGTTAAATGGCCTGGCTTCTGCGGGTTACCGTAGGCATCTTCGCCCGGCCTCGCCGGCCTGCTGTCAGATAAGAATGGATGGGGAGCCCTGGCGGCTGCGTCTGCTGGGGGGAAGGTTCGCGGAGACGGCAAAGTTCGCTGGGAACCGATACAGCCCGAAGAAGGGCGGGAGGGACCTGGGTGGAGGGCGACGCTGGGGGTGGCAACACGGAGGTGGTGTTCCAGCCGGGGTCGAGAGGAATCAGGCGGCTCTGTCGAGGTCATTGTGGTCCGCGAGGGGTTATCGAGATTCTTCGACTGCGCCTCCCGAAGCTTCGGGACGACGCGTAAATCCTCAAGGCGGAATTTCCGCGAAAGGAAAAGGCGTCGGTCCGCCCGCCGCGGCGGGCTCAGAGATGACAGCCTGCGCACACACAGAAACGTCGAAAAACCCACCTCCTGCGAGGCGGGATCGTGGCTACCCGGGGGAAGGCTTCAACGAAGCGGCGAGGACCTGGAAGAATTCCTCGATCGACTTCCTGGCGGCGCTTTCCACCATGCGCTGGCCGAGCGCGGCCAACATCCCGCCCACCTGGATTTCGCCGGCGTAGCGCACTTCGGTTTCGGCGCCTTTGGCCGCCAAGGCAAGGCGGCCGTCGCCGTTGAAGAAACCGGGCGCACCGCGAGCGCTGGTTTTCAGCCGCATCGAGTGCGGCGGTTTCTTTTCAGACAGTTCGACCGTTCCGACGAAATTGCCGGAAATCGCTCCGACCCTGTATTGAATCCGCGCGCGGTAGCGATCGGGGCCGTCGGGTTCGAGCGATTCGACGCCGGGCAGGCTTTTGGCGAGGATGGCGGGGTCGTTCAGCCGTTCCCAAACCGCCGCCGGGGCTGCGGGAAGGGTGTAGCGACCCTCGAGCTTCACGTCTTTTTCCCCGCGGCGCGAAGGAGGGCGGCTTCGATAGCGCGGCGGGCGTAGACGGCGGCGGAGGCACGCCGGTAGGCGGCGGAAGCGTGAATGTCGGCCAGCGGCTCGACACCTTCGGCCACTTTCGCGGCGGCATCGGCGACGAGTTTCGGGTTCGGCTTCTTGCTGGCGAGCGCCTGCTCGGCGGCAGTTGCGCGGTAGGCGCGAACGGCGACGCCGGTGACGCCCAGCCCGATGGAGACAATCCTACCGGCGGAATCGAGCGAGAGCCGGGCGGCAATTCCCACCAGCGCGAAGCCCGAGGCCGGCTGGTGCAGCTTGCGATAGGCGGCGCCGGCCTGCCGGCCCGCCACCGGCAAGCGGATTTCGGTGAGGATTTCGCCCGGGCGAAGGGCGGTGGTGAGCAAATCGACGAAAAATTCCGCCGCCGGAATCGTGCGGGTGGCGGAATTGGAGGCGGCAACGATTTCAGCATCGAGAGCGAGGACCGCGGCTGGATAATCGGCGGCGGGATCGGCGTGGGCGAGGCTGCCGCCGATGGTGCCGCGATTGCGGACCTGCACGTCGCCGATTTCCGAGGCGGTTTCGGCCAGCAGCGGGCATTTGAGGCGAACCAAGTCCGACGACTCGATATCGGCGTGAGTGGCGAGCGCGCCAACAACCAGGCGGCCGCCCTCCTCGCGAATCGAGCGCAGCGCGCGGACGCGGCCGAGGTCGATGACGTAGCGCGGGGCCGCCAGGCGCAGCTTCATGAGCGGGAGCAGGCTGTGGCCGCCGGCCAGCAGTTTCGCCTCGCCGCCGTGGCGATCGACGAGGCGCAGGGCTTCGTCGAGGCTCTTGGGGGCGAAATATTCAAATGCGGCTGGAATCATCGCTCGCCTCCTTCAGCGTCAGACCGAGCGGACCGGAGCGGCTCTTCGACAGCGAGTTCATTTCGACCTCTTGCCCTTGCCCGCGGCCGGGGCCGAAGCCTCGCGGATGGCTTTCCAGACGCGTTCGTTCTTGAGCGGCATATCGAGGTGGCGCACGCCGAGGTGGGCGAGGGCGTCGACCACCGCATTAACCAGCGCCGGCGTCGCGCCGATGGTTCCCGCTTCGCCGACGCCCTTCGCGCCCAGCGGGTTCACCGGCGTGGGGGTAACGGTGCGGAAGCTCTCGATCCAGGGGATATCGGCGGCGCGGGGCACGGCGTAATCCATCAGCTCGCCGGTGAGGAGCTGGCCCTGCTCGTCGAACACCGCCTCCTCGAGAAACACCTGGCCAATCGACTGGGCGATGCCGCCCTGCACCTGGCCTTCGACCAGCAACGGATTGACCACCTTGCCGCAATCGTCCACCGCGACGTATTTGAGCAGCTTCGTGCCGCCGGTTTCGGGATCGACCTCGACCACCGCGACGTGGGTGCCGAAGGGGAAAGTGAAATTGCTGGGTTCGTAGAAATCGGTGGCTTCGAGCCCGGGGGCGACCCCGGCGGGAAGCGTCTTCGCCGTATAGGCCGCACCAATCACCTCGCCCAGCGCAATCGATTTCTTCGGATCGCGCTTCAAGAAGATTTTCTTGTCGCGCAACTCGAGTTTCACCGGGTCGTCCTGCAGCAGATGGCCGGCGATCTTGAGCAGCTTGTCGCGCAGTTTCTCGAGGCAGTGATAGATGGCGGTGCCACCGACCGCCAGCGTGCGGCTGCCAAACGTGCCGATGCCATAGGGAACGGCGGACGTATCCCCGTGGACGACGGTGACGTCGTCGGGGGAAACGCCGATGAAATCGGCAGCGATCTGGGCGAAGCTGGTTTCCTCGCCCTGGCCGTGGGGAGACGAGCCGGTGAGGACGCGGACGCGGCCGGTGGGTTCGATGCGCACCGTGGCGCTCTCCCAGCCGCCGGCGGGCATCGCGCTCGAAGGCCCCAGGGCGCAGATTTCGACGTAGCTGGAGAGGCCGATTCCGATCCAGCGGCCTTTTTTCCTAAGGGCCGCCTGGTCGCGGCGCAGCTTCTTGTACGCCACCTTTTTCAGCGCCAAATCGAGCGCGCCCTGGTAATTGGCGGTGTCGTAGATGAGCCCGGTGGCGGTGGCGTAGGGAAATTCCTTCGGCAGGGGCATGTTCTTGCGGCGGAGTTCCACCGGATCCTTCTTCAGCTCGGCGGCGAGGTAATCCATCGAGCGTTCGATGAAGTAGGTGGCTTCGGGGCGGCCGGCGCCGCGATAGGCGTCGGTGGCCATCTTGTTGGTGAGCACGCCGGTGATCTCGACTCGCAGGCTGGGAATGCGGTAGCAGCCGCCAATCATCAGGCCGGTGAGAGTGGGAATCAACGGAGTCAGCAGCTGATAGTAGGCGCCGAGGTCGGCCAGGATACGCGCCCGCAGGCCGAGAAGCGCGCCGTCGCGCTTGACCGCGAATTCCATTTCGGCGATCTGGTCCCGGCCGTGAATCGTGCAGAGGAAATTCTCCCGCCGCGTTTCCGTCCACCTCACCGGCTTGCCCAGCTTCATCGCCAGGTGGCAAGCCAGCGCCTCTTCGGGATAGACGTTGAGCTTGCTGCCAAATCCGCCGCCGACTTCGGGCACGATCACGTAAACGCCGGTTTCGGGAAACTTCAGCATTGCCGCAATCTGGGTGCGCAAGATATGGGGGATCTGCGAGGAGGACCACAGGGTGAGCCGGTCCTCGCCCGGCTCGAAGCGAGCGAGCACCGCGCGCGGCTCCATCGCCATCGGGATGAGCCGCTGATTGGTGATCCGCAGCTTGACGATGCGGTCCGCTTGCCTGAAGGCCTTCTTCAAATCGCCGCCTTCGAGTTCCCAGCGGTACGCGACGTTGTCGGCGAGGCCGGCGTGGACCCGGGGCGAATCCTTGCGCAGGGCCTTTTCCGGATCCACCACCGCCGGCAGCGCCTCGTAATCGACTTCCACCAGGTCGAGCGCGTCGCGCAGCCGGTAGCGGTCGGCCGCCACCACCGCGGCGACGCCTTCGCCGACGAACCGCGCGGTGTCGGTGGCGAGCACCAGCCGCGGAGCGGGCTTCAAATCGGGGATTTGCGCGGCGCAGGGGATGGGGCCGATGGCGCGGACGTCCTCGGCGGTGAGCACGGCGAGAACGCCGGGAGCATTGCGCGCCCTGGCGGTATCGATCGAGCGGATGCGGGCGTGGGCGTAGGGGCTGCGAACGATGCCGAGGTGGAGGGCGCCGTGCAGCTCGATGTCGTCAACGTAGTGGGCCGCGCCCTGGATCAGGCGCGGGTCTTCCTTGCGCTTGAGCGGCTTGCCGACGTACCTGGTGGCTGTGGCCATCTTCGTCTCCCGGATGAATCGATGCGCTCAGCGCTTCCGCGCGCGCAGCTTTTTCGCGGCGTATTCGACCGCTTCGACGATGTGCTGGTAGCCGGTGCAGCGGCACAGGTTGCCGGCGAGCGCGCGGCGGATTTCGGCGCGGGTGGGATTCGGATTGTCGTGCAGCAGCTGGACGGCGGTCAGAATCATTCCCGGCGTGCAGTAGCCGCACTGGAGCCCGTGCTTTTCCCAGAAGCCTTCCTGGACGGGATGAAGCCCGCCAGCGGCCTCGGGGGCCGCAGCGAGGCCCTCGATGGTGGTGATTTCCGAGCCGTCGGCCTGCACCGCGAGCATGGTGCACGATTTCACCGCGCGGCCGTCCACCAGCACGGTGCAGGCGCCGCAAAGGGTGGTTTCGCAGCCGATGTGGGTGCCGGTGAGCCCAAGTACGTCGCGGAGATAATGCACCAGCAGCATCCGCGGCTCGATTTCGTTCTGGCAGGTTTTCCCGTTGACTTGAACGCCTATCTCGACGCCCATCGCTCCTCCACAGGCGGGTACCAACGACTCCGGAGCCCCGGCAGGCGCCCACCTTAACCCGGCTGGTCCCTGAATTTCAAGCGCAAGCAGCGGCAATTGACTTGGGGCGCGCGCAACTTTAGGATGAGCGCCGTTTCCCACGGCAGCGCACGAGGTGGGGCGCATGAGGCAAACTTCCCGGCGTGAATTTCTGGGTTCGGTGGGCGCGTTAGGGGCGCTGGCGCTGGTACCGCCGGTGAAAACCGAGCCGGACCTGGTCCTTTATAACGGCAACATCCATACGGTCAACGACCAACTTCCCCACGCCGAGGCGGTGGCCATCAGCGGCGGGCGGTTTTTGGCGGTGGGCGCCAACGCCGAGGTGCTCGCGCTCGCCACCGGACGCACCCGCAAAATCGATATCGGACTGAAAACCATTTTGCCCGGATTCATCGACGCCCATTCGCATCCGTCGCAATCGGGCCGGGAACACCTGCGGATGGTGGCTTGCGACTTGACGGCCATCGCGCAAATCCAGGCGGCGCTCCGGGCGAGAGCGGCAAAGACACCGGCCGGGCAGTGGGTGCAGGGCTTCCTGTACGACGATACGAAGACCGAGCGGCCGATCACGCGCCAGGACCTCGACGCCGCCGTTCCCGACCATCCGGCGATCGTTCACCATCGCGGCGGGCACACTGCCTTCGTGAATTCGCTCGCACTTGGACTGGCGAAAGTGGACGAGCGCACGCCCGACCCTCCCGGCGGGCGCTTTTTCCGCGACGCCGCCGGGAGACTGAACGGCCGCGTGGCCGACCGCGCCAACGCCGTTTTCTACCCGCTGATCAATTCTCCGTACACGCGGGAGGAGCGGAGACAGGGCTGCGAGCTGATTTCGAAGATGATGACGGCGAAGGGGGTGACCTCGGCGGGCGACGCCAACGCCAGCCCCGAGGACCTCGAGGCTTATCAGGATGCGCGGGACGCCGGCGGGCTGCGGATGCGGGTGTACGTCCTGATCGGGGTTGCCGCGCTGGACCGGATGATCGCCGCGGGGGTGCGCACGGGGTTTGGCAACCGGTGGGTGCGCGTCGGCGCCGTCAAGCAATTTGCCGACGGCTCAATTTCCGAGCGTACCGCGCGGCTTTCGGCTCCTTATGCCGGCACGCCGGATTACTACGGCCTGCTGACGGGAACGAAGGAGGAGCTATACGAGAACGCGCGGAAGGCGCACGCCGCCGGCTGGCAACTGGCCACCCACGCGAACGGCGACGTCGCCATCGACGAGATTCTCACCATCTACGAGCGGGTGCAGAAAGAGGCGCCACGGCGGGATCCGCGGTTCCGCATCGAGCACTGCACCCTCATCAACGATTCGCTGATCCGGCGGATGCGGGCGCTGGGCGCGATACCGGTGCCTTTCTCCTGCTACGTTTATTTCCACGGCGAAAAAATGCATTTCTACGGCGCCGAGCGGCTGAAGCAGATGTTCGCCATGCGCAGCTTCATCGACGCCGGCCTGCGCCCGCCGGATTCCTCCGACTACACCGCCAGCCCCTTCGATCCGCGGATGTGGCTGCAATCGCAAGTGACCCGCACCGATCCCCGGGGAAACGTCTGGGGGCCGAACCAGCGCATCAGCGTCGCCGAGGCGATTCGCTGCGGGACGATCAACGGCGCTTACGCTTCCTACGAAGAGCATCTGAAGGGATCGATCGAGCCGGGGAAACTGGCGGACCTCGTGGTGCTGGGCCGCGATCCGCTGCGCGAACCGCCTTCGTCCCTGACGACCCTCCCGATCGAACGCACGATGGTGGAAGGGCGGTGGAGGTACGAGGCGTGAGGTGGCGGGCGGCGCGGAAGCCGGGGGCGGCTGCCGGTTTCGAGCAGGTCAGGGTCGTTGCGCAGAGGGGCGAGCCGGCCCCTCGTCCCGCAGGGCGGGATCAGGACGTGGCGGCAGCTCGCCCCTAAGGAGAACGCTCGGTCGAGGGCGGGATTGCGGGGCCGTTGGCGGGGGGGAGGCCGGCGCGGATGCGGTCGGCGAGGGCGCGGATCCTCTCCTCGATTTCTTCGGCGACGCGGCGATATACGGACAGGTCTTCGGTGTAGGGATCGTCCACATCCCAATCCACCACCGGCGCCCCGTGCGGAAACAGGGCGCGGGCGGGAATCCCGGTAAGATTCACCACCAAATCCACCAGGCCGACGGCGGCATCGTCCAGCCCTTTCGAATACTGGCCGTCGAGCGGCCAGCCGTGTTCGGCGGCAATCCGGCGGGTGGAATCGGCGATGCGGCCGAGCGGCGACAAACCGGCGCTGGACGGGGCGATCACGTCGGCTGCCAGATGACGGGCGGCGGCTTCGGCAAACTGGCTGCGGCAGGAGTTGCCCACGCAAACGAAGAGAACCCGCCGGGGCGGGCGTGCGGCCGCCGATGCCATTTCATCCGCCATTGCGAGCGATCGCGAGGAAGAATTCGTGGATGGCCCGATCGCCGGCCAATTCCGGATGGAACGTGGCGGCAACGATGTGCCGCTGGCGCACCAGGACGGGCCGCCCGTCGCGCGTAGCGAGCACTTCGACTTCCGGCCCGACGCGCTCGATGACCGGAGCGCGAATGAACACCATTTCGAGCGGCTTGGCGGAGATCCGGGTGAGTCCGGCAGTGACGCAACTTTCGAGCTGGCGCCCGTAAGCGTTGCGCACGACCGTCATGTCCACCAAGCCGAGCGAAGCCTGAGCGGGGTTCTTCACTTCCCGAGCCAGCAGGATGGCGCCGGCGCAGGTGCCGAACAGCGGCAAGCCCTCACGGCCGCGCCGCGCCAGCGGGTCGAACAAGCCCTCTTCGATGAGCACCTTCAAGTGGGTGGTGCTTTCGCCGCCGGGCAGAACCAGGCCGTCCAGGCCTTCGAGGTCCGCCGGCACTTTCACCAGCGCCGTCTCCACGCCCAGGCGCTCGAGCGCGCGGGCGTGCGCCTCGAAATCTCCCTGGATGGCCAGGATGCCGATTCTCATGGTTCGACCGGGCGCAACTGGAGCAGAAGGCCGGCGAGGTCGCCCAGGACCCAGGCGTCGGCGATGCGACCGCCACGGAGGTGGAAGAGGCCGGCTCCGGAATAGCGAACGCGGCGGCCGGTGGGTGCGACGCCGAAGATTTCGCCGCGATGAGTGCCGGTAAAGAGCAGCCGGGCGGCGACGCAATCGGGTTCGGCGACGCATTCCTCGATGGAATTGTGGAAATCAGGAAACGCGGCCTGGACGTGCTTCATGTAACCGAGAAAGCCTTCGAGGCCCTCGACCATACGGCCGAGCGAGCCGCGGAAGTGAATTTCGGGATCGAGCAGTTGGGCGGCGACGTCGAATCGCCAGGCGTTCCACAACTCGTCGTAGTACCGCCGGATGAGCGCCTTTCCCTCTTCGGGCGTCACTCTTGGGTTACCAGCCGCGGGTTTGCAACAGCTCTTTCTCTTCGAGCTGGCGAACGTCCAGGCCCTTCATCGCCTCGCCGAGTTCCTCGGAGGCTTCGAGGACGGCCTTGGGGTCGTTGGCATGGGTGGTGGCCTTGACGATGGCGCGGGCTCGCTTGTCGGGATCGCTGGACTTGAAGATGCCGGAGCCGACGAAGACGGCTTCGGCGCCCAGTTGAACCACCAGGGCGGCGTCGGCCGGCGTGGCGATGCCGCCTGCGGAGAAGTTTGGCACCGGCAGCTTGCCGTGACCGGCGACCCAGCGCACCAACTCGAACGGCGCGGCCATCTGCTTGGCTGCGCCCATCAGCTCTTCCTGGCCTAGGGTGGCGAGCCGGCGCATCTCCCCCACAATCGCGCGCATGTGGCGCACTGCTTCGACGATGTTGCCCGAGCCGGCTTCTCCCTTGGTGCGAATCATCGCCGCGCCCTCGGCGATGCGGCGAAGCGCTTCGCCCAGGTTCCGAGCGCCGCAGACGAAGGGAACGCGAAAGGAATGCTTCCAGACGTGGTTTTCCTCATCGGCGGGGGTGAGCACCTCGCTTTCGTCGATGAAATCGACTTCGAGCGCCTGGAGCACCTGGGCTTCGGCGAAATGGCCAATGCGAACTTTGGCCATGACCGGGATGGTGACGGCCTTCATGATGTCGCGAATGATGCGCGGCGAAGCCATCCGCGCCACTCCGCCTTCCTTGCGGATGTCGGCGGGCACGCGTTCGAGCGCCATCACCGCGCAAGCGCCGGCTTTTTCGGCGATGGTGGCCTGGTCGACGTTGGTGACGTCCATAATGACGCCACCCTTGAGCATTTCGGCCAAGCCGACTTTCACTCGCCATTGCGGATCGTTGGAGAAATTCACATCCTCAGTCATCGGTCGGCCCTCCAGCAAAGCATGCCAGCCGCGGTTTTTTCGGACGCCACCATCATACCAGCGTCAAGGCGGCAGCGCGCTCGGTGTGGCCGGCGGCCCGCCGGCGCGAGCGCCGGCACTCGTTGCGCACCAACTCGCCGAGCACGCCGACACCACGAGCGATATTTCGCTCGTCCAATTCGGCGAAGCCCAGCCGCAGGGTGTTGGGCGCGGCGCCGTCGAGGTCGAAGAGGCGGCCGGGAGCGAACACGACGCCGCGCTCCCTGGCGCGAGCGAGCAGTTCCACCGAATCCATACCTGGCGGGAGCGTGGCCCAGACGCACATGCCGCCGTCGGGCGCGCTCCAAGAAACTTCCCCGGGCATGTGGCGGCGCAGGGCCTGCTCCATCGCTTCCAACCGGCGCCGGTAGACCCGCCGCATACGGGCGAGGTGGCGATCGAGGCAGCCCCGGCGGATGAATTCCGCCGCTGCGGCCTGGGCGAGCTGGCTGGTGTGCAAGTCGGCCGCCTGCTTGGCCAGGCGGAGTCGCCCGGCAACGGCCTCGGGAGCGACGCACCAGCCCACTCGCAAACCGGGAAAGGCGAGTTTGGAGAAGCTGTCGATCTGGATGACCAAGCCAGCGCGATCGAGCGCCTTGAGCGAGGCGATGGGCTGGCCGCGGAGGCGCAGCCGGGCATAGATGTGATCCTCGACAACGGGAACCCGGTGCCGCTCGGCCAATTCGAGCACACGGCGGCGATCTTCGAGAGAAAGAGTGGTGCCGGTAGGATTCTGGAAATCGGGCATCAGGACGATCAGCTTCACCCGGTTCCGCTCGAGGGCGAAAGCGACGGCGTCGGGATCGACGCCTGCGCCGGGGCGGACGGCGGCTCCTATGGCGCGGACGTGGCGGCTGGAAAGGGCGGCGAGCGCGCCGGGATAGGTGGGATTCTCGAGCAGCACCGTATCGCCGGGCCGCAGAAACACCCGCGCCAGCAAGTCGAGTCCCTGCTGGCAGCCGTCGGTGATGAGCAACTGGTCGCGCGGCCCGACGATGCCGTCGGAGCGAAGCCACCGGCCGAGCTCCTCGCGCAGCGGGGGATAGCCGTCGGTGGCCCCGAGCTGAAGGATTTCGCGGCCGTGCCGGCGCAAGACGGCGTTGCAGCACCGGCGGAACTCGTCCAGCGGAAACCACGCCTCGGGAGGGCGGGCGACGGTGAACGACACGCCCTTCGGGGACGAGCCCGGGAGCAGGCGATCGAGCGTTTCTTCGACGCGGTCGTCGGCGAACAGGCCGTCCCAGCGCAGCGGTCCGGCGGCGCCGGCCTGGGGCGGGGAGACGACATGTGCGGGAAGCGAGGATGGTTCGCCGCAGATGAACGTGCCCCGGCCGACGTGGCCGCGAATCAGGCCTTCGGCTTCGAGTTCGGCGTAGGCATTGGCGACGGTGGTGCGGTGGATGCCGAGCCGGCCGGCGAGTTCGCGGCTGGGAGGAATGCGGTCTCCGGGCTGAAGCTGGCCAAGCTGGACGAGGGCGCGGACCTGGTCGCGCAACTGGGCGTAAATCGGGATCCGGCTTGCGGGCTGGATTTGCAGGGGCAACATCGCTGGCTCCAACCAGACCAATATCACTCAAATCATGGCTTGTAAAGAGACAAATTGTCTTTCTTCGGGTGGGCCCCCCGGCAGGCCTGTCCCCGGGGCCGCCTCGCCCGGGGCCTGCGGCCGCGCACCGGTCCCGCAGGACGGGGTGGGTGTACTAACGTCGCCCAGTTTCTCTCCGGCCCCGACGATTCAGGCCCAAGTGAAAGGCCCACAGTCCCGCAGAGCGGGATGCCACTCCCAAACTGGCCCGCTATCCGCGCGCCAGCCCGTCTTGACAGTCGTTGCAAGTTTGGTACACTCGGCGCGCGCTTGAGCGCAAGCGGTGGCTGCGGCAGGCGAAGAGGCAATTGGAAGCGCGTCTGCTCCCGCCGAGCGGAGATCAGGAGTCACAGGGATGAGCGAGCAGGAGAAGGAACGCGTGACCGGCCGGGTAAAGTGGTTCAATAACGCCAAGGGATACGGCTTCATCGGTCGTGACGGAGGCACCGACGTCTTCGTCCACTATTCGGCCATCGCCGGCGACGGCTATCGAACCCTCCAGGAGGGCGATGCGGTCGAGTTCGAAATCGCCCAGGGTCAGAAAGGCCCGCAGGCAGCCAACGTCATCAAGGTTCCCTAGAAGACCTTGGGCTCGATGGACATCCTCCCCGCGCCCCAACGTTGGGAAGGGATTCCCCGTAGACCCGTCCGGGGCGCAAAAGGCGCGGTTAGGCCGGCCGCAGGCGTGCCACTATAATGGTCGGCCATGGAGAACCGCGAAGTCGCCCGGATCCTCCGCGAGACGGCGCAACTGCTCGAGATCGACGCCGCGTCCATCGGCCGGTACCGCAGTTACGAACGCGCCGCCGATCTGCTGGATAACCTCTCCGACCGCGTCGAGGACCTGGCACGCCAGCCGGAAAAGCTGCTCGAGTTGCCCGGTATCGGGGAGGGTTTGGCGGCCCACATCGGCGAAATCCTGAAAACCGGCGATTATTCCCTGCGCCGGAAACTGCTGAAGAAATATCCGGAAAGCATCCTCCAGCTCCTTTCGCTGCAGACGCTGGGGCCGAAGAAGGTGGCGCTGCTGTGGAAGAAATTCCACGTCGCCACGGTGGAGGACGTCGCCAAGCTGGCGCGCGACGGGAAATTGCGGGACCTGGCCGGGTTTGGGGAGAAGAGCGAACAGAACATCCTCCACGCCGCCGAAGTGTTCGCCAAAGCCGCCGGCCGTTTTCTGATCAACGCGGCCGACGAAGTGGCGGACAAGCTGGGGGCCCACATCGGGGAGCTGGGGCGGAAGACCGGTTCGGTGACGGCGGCGGGCTCGTTGCGCCGGAGAAAGGAGACCATCGGCGACCTGGACCTGCTGGTGACGCTGCCGGCCGGCCGCCGGCCGGCGAAAGCGGTGGAGGAAATCTGCGATCACATCCTGCGCTTCCCGGGAATCGAGCAGGTGCTGGCCCGCGGCGAGAACAAGTTGAGTTTCCGTCTGGCGAGCGGGATGCAGGTGGACGTGCGCCTGCTCGAAGCCAAACACTTCGGGGCGGCGATGGTTTACTTCACCGGCTCGAAGCAGCACAACGTCGCCTTGCGCGGCCGCGCCAACAAAATGGGTTACACCCTGAACGAATACGCGCTGGCGACGCTCGAGGGCGAGCGACCGGTGGCCAGCAAGACCGAAGAAGAAATTTACCGGATGCTGGAGATGGAGTGGATTCCGCCGGAACTGCGGGAAAACACCGGGGAGATCGAAGCGGCGGAGAAGCGGCGCCTGCCGGAACTCGTCACTCTCGACCAGATCAAGGGCGACCTGCAAATGCACACCGTCGCCAGCGACGGCCGGAACTCGATCGAGGAGATGGCCCGGGGAGGGCGGCAACTGGGTTACGAATACATCGCGCTCACCGATCATTCGAAGGCGGTGACCGTCGCCAACGGCCTGGACGAGCGGCGAACGCTCGAGCAAATCAAGAAGATCCGCGAGGCGAGCCGGCGGGTGGAAGGCATCCATCTGCTCGCCGGCAGCGAGGTGGACATCCTGAAAGACGGGCGGCTGGATCTGGACAACGAAGTGCTGGCGCAACTGGACGTGGTGGTCTGCTCGGTGCATTCCTATATGAATCTGGAGTCCGGCGAAATGACCGAGCGCCTGCTGGCCGCCATCGAGAATCCCTACGCCCAGATCATCGCCCACCCCACCGGGCGGCTGCTGCTGCGCCGCGATCCTTTCGCGTACGACATGGAAAAGGTGCTCGATGCCGCCGCCCGCCACGGCGTCGCGATGGAAGCCAATGCCTTCCCCGACCGGCTGGACCTGAACGACGTTCACCTGCGGATGGCGAAGGAGCACGGGGTGAAAATCACCATTTCGACCGACTCCCATACGGTCAAGAACCTGGACTACATGAAGTACGGGGTGGGGATGGCCCGGCGCGGCTGGATCGAATCAAAAGACGTGCTGAATACCCTGCCCTACGCCAAATTCCTGGCGACGCTACGGCCCAAGCCGGGGGCGAAAGGCCGGGCAGCGCGGCGCCGCTCCGCCTAGCAGGTCGCTGAAGAGGTGTCGCCTTGTGTCATTCCGAGGGCCATGTTCGCCCGAGGAATCTGTTTTTACTCGAATTTTTGACGAAAAGCAGATTCCTCGCCCGCCCCTCGGCCCGCGGCGGCGGGCCCGGGACAAGCCGCAGCGGGCTCGGAATGACATCCGGAGCACTCTTTCAGCATCCTGCCAGGGGATCGGGCAGCGGTCCGCATGAACTTTTCCGGGCGCGCCTGCGTATGGTGATAGAGACTGCGGGAAGGAGGAGAGCGATGAAGAGACGGTTCGGGTTGGCCCTGGCAGTAGCGCTCGGGGCGGCGATGATCGCTTCGGCGGCGCGGGCCGATGAATGGTCGAAGCGGTATTCGGTATCGGGAAAGCCCGACCTGGCATTGACGGTCGATAACGGCGCGGTGAATATCACCGCCGGCAATTCCGGCGAGGTCACCGTCCGGGTGGTCACCACCGGCTGGCGCATTCCAGACGACCTCCGCATCACCGAGTCCCAATCGGGCAACCACGTGATGGTGGAAGCGCGCGAAACCCACCGCTGGATGGAAATGCGGCACGGGTCGGTGAACGTCGAGGTCAGCGTTCCCTCCGAAACCGATCTGAACGTGCACACCGGCAATGGCAGCGTGATGGTGGCGCCGGTGCGCGGCCAGGAACGCATCCAGACCGGCAACGGCCACATCGAGGCCAACGGCCTCCAGGGCGAGCTCTGGTTGCATACCGGCAACGGACACATCAACGGGTCCGGGCTCGGGGGCACGCTAGACGCGGGCACGGGAAACGGCGGGATCGTCGTTACCGGCCGGTTCGACTCCCTGACGGTCGCCTGCGGTCACGGCCAAGTGGAGGCGACGGCGCTTGACGGCTCGCGGCTGACCTCGTTGTGGGACATCCATTCCGGCGTCGGCGGGATCACCCTGCGGTTGCCTTCGAACATTTCCGCGGATTTGGAAGGCTCGACCGGCGTCGGCAAGCTCAGCATCGATTTCCCAGTCACCGTTTCCGGCTCGCTCACCGGCTCGTCGGTGCGCGGCCGGATAGGCAACGGCGGCGCGCTGTTGCGGGTTCATACCGGCGTCGGCAGCGTGCACATCGAGCGCGCCGGCGCCTGAGGCGCTTCGGGCAGCAGGCCCGAAGCGGTTCGCGCGCCCGATTGGGGCGGCCGGCGAGGCAATCGTCATCGGGGCCGCTTCCCCGGTCGGCAGGGGCGCCCGCCTCGCGGTGCCGCTCGACCCCTCCCTGCACGTCCCTCTGCAATTTCTTCCCGCGCCGAACCCCTCCCCCGGGTTGCAAACCTGATGACAATTGTCATTCGAAGCCTCTGACGAGCCTCACTGGCGGGCGGCGGGGGCAGCGACGATCATCGGCTGGTGCGGCGACAAGCGGCTGCGTCAGCCGGAGAGGCAAAAAGGATGAGCGCTTCGAGGGAAGATGTCGCTTTCGAATCCCAGGCACCGGCGGCGCGTGAGCCGGTGGCGCGACTCGAGAACGTCAGCAAGAGCTACGGCAGCATCCAGGCGCTGCGCAACGTCAGTATTGGCGTGGGGCCAGGCGAGCTTGTCGCGCTGCTCGGCCCGAACGGCGCGGGGAAGACCACTGCGGTGAAATTGTTGCTGGGCCTGGCCAGACCGAGCGCAGGAACCGTGAGCGTGTTCGGAGGAGACCCCCGCGACCATCGCCGGCGCGTGCGCGTCGGAGCGATGCTGCAAGTGGCGGCAGTTCCCGCGACGCTTCGGGTGGCCGAGCACATCGATCTTTTTTCGAGCTACTTTCCCAACCCGATGCGGCCCGGCGAAGCCATTCGCGCCGCCGGGCTCGAAGGGCTGGCGAACCGGCGGTTCGGCGAACTCTCCGGCGGCCAGAAGCAAAGGGTCCTGTTCGCGCTGGCGCTCTGCGGCGATCCCGATCTGCTGTATCTCGACGAGCCGACGGCGGGGCTGGACGTCGAAGCGCGGCGCTTGGTGTGGGAGGAGATTCGCCGGCGAGTGGCGCAAGGCAAGGCGGTGCTGCTGACCACCCACCATCTGGAGGAAGCCGACGCCCTGGCGCATCGCATCGTTCTGCTGAATCGCGGCGCGGTGCTGGCCGAGGGAACCCCGCGACAGATCAAGGCGCGAATTGCCGGCCGCCGCATCCGGTGCTCGACGCGGCTTGGCTTGGCCGCCATTCGCGCGCTCGACGGGGTGAGCGAAGCGCGGCAGGACGGCGCCGTTTACGAGATTCAGGCAACCCAGGCCGAGCCGGTGGTGCGCCAACTTCTTGCGCTGGACGAAGGACTCACCGGGCTCGAGGTGACCTCGACCGGTTTGGAAGAGGCTTATCTGGCGCTGACGAAGGCGGACACCGGCGGTGATGGATCGAGCCGGCGCGGTGTTTAGCACCGATTTG
The DNA here is from genome assembly GCA_035946455.1 of Candidatus Acidiferrales bacterium. Classification (GTDB taxonomy): domain Bacteria; phylum Acidobacteriota; class Terriglobia; order Acidiferrales; family UBA7541; genus JAKASX01. Next base: position 72,625 of record DASYZK010000007.1, on the reverse strand, counting down.
GAAACCCTTGGGAGCCAACTTCACGGGTTGAAGCCCCTGATGGTTACTCGGTATTCGTCGGAGCTGAAGCTCCGACGCCCGAAAGCACGGGCGACCAACTCATGACTGGGGACACCGGGTGGAAGGGGGAGAAGATGACGACACAACCAGCGGCGGCCATCGTCGCGGCCCCGGCAGCGAGCGCCGGCACTCGCTGGCGAATCTACGCCAAGGAGACCAAATACGAATTTCTCAAGCTGTGGCGGATGCCGGCGTTCGTTCTGCCGACACTGCTGTTCCCAGTGATGTTCTACGTCCTGTTCGGGATGTTGTTCACGTCGAAGGCCGGGGCGGCGGGCGGCGCGGCCAGCTACTATCTGGCGTCGTTCGGGTCGTTCGCGGTGATCGCGGCGGCGCTCTTTGGGATCGGAGCGAGCGTGGCGGCGGAGCGGGGGCAAGGCTGGCTGGAGGTGAAGCGGGCGAGTCCAATGCCCCCGCTGGCCTACTTCGCAGCCAAGGTGGGGACCAGCCTGCTATTCGGGGTGGTGATCGTGCTGGTGCTCTTCGCGCTGGGCGCGGGCTTTTCGCACGTGCGGATGCCGCTGGCACAGGCGGCGGCGCTGGCGGCGGTTGAGGTGCTCGGCGCGATTCCCTTCTGCGCGATGGGCCTGGCCATAGGGTATTTGACCGGGCCAAATTCGGCACCGGCAATCGTGAACCTCATTTATATGCCCATGGCGTTTTTTTCCGGGCTGTGGATACCGATCGAGTTTTTCCCCCGGACGCTCCAGCGACTGGCGCCGGCGCTGCCCCCCTATCATCTGGGGCAGTTGGCGCTTGGCGTGATCGGCATGGGCGGCAGCGAGCCCGCCTGGGCGCACTTGCTGGTGCTGGCGGCGTTCACCGTGTTGTGCCTGGCGGTGGCGCGGGCGGGTTTCCTGCGCGACGAAGGCAAATTGTACGGTTGAGGAGACGGAAGATGGGATACCGGCCCGTCTGGATTGGATTGGCAGTTTACGCCGCGGCGGTAGGGATAGCGATCCACGCCGGCCGCAGCCGCGTTCGCGGGACGCCCGTAACGGGGGCCCCAGGCACGCACCCGGTTGCGCTCGCCTCGGCGGGTTCGGCCGACGCGATCCCGAGCAGCACCTTCCTGGTGCGGCACGCCAGGATTTTCGACGGTGTCCGCGTGATTTCCGCCGATTCGGTGCTCGTGGCGAATGGCAGAATCGAGAAGGTTGGCCGCAACCTTTCCGCCGCGGCCGGCGTGCCGGTGGTGGAGGCGGACGGGGACACGCTGCTTCCCGGCCTGATTGATTCCCACGCACACACCTTCGCTCGCGATGACCTGCAGCAAGCGCTCGTGTTCGGCGTCACCACCGAACTCGACATGTTCACCGACTACCATTTGGCCGCGACGATCCGGAAGGAACAAGCCGCGGGAAAGGATACCGACCTCGCCGATCTGCGCTCGGCGGGAACGCTGGTGACGGCGCCGGGCGGCCACGGCACCGAATACGGCCTGCGAATTCCGACGATCACCGATCCTGCCGAAGCACAAGCTTTCGTCGACGCCCGCCTCGCCGAGGGTTCCGACTATATCAAAATCATCTACGACGACGGCAGCGCCTACGGCTTGCACTTCCCTACCATCAGCAAGGCGACGATGGCCGCCGTCGTCCGGGCAGCGCACCGGCGCGGCAAGCTGGCAGTGGCGCACATCGGTTCTTACCAGGGCGCGGTGGACGCCATCGACGCGGGCGTTGACGGGCTGATGCATCTGTTCGCCGACCGGCAGCCGGCGCCGGATTTCGGCCGGTTCGCCGCGCGGCATCGCGTTTTCGTGGTACCGACGCTTACGGTGCTGGAATCGACGACCGGGAAGCCGAGCGGCGCGTCGCTGGTTTCCGACACGCAGTTGGCGCCCTATCTTTCTCCGCGGAACAAACAGCAGCTCGCGAACGCGTTTCCGCGCGGCCCGGGAAGCCACCAGGACCTCGCCAATTCGTTCGCGGCGGTGCGGCAACTGCTGGCGGCCCGCGTCCCGCTGCTCGCCGGAACCGACGCGGGGAACCCAGGCACAACCCACGGCGCCAGCATTCACCGCGAACTCGAGTTGCTGGTGGCCGCGGGCCTCTTGCCGTCCCAGGCCCTGGCCGCGGCCACTTCGGCGCCGGCGCGAGCGTTCCATCTGGCGGACCGCGGCCGCATTTCGGCCGGCTTTCGGGCCGACCTGCTGCTAGTGAGAGGCGATCCCACGCGCGACATCAAAGACAGCCGGGACATCGTCGCGGTTTGGAAACTGGGCATTCCCGCCGGACGGTCCGCCTATCGAGCCGAGGTAGCGGAGAAGAAGGCTCCGAACACATCGGCGCCTTCCGGCTCGGGATCGGGCTTGGTGAGTGATTTCGAGGCGGGCACTGCGGCAACAGAATTCGGCGCCGGCTGGGCGGTCTCGACCGATTCGATTTTCGGCGGCAAGTCCACCGGTGAAATGAGGGTGGTTTCGGGTGGCGCCGCCGGGAGCAAGTATTCGCTGCTGGTGACGGGCGAAATCGTCCCCGGCTACCCCTACCCCTGGGCCGGAGCGCAGTTCAGCCCCGGACCGGCGCCGATGGCGGCCGCCGATCTTTCCGGCCACCGCTCTATCACATTCTGGGCCAGAGGCGACGGTCAGAGTTACCGGGTTCTTCTGTTCGCGCAGAGCCTGGGATTCATCCCCGCCGCCCAAACCTTCGTGGCGGGGATGGAATGGAAGAGCTACCGTTTCTCCTTCGACTCGTTCCCGGGATTCGATCCGCGGGGGCTCATGGGTGTGATTTTCTCGGCCGGAACCAGGCCAGGCAAGTTTTCGTTTCAGATCGACGATGTGCGGTTCGAGTAGGCCGCCCCGGCCCCGGCGACCACGGCCATCCCCGGGACCGCGTCGAGCGAAAATCGGGTAGACTGCGCCATGCGCCTTTTGCCGCCGGATCGCGAAACCGGGTGGACCCCTTACGTCTGGCTCATTTACCTGGCCATCTATTATTTTCCCCTGGCGGTGGGCCGCGTCCACTGGGGGCAGTGGGCGATGGCGGCCGTTGTCACGGCTGTTTTCCTGCCGCTGTATTTCCTGGGTTACTGGTTGCGCGGCCTGCGATGCCTGTGGGCGATTGGAGGAATCACCCTGCTGGGCGTCGTGCTTTCGCCTTCCAACCCCGGCGCGTGCGTCTTTTTTGTCTACGCCGCCGCGTTCGCCGGCTACGCCGGGAGCACCGCCACCGGGCTGAAGATTCTTGGATCGATTCTGGCCATCATCGGCGGGGAAACTCTTGTGTTTCACCTGAGTCCCTGGTTCTGGGCAGACGCGGTGGTGTTCAGCCTGCTGATCGGCTCGGTGAACATTCATTACGGCCAGGTGAAACAGGCGAATCGCCGGCTTCGGCTGGCCCATGAGGAAATCGAGCATCTGGCCAAGGTGGCTGAGCGCGAGCGGATCGCTCGCGACATGCACGACATCCTGGGTCACACGCTGTCGGTGGTGATCCTGAAATCGGAGCTGGCCTCGAAGCTCTTCGGCCACGATCCTCGCCGCGCCAGAGCAGAAATCGGCGACATCGAGCGGATCTCCCGAGAGGCGCTGGCCGAGGTACGGAACGCCATCGGCGGGTATCGAGCCGGCAGCCTGGCCGCCGAGTTGGCCCGCGCCGAAACCACCCTGCGCACTGCTGGCGTTTCCGTGCAATCGCAATGGACACCGCCGCCGCTTTCCCCCGCCCAGGAAACCGTTCTGAGCCTAGCCCTGCGCGAAGCGGCGACCAATATCGTTCGCCATGCCCGTGCGCGCCATTGCCGGCTGGCGCTCTCGCAGGCCGATGGCTGCTGCCGGTTGGAAATCCAGGATGACGGCCGCGGCGGCTTCACTCTGGAAGGCCACGGCCTGCGGGGGATGCGCGAGCGGGTGGAGGCGCTCGGCGGAACCCTCGAACGCGACACCAGCCAAGGGACTCGCCTCGCCATCTCTGTGCCGGTCCCCAACCCGGGAGCGAGCGCGGCACCATGACCTCGCCGCCGTCCAAGGGGGCCAAGCCTATCCGCGTCGTGATCGCCGAAGACCAGGCGATGGTGCTCGGCGCGCTGGCGGCACTGCTCGAAATCGAGGGCGACATCGTGGTGGCCGGCCAGGTGCGCGACGGCCGGCAGGCGCTCGACGCCGTCCTCGCGCACAAACCCGACGTCCTCATCGCCGACATCGAAATGCCGGAGATGACGGGCCTCGAGGTGGCGGCGGAGATAAAGGAACGTCGCGTTCCCACGCGCATCATCATCCTCACCACTTTTGCCCGCACCGGCTATCTGCGCCGCGCGCTCGATGCGGGGGTTTCGGGATACCTGCTGAAGGACAAGCCGGCGAAGGAGCTGGCGGAGGCGGTGCGCCGGGTCGCCACGGGCCTGCGAGTGATCGATCCGGAACTGGCGGCCGAAGCGTGGGGAGAGCCCGACCCGCTTACCGACCGCGAGCGCCAGGTGGTACGGCTGGCCGGGGAAGGGCTCGCCACCGCCGCTATTGCCGAGAAGCTCGGCTTGGCGGAGGGCACGGTGCGGAATTATCTGTCTGAGGCCATCAGCAAGCTTGGCGCCGGCAACCGCGTCGAGGCCGCTCGTATCGCCCGGGCGAAGGGGTGGCTGTAGTCTTTCTCCTTTCCTGTCAAGTTGCCCGGCCAATGAGTGGTGGAGCAGTTTGGCGGGATTTAGATCCGCATCGTTTGGGTGCTGTGAGGAGATGCGGGAATTTGGAGAATCTGGCACCGCGCACAGGCTTCCCGGCGAAGGGCGCCGGGACGCAAACGGCGCTGAAGCCTGTGCCACTATCGGCGGGAAGACCGCACAGCTCCCGCAGTGCGGGATGGCTGTGCTATTGTCGGCGAGATTTTCTGCGGGCGCAACGCTGGCTGTTGGACGTCCTCCGGCAGGATTAGCGGGATCCTTCGCTCCCGCACTGCGGGACGGGCTCAGGATGACACGGCTCCTTTGCAGACACGGCCGCCTGCTGCGGCCAGCAGGGGCGGGAGGGGCGCTCAGTTCTCGGACGCCCGAGATTGCAAAACTGGCGTTGGTCGCGCATCATAGCTCGCTTTGAATCCCCGTCAAGGAGGAAGCGTGGCGAACCATCGCGCGCGGCAGCAGCCGGAACCGGTTCCCCAGCCCCGTATCGCTCAGCCCACCGGCAAGCTGGGCGTGCTCTCGGTCGGGCTGGGCGCTGTCGCCACAACGTTCATGGCAGGGGTGGATTTGGTGCGCCGGGACGGGGCGCCGCCGGTGGGATCGCTGGCCGAAATGGGAACGATCCGCCTGGGGAAGCGCACCGAAGGCCGGTCGCCCAAAATCCGCGACTTCGTTCCGCTGGCCGGCCTGGACCGGCTGACGTTCGGCGCCTGGGACATCTTCCCCGACAACGCGTACGAGGCGGCGCTGAAGGCGGGGGTACTCGAAGGGCCGCATCTGGCCAGGGCGAAACGTTTCCTGGAAACCATCCGCCCGATGAAGGGTGCCTTCGACCGCCGATACGTGCGCCGGCTGGACGGAACGCACGTCAAGCGCGCCCGAAACAAATTCGACCTGGCCGAGCAGCTTCGCGAGGACATCCGCGAGTTCCGCAAGCGAGCGAAGGCTTCGCGGCTGGTGATGATCTGGTGCGCCTCGACCGAGGTGTTCCTGAAGCCCCACGCCGTTCACCGCACGATCGCAAGCCTCGAGCGGGCGATGAAGCAGAACCACCCCGCCATCGCCCCATCGATGCTCTACGCCTGGGCGGCGCTGCGGGAAGGCGTTCCCTTTGCCAACGGCGCGCCGAACTTGACGGTGGACATCCCGGCGATGCAGCAGCTTGCCCAGGAAAACGCGGTCCCGGTGGCCGGCAAGGACTTCAAAACCGGCCAGACGCTGATGAAAACCATCGTCGCGCCGGGGATGAAAGCGCGGATGCTGGGCGTGCGCGGCTGGTTCTCGACCAACATCCTGGGCAACCGCGACGGCGAGGTACTCGACGATCCCGGCTCGTTCAAGACCAAGGAGGAATCGAAACTCGGCTCGCTCGAATACATCTTCCAGCCGCATTTGTACCCGCAGCTCTACGACCGCCTGTATCATAAGGTGCGGATCAACTACTATCCGCCGCGCGGGGACAACAAAGAGGGCTGGGACAACATCGATATTTTCGGCTGGCTGCGGTACCCGATGCAGATCAAAATCGATTTCCTCTGCCGCGATTCGATTCTCGCCGCGCCGCTGGTGCTCGACCTGGCGCTGTTCCTGGATCTTGCGCGCCGCGCCGGCCTGCACGGCATCCAGGAGTGGCTGAGCTTCTATTTCAAATCGCCGATGTGCGCGCCCGAGCTGTATCCCGAGCACGACCTGTTCATCCAGTTGATGAAGCTAAAAAACACGCTGCGCTGGATGATGGGCGAAACGCTGATCACCCACCTGGGCCGCGAGTATTACGACTGACGAGGGCAGGGGCCGGGCCGCGGGGGCGGATGAGGAACGCCGGGGGATCGGTCCCGCTCCCCGCCGCGGCGGGTCGCGGCTCGGAAGGGAGAAGCGCCGGCGACAAGGCAAACTTTACCCGGCAGCGGAGCGGGCGGCTCGCCGGCCAAATTGTCTCGCGCATGACGCTTGACGGCCCGGCCCCATTCCGGTATCTTCCCCGATTAAATTTTCCAAGGCGGAATAGTTCCCGCCGGGAGGGGGAATGGATTCGAAAGCGGTTCTGGAATTCGCCCGCGAGCACGAAACAAAGATCGTAGACATCCGGTTCACCGACCTGCCCGGTCTCTGGCACCACGTCAGTTTTCCCATCCACCAACTCGACGAACAATCCTTCGAAGACGGCTTCGGAATCGACGGCAGCTCGATTCGCGGCTGGGCTTCGATTCACGAATCGGACATGCTGCTGGTTCCTTCGGCGGCCACCGCGTTTCTCGATCCGTTTCGGGACACCACGACGCTGGTGATGATCGGCGACGTGGTCGACCCGATCACCCGCCAGTCCTATCCCCGCGATCCGCGATTCGTCGCCCGCAAGGCCGAAGCTTACCTGGGATTCAGCGGCGTCGCTGACCAGGCGTTTTTCGGCGCCGAAGCCGAATTCTTCATTTTCGACAACGTGCGGTTCGACCAGCGGGAGCAACACGGCTTCTACTTCATCGACGCCGAAGAAGGGCGCTGGAATTCCGGCCGCGAGGAGCACAACCTGGGTTATCGCCCGCGGTACAAGGAGGGCTATTTCCCGGTGCCGCCGACCGACCATTACCTCGACCTGCGAACCGACATGGCGATGAAGATGGAGGAATGCGGCCTGACGGTCGAATGCCACCATCACGAAGTGGCCACCGGCGGCCAGTCGGAAATCGATGTGCGCTTCGACACGCTGGTGAGCGCCGCCGACCACATGATGCTGTTCAAGTACATCGTGCGCAACGTCGCCAACCAGTACGGGAAAACCGTCACGTTCATGCCCAAGCCGCTTTTCCAGGACAACGGCAACGGCATGCACACCCATCAATCGCTCTGGCTGAAGGGCAAGCCGCTGTTCGCCGGCGATCAATACGCCGGGCTCAGCCAGACCGCGCTGTGGTACATCGGCGGCCTGCTGAAACATGCGCCGGCGGTGGTGGCCTTCGCCGCGCCGACCACCAATTCCTACAAGCGGCTGGTGCCGGGCTTCGAAGCGCCGGTGAACCTCGCCTATTCCCGGCGCAACCGCTCCGCCGCCGTGCGCATCCCGATGTATTCGCCCAATCCCAAGGCGAAGCGGCTGGAATTCCGGCCCCCGGATCCGTCCTCGAATCCCTACCTGGCCTTTGCCGCCATGCTGATGGCAGGGATCGACGGGATCGAGAACAAAATCGATCCCGGCGAACCGCTCGACAAAGACATCTACGACCTGTCTCCCGAAGAACTGAAGGAGGTGCCGTCGCTTCCCGCCTCGCTGGAAGCGGCGCTCTCCGCCCTGGAGGACGATCACGATTTTCTGCTCAAGGGCGACGTGTTCACCGAGGAGACCATCCGTCTGTGGATCGATTACAAGATGAACAACGAAGTGAACGCGGTCCGCATCCGCCCCCATCCCTACGAATTCCAGTTGTATTACGACATCTGACCCGCGCCCGAGCAGCTTCACGCCTGGAACCCGTTCCGGCAGCCCCGGAGCGGGTTCCGCATTTCACGGCGGCACGCGACGCCGATCCGGCCGAGACAATCCGCGTCATCATGCGCTAGGCTAGGTGTGCACGCGCCACAGGGGGTGACCCGCCTGCGCCAAGGCTCCGGCGGGCAGGCCCGGCTGCGCCAAGGCTCCGACGGGCAGGCCCGGCTGCGCCAAGGCTCCGGCGGGCAGACCCGGCTGCACCAAGGCTCCGGCGGGCAGGCCCGGCAGCGCCAAGGCTCCGGCGGGCAGGGTTCCTCATCCCGCGCCACTGCGCCCGATTTCCGGGCGGGCGAGCAAGGCGCGGAAATCGGGATGCGCCGGGTCCGGAATGAAAATGGAGCGGACCTGGACGGTGGGCATGTCAGCAGGACCTAGCTGACGCCTCGTCGGAGGAGCGGTGGGCGCCATTTCGCAGGACGCCAAGTATGCGATCCGGCGGCTCCGAGCGACTCCCGGGTACGCTGCGGTGGCGGTGGCGTCGCTGGCGCTGGGCATCGGCGCCAACTCCGCACTGTTCAGCTTGCTAAACGCGCTCGTGCTGCGCGATTTACCCGTCTGGCAACCGGATCACCTGGTGGAAATCAAGGCGCTCGAGGTACGCACCGGCCAAGCCCAGCCACTATCGCTGCCGATGTATCTGGGGCTGGCGCGCGACCAGAAGGTTTTCTCGGCGTTCTGCGGGGAGCAGGACAACGGTGTTTTCGAAATCGAAGCCAACCGCTGGCGGGGGTTGGGCAACGTCTGGCTGGTGAGCGGGGAATTCTATTCGGTGCTCGGAGTGCATGTTCCCGCGGCGGGCAGCCTGCTTGGCCCGGGGGACGTGAACCTGCCCGAAGGCCCGGCGCGGCAGGTGGCCGTGCTGGGCTACGGTTTCTGGCAGCGGCGGTTCGGCGGCGATCCCGGGGCCATGGGCAAGATCGTCCAGGTCGCAGGCGTGCCGTTCACGGTGGTCGGCATCGCTCCGAAAGGATTTCAGGGCACCTCGATGGACCTGGCGCCCGAGTTGATGATCCCGTTGACCGCGGCCCCGCTTGTCATGAGCGACGCTTTCAGCGAATTGGATTCACGCCACCTGCTGTGGATCACCGGCGTCGGGCGGCTGAAGCCGGGCGTGACACTTGCCGAGGCGCGAGCCCAACTCGAAACGGTGTGGCCGGCGATTCGGCAAGCGGCGCTGCCACCCGACGAGAATGAGGGAGGAAGAAAGAATTTCCTCGCCCGGCGCCTGCTGGCGCGCTCGGATGCGCGCGGCGACGACAACCCGCTCCGCGCCAGGTTCACCCGCCCGCTCGAGGTCCTGATGGGGATTGCGGGGCTGATCCTGGCGCTGGCATGCGCGAACCTGGCCGGCCTGATGCTGGCGCGAGCCGCGGCGCGGGACCGCGAAATGAGCGTGAGGATGGCGCTTGGCGCGAGCCGGACGCGCCTGGCACGAGAAATGATTTTTGAAGGAATTCTGGTGGCAGGCGGTGGAGCGTGCGCGGGGGTCGCGCTGGCCTGGGCCAGCAGCCGGGCCCTGGTCGCCGCGATCACAGTGAATTTTCAGGTGGCGCCGGCGATCGACGTGCGGCCCGACGTTCGAGTCCTGGCTTTCACCGTCGCGCTCGCCGTTCTGACCGGCGTGCTCTTCAGCCTTGCACCGGCATGGCGGGCGACGCGCCAAGACGCCATGGGCGCGGTGCGCACGGGCCCACGCAGTACCGAGGGCACGGGGAAACTGGGGAAGACGGTGGTTGTGACCCAACTGGCGCTGGCGGTCGTGCTGCTGGCGTGCGCCGGTTTGCTGGTTCGGAGCTTCGTCGAGCTCATCAGCGTGAAGACGGGCTACTCGAGCCGAGATGTGCTCGTCGCCCGCCTGGCCCCGCTGCCCGGCGACAAGGCAGCCTTGAGCAACGCCGCCTATTGGGCGGATGTGGTGCGACAAGTGGAGGCCCTCCCCGGCGTAGTTTCAGCCACAACTGGCGCCGTGCCGGGAACGGGTCCCGGCGGCGCGTGGAAACCCGCGGTTGCGCCCGCGGAGAGCCAGGCCGGGGCCGGGGTTCTGGCCACTTATGCAAACATTTCGCCAGGATTTTTCCGAACGCTCGGGATGGACATGGTCGCCGGGCGCGATTTCTCCTGGAGCGAAACCACCGAGACGTCGCGGGTGGCGATTGTGAGCCGCAGCCTTGCCAACCAGTTGTTTCCCGCGGGCGACGCCATCGGCCACCTGATTCGCATCGGACCGGACCCCAGGCTGCAAAGAGTGGAAATCGCCGGCATCGCGAGCGATGCCCGCCTGTTCGACGCGCGCGATCCCAACCTGCTGGCGGTCTACGTTTCGATGATCCAGGACAAATCGTTCGACCGTTGGTCGGCGGTTGAAGCGCGTGTGGCGGGACCGCCCGAAGCGCTCGCCGGCCCGGTGCGACGGGTGATTGACGGCGCCGGACACGAGTACGCGCTCAGTTTCCAGACGCTCGATCAAGTGCGCGCCCGGACGCAGATCGACGAACGAATCACTGCGTTGCTTTCGGGCTTCTTCGGCGGGCTGGGGTTGCTGCTCGCCGCCATCGGTCTATTCGGCTTGGTGTCGTACAACGTTACGCGGCGGACGCGGGAAATCGGCCTCCGGCTGGCACTGGGGGCCGAGGCCGCTTCCCTGCGCAGGATGCTGCTGGGGGAGACGGCGGCGCTGGCTGGAGCCGGGCTGGCGATCGGACTGCCCTGCGCTCTGGGGGCGCGCCGGCTGCTGGCGGGGATGCTGTTCGGGATGGGCGCGGGAGATACAACAACGCTGGCGGTGGCGGGGGCGATATTCTTCAGCGTAGCGCTCGCCGCCGGCTACCTGCCGGCGCGGCGGGCGATGCGGGTCGATCCCACCGTCGCCCTGCGGCACGAGTAGCCGGCGGTAGCAGTTTGCGAGAACTCGAAGCGGGCGGGAAGGAAGCTCAGATGAGAGGAAATGGCGGAGGACCTCTCGGTCCTCTTGCCTGCACCGATTTGGCTTTCTCCGCCTGCATTGTGCTTTGGCTCTTCCTGCCCGTCTACGCGCAGATGCGCGGCCAGGGGCGCGTGGCCCTGCCGAACCCGGGTACGATGGCGCCGACGGGAACCATCACGGTGGACGTCAAGAACGAGCAAGGCTCGCCACTCACCAATCTTTCACCCGATGCGATCACGGCGACGATGCTGGGCGGCGGCACGGTTGCCTATGCGAGTCAACAAGAAGGCGAGGAATGGGTGATCTCGAACCTGACGCCGGGAGCGCAGTACTCCGTGCAAGTGTCGGCGCCGGGCTTCGAAACGGCACAGCAATTCGTGAATTTGTCGCCCATCACCGGCGCGTCGGAGCGAGTGGAATTCTTTCTGCTGCCCGCAGGGGGGCACGGCGGAGCGGCGAAGGCCGCTGGGGGAGCGATTCTGGCGCCGCGGGCGCAGAAGGAAGCACAGGAGGGCATCAAGGATCTGGCCGCGAAGAAAACCGGCTCGGCGCAGAAGCACTTGGCGAAGGCGCTGGAAATGGCGCCGGGAAATGCGCTGGTGAATTACCTGATGGGTGCAAGCTGGCTCGCAGCGAGCAGGACGGACAAGGCCATACCTTACCTGGAGAAGGCGATTTCGCTGGACCCGAAACAGACGAGGGCACTGATGGCGCTTGGCATGGTGCGCTACGAGCAAGGAGACACGGCGAAGGCTGTCGAGTTGCTTGAGCAATCGGCGGAATCGGCGCCGGCTTCGTGGGAGGCGCATTGGCTGCTGGGCGCGGCATTGTTGCGCCGCGGAGATTACGAGCAGGCGAGCAAACAAGCAGCGGCGGCGGTGCAGTTAGGGAAAGCAAATGCCGATCAAGCAAGGCTGACCGAGGCGGCAGCGCTGGCCAACCTTGGCAAGCGCGACGAATCACTGGCGATGGTGGACGATTACTTGAAGCGGCACCCGAGCGACCCGCGCGCGCAGCAGTTGCGCGCGGCCATCGCGGCATCGGCAGTGGCGGCGCCGACGCAGGCGGCTACGCCAGAGACGAAAGCGGCGGAGCAACCGCCGGTGACGGGACAACCGCTTTTGGCGAACTCCGAAAGTCCTTCCGGGTCCTCGCCACGGGACGCGGCGCCAGGGCCGACGACGGCACCCAATCCGGCGGCGCCACCAGCGGCAATCACCACGCGCATGGCTCCGCCGCCGGCCGCCCTGCCTCCGGCCACAGGAATCGGCATGCCGCCCGACGTCGATGAGGAGAAGCCGGCCAGGATATCGGACGCCGCGTGCGACCTGACGCGGGTTCTGAAGGGAGCCGGCGCGCACGCAGCGGCATTCGCCGTCAACCTGCAGAAATTCAGCGCAACCGAGGAGTTGCAGGAAGCCGAAATCGGCGGGAACGGCGAATTGAAGCGGCCGATGGCGCAAACATTCAGCTATCTAGCATTCATCGAGCGGGTGCGCCCCGGCGTCATCGCGGTCGACGAGATGCGCACGCCTCCCGAGCTCGGGCGAGCACCGCTGATGTGGACGGGCGCGGCGGGACTGGCGTTGTTGTTCGACAAGGAGTTCACCGGCGATTTCGATTGGCAGTGCGAAGGTCTGGGCGAATGGAATGGACAGCCGGCGTGGATGATCCATTTCGAGCAGCGCCCGGAGAGGCCTACCAGCTCGCTTCATGCCTTCGTGACCCCGAACCACGAGTACCGCCTGGCGTTGAAGGGGCGAGCGTGGGTGGCGGCGAATGGGAACCAAGTGCTGCACCTGGAGACGGACTTGATAGCGCCGGAGGAGAAGGTGCGGCTGGAGCGGGACCATTTCGCCATCGATTACAACCTGGTGAGGTTTCGCACGCAACCGGCGGCGCTGTGGCTGCCAGAGCGCGTAGACATCTACTACCGGTTCAAGGGTCATAGCTACCGTCAATACTCACGGTTCAGCAATTTCGAGCTCTTCTGGGTAGGCACGACGCAGAAAATCGCGGCACCGAAACAGAACGGGCTGAAGCCATAAGCGCCGGCGCAACGGCCAACACGCCAGCCGGCGCGCCGAGCCAGGCGGGCGGATGCCCCTCTGGTTCGGGGCACTCTCCTTGAAGGCCGCAGACGAAGCGCCCTGACGGGCAAAGGAAAAACCGGATTCCTCTCCCCCCTCGACCTAGTTCGACAAGCGAAGCTCTGCACCCCCAGCCTATCCGTGGCACGGCCACCGGCAAGCTCAGGGAATTTTTTTCGCGGAAAGTCTTGCGCGGCGCGCGGCGGCGGCCTATTTTCTTCGGGGTTCAGCCGGGCGCTGCGGCGCCCGCCTCGCAGGCGCGTCCCGGTCCGCGGGGAGCGATCGAGCGGGAGGGCAGCCAACAAAACGGAGGAGATGAGGATGCGCACAGAGAGGCGAGTTCGAACAGGATTCGGGAAACAACCCATCCGGCTGGCGGCGCTGGCCGCGGCGGCGGCACTTGCCGGATGGCTCGGACTGGGCGCGCAGCAAGCGGCGACGCGCTCCGAGCAGGAGCAGACGAGCTACCGGAAGGCGATGGAGGAAGCGGACCAGAAAATCGCGGCCGCCGAACAAGAGCACTCCGAAGTGGTGCAGAACGAAGAGTATCTCACCACGTTCATCGGGCCGCGGCTCACCGGCTCGCCGGGGATGCAGAAGGCCAGCCAGTGGACGCTCGAGATGTTCCGCAAATACGGGGTGGACGCTCACCTGGAAACCACCGAAATTCCCCACGCCTGGTATCGCGGCAACGACTGGGGCGAGCTGGCGAGCCCGGTGGAGCACTGGATGACGGTGCGCTCGGCGGCCTGGAGCAAGCCTACCGCGGGGCCAGTGGAGGGGCCACTGGCAACGATCGACGAAAACACCAAGCCGGAGGACATCGCAGCCAATCCCGACAAATACAAGGGCGCAATCGTTCTTAGCGACGAGCCCGCCGGGGAGGCGACGCTGCCCGAAAACGCGGCCAACGCCTACGACGCGGTGATACCGCCACCTCGCGGGGTGCCCTCGGCGGGGAGGGCGGCTGGATTCCGCGAGCGTTTCGCGAACCTGCGGAAGGTGATGGACGCGCTGGCGAAGGTGGGCGCGGAGGCGTTGCTGCGCGACAGCCAAAAACCGTACGCGGAACTTGTCAGCGGGTCGGCGGGTTTCCCCGCCTACGAACCATCGACCCTGCCCACCGCCTACGTTTCCCATCCCGATTACGAGTGGTTGTTGCGGCTGGCCAAGGCAGGGGCCGGCCGGTTCCGCATCAACCTGGCGGGGAAATTCAGCGATGGGCCGGGGCAGGCGTCGATCACCGTAGCCGAGATCAAGGGCAGCCAGCTCCCCGATGAACGGGTGATCGTGGGCGGGCACCTGGACTCCTGGGACTTGGGCGAAGGGGCGGTGGACAACGGCACCGGGGCGATGGCGACGCTCGAGGCGGCGCGATTGCTGAAGTCGCTGGGCTGGACGCCGAAGCGCACGCTGACGTTCATCCTGTTCACCGGCGAGGAGCAGGGGGGAATCGGCGTGCGAACGTTCCTGAAAAACCACGCCGGGGAAATACCCAAGATGGACGCGGTGTTGGTGGACGACACCGGCGCGGGGCGTCTCTACAGCATCTCGGTGGAGAATTTCTGGTCGACCGGCCCGCTGATGGAGGAGATTTACCGTCCGCTCGAGGAGGTGTTCGATCTGCTGCCGATGAGCAACCAGTATTTCGGCTCGTCCGACCACGTAGCTTTCCAAAGGGAAGGCGTGCCCGCTTATTTCGGCGTGCAAGACCCGGCGCGCTACGGGGAAGCGCACCACAGCCAGTACGACGTTTTCGAAATCATCCAGCCAGCGGCGTTGCGGGAGCAAGCGGGGCTGCTGGCGGCGTGGATGTGGAACGTATCGGAGATGCCCGAAGCGCTGCCTCATCATGCGAAGGAGCCGGCGCAACCGCCGATGTAGCGCGGACGGTGACCACGTTTCGATAACGCGCCTGTCCCGAAACTTCGCGAGGCGCGATTCGCATCCACACCGCTTGGTACATGGAGGGGAGCAGAAACCTGAATGGTTCGCCGCCGCGCACAGGCTAAAGCCTGTGCCACCCGGGAGTGGGTTGCGGCTGGCCGCCCGGCCCTTGGCCCGCCGCGGCGGGTGCCAATGCCTCCCGAAGTATCAGGACTCATCCGATTTACCGGCGCAAAAAATTGACTTTTGCGGCCCGGCAGTGTATGAACCTGACTGCATTTGTCGCAGTTGGGGGGTCCTGGCCTTTCCCTGGGGCGGGGGGAGCAGTGACTTTGGGCGGAGTCCGCGTAGTTTTCCGGTCGATCCTCGCACGCACGAAAATTCAGGAGGAAAAAAGTGACCACTTGGAAATCGCGGGCAGTGTGTGCATTCATGCTGCTAAGTTCGATCGCTTGGGCCACGATTCCGGCCCGGGCGCAAGATTACGGTTCGCTGCAGGGCCGGGTGACCGATCCGAGCGGCGGAGTGGTGCCGAAAGCGACGGTGACTCTGACCGACGTGGCCACCGGCGACACCCGGACAACGCACAGCAACAGCACCGGCGATTATAGCTTCAGCCAATTGCCTCCCCACACCTACCGGGTGGGGGTGTCGGCGGCGGGCTTCAAGACTTTCGTTCAACAGAAGGTGGTCATCCTGGTCGCCACTCCGTCGCGGATCGACGTCCAGCTCCAGGTGGGCGCAGTGACGCAGGAAGTGACCGTGGCCGGGGAAGCGGCGCCGGCGATCAACACCCAAGACGCGACCGTTGGCAACGTGTTCGAGGAGGACCAGATCAAGGAGCTTCCCTTCCTGGCGCGCAACGTCGTCAATCTCCTCATCGGGCAGCCCGGGGTGGTGTTCACCGGACGATCGAACACCGACCTGCTATCGATGGGCTCGATCAACAATCTGGACCAGCGGGAAGGCGCTGTCGACGGCATCCGCGGCAACCAAACCAACGTGACGGTGGACGGCGTGGACTCGAACGACTGGCAGAACCAGGCGGCGTTTACCAGCGCCCTGCCGGTGACGCTCGATTCGGTGCAGGAGTTCCGCGTGGTCACCACCAACGCCAACGCTACCAGCGGCTTGGTGGGCGGCGCACAGGTGCAACTCGTGACGAAGAGCGGCACGAACCAATTTCACGGCAACGCGCGCTGGTATTACCGCACCACCGGCACCGCGGCCAACGGTTTCTTCAGCAATGCCGTCGGCATCCCGCGGCCGAAACTCCAGCGGAACATCGGCGGCGGGTCGCTTGGCGGGCCCATTTTCAAGGACCGTTTCTTTTTCTTTCTCGACAACGAGGAGCGGCGCGACGCGACCGCCGCCAGCGAGAGCCGCATCGTGTCGACCAGCACGCTGCGCGACGGCGTGCTGGTCTACAAGTGCAAGACCGCCTCGCAATGTCCCGCCAGCAACGTCGCCGGCCTGACCGGCAACCACGCCATCGGGGCCGGATTCTTCGGGCTGGGACCCTCGAACATCAAGAGCCTCGATCCGGCCGGGCAGGGCATCAACCCGGCAATGGTTCCCTACCTGAAGCTGTTCCCTGCCGGGAACGATCCGGTGCAGGGGTTGGACCGGGGACTGAACTTCATCGGGTTCCGCTTCAACGCGCCTGAACTCACCTTCAACAATACTTACATCGCCCGGTTCGACTACAAAATCACGAAAAATGGCCGCCATACCATTTTCTGGCGCGGCAGCCTCGAGGGCCTCAAGACCGACTTGACCGCGGCGCAGTTCCCCGGGGAATCGGCGGCGTCGCAACTCTTGAACAACAGCCGCGGCTACGTGGTTCAATACCAGGGCCAGCTCAAACCGACCCTGGTGAACACGGTCCGCTACGGCTATACGCGGCTGGGCGTGAACCAGTCGGGGACGCAGGGGGACAGGTTTGACGTCCGCTCGTTCGACGACGTGCTTAACTTCGGCGCGCGACTGCAGAGCCGCACCGTGCCGGTACACGAACTGAATGACGACCTGAGCTGGGCGGTGGGCAGGCACACCCTCCAGGCCGGCGGCAAGGTGCTGTTCATCACGAACAACCGGGTATCGGAAGGCTCGTCGTTTCCGTCGTTCGACATAAACAACGGCTTCTGCGTCGCGCTTTGCAACGACGTCCCGAACGAGATCGCGGCCAATCCCGGGAGCTTCCCCGCCGCCACCAACGGCACGGCGATCACCCGCGCGTTCATGGCGCTCACCGGCTCGATCACCGAAGTGGATGCCACCTTCTTTGCCAACCCTTCGAGCGGCCAGATTTTGCCGCTCGGCACGCCGGACCAGCGGCATTTCGCCGAGCGCGACTACGAGGGTTACGTGCAGGACAGCTGGCAGGTGCGTTCGAACCTGAACATCATTTACGGCATTCACTACGGCTACGAGACACCTCCGTGGGAGACGAACGGATTCGAAGTGCGGCCGACGATCGACATCATGCAATGGTTGCAGGCGCGGGCGGTGAACGCGAACGCCGGTTTGCCCTCCGATGCCTCGCCGCTTCTGAGCTGGAGCCTGGCGGGCAAAGCCAACGGGGGCGCGAATTCGTGGTACGACCCTTACCACAAGGACCTCGCACCGCGGCTTTCGCTCGCCTATTCACCCGGATTCAGCAACGGCATCCTGCACGGAATCTTCGGCTCGGGTGGCGAATCGGCCATCCGGCTGGGGGCGGGAATGTTCTACGACCGCGTTGGGCAGGCGATCGCCGTCGACAGCGACTTGAACGGATCGCCGGGGACGGCAACTTCGCTCACCAACAACTCGCAGGGGTTCACGCTGGCTACCGCGCCACGGTTCACGGGAAGCTGCACCGCTACCGGCTGCACCGGATTTCCGGCGGTGAGTTCGATTCTGGCCGTGCCCGCCAGCGCCAAGTTCCCCTTCACTGCTCCAGCGAATGCTTCGGGTCTCGGTTTCGCGGTCGATCCACACCTGCGGACGCCGTATTCGATCCATCTGACGGCATCGTTCCAGCGGCAACTGCCCAAGGGGGTGGTGGTTGATGTGTCCTACGTGGGGACGCTGGGCCGGCGGCTGCTGGGCAAGATCGACTATGGCCAATACCTGAACATCCGCGATCCCAAGAGCGGCGTGGATATGTTTTCCGCGTTCCGGCAACTCGCTCAACTCGCCAACGTCACACCCACCGGCGGCCCGACGGTCGACCCGGGAAACATCGCTCAGTTGAAGACCATCCAGTCGATTCCGTTCTTCGACAACCTGCTTCCCAACATGCCCGCCTTCACCGCAGCGTTTAATGGCGATAACAGCTTCGCCGGCCTGACCCCGACCCAGGCTTTCTACGCCTTTGCAGTCGGCAATTTCGCGCCATCCTGGTCGTGCGCGCTCTTCGCGATGGACATCGTCGGGCTGGAAGGGCTGCCGACGCCGTGGAATTCCACGGTCGATCCCCAGGGCGACGGCTTCGTTCTGTTCCAGCCGCAATTCCAGACATTGCCCGGCTGGTCCAACTTCGCCAGTTCGCATTACCACAGCCTTCAACTCTCGGTGCGGAAGACCGTGGGGATGGCGGTTTTCACCGGCAATTACGTGTTTTCGAAGTCGATCGACAACGACTCGACCGCCGAGAACGGTGACCTGATACCAGGCAGCAACGGCACCTTCCAGGGCATCATCCAGAATACCTTCAATCCCCGGCTGGGTCGCTCGCTATCGGACTTCAACCTGCGGCACAACTTCAATGGCAACTGGCTGTTGACCCTGCCCTTCGGGCGGGGACACCGGTACGGCGGCCATGCCAACCGCATGGTCGATGCCCTCATCGGGGGATGGGAATATACCGGCACGGTACAGTGGCATTCTGGATTCCCATTCGGCCCGTCGAATGGCTTCAATTTCCCAACCAATTTCTTCCTCACGTCCCCGGGCACGATCACCGGCTCGGTGCACACCAGCATCGTGCGCGACGGGGTGAACGGCGTGCCCAACCTGTTCGCCGACGAACCGGCCGCCTTCCAACATTTCGGCTTCACGCTGCCGGGATCGGCCGGATCGCGAAACGCCCTCACCGGACCGGCATACACCGGCTGCGACATGGGCGTTTACAAGTCGTTCACGATGCCGTGGAGCGAGCAGCAACGGCTCCAGCTCCGCGCCACCGCCTTCAACGTGTTCAACAACCTCAACCTCAACGCCTTCACCACCGACCCTACCAGCCCGGGAACGTTCGGGAACTTCACGTCCGCCGCCGGCGGGAATGGCGGCGCGCGCCAGATGGAGTTCGCGGTCCGCTACTCGTTCTGAAGACAAGCGATGGTTTCCAGAAGAGGGCCCCTCGGCAATCGAGGGGCCCTCTTCGTTTCGGGGTGTCGCCTGCCTGGCCGTTGTACACTTCCCCGTCCGATCATTCCCGACAAGAACCGAACCGTGGCGAGGGCATGCGCGCCTATTTCGAACACAACCTGAGCCGCCGGGAGTTCCTGCAACGGTCGCTCATCGCCGGCGGAGTCTTATTCACCGGGTTCGACAGGCTTCCTCTGCCGGCAATCGCCGCTGCCCCCGCCGACGATCCCTTTCGCGGCGGCCGGATGCTGGGCTTGGCGGCCTTCACCGGCGAGGCGCCGGTGCCGATGGGCGCCGCTTTCGGCAAAGAGCTCGATGGGCGGCTCTATACGGACCTGTCGCAACTCACGCCGGAAAGCCGCGTCACCCCCGCGGAAAAGTTTTACATTCGCACCCGCGCTTCGGAGCTGTTGCCGAACGCGCAATCGTGGATGGTGCGCCTGGGCGGGCTGGTCGCCCGGCCCGGTGAAATTCCGGCGGCGGAACTCCGCCGCGAAGCGCGCCCGATGGGTTTGCGCCTGATGGAATGCGCCGGGAACGTGCACGCGGTGCACTTCGGACTGATGAGCGCGGGGAAGTGGGCGGGCGTGCCGGTGGCGGAAATCCTGGCGAGAGCCAGGGCGAAGCCGCAGGCAACACGGGTGCTGGTTTCGGGTTTCGACCGATACGCCACGCCGTCGGTGAGTTCGGTGCCCGGGGCGAGCTGGGTGTTTACGCTGAACGAACTGGAATCGGCCGGGGCGTTTCTGGCGACGGAACTGGACGGCGCCCCGCTCGCCAGAGACCACGGCGCCCCGCTGCGGCTGGTGGCGCCCGGCTGGTACGGTTGCGCGTGCATCAAATGGGTGAACGAGATCACTCTGGTCGACGACAGCCGCGGGGCGACCTCCCAGATGCGGGAATACGCCTCGCGCACGATGCAAGACGGCGTGCCGCAAATGGCGAAGGACTACAAGCCCGCGGTCGTCGATCAGGCGGCGATGCCGATTCGGGTGGAGAAGTGGCTGGTGAGCGGGAAAATCAAGTACCGCGTCGTGGGAATCCTGTGGGGCGGCAACCGGCCGGTGAAGAAGCTGGAGATTCGCTTCAATCCGGAAGAGGATTACGTTCCGGTGGACTGGTTTCATCAGCCGGCGAACGATCCCTGGAGTCTCTGGGCCCATCCGTGGACGCCCCGGCAGCCGGGAGAGTATCTGATCCGGCTGCGGGTCGCCGAGCCGAGGGTGGTGGCTCGGCGGCTGGATGCGGGCTTCTACGTGCGCGCAGTCGAGATCGGCGAGGTTTGAGGATGCCGCCCGGAAGTGTTTTCCCCGCGCCGCGTGTCGCCCGGCTGTCCTGTTGGGCGTTCTGCGCACTCGCCTGCGTCGCAGGCGCCTCCGGCCAGAAACCCGGCGCGCCGGCCGAAAGCAGGATCGGATACGTGCCCTCGGAGATTCTCGAGCGGCCAGTGCCGTTGCGGCAGGGTATCGGCAGCGCCGAGGAGAAAGTAACCACGTCGTCTCCCCAGGCCCAGGCGTTCTACAACCAGGGAGTCGCCTATCTGAATTCTTTCGTTTGGATCGAGGCGGCGCGCTCGTTCCACCAGGCGCTGCGGCTCGATCCCGGGCTGGCGATGGCCTACCTGGGCTTGAGCGACGCCTACATCGGGCTCCAGGACGTTGCGGCGGCGCGGTCGGCATTCGCGAAGGCGCAGGCGCTGGGGGCGAAGGCGAGCGAGCGGGAACGGGAGCGAATCGCGATACGAGCGAAGGAGCTCGCCTTTCTGGAAGACAGCGGCAACTTGCAGAAATATTTCGCCTGGCGGCAGGAGATCGGCAACGCGCTCAAGACCGATCCCCGCAATCCCTGGCAGTGGATCCAGCGGGGCTTCGCCGACGAGGGTTCGCCCTTCGCCCACGGCCAGAACGGCGGCACCGACACCATCGCGTTCTACCAGACCGCGCTCGACCTCGCTCCCGGCAATTTCGCCCCGCATCACTACCTGGCCCATACCTACGAGACGTTGGGGCTCGCGCGGGAGGCGCTCGAGGAAAGCGAGATCTACGAGCGGATGTGCCCGGCGATTCCCCACGCCCATCACATGCGCGGGCACGAGCTGCGGCGGCTGGGGCGGACCGAGGAGGCAGTCGCGGAATTCCTGAAGGCCGATGAGCTGGAAAACGACTATTACCGCGCGGAAAACATCTCCGCGCGGTACGACTGGCACCACGCGCACAACCTGAACCTGCTGGCGATGAGCTACGAAACCCTGGGGCAGATGAAGGACGCGGAAGCGCGGTTTCGCGAGGCCTTTTCCCTGCCCGCCTACGCCGATCTCGCCGAGTACGACCGCGGCTCGTGGCCCGAATTCCTGCTCGATCGCGGGCGGCCCGCCGAGGCGCTCGGTGCGGCGGAAGAACTGGCGAAGAGCCGGTGGGCAATGGGCCGGCTGGCCGGCCACGCGCTCGCCGGCCGCGCGATGCTCGCTCTCGGCCGCGTCGAAGACGCCAAGAACGAGCTGTCGCTTGCCGAGCAGGAGCTCGAGCAGTTGCCGGCCGCACTGGCCGGGACGCTGCCCAACGCCGCCGAGCTGCGCGGGGAAATTTTGCTGGAAGAAAAGAACTGGAAGGAAGCCGACGCGCTGATGGAACAGATCGAACAGAAAATCGACGCGGTACCCGGACCCGACGGCTGGAGCGAGGCGCTGTTCCAACTGGATTCCATCGGCCGGGTGGCGCGCGCGGCCGGTGACTGGCCGCTGGCCGAATCGACGGCGCAGATCATCGTTCGGCACGATCCGAGCTACGCGGGGGGCTACTACGCGCTGGGGCTGGTCGCCGAGCACGCCGGGGGCGCTGCCGCCGCGCGCCACGACTTTGCCGAAGCCCAAGTGCGATGGGCCCGGGCTGACGACGGGCTGCCCGAACTCGCCCACATTCGGCAGCGACTCGCGGCCGACAAGTAGGCGACGGAAGCTTTCCCGCGAAAATCGGCATTCGTGCCAGCCCCTGAACCGGGCGGTTCAGAGGCGGCCTGGAGCTGGCGTCTGCGAAGCGGCAGCCGAAGGCTGGAAATCGGGATCGCCGAGCTGCCACAAGAGAAAACTCATCTCGTCGGCGAACCGCGTCCGGGCCTGCTCGGCGGTGGAACCCAGGGCATGGCCGGCGCCGGCGTCGATGTGGAGGAGGATGGGCAAGCCGCTGGTCGACGCGGCTTGGAGGCGCGCCGCCATCTTGGCGGATTGCCAGGGGCCGACGCGGGCATCGTTCATCCCCGCCTCGAGCAGCACCGCGGGATAGCGCACGCCGCTCGCGACGTGCTCGTAGGAGCTGATGGCCTCGAGGTCCTGGAATCCGGCGAGCGTCTTGACGCTGCCGAACTCGGGCACGTTCATGGGGCCGGCGGCGGTGCCTTCGAAACGCAGGAGGTCGAGCAAGCCCGACTCGATGATGGCGGCGCGGAACAGGTCGGGCCGTTCGGTGATCGCTCGCCCCACAAGAATGCCGCCGGCGCTGCCGCTCATCGCCGCCAGATGGGCGGGCGAACTGTAACCCTGGGAGATCAAGTATTGGGCGCAAGCCAGGAAATCCCAATACCGATTCACCAAGCCGCTTTGCGTCCCTTCAAACCGCCAGAACCCCCCGAAATCGCCTCCGCCACGCACGTGAGCGAAGGCCAGCAGGCCGCCGCGATCGAGCCACGCCCTCCAAAGCGGTGAGAACACCGGCGAGATCACCATCGAGTACGAGCCGTAGCCAATCAGCAGGGCTGGATGGGTGGCGTCGCGAGTGAATCCGTTTTTGTAGAGGAGAGTCATGGGAATCAGAGCGCCGTCGGAACCGAGCGCGGTGGCCTGTATGGCCTGGACGTCGGCTGGCTGGTCGTAAGGACCCGCGGGCCAGAGCGATGTGAGAGAGACCTGGTCGGCGGCGGGATCGTAGCGATAGATTGCCGGCGCGCGCGTCCAGGAGGACATCTCCATGAGGGCGCCGGCGATGCGTGGGTCTTGCGCCAGCAGATGCACGCTGCCGTCGAAGGGCAGGTTCACCCGATCGATTTCCGCCGCCGGCTTATAGGGCACCTGCACCAGGGACATGCGCCCGTCCCGCAACGTGGTTATGTAAAGGCTGTTGGCCGAGGCCTGGATCCCAGTGACCGAATCTTCGGTGGTAAGCCGAAGCAGCGGATGCCAGTTCTCGGCGGCGGGAGAACTCAAGTCGAGTCCTACCACCGCCGGTCCGGTTCGGGCGGCAATCAGAAGGTAGGCTTGATTGCCGTGCAGGTCGAAATCCAGGATGGTCGTACGGGGATCGCCGATCCGCAGCCAGCGGGCGCGCGGTTTCCCCAGTTGGGTCAATGGGGTTTCATAGAGCAGCATGGAGTGCTCAGTGCCGTGTTGAAGCACTGCAACCCCGTAGGCGGCGCCGGGTGACGTGGCCACCATCGGAACGTCGTCGGGATCCACATCGATGCCCGGCACCACGCCGCGACCGAATACGGCAACGTCTTTGCCGGGATCGGCACCCAGCCGATGCAGGAGCACCTGGCTTCCCTCCAGGGCGCTTGAAGCCGGCGCGCCGGCAGCCGGATTCTGAAGACGGTTATAGAGAAACGACTTGCCGTCGGGCATCCAGCCGGTGACCCCGAAACGGGCGCCGAAAATCACGTCGGGGAGGGCCTGACCGGTATCCGCGTCGAGCACGTGAATGGCGGAGTTTTCCGAGCCGCCCTGGGACAGGCCGTAGGCGACATAGCGGCCGTCCTGCGAGGGCAAGTAGTAATCAATGCTGTAGGGCGGCTGGCCGGAGCTGGAGAAGGTGGCGGGGTCGACCAGCAAGACTTCCTTTCCCGACAGGCCGTCGCGGCGATAGAGTTTGAAGTCGTTCTGGCCGGCGCGCTGTTCGAGATAAAAAAAGCGGTCAGGAAAGATCAGACTGACCATTTGCAGGCGGGCTGGCTCCGAGAGGTCGAGTTCGCGCAGCCGGTCGAGCAGTTGCCCACGGCCGGGGATGCTTTCGAGCAGCGCGGAAGCGTATTGGTTCTGGGCGTTCATCCACGACTGCACCTGGGGATCTTTCAGATTTTCCATGTAGCGGTAAGGGTCGGTGACTTCCACGCCAAAGTAAGAGGTGGTGACGGCGCGCACCGGCGCCACCGGCGGCTTCTCCGGCGACTGCGGAACGGCTGCGAGCGCGGCCGCCGATAGCAGCAGCACGCCGACTTGGACCGGCCTGGGCACCTGCATCCTCTCTCGGACGCACTGCCAAACTACCTTTTCGGTTCGCCGCCCGGAAGCCTGGAGTGGGGCCGCCGTTCGAAATGGTTACCAAGGCCCTCCACGGCACTCCCTGCGAATCTCAGCAGGCACCTTCGGGCCAGCCGCCTGCGCGGGGGGCCAATCGTCGCCGCGGTACACTAGGACCCGCCGTGGATGCCGCGTTTTCCAGCATCGCTTTCGCCCACCCGGACCGCGCGGAAACGAACCTGCGCCTGGTGGAGCAACGACTGCCGGCCGGCGCCTGGACCCGGCTGGCGACCCTGCTGGCACAGGTGCCTGACCCCGACGAGTCGCTCAATGATTTCGAGCGCTACCTGCGGGAACTGCCGCCTGCTTTGCTGGGCTACCTGGAAAAGCAGCCCGCGGCCATGCACTACCTGCTGCTCATTTTCAGTCTCTCCCGCTTCCTTTCCGAGACACTCATCCAGCAGCCGGAGCTGATCCGCTGGCTGCATCGTCCGGGAACGGGAGACCGGCGCGGAGGCGGCGACCGGCTCGAGCGGCTGAGAACACCGGAGGACTTGCGGGAGGAGCTGGCGCGGTTTCGCGCCACCCACCTGGATTTGGGGCCTTCGGTGGTGCTGGCGCGGTTCAAGCGGCGCGAGTATCTGCGAATCATGCTGCGGGATGCGCTGGGACTGGCGACGCTGGCGGAAACCACGCTCGAACTATCCCATTTGGCCGACGTGCTGCTGGAAACGGCCTTGTCGCAGTCGGGGCAGCGACTCGAGAAGGCTTACGGCTATCCGGAATACACCGACGACGCCGGCCACGTCCGCCCTTCCCGGCTGGTGGTGCTTTCGCTGGGCAAGCTGGGCGGGCAGGAACTGAATTACAGCTCGGACGTCGATCTGCAATTCCTTTACGAGGCCGACGGCCAGACGTCGGGCGGCGAAGCAGGCCCGGTGCCGAACGCGGAATTCTTCGCCCGGCTGGTTACCGCCACGCTCGGCGTCATCGCCCAGCCCACTCCCGAGGGCGCGGTGTTTCGGGTCGATCTGCGCCTGCGCCCCGAAGGCACGCGCGGCGACGTCGCGGTGAGCCTTGCCGCCGCCCTGCGCTACTACCGCACCCGCGCCCGGCAATGGGAACTGCAAATGCTGATCAAGTGCCGGCCGTCGGCGGGCGACCGCGAGCTTGGCCGGCGATTCCTGCGCGAGGTGCAGCCGCTGGTGTTCGGAGCCGAGTCCCGCGCCGAAGGCATCGCCGCCGCCCTCGAAGCTCGCCGCGAGAGGGACCGGGAGTCGCGGCTCCGCCGGGGCAGAGGGGCAGCATCGAATGTGAAATTGTCACCGGGCGGCATCCGCGACATCGAGTTCCTGGCTCAAGTGCTGCAGCGGGTTTATGGCGCGGGTGAGGCGTGGCTGGGGTCTTGGGCGACCGGCTCGACGCTGGTGGCGCTTCAGCGGCTGCACGACAAGGGGCATTTGAGCGGGCGCGATTTCTTCCGCCTGAGCGCCGCCTACCAGTTCTTCCGCAACGTGGAACACCGGCTCCAGCTTCGCGACGGCCTCCAGGTGCATACCCTGCCCGGCGCGGCCGCCGATCTGGACTGGCTGGCGCGCTGCCTGGGAATCGAGCCGGCAGGCGCGCGGTCCGCGGGGCAGCAACTGCTCGCTCGAATCCAACAGCACTTTGCCGAAGTCGGTGGAATCTACCAGCGGCTGCTCGAACGCCGGCAGGAACCAGCGGAATTTCCGCCGGCGCATCCGGGCGAAGGCGCGCAACCGCTCTTCCGGCAGTTTGCGCGGGCGCATCCGGCAATCGCGCGGGCGGCGGAGGAGGCGGGCCAAGGCCGCGACGGGGCTGCGGCAAGCGGGCGCGGCTTCCGCCAGTTTCTGAGCGCCGCTCTGCTCGACCCGGCGCTTCTGGCGCGGCTGGAAGCGCATCCGGAGTGGGTGCGGTCGGCCATCCGGCTGGCCGAGCGCAGCGATCTGGTGGCGGCAATGCTCGCGCGCCACCCGGAAGAAATCGAAGCGGCGATCGAGGCCAGTCCCGTCCGGCTGGAGCAGGCGCTGGCCGAGGCGTCGCTCGCCGCAGCCGGCCCGGAAGGCGACCTGGACGGCCTGCGCATCGCCCATCGGCGTGCGCTGGTCGCGCTGGCCGCCCGGTCCGCCGGCGGCCTGAGCCGGCCGTTCGAGACCTTCGCCGGTCTCACGCGCCTCGCCGACTTGACGCTTAAGGGGGCGCTGCAGTCGGTTGTGCGCCGCGTGGTGCCGGGCGCGGATGCCGACCGCGCTCCCTTCGCTGTGCTCGCACTCGGACGGTTGGGATCGCAAGAGATGGATTTCGGCTCGGATGCCGACCTGGTGTTCGTGATTGACGATCATCTGGAAGTTGAAGAGCGGCCGCCGTGGCGCAGGGCAGCGGAGCGGTTCGTCAATACCGTCAGCAGTCACACCCGGCAGGGGCTGCTCTATCCCGTGGACGCGCGACTGCGGCCGCGAGGCGCCGAAGGCGAGATGATTCAACCCGCTTCCTACCTGGAACAGTACTGCCGCAGCGAGGCCGCCGGCTGGGAGGCTGTCACCTTCTACAAGTCGCGGCCGCTGGCAGGGAATCCGGCGCTCGGCGGGGGCGTCCTCCAGCGCATTCATCGCCACCTCAGGGAACGGTTCGGGACCCCTGAAGGAGCGGCGCGGCTGCGCGGCGAATTGGCACACATGCGCGACCTGCTCGAACGGCAGTGGCGCGCAAGGCCGGGCCACGCCGGATTGAAGGCCGCCCCTGGCGGCTATCACGACTTGGAATACATTCTCGGCTATCTCATCGTGACGGGCGGCCTCGAGCCGGGCGCCCGCACCCTGCTCGACCAGATTCGCCTGCTGGCCGAGGCCGGAACTCTCGACGCCGATGCCGCCCAAACGCTTGGCGCGGCAGCGACGCTCTATCGCAGCGTCGATCATGCGCTCCGCATGGTTACCGGCCTTCCCGGCGAGCGCCCCCTCGATCCGTTCACCGTACGGCGAATATCGGTTTTGTTGGAAGAGTGGGGCGTGGCCGAAGCCGACCGCTTCCCGGCATCAATCGATGAACGGCGCCGGCAAGTCCGGCTGCTGTACGAGACGCTGGTCGGAGCGGGATAACTATTGGCAGATTGGGCTCCGCCCGGGGCCGGTTTCGCTGCCGGGGAGTAGAATGGCGTGACCGATCGTTTCGGGCGCCGTGCAGCGGCTCCCGCTCTCTGGAAGCGGAGGCTCGCGGTTTTGGAAACTCGAATCCTCCCGCCGAAAGACAAGCTTTTCCGGCTGCTGACATGCGCGGTCGTATTGTGCTGCGGCTCCGCGCGCGCACAGGGTCCGAAGCCTGCCGGCATCGCGACGGTGAAGCCCGATTCCCTGCCCGTCTATTCGGAAATGGACAGTTCGAGCGGCGTGGTGCAGATGCTCAAAAAGGGCGACCAGTTGACGGTGAATCTGGAAATCGCCAGCAGCTCCGGCCAGTGGTGCGGCGTGAGCCTGAAGGGACAGACCGCTACGCTCGGCTACGTATCTTGCGACGGGCTGCAGGTGGATATGCCGCATCCGGCGGTCGAGCCATCGCTTGCGGCGGCGGGCAGCGCGCCCGTCGAAGGCGGCTCGCCAGCGAGCGGGAAGAGCGACGGCCGGCGGCGCGTCCAGTTGTCGGTATCGATCCCCTCGGCGGGGTCGGCCGAGCAGATCAAGCAGTTGATGGCGAAGGTGGTAACCGGTGACGGGGTGAACATCGAAAAGATCCAGGAATTGGAGACGGCGGCGCAGAATGGCTCGCCGGCCGCCATGGCGCGGGCGGCGCTCGCCCACGACGTTGCGGGCGGCTACGAGCTGACAAAGAACGATCCCGGCAGGGCCATGGACCATTTTCGGGCTGCGCTTCCCTTCGCGGCCAAGAATTCGCAATTGTTGCTGGTGACGCTGTGGGACCTCGCCTACGTGCATCTGCAGTTGAGCGAGTACTCGGACGCGGCGAAGTACCTGGACCAGGCCCGCAGGCTGGACCCCAACTCCGCCACGACCGCCATGCTTTCCGGCTGGGCCTACTACGGACTGAATCAACTGGACGACGCCGTGCAGCAATGGCAAGAATCGCAACAGTTGGAGCCGAACCCGGCCGTCGCCGCGTTGCTGGCCAGGGCCGAGCTCGATCAGAAGACCGAGCGGGGGTTTCAGCAGGGAGCCACCAGCCATTTCGTCCTGCATTACGAGGGCGGAGCGATGCCCGGCCTGGCGCAGGATATCCTGGGAACTCTGGAAGAAGATTTCAATGATATCGGAGCGACACTCAGCTACACGCCGCCCGAGCCCATCGGCGTGGTGCTTTACACCAATCGCCAGTTCGAGGATGTGACCCAGGCGCCAAGCTGGGCAGACGGGATGAACGATGGCCGCATCCGGGTGCCGGTGCAAGGCATGACGGCGGTCAACGGCGAATTGGCGCACGTGCTGAAGCACGAACTCACGCACAGCTTCGTTCGCCAGATGACTCGGAGCCACTGCCCCACCTGGCTGCAAGAAGGGGTGGCGCAATGGATGGAGGGCAAACGGAGCGCGGGAAACGCCCGGGTCCTCGTGGAGATGTACGACCAGAAGCGATACATTCCGCTGCGCTATCTGGAAGGGGGCTGGATGCGGTTCAATCCGGTGCAGGCGGTGGTGGCCTACGCCTGGTCGCTGGCGGCCGTGGAAACGATCGTCGCGAATTACGATGTTTGGGGATTGCAGCGGCTGCTCGCGCACCTCACCGAAGAAGGCACCGTCGATGGAGCGCTCAAGGCTGCCATGCAAACCGATTACCCCGACCTGGATAGGCAGACAGCCGACTACCTGCGGCGAACCTACGGCCAGTAGACCCGCGCGGCGGCGTGCTGGGCGGCGGTGGCGCATTCTGCCGCGGCATGGACGGGAGCTCCCGACATGGAAGCCAAGCCTGGCTCCGACACCGAGGCCGGGGCCCCATCCGGCCGCTGCCGAACGCGCTCGCTTCCCGATTCGCTCCACGCAGGATGACGAGGCTGACGCGCCGCGCTGCGGCCGCGTTGACACCCCGCGCCGGGGGTCATAGTCTGGAAGTGGAGCGCTGCGGAGCGACTTGCAGCGGGACAAGAGTATGGATTTATTCGAAGAAATCGTTCGGCTGCGACACGCGGGGCGCCGCGGCGCGCTGGCGACGATCGTCCACGTCAACGGCTCGATCCCCAGTTTCGAGAGCTCGCGAATGCTGGTGCGCGACGACGGCACCATCGCCGGCACGATTGGCGGCGGGTGCGTGGAAGCGGAAGTGTGGGCTGCGGCCAAGGACGTGATGCGCAGCGAGCGGCCACGCAAGCTGACGTTCAATTTGAACAACGATCCCAGCTACGACACCGGATTGATCTGCGGCGGCACGCTAGAGATCTTCGTCGAGCCAATCCTGCCTTCGCCGGTTCTCTACGTCTTCGGCGGCGGCCACGTTTCCCTGGCGCTGGCGCGGGTGGCAAGCCAGGCGGGCTTCGAAATCGCGGTGGCGGACGATCGCGAGGCATTCGCCAATCGCGAGCGGTTTCCTATGGCCCGCGAGGTTTACACCACCTACGAGGATGCTTTCGCCAAAATCCAGCCGAACGATTCCAGCTACCTGGTGATCGTCACTCGCGGGCACAAGGACGACATGCGGGTGCTCAAGTGGGCGGTGGGGACCGGGGCGCGTTATATCGGCATGATCGGCAGCAAGCGCAAGGTCATCGGCGTCTACAAGGCCCTCCAGGCCGAGGGCATCCCGCTCGATCGTTTTTCCCGCGTCCACGCGCCGGTGGGCCTGGAGATCGGCGCGCTGACGCCCGAGGAAATCGCCGTCAGCATCGCCGCCGAACTGATCGCCGTGCGGCGAAACGCCGCCGCCTTGCCCGCCAAGTCGGTGCAGGTGGCCGCCAAGAGCGCCTCCCCCGGCGCTGTGAGTTGAGCCGATGCTGGCGGCGGTGATCCTGGCCGCGGGCGAGTCCCGCCGGATGGGCTTTCCCAAGGCCCTGCTCCCGTACGGCGACCGAACGTTCCTGGAACATCTGCTCGGGGTTGTCGAGCATCCGCGCATCGGCCTGCGCCGGGTAGTGGTGGGGGCCGGCGGCGCGGAAATCGCGCGGCGGATCCCGCTCGGTCCTTCGGTGCTGGTGGAGAACCGCGAATGGCGGAAAGGCCAGCTTTCGTCCATTCGCGCCGCGCTGGAATCGATTCGACGGGCGGAGACGGAGGGGATGCTGCTGGCGCTGGTGGACCACCCGCTGGTGACCGCGGCGGTGGTCGGCGCGCTGATCGCGGCTTTCGATCGCTCCCCGCAGTCGATCGTGATACCTACCTGGGGTGGCCGCCGGGGCCATCCGGTGATTTTCCCGAGGCATCTCTACGCCGAACTCGAGAGCGCGCCCGACGACGCCGGCGCCCGCGCGGTGGTGCGGGCGCACCCGCAAGAAGTGGTCGAAGTTGCCACCGATGAGGAAGGCGTCGTGCTGGATATCGACGATCGCGCCCTCTTCCAGCGGCTGTTCCCTTCCACGCCAATCGATTAGCCACCCCGCCCGAGCTGCAACAACAGAGCTTCTACCGCGTCGCGCGCCAGATCGGCCGCGTGCGTTGTCGCCGGCTCGAGCCCGCCCAATGTTTCGGCGACGAGCTGGGGGGTGACCGCCGCAGCGCCGGCCCGGGAGCGGCCAATCAACAGTTCGGTGAGCAGCGAGCTGCAAGCGATCGACGTCACGCAGCCTCGCGTCTGGAAGCGGGCGGCGGTGATCCTGTCGTTCTCGAACCGCACCGCCAGGCGCAGAACATCGCCGCAGACCGGATTGGTTACCTCGATCGTAGTGGTAGCGTCGGGGAGCGTGCCGGAGTTGCGGGGGTTCTGGAAATGGTCGAGTACCGCGGGGCTGAACATCGCACCGAGTATGGCAAAGGGCGTTCCGGCGTGCAACGCTCCCCCGGTTGGGGCGCGTCCGGTGGCGCACCAATGGTACTTCCGGTGGATTGCTGGGAGAGGCGGCGCGCGCCAGAATCAGAGGAGGAAGGGGTGTGGTGGTGAATACCCGGCGGGGACCGCTGTCGATGGTTCTGATAGGTCTGGCATTGGCGGCGGGCGATGTGTACCTGGCGGTGATTCACCCTAGCGGGATGTTTCCCAACATCGGATTTCTGCCCGAATTGTACGGGGCAGGGGTGGCCGCCTACCTTTTCCGGCGAATGAGCCGGGAAGGCTCACCGCGAGAGCGCTCGTTCTGGAAATTGTGGGCCGCAGGATGCGCGCTATGGATGGCGAGCGACGCGATCGGGATGATTCCCCTGCCCACTGCTCAGCATCGCCAGACCCAGTTCCTTCCTCTGGCGTTCACCTTTATTCCAAGGGTCGTGATGATGACCGCACTCGTCCTGCAACCGGAGGTGGCCGAGGGGGAATTGCGCGACCCGGTGGTGCGGTCGGAGGCGGGGTTATTGGGGTTGTGGTGGTTCTATCTTTACTTGATCCTGGTGATGCCCTGGCACTTCATTTCTTACGATCCCCAGAGATATTGGCCCGCCTTCGTCCATCTGCATGAACTGCAAAATGGGATGACGGTGGCATGGCTGGCGGCCTTGGCCTTGCTCAGCCGGAGCCGCTGGCGTCGAGTCTACGCCCACCTGGCCGTAGCGTTCACTCTGCTGGCGCTCGCGATTGGCCCGATGCACGACAATCTGGACGCGGCTCGTTGGGTTCGAGCGATGAGTTTCGAAGCGCTGGTCGCCGGGTCGTTTCTCTGGATGGCGCTGACAGCGGCGATCGCCCCCCAGCCTTCGGCAGACCACAGCCCGTCGCCGGCCCGGCTGCCGGGGTTGGGTACCGGGAGATGGCTGGCCCTCCTGACGGCGCTGGGGATTCCCCTGGTGGCCGCCTGGGCGCAGATGGCGAGCGGGGCGCCGGCGCCAGTGCGACACTTCCGGCTGTACGTCTCCTTCGCAGCGTTGATCGCGGGGACCACCCTCGTTTACAAACGGCAGGATGTCGCCGACGAGCAAAGAGAGCGGCTGGTGGCGAGCCTCGAGACGTCCGTCCAGGAACTGCGCCGACTGCAAGGCCAATTCGCCGAAGCGGAGAAGCTGGCCTCGCTGGGCCAATTGGCGGCGGGCGCGGCGCACGAAATCAACAATCCGGTAGCCGCCATCCTCGGCTACTCGGAGCTGGTTCGCGCCGACGCATCGGCCACCGAGCGCAGCCGGGAACTGGCGCGGAAGGTGGGCGACCAGGCGCGCCGCATCCGCACACTGGTACACAACGTCCTCAGCCTCGCCCAGCAAGCGCCTCGGGAGCAGGGCCGGGTGGATGCGGCGGCGCTGGCCCGCAGCGCAGTGGAATTGCGGCAACTGGGCGGCATGCGGATGAAAACGAACTTGCGGTTTTCGGCGGAAGCGGCGCCGCTCGAAGTGCGCGGGAATTCCGACAAGTTGCTTCAGGTCTTCTACGGCTTGTTGGCGGCGCTCTCGGAACCCGGCGACGATAAGGGGGTGGAGGTGATGACCCGGGCGGCGCGGCGGGGCGATCGCGTGATCGTCGAATTCGTCCGGACTGCGCCCGAGATTTCCTCCACGCCCGCCAGGCAAATCGCTTACGACGCGGCACCGGCGGTCAGGGGCCAGGCGCTGGAGCTGGGCGTTTGTCAGGCCATCGTCCGGGAACATGGCGGGTCCATCGTTCCTGAAACTCTACCCTCCGGCGCGCGGATATTCCGCATCGAGCTGCCCGCGCTGCCCTCCACCGAGGCCACAGCTGTTCCGGCGGTTGCCGCCGAGCCCTCCTGAATTCCGGCGCCGCCGGTTGTTCGCTCTTCCACGGGCCGATAGAATCGATTCCCTCGCGCGATGGCCCTTCCCCGCCACTTCCGTGCAGACCAGCGAATAGTTTCTCTGGCTCCTTCCGTCACCTCGATACTGGTGGCGATTGGCGCGCGCCGCAGGCTGGTAGCGGTAACCCGGTGGTGCCATGCCGTGACCGATGTCCGCGGGCTGCCTGAACTGGGCGACGCCTGGGCCATCGAGACCGGCGCGCTCGCACGGGTTCGGCCCACGCTTATCATCGGCTCAGTGCCCTATCGACCGGAGACGCTCGCGAAATTGCTGGAATGGCCCGCGCCGTTCGTCGCGACCAATCCGCGAACCATCGCCGATATTTTCACCGAGATACGTCTGCTGGGCGCGCTTGCCGGCTGCACCGCCGGCGCGGCACGGCTGATCCGGCGAATGCAGGGCGATTTCCGCCAAGTTGACCGCCTTGCCCGCCGGGCGCGCACGCGCCCGCGCGTCTACGCGGAGGCTTGGCCCCACCCGCGGATCAGTTCCCCTCCCTGGGTTGCCGAGCTGGTGGAGATGGCCGGCGGGAAAATGGTGGTCGCCGCGGGATGCCGCCTCACTGACGCCGCGGTTCGCCAGGCGCGACCGGAAGTCATCCTATTGGCGTGGACGGCCGCCGGGGAGCGCTCGCAACCGGCGCAATTGCTCCGCAATTCCGCCTGGCAATCGGTGCCGGCGGTGAGAACCGGACGAGTGGTTGCCGTGCCCGACCATTGGCTGAACACGCCCGGGCCCCCGCTGGTTAAGGGCCTGCGCCTGCTGTTCCGATTGCTGCATCCCGAATTGGCTTCTTTGCTGGGCCGCAGGCACGGCAAGGCCGGGCAGCGGTGAGGAGGGCACGGCAGGGGGATAGCGTCCGATGAGGCTGGTTGTCGCTGCTTTGATCGAGCGGGAGGGGAGGTTGCTGGTAGGCCAGCGGCGCCGCGCCGACTCTTTCGGATTGAAATGGGAATTCCCCGGCGGGAAGGTGCAGGCCGAGGAGTCGCTCGAGCAGGCGCTCGGGCGGGAGTTGCGTGAGGAACTGGGCGTCGGCGCGGCTATCGGCCGGGAGCTGTATCGCACCCGGCACCGCTATGACGAACTCTCCCAAGAGATTCTGCTGGTGTTCTTCTCCGTTCAACTGGACTCCGAGCCGCGCAATCTCGCCTTCGAGCAAATCTGCTGGGTGGAACGGGCCGGGCTCAAATCTCTGGATTTCCTGCCAGCCGATCGCGAGTTGGTAGCTCGGCTGGCGGGGGGCGAATTCACCCCCGGTTGAGGGCGTTGGCGCGCCTCGTCGCGGCGGCGTCACGCGATTCTCCCAGGAGCCGGCGGCGTGCAGGACGCTGCAGACGGCTTCCGATCTGCGCCGGAACACTTTTCGAATGCGGCGGTTACGTCGGTTCTGGCGAGGGCGGCTTTGATGCTATACTTTCGTTGACTCGAAAAGAAAAATCGGCGCGTGTGCCGAAAGGAGAAGGAATGGCGACGAAGGTGAATCGCGCGGTGGCTGTTGCCGAAACGCCGGCCACCCGTCACTCGCCGGAATTGCTCCTGGGCCTTTACCGGATGCTGGTGAAGTGCCGGATGTGCGACGAAAAGGCGCGCATTCTGTTTCGACAGGGAAAATACGCCGGCAATTTCTATTCCAATGTGGGCCAGGAAGGGGGTGAAGTCGGCGCGGCCTACGGGCTGCGCCCCGACGACTGGGTGGCTCCCTCGCATCGTGATTGGACATCCGCCATTATCAAGGGAGTGCCACTCAAGTACTGCTTCGCCCAGCTTTTCGGCAAGGTCGACAGCCCCGACCGTGGGCGCTCGACCCCCGCCCACCTGGGCTACGCCCCCCTCAACATCATCACTCCGGCCAGCACGATTGCGGCGCAATTGATGATCGGTACCGGAGTCGCCTGGGGATTGAAGCGCCAGGGCAAGGACGCCATCGTCGTCGCCTTCTGCGGGGACGGGGCGACGTCCATCGGCTGGTTCCACGAGGCGCTCAATTTCGCGGCGGTGCACCGGCTGCCTATCGTTTACGTGGTGCAGAACAATCTGTGGGCGGAGTCGGTGCCCTACCGCCTTCAAACCGCCCTCACCGATCTTGCCGACCGCGCCAAGGGCCACGGGATGCCCGGTGTCTCGGTGGATGGCAACGACATTCTGGCCGTCTACGATGGCGCTACCAAGGCGATCGGCCGGGCCCGCGAGGGTCAGGGACCCACCTTGCTCGAGTGCAAGACCTATCGCTGGTACGGCCACTCGGAAATCGATCCGGCCAAGTACCGGCTGAAGGAAGAGGTGGAGACCTGGAAGAAGAAGGACCCCATTCCCCGCTTCGAGAAGTACCTGGCGGACCGCAAGCTGCTGACCGACGCGCAAAAGAAGCAGGTACGGGACGAAATCACCGTTGAAATCGACGAGGCTGTCGAATTCGCCGAGAAGAGCCCCTATCCCGAGCCGCAGGAAGCGCTCGAGCACGTCTGGGCGTAAAGAGGCGACCACAAAAAACATGGCCCGCACACTCAACTACATCGACGCCATCAACGAAGCGCTCCACCAGGAAATGGCACGCGACGACCGCGTTTGCATCCTCGGAGAAGACCTCGGCCTGGGCGGCGGCGTCTTCAAGGCGACCGCCGGGCTCTATGAAAAGTTCGGCGAGGAGCGCGTGCTCGATACCCCGCTCGCCGAAGCCATCATCATCGCCGCCGCTATCGGCGCGTCTCTGGTGGGGTTCCGGCCGGTGCCGGAAATTCAGTTTGCCGATTTCATCGGCGATGCCGTCGATCCGATCATCGAGCAGGCATCGAAGCTGAGGTATCGCAGCGCCAACAGCTTCAGTTGCCCGATCACCATCCGGGTGTGCTGGGGCGGAGGCACCGGCGGCGGGCTCTACCACTCCCAGGAAAACACCGTTTGGTTCGCCCACGAGCCGGGGATCCGGGTGGTGGCGCCCTCGACCGCGTACGACGCCAAGGGGATGCTGATTGCCTCGATCCGCGACGACAATCCGGTGCTCTATTTCGAGCACAAGAAGCTCTACCGCACCGCCAAGGGAGAAGTCCCCGAGGAGCCTTACACCGTTTCTCTGGATGAGGCCGCCATCCGCCGCCCCGGCAGCGACATGACCGTGCTCACCTACGGCTTCATGACCGGCGTGGCGGCGGAAGCGGCCGAAGAGATGGCCAAGCGCGGCGTGGAAGCGGAAATCGTCGATCTCCGCACGCTCGCCCCGCTCGACAAGAAAACCATCGTTGCTTCGGTGAAGAAAACCAATCGCTGCCTGATCGTGCACGAAGACAAGAAGACCCTGGGCATCGGCGCCGAACTGGCCGCCATCCTCAACGAGGAAGCTTTCGACGATCTCGACGCCCCCGTCATGCGCGTCACCGGCCCGGATGTGCCGGCGGTGCCTTTCAGCCCTCCCCTGGAGAAATTCTTCATGGTGGACAAGCAGAAGGTGCTCGAGGGAATGGAACGGCTGGCGGCCTACTGACGCGGAGCGGAGGACGACGCCTCCCTTCCAGGCCGATCACTTTTCGCGCCAACCTGGGTTACGCCCCACTCCCAACGCGGCTCTGCAAGGAAGGCTCCCTCAGCCAGCGACTCGGGGCATCGGCGGGTGCGGAGCGCGGCATACGCCCGGTCACGTGAGGGTTCGCCCGCCGTCGATCAAGATGACCTGACCGGTGATGAAATCGGCTCGCGCCAGGAAGAGCACCGCGTCGGCGATGTCTTGCCCGCCACCCACCTTCCCCAGCGGCGTGCGGCGAACGTATCCCTCGTCGATTTCTTCGCCGGGAAACTGGATTTTGCCGGGCGCGACGCTGTTGACGGTGATCGCCGGGCCCAGCGCCCGGGCCAGGCAGCGCGTCAGCATCACCACGCCGGCTTTCGAGACGCAGTAGTGGACGTAGCGGGGTTTGGGCTGGAAGGCCCCGATGGACGAGATATTGATGATGCGGCCGCGGCCGGCGCGGCGCATCAGCGGGACCGCCGCCTGGGCGCACAGAGCTTGCGATTTCAAGTTGGTATTCAGAGTGAAATCCCATTGCTCTTCGGCGAGCTGCTCGAACGGGACCGCGAAAAAGACTCCGGCGTTATTGACCAGAATGTCCAGCTTGCCGAACTCGCGATCGACGGCGCCGAACAGCTCCGCCACCTCGCGCGCCCGGCTGACGTCGCCGCCTAGCGCGAGCGCCCGGCGCCCGCTCCGACGGATTTCCGCAGCCAGTTGCCCGGCTTCGGGGGCCGAGTGGTGGTAGTTCACGACGACGTCGGCGCCCTCGGCGGCCAGCCGCAGGGCAATGCTGCGGCCAATGCGCTTGGCCGCCCCGGTAACCAGAGCCACTTGCCCGGCCAGAGGGAGCGATTCCATGGCAAACCTCGTGGCAAACCTAACCGCGCGGGCCAGGGCTGTCAACCGCCGCGGCCCCCGGGGGGAGAAGGCGGCGTAAGGCCCGGGCTACGGGCACACCTGGCAGCCTCCCGGCCCCGCCGGTGCGCTCGAATCGGCAGTGCAGCGGCGGCCAAGGAACCTTTCCCGCTGGCCCAACATCCAATTCCGCAGATGGACGAGAGCGGCAGGGGGGAACGGTGTATACTATGGACAATGTTGACTGGGGAGGCTCGGGTATGAAAGTTTGGCAAGGACTGGCGGGGGTTTTGATAGCGGCAACATTCGCAGCAACAACGGCGGTGGCTGGCCCGCAGCGGCAAAACACCCCACCTCCCGCGCAAACGCAAGCCTCGCAACCGGCCGCCGACCAGCAGGATTCCGAGCAAACTCCCGCAAACGTGAAGAAAGGGAGCAAGGCCGACGTCAACGCCATCGGTAACCGCAGTGTGGGCAAGGGTCTCGATTTTTATTCCTTGCAGCACGAAATCGCACTGGGCAAGCAATTGGCCCAGGAAGTCGAGCGCTCGTCGCGTTTCGTCGACGACCCGGTGATCACCGGGTACGTCAACAAAGTGGGCCAGAACCTGGTGCGCAATTCCGATGCCCGCGTTCCCTTCACCATCAAGGTGATCGATTCGGATTCGGTGAATGCCTTCGCGCTGCCCGGCGGCTTTTTCTACGTGAATAGCGGACTGATTCTCCGCGCCGACGATGAAGCGGAACTGGCCGGGGTGATGGCTCACGAAATCGCCCACGTCGCCGCCCGCCACGGCACACGGAACGCCTCGAAAGCCGAGTTGGCGCAGATGGCGATGATTCCGCTGGTGATGCTCGGTCCCGGGGGCTGGGCCGGGTACGGCCTGTACGAGGGATTGAACGTAGCGCTTCCGGTAGCTTTCCTGCGGTTCAGCCGTGCCGACGAAGCCGAAGCCGATTACCTCGGCTTGCAGTACATGTACAAGGCGGGCTACGACCCCAACGCTTTCGTGTCGTTCTTCGAGAAGGTGGAAGCCGAGGAGCGCCGCGAGCCGGGCACGATCCCCAAGGTGTTCAATACCCATCCGCCCACGCCCGAGCGCATCGTCGCATCGCAGAAAGAAATTGCCACGATTCTGCCGGCGCGGCCCGAGTACATCGTCGATACTTCCGAATTCGAGCAGGTGAAACACCGCCTGGCGCTCTACGAGCAGGGCCGCAAACTGAAGGAGCAGGTGCCGGGCAAGCCGACGCTGAAGACGGAGACCGCCCAGAAAGGCGGCCAAAACGCACCCGATGACGGCCGCCCGACGCTGAAGAAGCGCACTCAGGACGAGCCGCATTAAGCCAGCGTTTTTCGAACGATTGTGATTTTCGTGAGTTGGCGCGCCCGCGGCGCGCCAGTTCACTTTCCAGCCCCCCTCTCCGAAAATTCCGCGCTCGAGAACGGCCGTTTCGCCGCGCACGCCGGCGCACGCGCAACCGGCTCCGGGGCGGGCCGGTGGCATGCCCGTGCCTGGCGTGCCTTGGTTTTCGCGGAAAATGTGTTTCGCCGGCGCGGCGGAGGGAGAAGGCTTACGCGCGGGTATCGACGATCCCCAGCCGCCTCAGCTCGTCGCCGTAGTACTTGTGGTAGAGAATCGTCCACTCCGGCGTGCCTTCGAGCACTTCCTTCTTTTTCTGGCTGGCGATTTTCCGGCGCACTTCGAGGTCGATTTGCTCTTCCTGCTTCACCAGGTCCTGGAGGATCTTGACGACGTTCAGGCGAATCGTGTCCCGGTCCTCGACGAATTGCACGTCCTCGCTCGAAACCAGTACTTCGGTTACCACCTGCCCCAGCCGATTGATTTTTTCCCGGCTCAATCGCATCATCGCAGGATCAGCTTCCGTTCCTTCGCCAGTTGTCCTTTGACCTTCCGGTACATTTCCTGGTACGAGGCGCCGCGTTTCCGCATTTCCTCGGCCCACTGGCTCAAGATTTCGCGCACTTCCTCGTTCAGGCGGTCTTCAATGCTCAGCTCTTCCGCCATGGCATAGCGCAGCCTGTCGGCGAGGGCCGCCGTGGACTCGGCCTCGATCATCTGCGCTTTCACCAAGCGCTTAGCCAATTCCCGGCTCATGTAAGCGACGAAATCGCGTCCGAGCAGCAAGTCTGCGCCTCGCTGGCCAGTCTATCGGCCGAGTGGTGGGGTGTCAAGCCAGCCAAGTCCTCGCCGAACAAGGGCTTACGCAGTTCCCAGGCCTCCCCGATTGACTCGGCGAGGCGCACACTTGGCCACTCCGCCGGTCGGCCCTTTTCGGTCGCCGCGCGCTCCGGTCGGCGCCCTGTTTCGCGCGTTCGGACCAGTCACTGCGAGCGGTGATTTCGAAGGGAAGGCGGAAATCTCTCGCCGACGCCTCTGGCGCCCGAATCAAAATCGCGGGAGAAGGTTTTCTCCAGGGGCTGGTTCGTCAGAACGAGTTTACCGCCACTTTGGGCGACCGCATACAAATCGGCCGGGCCAACCAGGTTCTCGAATCGCGGGAGTTGATGATGATCGGCTACCAGATACCAGCGTTCGCCGGTTCTCCACAGGTGCTGGAAATCCTTGTCGTCGAGGAAAACATCCGGGGCGCCGGGCGCATGGGACCCATATTCCAGGTTATTGATCCGGCCGTTGAGCAGCAGCCCCCGCCGGTTCGTATAAAAGAATATCGAGGAAAAAGCGTAAT
This sequence comes from Candidatus Acidiferrales bacterium, assembly GCA_035946455.1. Classification (GTDB taxonomy): domain Bacteria; phylum Acidobacteriota; class Terriglobia; order Acidiferrales; family UBA7541; genus JAKASX01. Next base: position 32,063 of record DASYZK010000007.1, on the reverse strand, counting down.
ACTGGTCGTCCACGATGAGTTTGCCCGCCGGGGCGCGCAACAGCGCCTGGGCCAGCGGCCGCGACGACATGTAGGGATCGAATACCACCATCGCCAGGTTCGCCGCGTGCAGCAGGATCAACATCATCAGGGCAGCCAACAGGAACGCCCGATGCGCCTGCCTGCCGGCGTAGCGCCACGCGCCGATCGCTCCCAGCAAAAACGCGATTGCCGCCAGCGCGAGCGGGGCGCGTAGATAGGCGAAGGAACGGACCGTCAGGTCCTCCATATGCCCCAGCGAGAGGGTGTAGGCCGACGGATGCTCGGTGAGCGCCGAAGAAATATCGCCCCGCGCAACGACTCCCCGCACCAGCCAGAGCAGCGCGCCGGCCGCCGTCGCCGCCAGCACGGCGATTGCCGCGAGCACCCTGCTGCCGCGGCGGACCCACGAACCTCCGGCGGCCATCGCCGAACCCAGCAGCAGCGCCAGCGCGGGATAGGCGGGCATCGAATAGTATTCCTGCGTCGTCGAAAACGTGAAAAACAGCAGCAGAAAACCGGCCCAGCAGAGCGCGAGCAGGCGCGCCCGGCCGGCGCGGTCGGCCGGCTTGTAGCTGAGCCGCGTTGCCGCCGGGAAATAGACGCTCCAGGGAAACAGCCATAGCAGGTTCAGCAGCCAGAACCAGAGCCGCGGCACGGTGTTGTAGTCACGGGGATACCGCAGATTCAGGAATCGCAGCAATTGCTCGTTGACGAAATAAAACCAGAGGAAGCCGTGGTATTCCCCCGGTCCGCTGCGGAGGGTCCAGGCGAAATAGGGAGGATTCCGCAGCGTCGCCAGCACGTGCCAGGGAACCGCAATCGCCAGGATCACCCCCAGGCCGCTCCAGGGGCGCAGACGCTGCCAGGTGCGCCGGAGGAGGAGTTGGCGGGTCAGCAAGAGATAGACGAGCGCGGCGCCGGCCGGGAAGACCACCGCGATCAAGCTCTTCAACAGCAGCCCCGTGCCGAGGCTTGCCGCCAGCACGAAAGCCCAGAATCGTGGATGCCTCTCGTCGTCTTCGAGAGCCCGCAGAAACGCCCACAGCGCCAGCGCGATCGTCGCCGTCAGCATTACGTCGGGAATCAGAATCCGAGTGAAGAGAAACAGCCCCACGCAGGTGGCCAGGCAGAGGCCGGCGTAGAAGCCGGCGCGCCGCCCGAACGCCCAGACGCCGAAACAGGCGGTGAGCCAGCAGAGCAGGATCACCGAAAGGACGATGGGAATCCGCGCCGCCCAGTCATGGACCCCGAACACCAGAAACGAGCCGGCCATGGACCAATAAACGAGCGGGGACTTCTCCAGGTAGGCGATCCCATCCAGCCGCGCGGTCACCCAATCGCGGGACTCGAGCATGTTGCGGGCGATCTGCGCCTGCACCGAATCCACGTCGTCCATCAGCGACGGCGGGGAAGCGATGCACCCCAGATAGATGACTGCGGCAAACAGAACAACGATTAGCTGAAGGTAAGAACCCGTTCGAGCGGTTGCCGCCGCGCTTCGGCCGGCGGCGTTGGCTGGATCTGCCATCTCTTCATCCACAGGAACAGAATCATCAAGCCCCAAAGGTGAAATCCCAGATTCGCCCGCCGCTCCAGGTGGCAGCGAATCAAACCCTGCACGACGTCGGGCCGGAACAGCCCGTTTTGCTCCACTGCTTCCGGCACCAGTGTATCCTGCAGCAACGGCCGCAGCACTCCCCGCAGCCAGTCATGCGTGGGAATGTCCAAGCCGACCTTGTTTCTGCGAAGGGCGGCCGGGGGAAGCTTTTCCTTCATCAATTCCTTTAGCAGATACTTCCGGCGCAGCCCGCGGAGCTTGAATCGCCCGGGAAGCGAAGCGGCGAATTCCACCAGCCGATGATCGAGGAACGGCGGGCGGACCTCGAGCGAATGGGCCATGCTCATTCGATCGCTCTTATAGAGGATGTCATCCGGCAGGTAGCAGATCTGGTCGAAGGCGAGGAAGCGGTTCACCTCGCCGAGGGTGGCGGAGGAATCGGGCAGGCGTTGCAGAACTTCCCGCAGGTACCGGTGGTCGGCCCCCGGCAGCAGCGCACTCTTCTGCGCTTCGGAAAACGTCCCGTTCCAATACAGGTGCGCCTCTCCGGCGGGGAGCGGCGAGCCTTCCAGAAACCGCTTGACCATGTATTCCCGGCCGATTTTTTCATCGGAAACCGGCCAGTGACCCAGCACGCGAAGGGCGAATCCGAGCGCGGCCGCTGGCAACCGCCGCGCCGGGCGCGCCAGCCGGTCGGCCTGGTAGGTGACGTAGCCGGCGAACAGCTCGTCGGCGCCTTCGCCGCTGAGCGCCACGGTCACCCGCTCCCGGCTCATCCGCGCGAGGAACCAGACGGGAAGGGCGCCGGAATCGGCGCACGGCTCGTCGGAATAAAAGGCGAATTCCTCGATCGCATCCGCCAGGTCCGCTTGCGGATTCAAATCCAGTTCGAAGTGCTCGGCGCCGTAGCGGGCCGCGACCGAGCGGGCGTAAGTGGCTTCGTCGAAGCTGCGGCCCCGGAACGAAATTGAAAAGGTTTTCAGCCGGGCCGGGGCCTGGGCGGCGGCGTAGTGGAGGATGGTCGACGAGTCCAATCCTCCGCTCAGCCAGACTCCCAACGGAACGTCGGCGATCAAGTGCTCGCGGATGGAGTCGCGCAGCAGCGAATCCAGCCGCTCTTTCGCTGATTCTTCCGTCCATTGGGGCTGCTCCCGGAACGCCAGGCGCCAGTAACAACCGGTGCGAACCGCTCCGTCGCGCCATTCGAGGAAATGGCCTGGGGGAAGCTTCTCGATGCCTTCCACCAGCGTCCGCGGGCAGGGCACGTAATTCAAGGACAGAAAGCAATTCAGCGCCGGAAGGCTCAGCCGCCGCTCCACTTCCGGATGGACCAGAATTGCCTTCAGTTCGGATCCAAACAGAATGTCGTCCTGCCACCGGCAGAAATAGAGCGGCTTTATGCCTAGGCGGTCGCGTGCCAGCACCAGCCGCTTCTTCGACTCGGTCCACAGCGCGATGGCAAACATGCCTCGCAGCCGCTCGAAGCAGCCGGTGTCCCACTCCAGGAACCCGCGCAGCACCGTTTCGGTGTCGCTCCGGGTGAGGAACCGGTGGCCCAGCGCTTCGAGTTCCCGCCGCAGCTCGGCGTGGTTGTAGATTTCTCCGTTGAAGGCCAAGACCGTGTCGCCGTCGTCGGACGCCATCGGCTGGGCCCCGGCCTCGAGATCGATGATCTTCAGCCGCGTCGCTCCCAGGGAAACCCGTTGCGAGCGATAGACGCCCTGCTCGTCCGGCCCGCGATGCACCAGCGAATTCACCGCGCGCGCGATGCGGTCAGGGTCGACCCGGCGGCTTCTGTGAGTGAACCCGACAATCCCGCACATACACCCTTTTTCCGGAGGCAAGGGATGAATATCGGCGGTGAGACACACCACTGCGCCGTTGCCTGCGGGCATGCATGCTGCCGATCCCGCCGGCTGGCAGGGTCCTGCCCCCAGGGCAACCTATCACAAACTGGCGGCCGACTCAATGCGTCGTATTGCGATATCCGTTGATGCGGGGCCGAGCCGGGCAGCCAGCCGGTCCCGAATCCCGATCCTTCGGGATCGGGAGGCGGCGTCGGTCTTCGCATCGATTGCGAGGCGCGGGCAGGTGCATACGGCCCGCCGCGGCGGGTGCCACCGGCAGCGAATGGGGCTGCGCCCGCAACTGGCTTTTTCACCCTATCTCCGCTAGCATTTGAGCGGGCGGTTAGCTCAGTGGTTAGAGCATCCGGTTTACACCCGGAAGGTCGTCCGTTCGAATCGGACACTGCCCACCATCCGAGCCGAGCGCGGGGCCGTAGTTCAGTCGGTTAGAACGCCTGCCTGTCACGCAGGAGGTCGCCGGTTCGAGTCCGGTCGGCCCCGCCAGTCAAATCTTGAAGCAACAATGGGTGCTGAGGGGCAGAGGCCGCCGGGAAACGCGCGTCAGCACCAGTGGCCACACCGCGTGCCTTGGCGCCGATGGCTTCGGGCAATCCTTGAACTCCAGATGTCCCCCAAGCCCTACCACCCGATTCCGAGGGCAGCCGCCCCGCTTGAAAGGCGCCGCGAGCGGACCCTCCAGTGTACCCGGCGCGTCGCGCAGCCCTGAGCGGCAGCCTCCGCCGCGGGGCTACTGCACGATCACTGTAAGATTTTCGGTGTGGGCATCCGAGCCAGAACTGGCGTTGACCGTGATCGTATAAGTCCCGGGCGGGGTGCCCCGGGGAGTCGAGCTACTGCTCGTTCCGCCTCCGCAACCGGTGGTGAACAGCGTCGCGAACAGGGCAAGAGCGCAGAGGACGTTGGTGGCTGTCGGGAATCGCCGAGTTCGCGAGGCGTGCCACAAGCTGACGAGGAACGCGCTCAAGACCCACAGCCAGAGCCATCTCGGATACCGAAGGGGAGGCGCGCTCGGAGGCACAAGCACCGGGCTGCTGCCTACGCTTTGAGCCGTGGTCGCGATGCTGACTGTGAACGCCACAGCCGAACTGCCGCTCAAGCTCGCCGAGGGCGGGCTGACCACGCAACCCCCGCCCGGAGGCGCACCGGAGCAGGAAAGCGCTACGGTTCCGCTGAACCCTGCCAGAGGCGTCAGCGACAGATTGAAAGTCGCAGTTTGGCCGGCGGTCACGGTCTGGGTGGTCGTGCCGCCCTGCGGGAGGGCGATGGAAAAATCTGGATTGATGCCGCCTTCGAGCTGAAGGACCACAGTGCCGTTGATCGCGTTGCTCGCCAGCGTGAGCGTTCCGCTCTGCTGGCTCGAGGCGGTCGGCGTGAAGGTCACTTGAACCGCGCACGTCCCGCCATTGGCGTTGACGGGCGCACCACAGTTGTTGGTCTGGGAAAACTCTCCCTGCACGCTGATGCTGGTGAAGTCCAGCTCAAAGTTGCCTGTGTTGGTAATCGTGAGGGTCTGCGGTGCGCTGCTCGTACCAACCGCCTGCACGCCGAAGCCCAGGGTCGAGGCGGTCGTTTGCACTTGAGCCGCGTATCCAAAGCTGGACAAACTCATCGTTTGCGTCGGGCCACTCCCCGTGAGCGTAAGCGTTCCAGTGCGCGTTCCCAGGACTGCAGGCATGAAAGTTACGGTGACGATGCAGCGCGCACCGGCCGCCAGCGTTACGGGGCAGGCGTTCGCCTGGCTGAAATCTCCGCTCGTGGTGATCGAGCCGATGGTGAGCGGTGCCGCGCCGTAGTTGCCCAGGTACACCGTGCCTTGCGACGTGCGGGGGATCATGGTGCCATTCGCCGTGGAAGCGCAGGAAGGTCCCGCGCAGGCGCCAGCCAGCGTGGCTTGGAGCGCCCCCGGGCTCCCCCCTGGATTAACGGGTGGGACGCTGTCCGTGCTGAACATGATGGGCACAGCGTTGGTTCCGCTGGGCTGCAGTGTCATGATGTAAAGCACCGGGTTGAAGGGGTACTGGTTACTCGTGGAAGCCAGCGCGGGAAAGTCGTCTCCCACGCCATAGCCGGCAATGTGAATCGAACCGTCCGTCGCGACTTCGAGTGCAATGACGCCATTGTCGTCGTTGGCCCCGCCGGTTCCACCGAGGTAGGTCGAAAAGACGTATCCCGAGCCTTGCGGGCTCAGCTCGGCAATTGCTCCCTCGCCAGCGTTCGGATGGTTGTCATCTCCTTGGATGGCGTTTACTGTCTGGACGCCGGGGCGCTTCGTCAAACCGTACACAAAGGCGTCGCCCGCTGAGTCCACCAAGATGCCCGGCGAGCCGCCGGGGCTGAAGGTTGTCTGATCCAGCAGCGAGACGTAGGTGGAATACACCAGGCCGGTTCCATCGGGTTTGAACTTGGTAACGAAGGAGGGGTCCGGAGTGCCGTTCTGGGGCGCCCAGATCGGGAAAGTAGGTTCTGCGGCTCCGGACGTTGTGGGAAAGGCAGTGTTGGTCGTCTGCCCGGCCAAGTAGGCGCTGCCCTGGCTGTCCACCGCGATCGCGGTGCAAACGACTTCCCCGCAAGTACCCCCCAGAGGGTCTTCATTCAAGAACGTCGAATAGGTCAGACCGGAGCCATCAGATTTAAGCTTCGCCACGAAAGTGGGCGTGGGATTGTTCGCGGTCGGTTCGAACGCGCCTGGCGTGGTCGGCCAGTCCGAGGCAGCTTGTCCGATCACATACATGCTCCCCGATCCATCAATTGCCATCGAGGTTAGGCTTTCTGCGTTCTGCGTTGTCCCTCGCAGGAAGGTGGCATAGAGCAGCTTCGTTCCGGTGCTATCCACCTTGGCGGCGAATGCCGGAGATGCGTTGTTGGGCGCGCACTGCGGCTGGAAGCTGCCGGCGGATGTGGGGAAGGAGCAGTCCGCGCTGCCAGCGAGGTACACATTGCCGCCGACGTCCACCCGCATAGCAGTGGAGTAGTTCGGTGACACATCGGTTAGCCGGTCTAGCCAAACGAACGCATCGCCAGTCGCGTTGACCTTGCCGAACAGAACGGCGCCGCTTCCCGTTCCGAAGGTCGTGGTTGGGGCCGGGCACGTTGTCGCGCAACGTGGCGAGAGCGCGTAGAGGTTGCCGCTACCGTCAAATGCAATCTGTTGTGCCGACGACAGCAGTGGTATCTGCGAAACTATGGTGCCGTCCGGCCGAAAGACTCTGAGGGTCGCCCCAGGGGAATTGGGATATTCAACCCCGTTCCCCGTTGCGTCGAAACCGAGAAGGAAGCCGTTCGCGTCTAGGAGGACGGAATTCGCTACGGCAGGATGCTGCGCCAAGCTGGGCAGGGCGGCCGCGGACAGGAATGCTGCGGAAGCCAACACCGCGAAGAGACGGTGTGCAATTCTCCGTTGGAGGCAAGAGGCGGCCACGAACATTCTACACTGCTCTTTGCGTCGGCTCCCGAGCCGAGGGGGAGCTTCCCTTCAGCGCGGCTTCGCTTCGGACGAGAGCCTTGATTTAGGTCTTCCGCCCCGCAGGTTGAACGGCACTTCCCCCGCTCGTCCTTCCGTAGCGTTTCGCTGCCCGGGCGCCGGCCGCGAGGTTCTTCGCCTCGGAAAGTTCCTAATGCTATGTGTGGCATAGTACCACAGCCCGAGCCACGCCGCGTGAGGGCGCCTTCCTGGGTACGTAAGCGACGCGTGACGCGGCGCTTAGGATTTTGGCCCAACTGTCCCTGACGCAGGAGGTCGCCGGTTCGAGTCCGGTCGGCCCCGCCAGCTATATCGAGCGACCCTGGGCAGCTAACCCTTTCTCCCTGCAGACATCGGAAACGGGCTGTTGCTCGCTGTGCCCGGAGTTGTGCGCAGCTAGCCGCTCGGCGGCCACCAGCACCGCATCATCAGAGGCGGGGACGTAGCGTGGGGAGACGCGTATCGTGCTTTCGGTGTCTGCGCCTTGGGTCTGCGAGGCCGCTGTTATCCAGCTTTAGCTATTTATGACGTGAGATCTAGAGCTCATAACCTTAGCGCGATCGTTCGGGTGCGGTGGGTGACGAGAAAAGGCGCGCCGACCGGTTTTGGTTCAGCCCGCCCCGCGCTGGCTGCCGTGCGGCGGCCTACTTCGGCGCAGCCTTCCTTAGCGGCGCTTTCGGGGCGGCGATTGATGCCACTTGGATGGTGTCGCCCTCAAGGGTCCCAACCACCTGCACCGGGAGGCCGGCAAAGGGCGCGGGCTTGGTTTGGTCGCTCAGTTGGTAAACCTTCTGGTTCTTTTCGTCGGCCAGCACGTATTTCGACCCGTTGGCGATGCCTTGCTTGGTACACGCCACCGGATCGGCATCGGGATGATGCAGCCCGCACGAGCTGGCGCTGATGCTGCCGTAAAAAACCTGTTTGCGCGCGTTGGGCCGGGCCGACGCGGCCGTTCCCAGCACCAGAAGTGTTCCCGCCAGCCAAAGGGATGCTTTCATGGCCTCTCCTCGGTCGTCGTTTTCATCCCGGCCCGCATTGGAGTCCTTATCCCGCCATGGCCCCGAAGTCCAAGCCGAAGCCGATCCGACATCCAATGCTTCAATAGCTTGAAGCGCTAGTTCTGCTGAATGGATTCAAGATATTTCGTGACGTTTTCGAGCCTCACCTTGCCGAAGTCGCGGTCCGATTCGATCTGATGGAAGATCGGGCCCCAGATGGGCATCTCGCGCGATCCGTGCGCGGCCATCACTTCCTCGCCTGAAATGATGTTGCGGACGCGGGCGGTCGGGAACCTGCCACCGTTGCGCCGGGCGATCGTAGTCAGGTCGGGCGGCTTCGTCTTCAGCGCCGGCGCCACCGGCCCGTTGCCTTTGCCGTCGACGCCGTGGCAGGTTGCGCAATAGGCGCGAAACAGCTCGGGACCTTTGAGAGAGGGAATCAACCGTTCGCGCTCCAGCTCAGTTTGTGATTTCGGTTTCGCCTGTTGCGCCCGCACACGCGCCGCAGGAATCGACGCCAGAGCAGCCAGCCCCGCCAGAATCAGCAACCGCAAGGCGCCGCTGTTCCCTTTCCCAATCACGCCGCTCCTCCCTGCCCGTCGTCGGGTACCTGGGCGCCCTTCCGCCTGGTTTGGTTCCCGTCACAGTATTGCCGGATCGCCGGATTGCCGCCAGCGAAATTCCCGACTCGGGCGACGGTCCCACCCAGGCGATTCGGAAAGCGGATGCCGGTTTGTGCCCGGGCTCAGGCGTGCCGGGGGGCGGGGTCGCGCTATCAGCCATTCCGGCCGGCCTGGCGGCGCCCGGCGCGACCGCACGGACGGGGCCGCTTCGTTCCGCCGGGGGATGCCGCGGCGCCGCAGGGGCAATCGAGCGGCGGGAAGTTCGCGGGGCCGGCGGCTGAGGGCGCGCCGCCGTGATCTTGATTGCGGAAATTGTGGTTGCGGACGGGCCGATGGAGCTATACTGCGCGCGCCCAGTAGCCAAATGGAAACCCTCGTCCGTTGGAATGCTTCCCCAGGGACCATCAGCCCGTGACATCAGCCGCAAACCTTGAGGCGTTGCGGAGCGCTGCCCGATGAGAGTCTTTGGCACAGCATTCGTCGCTTCCCAAGGGTCCAAATTCACATCCGTCGTGCGGCGGACCGGTTGGATGCTCTGGCTCTGCTTGCTTGCGTCCACCTGGGCTCTGGCGAAGAACGCGCCCAGCGCACCCCCACCTGAAGACGAAGCGCGGAAGTGCGCCGCGCTGTCGCGGCTCAGCCTGGAAGACGCGCCGGGAGGGCCGGCCTTCATCATCTCGGCGGAACTTCTCAAAGTCTCCACGAACGGGCTGGAGCGGCCCGCCTACGCCCCAAGCGGATATGGGAGTACGAATGGCCCGATCGCGAGCCGCATCCGCGAGTACTGCGATGTCACCGGCTATGTTGCGCCCCAGAACAAGTTCGAGTTGAAGCTGCCGCTGTCGAGGAATTGGAATCGGAACTTTTTCTTCATGGCCTGTGGGGGTTTCTGCGGCTCGGCCGAAGGCAGGCGCTGCAACTTTGCCCTTGCCAGGGGCTATGCTTCGGTCACTGGAAACGGCGGGCACGAGAGCAGCGGCACCGGATTCGATGCGATTTGGGGCGCGAACGCGCCGGAACTGCAAGAGGACTTCGGCTGGCGCAGCAACCACGTCGTCACTCTGATTGCGAAAAACATTACCACGCACTATTACGGCAAGCCGATCAACCATTCGTACATGGCTGGCAATTCGAAAGGCGGGCAGGCCGTCCTGCTCGAGGCGCAACGCTTTCCAGAAGACTTCGACGGCTTGATGCCCAGCGCACCCGTATACGATTACACCGGACGGTCCGTTATCGCGGCATCCTGGTTTGCGCAAGCCGTCAGCGATGGGCACGGGGGTTCGGTGCTCAACGCCGCGGCGGCGCTGGCGGTACACAAATCCGTCCTGGAGCACTGTGGCGCGCAGGACGGTGTGGAGGAAGAGTTCGTTACCGATCCGCCCTCCTGCAAATGGCAGCCGGAGATGGTTGCCTGCGCCGCCGGCGCCAGCAGTCCGGATTGCCTGAATGCGAAGCAAGTGGCCGCGATCAAGCGCCTGATGACCTCGGTGACCAATTCCCAAGGTGAAGTACTCTACGCTTATCCCTATCTCCCAGGAAGCGAGACGCAGTGGGTCGGCTGGAATTTCTTCGGGTCTCCAAGCGGCGGCCTGAGTCCGCGTATTGCCAATATCTATCTCCCTCAGCAGTTCCTAAAATACCTAGCCGACGAAAATATACGCAAAGACTCCGATCCACTGAAATTTGACTTTGACCGCGACCCCGCGACTCTTGCTCGGGCGCGGAGAATATATGACGCGACCTCCTTTAACCTGCGCGCTTTTGAAGCGCGGGGTGGCAAGATCCTCATGTGGCATGGTTGGGCCGATGGCGCGATCGCAGCCACATCTTCGATCGGCTACTACGAGGGCGTGATGAAGCTTATGGGCGGCCGCAAGCAAACCGAAGCCTTCTTCCGGTTGTTTTTGATCCCCGGGGTTCACCACGGCGGGGGAGGCCCGGGGCTCACCGAGTTCGACGCCCTCACTGCGCTCGAAAGCTGGGTGGAGCGGGGCAGGGCGCCCAAAGAGCTGATCGCCTGCCGTTCGACCGAAGGCGTCGTCGAACGCTGCCGCCCTGTCTTCCCCTATCCCGTTTTGGCTCGTTATTCGGGAAAAGGCGATCCTAAGCAAGCCGACAGTTTCGTGCCCTTCGATCCTTCCGGGCGGCCGGTTTCAGAGCGGTAGGCTCGCCCCCCGCCGCGTCTCACGCGCTCTTGCGCCGCCCCATCGCTGCTGCCAGCAGCGGCGGAGTAATCAGGGTCGTCACGACCACCATCAGCACCACGGCCGAGAAGGCGGCGTCGTTCACGACCGCCAGCGTCTTCCCGATGCTCGCGAAAATCAAGCCCACTTCCCCGCGCGGCACCATTCCGATGCCCACCGAGAGCCAGCTCACTCGCCCTCCGGCGAAGGGACCCGCGACCAATTTCCCGGCGATGGCTACGGCGGTGAGCGCCGCGCCCAATTCCACCGCTCGCCAGTCGAGAAACGTTTCCAGCTTTACCTGCAATCCCATCAGCACGAAAAAGACGGGCACGACGAGCGACTCGAGCGGGGAAAGCACCTCGCGGAGGGAATGTTCCTGTTCCATGTCGGTGGTGAAGAACCGCTCGAGGATCAAACCGGCCGCAAAAGCGCCCACGATGGTTGCCAGCCCGATCCGGCTGGCCAGCCACGACAGAACGAATGCCAGTCCCAGGCCGAAGAGCAACCGCACGTTGCGAAAGCCCATCTGCCGGATTCGAGGCACCAGGCGCGGCGTGATCCGCAGGCCCGCCCAAATCGACCCCAAGAGAAAGACGACGGCTTTCGCCGTCTGGCCGGCGACGCTCCACACGCTGACTGTGCCCTTCACCACCAGACCGGTTACCACCCCGAGCACCAGTAGCGCCAGGACGTCGTCGATCACCGCCGCTCCCAGAATCACTCGCGCCTCGGGGCGGCCGGTGGTTTGCATGTCGCTAAAGATGCGGGCGGTGATGCCCACGCTCGTCGCCGTAAGGATGCCGCCGATGAAGAGGTCGTGCGCCATGCTCGCGGCGGGCAGAATCAGCTTCATCGCCAACAGGCCCCCCACGAGCGGGCATGCCACCCCGACCACCGCTACCCGAAACGAGCGCCAGCCCACCCGGCGCATTTCGGTGACGCTCGTCTCGAGTCCGACCAGAAACAGCAGGAAGATCACCGCGAGCCGCGAGAGCTGATCCACGAACAGATAGACGGAGACGGCCGGCGGGCCGGCAGCGCTGGCGAGCGCCGCAATCAACCGGCCCGCATGCGATCCCGGGCCAAGCATCGCCCGGGCCGCGCCCGCCAGATCCACCGGATGAGTCAGCGCCCGCCGCGCCAGCTCGCGGACGGTGTCGCCTTCGCGGAGAATGGTGAGCACCGGCTCGTGGAACCAATACGCCACGTTGCCCACCAGAATTCCAACCAGCAACTCGCCCAGGACAGCCGGCTGCCCGGCCTTCTGCACCAGCCATCCGCCCACTGCCGCGCCCAGGGCCATCAGCATCAACGCAATAAGGATGGGCGCGACGGGGTCGACGTACGGCGCGATTGCGTGCACGGGCTTGTCCTCGATTCCCTACGACTGGCTGTTCTGCCCGGGGCGGGGCCACCCTGCCACCCATTCCGGCCTGCCTGGCGGCGCCCGGCGCGACCGCACGGACGGGGCCGCTTCGTTCGTCCCGGGGACGCCGCCGCACGGCAGGGTCAATCGAGCGCCGGGAAGTTCGCGGGGCCGGCGGCTGAAGGCGCGCCGCCGTGATCTAGATTGCGGAAATTGTGATTGCGGACCGGCCGACGCAGCTATACTGCGCGCGCCCTGTAGCCAAATGGAAACCCTGGTCCGTTGGAATGCTTCCCCAGGGACCATCAGACCGTGACATCAGCTTCAAACCTTGACGCGTTGCCGGGTGCTGCCCGATGAGAGCCTTTGGCACAGCATTCGTCGCTTCCCAACGGTCCAAATTCATATTCGCCGTGTGGCGGATCGGTTGGATGCTGTCGCTCTGCTTGCTTGCGTCCACTTGGGCTCTGGCGAAGAACGCGCCCAGCGCACCCGCACCTGAAGACGAAGCGCGGAAGTGAGCATTACGGCGCACCTGGCTCTTGTGTTTCAGGTGCTGAGAGAAACGTGAGGAATTCTATCCCCAAGTTCGTAATCGCCGGGTGCTGAGGATGCGCCGCACTCGGCCCACTCAGATGGGAGAACCCTCGATTTCTCAGATCGTTCATGATGTGTTGGACAAAATCGCCCTGTCCCCTTAGTTCCGGATGCGCCTGCTCGATTGCTTGCCCATAATTGGTAATTGGTGGCCGGAGCGCCGTGTTTCCCTTCCATAGAAACTGAAGCACCTTGACATGCGAAGCGGTAAAATCTCCGACCGCATTAAGGTAAACCTGCTGGAGCTCTTCTCTCGGGCCCTTGCCGGTGGCGATGTTCAGCAGCGCGTTCCGGAGCATTTCACGCTTCTCCCGCTGATGCGTGGCGACTGCAATCCGGGTTGCCTGAATGGTGGCCGACACGAATGCGTCGTCCTGCACAAGATTCTCGATCTTGAATCCATCGAGTCTCTTCTCTAACCGATCCACCGCATCCGCGAGTTCTCTGAACCATTCATCCCGGCGGAGCTGAACGGCAGGGGCCAGAACCAGAGAGAGAATCTCCGTAACCGATCCGCCAAAAACGGGGATAGCGGCCAATCCGGCACGAGCGATGCCTTGCATCGTATCTGCCCCGTCCGGTTCAGGGTACGACTCTGCCCGGGTCGGGAACAACCTGATGGGTTCTTCGGCCAAGTCGGCTTGCCCTCCCTCTTCTGAATTGTGCCTTAACCCCGCGGTGCCAGTCTTGAGCCGGCCCAGGCAGGGAACGAGAACCTCTTCTATGTTTGCTGGATATTCATTCGGTCCATGCCGCAAACACCCGTTTCACTTCCTCGATCCAACACTTGACGATGTCGGTTGTATCGCGCCCGAGCTTCGCTGCCAGTTCGAAGAAGCCCGGACCGGGCTGGTAGTCTCCGTGCTTATGGACAACCAAGGCACTCAGCATTCCGCGCCCAACTGCATTTTCCTCCGAGGAAATCTCTCCAAGGAAGTGGAACAACCGCGGATCGTGATGCTCAAGCTGAATGGAGTGGATCTCTTGCACAAACTCCGAGTACGGGATCATCTGGCGTCGCCGGGCATACGCGGCGAGGACGGTTTTTGCCTCAGCCTTTGCGGCCTCCCATTTGGGCTCGCTAAATCCGTATCGGTCCATAGACGCTTCGCCCCGTACGATGGAGTCTTGCGGCCCATCCTCAAGAACATCGAATATGCCTCTGGCATCGGCACGCGTCAATCTGTGCGAGCCTCTTGCGGTTTCAAGTGCCGGTTCACGGGCTCTGAAGCGGTGACCGCAGTGACCGAGCCCGGAATATGCCGCCGGTGCTAACGCTCCGGAGTAATTGCCTTGTGTTTGGTTTCCTCCGATTCTTGGGCCGCTTCTTTTGTGGTGGCGCGGCCTACCTGCACGATATGACCGCTGGGCCAACGCTGTTGGTGCTCTTGCTCGCGCCGTTCCAGGTCATTGGTGATTCCGCTGTGTCTGATCTTGCTACCGACCTTGAAATCGTATTTGTACCAGTTTCGGGGTTTGCTCATGTACCCTCCCTAGAAGCGCCTATTGTAGTGCCGACATTCCAGTCACCGCCGGCCACGCCCGGTTAGGCTCAGAGAAATCCATTGTGATGTGCTCATTTCGGTTTGTAATCCGTGCTCGTCGAAAAATGGCCACGTTCGTGAGCGATCATCGAAGAGTCTATGGCGCGTAAGGTAGCGATGATTGTGGCTTTGGCGGGTGTTCGCGTGTTTTAAGCGTGGTCGCCCTGGCAGTTAGGGGCGCGCGGCAGTTGGCCTGCCAAGCAGTAGTTTGCGCTCGAAGTACCTCTCCCTCGAATGCTGGCCAGAGCGCGCAGAGCGGACCTCGAAGCGTAGGCCTTCCGACCGCTGCAAATACGCAACGATCTTGAACAGGTTCCGAGCTTGAGGATTTCCTTTGGGACCAAGCATCCGCATCAAGCTCTTGGCCGAACGATGGGTAACGTCGCTCAGTCGGGTAAAGCCAACTGTGGCGTTGATGAAATCGCGGAGGATGATTTTGCCGGTTTCCACGTCGCCCGAGAGAAGGTTTTCAATTCCCTCCCGAAAGAGCGCTTCGCGGAAGCCTGGATCGCGTTGCACGCGCGCCCGGATTGTTTCCTTGAAATCCCGTCTCAAAGCCATTAGAGCCGCCTCTCCGTTCCTGTTCGCTGTTTGTACTCCTGCCACCTCGCCAGAGCCCTGGCGATGTCTTCCCCCCTGGCGTTTTTTCGTTCCGCCGCCAATGAGGATCACAACTCGGTCGCCGATCCCACCCAGGCGATACGGAGAGCAGATCTGCGTTTGTGCGCGGGCTCCAGCGTGCGGGGGGGGGTCGCGCTGTCAGCCATTCCGGCCTGCCTGGCGGCGCCCGGCGCGACCGCACGGACGGGGCCGCTTCGTTCGTCCCGGGGATGCCGCGGCGCGGCACCGGCAATCGAGCGGCGGGAACTTCGTGGGCCTCAGCGGCTAAAGCCGCCTAACTCTGCGCCGGACACCGCACGGCTTCCCGACCCACGCCATCGGGACGCAAACGGCGCGGAAGCCTATGCCACTGGGCCAGGGCGGCAGATTGAATGGCGGGGCGAGTGATTCGCGCAACTGTTAATTGGGGGCGAAGGCTTCGCCGCCCTCGGAGAAACGCAGGACGTGCAGCCGAAGGAATTCAACGCTCAGGCTGCCGGCGCTCTTGAGCGCGTCGCTCATCCCGGCCAAGGCGCGCGGGAATACCACTCGCAGATAGCCGCCAGCCGGGAGGTGGTAGGCGGCGGCACTGCGCACCAGCGCCTGGAAATCGCTGCTGGTTTCCGGCCGGGTGGCGCTGGCCGGATCGGCGATCGTGGTCAGCGCTCCGTCGGCGTCGGTCACCAGGGCCATCACGACCCGGCCGTTCTTCTCCGCCACCCAAGCCGGGCCGGGGCGGCTGGGGAGCCACTCGACGGCGTCCTCCCACCTCAGGAAGGGGAACGTCAGCAGGTAGAGCCGGACGACTGCGGGAAAATCGGCATCGTCGTAGAACCGCACCTGGCCATGCGGCTGCCTGGCTCGAGATTCAGCCGCCGGGATTTTGGGGCGGATCTTCCCTCGCATGGCTTCCGGCTTCGGCCTAATCCCGGCCGGCGGGGCCGCGATGCTTCGCGCCCCCGGCACTGCTGCGGGGCAGCTCACTGCCCGGGCCGGCCTCTGGTTCGCGCAGCAGCCCGAATCCGCGAGCCTTCTCGCGGTCCAGTATCGATCCGCAATGGCTGCAGAGGGCGACGCCCGGTTTCACTTTCTCCCCGCAGGCGGGGCAATCGGCCAGGGCCGCGGGCACGTAGGCCCATTCCTTCTCGATTCCCAGGGCAAACGCCGCCCGCCGGTGCAAATCGGAGAGAAGGGTGAAGTTGTGGTGCCGGCCCCATTCCATATCGGCTTCGAAAACCAATTTCTTGTAGAAGTCGGTGAGCCGCTGCTGGGCGGCGGAGATTTCCTCGTCGGTTGGCTGGTCGCCGGCGGCGACAAAAACGCCGTGGTCGGTGAGGTCGGAGACCAGGTCTTCGGCAATCTGTTTCGCGGAAAAATAGAATTCGCTGTACCGTTTGTCGCCGATATCGGCGCGATCGACGCGGCCCTCGATCCTCAGCGTCGCGCACCGCTCGCCCTTCGCGCACGGCGGGATCACGTAAGTTCCGTAGGTGCGGGCCAAATGCCACTGCTGATCCCCGACGTTGACGATGGTCTTGGCCAAATGGTCGGCGCGGTTCACGGGTTCGTTCAAGTCAGGCTCCTCCCCCATCCTGCGCCCGCGGCGGCGGGCTTCGGATGGCAAGTCATCCGGCGCTGCCGGCGGACTTCCGGCTGTTGCGCTCGGCTTTTTTCGCTTGGACAGGCCGGCATTCGATCCACCGGGGGCCCATCTCGATGATTAGCAGAAGGCCAAATGATTGCAATGTTTACGCAAGGACGCCTTCGCTTGGGACTGACTCCCGAACGGACGGCCGCCCCGAACATTCGGGGCCCCGCATCCGGCTGCGTCGCAAGCGCTTATCCGCCCGCCGGGGATCGGCGGAAATGCCGGGAAAGGGTGGGAGGAGGAAGGCCCGCCGGCACCTGGTACCGGCTGCGTCCGTGGTTTGCAGCGCTTGACCCGAAGAAAGCACGGGGTGTATAAGGCGCCGTGACGTGCCGGCGACGGAGCGGACGCGACCCGGCCAGGATTGCGGGAGTTCGTTGTCTGTACCCGTTCCCTGCCCTCCGCCCGTTGCGGTTCGCGTCACCGGACCCGAGGGAATCATTTCGCTGCGGTCTGGCAAGCGGGCGCCGGCTTCCGCCCAACCCCGCCCAGAGGAGACCAGCAATGGAAAACTCGAAACGAGCCGCAGCCATCGGCCTGCTGGTGGCGCTGTGCGCCTTTGCGGCGGCGCCGCCTGCCTGGACGCAAACCTCGGCCACCGGCCAGATCGTCGGCACGGTGCAGGACCCCTCGAAGGCCGTGGTTCCGAACGCAACGGTGACGGTGAGCAACGCGGCTACCGGCCTGGAGAGAACCGCGACGACCAGCTCGATGGGCTCCTACGCGATATCGCTGCTGCCTCCGGGAAGCTATACGGTGACGGTGACGGCGGCGGGATTCAAGACGCAATCGATGGCGAACGTCGCGGTGGCCGTGGCGAGCACGGCGGCGTTAAACGTCACGCTCCAGATCGGCGCCACCAGCCAGACCGTCACCGTGCAGGAATCGGGCGAAATGCTCCAAACGCAGGACGCGGCCAACGGAACCACGGTGAACGAGCGCACGGTGCCGGCGCTTCCTCTCACCAACCGGAATTACACCCAGATTCTGGCGCTGTCGCCGGGCGTGGTGGGCCAGGTGCCGAACGCCGCGACGCTGGGGAAAAATTCCGTAGACGTCAACGTGAACGGCGGCCGGATCATGGACAACAGCTACCAGATGGACGGCCAGGACGCCTCGAACCTGCAAACGCAAGGTACGGCGGGAGTGGTGTCGGTGGGCGGAATCTCGATTCCCAATCCCGACTCGATTCAGGAATTCAAGGTGCAGACCAGCCTCTACGACGCCGCTTACGGCCGCGGGTCGGGAGCCAACGTCGACGTGGTGACCAAGGCCGGCACCGACCAGTTCCACGGGGATCTGTTCGAATTCGCGCGTAACGACGTCTTCAACGCCAACGACTTCTTCCTCAACCGCAACGGGCAGCACCGGCCGGTGCTAAAGCAGCACCAGTTCGGCGGAACGCTCGGCGGGCCGGTGGTGAAGGACAGGCTGTTCTTTTTCGGCTCCTACCAGGGCACGCTGCAAACCAACGGCGAAGGCTCGAGTTCACTGGCGAGCGTGGTGCTGCCCCCGCTCACAAGCGACCGGTCGGCAGCGACCCTGGGCACGGAATTCTGCGGGCAGAAGGGCAAATTCGGTGGAGTGGGGGTGGCTTGCGACGGCTCGAATATCAATCCGGTGGCGCTGAAACTGCTGAACACGAAACTCTCGAGCGGCCAGTTCTTCATTCCCACGCCCCAGGTGATCGAGTCGAACGGCAGCGGCTTCTCGGTGTTCAGCATTCCCTCCACCTTCCGCGAGGACCAATTCCTGGTGAACACCGACTACGTTCTGGCGAAGCACCGGATCGCCGAGCGGTTTTTCTGGTCGCGGGCGCCGGAGCTGCAGAGCTTCACCTCGTCGAACGTGCCCGGCTCGGGAATCAACGCCTTGTTCCTCAACATCAACTCTTCCATCAAGGACACGTACCTCGTCAGCCCCTCGGTGGTGAACGAGGCGAGCATCGGCTACCATCGCACCTACGGCCGAATCGATTCCCTGACCCCGGTGAAATCGGCGGACATCGGCATCAGCCCTTCGTGCAACAACCCGATCATGCCCATCATCACCGTCCAGGGGTCGTTCGAGCTGGGCGGCAACTTCAACGACGGGCAATACACCGTCAGCCAGACCTACGCCGCCCAGGACCAGATTTCCTGGATCAAGGGCCGGAACGACATCCGCGCGGGGGTCGGATTCGAGCGGGTGGCGCTGCCGTTCGCCGATCCCGCGGTCAACCGCGGCGACATGACGTTTCTGAGCTTCCCCGATTTCCTGCTGGGAATGAGCGCGGCGCAAAACGGAAGCCCGTTCAGCAACCTGTTCACTTCCGACGGCCTGTGCGGCGATACCCAGCGGCATTTCCGGGTGAACGACTGGACCAGCTTTTTCCAGGATGATTTGCGGGTCAGCTCGCACCTCACGCTCAATCTGGGCGTGCGGTACGACGTCTACGGGCAGTCGTCGGACACCACCGGACACCTGGTGGATTTCTGGCCGCAACTGGCGAACAACGACTTCTCGAGCGGCGGCACGCTCACCGGCCTGATTGCCGCGTCGAATTTCCCCGGCACACTGCCGGCCGGGGTCGCCAGGAACAGCAACGAGACGTTCGCCGGCAATCCCTACGCGTGGGGCGCGGTGCAGCCCCGCTTCGGATTTGCCTGGCAGCCCGGATTCAACAACCGGCTGGTGCTGCGCGGCGGCTACGGCCTCTATTATTCGCGGACGTCGATCAACGACGCGTTCCAGCTCATCACCAGCCCACCGTTTTTCCTGCGGCAGACCAACAGCGGCGTGCTGAACGCCGCAGCGACGTTCCAGGTGCCGTTCAATCCGGGGCCGCCGGCCTTTTCGGCTTTTCCGGTGTGGGTGCAGCGCACCGCCAATACGCAGCTCAGCCTGGCGAGCATCAATCCCGACTGGACACCGCCGCTGTCGAACCAGTGGGGCCTGAGCGTCGAGTACGGGTTCACACCCAGCACGATGCTGCAAGTGGGCTACGTCGGGACGAACGGCCAGCGGATCGAGCTGACCCGGTCGATCAACGAGGCGTTTCTGGCCAGCCCGTCGAATCCGGTGAATGGGGTCACCACCAACACGCTGGCCAACGCCAGGCAGCGAGTCACTTTCCTGGGCTACTCGCCCGGCGGCCTGGGCCAGGCCGCGGAGATCGGCTCGTCGATGTACCACTCGCTGCAAACGAGCCTGCTGAAACGGATGAGCCGGGGATTGCAGTTTCAAGTCGCCTATACCTACGGGAAAGCCATGACCGACGCCACCGGGTTCGGCACGTTTCCTTCGGGCGGCGGCTTGCAAAACGATGTGCGCCATCCGGGCGAAAACTGGGGGCCGGCGGATTTCGACCGGCGGCAGCGCTTCGTGGCGAACTATCTTTGGAACCTGCCCAGCTATCGAAAGGCCGCGGGATTCGCCGGCAAGATGCTGAGCGGCTGGGGCGCCTCGGGCGTGATTACCGTGCAGACAGGCCCCACGCTCACCTTCACCGATAACCGCTCGGGAACCATATTCGGGTTCTCCGGCCAGCGCGCCCAACTCTGTTCCGGCGCGACCTACGGCAGCATCCCGACGTCGGGCTCGGTGCAATCGCGCCTGAGCAATTTCTTCAACGCCAGCGCCTTCTGCCCGCCGGCGGCCATCGGCAACGGCTTCGCGTACGGCACCACCGGCCGCGGAATCACCGTCGGGCCGGGCCAGCACAATCTGGACATGGCGATCTTCAAGACCACGAAGATTCCCGGCTTCACTGAGGCATCCAGCCTGGAATTCCGCGCCGAGTTCTACAACACGTTCAACACGCCGCAATTTTCGAGCACGACCACCACGCAATTCTCGACGCCGATGACGGTGGTGGGCTCGGCAAACTTCGGCCAGATCACCTCGACATCGGTTTCACCCCGGCTGATTCAGTTCGGGCTGAAATATATTTTCTGAGCGAGGGCGCGGTCGTCCTTCCCGCCTTGCCCGCGCGTGCCTGGGCGGCGCTTGCACCCGGAACGCGGATCGGGCGTTAGCGGATCGGCCGCGATTCCGGATTGCTTCTGGGAGGAGCGGCATGCTGAAACGCGGCGGAATTCTCCTGGTGGTGGCGGTGGCGAGCTCGATGGTTGCAGCGCAGAATCCGCCGCCGACCACCCAGCAGTTCATCTCCGCACAGGCGCCGGTGGTGGCGCTGGAGCACGTTCGGGTGATCGACGGTACCGGCGCGTCCCCGGCGGAAGACCAAACCGTGTTGATCGCGAACGGCAAGATCGGCGCCATCGGCGGCGCCGGCCAAGTGACGGTGCCAGCAGGGGCGAAGGTGCTGGATTTGTCGGGCGATTCGGTCCTTCCCGGCCTGGTGGGGATGCACGACCACCTTTATTATCCCGCGCCTTCCGGCCGCGGCCGCATCCCGGGCGCGCCGGCGATGTACACCGAGTTGGCGTTCAGTTTCCCGCGGTTGTACCTGGCGTGCGGGGTGACTTCGATTCGCACCACCGGCAGCCTGGAGCCGTACGCCGATCTCACGCTGAAATCCTGGATTGACGCCGGGCGCATGCCCGGCCCGAAAATCCACATCACCGCGCCGTATCTGGAGGGTGTGGGCGCGTTCTCGCTGCAAATGCATGAGCTCGCCGGACCGGCGGACGCCGTGCGGATGGTGAATTACTGGGCCGACCAGGGATTCACTTCTTATAAGGCTTACACGCATATCACCCGCGCCGAGTTGGGCGCGGCGATCCAGGCGGCCCACGCTCGTCACATCAAATTCACGGGCCATCTTTGTTCGGTCGGCTTCCGGGAAGCGGCGGCGCTGGGCATCGACGACTTGGAACATGGCCTGGTGGTTGACACCGAGTTCGTGCCCGGCAAGCAGCCCGACGTCTGTCCGCCGGGGGAGGAGCAGGAATCGACGCTGGCGAATCTGGACGTCTCCGGTGCGGCGGTGCAGGAAACCATCCGCGACCTGGTGGCGCATCACGTCGCGGTGACTTCCACGCTGCCCGTCTTCGAGTCCTCTACTTCCGGCCGGCCGCCGCTCCAGCCGCGGGTGCTGGAAACCATGGCTCCGCCGGCGCGCATCGACTATCTGGTGGCCCGGGCGCTCGTGGGCGAACAGAACCCACCGCGCACTTACCGGCTGAAGAAGGAAATGCAATTCGAATACGACTTCGCCAGGGCGGGCGGCATGCTGCTGGCCGGGCTCGATCCGACGGGCAACGGAGGCGTGCTGGCGGGATTCGGCGATCAGCGGGAAGTGGAATTGCTGGTGGAGGCGGGCTTCACGCCGCTCGAAGCCATTCATATCGCGACCGAAAACGGGGCCATCTTTCTGGGCGAAGACGACCGCATCGGCACGCTCCAAGCGGGCAAGCAAGCGGATATCGTCGTCGTCCAGGGCGATCCCAGCCGCAAGATCAGCGACATCGAAAACGTGGTGACGGTGTTCAAGGACGGCGTCGGGTTCGACTCGAAGAAACTGATCGATTCGGTGCGGGGCACGGTGGGGCTGCACTAGAGCATGTCGTAAAAGCTCTCGGCGGAGCGCTTCAGGGGCTGAAGCCCGCTGATTGCTGGGCCTTTTTGCCGGAGCTAAAGCTCGGACCCCCGTCCCGAACCTTCGGGACCGGAGGTTGTGCAACCGGCTCTAATCCTGCCGATGGCGGACGCCGCCCCGGCGCGCTCTTCCCGGCTGCTGAGCTGCCGCGCTGTCCACCCGGTTCGCCATCCACAAGCGACTCGCCAGCCACGGCTTCCGGGCGCGACCGCTGTGTGTTGTTCCAGCCGATGCATCATTGGCGCGCCCGCAGGCCGGCGCCGGCAGGCCGCCGCTCGAACCGTGTTAGCATGGCCGCCATCGGGCGCATCGGTCGGGGAGGCGGCGGTGGGACGAATCGGACGGAGCTGGGAGCTGATCAGCCAGAGTTTCGCCATTCTCAATTCAGACAAGGAACTGATGCTGCTGCCGGTAGCATCGGCGATTGCCTGCGTGGCGCTATCGGTCGTGCTGCTGAGCGGCGGCACATTACTGTTTCTCCCGCAGCTCCGGGCTCTCGGCCGGCTGCAGCCGCACCAGCCCATCCCGATGTCGCAGGGAATGTGGGCTTGGCTGTTTTTGTTCTACGTACTGAACTATTTCGTGGTTATCTTCTTCAACGTCGCGCTGGTAAGCATCGCCGAAAACCGGCTTGTTGGCGGCAAAGCAACGATGAATGACGGGCTGCAAACGGCGTGGAAGCGCACCGGCGTGATTTTCGAGTGGGCGGTTCTGGCGGCGACGGTGGGCATCGTGCTGAGAGTGCTCGAAGACCGGATGGAGTGGCTGGGGCGATTCATGATGGGGCTGATTGGCGTTGCGTGGACGCTAGCGAGCTTTTTCGTGGTGCCCATCCTCGCGGCCGAGGACATCGGCCCGGTCGAAGCGCTCTATCGCTCGGCCGAACTGTTTTCACAGACGTGGGGCGAGCAGGTGGCGGGAGGATTCAGCTTCGGATTGATCTTTCTGTTGCTGGCACTGCCAGGCGGGCTGCTTCCCGTCCTGGGCGTGAAGCTGGGACCGGCTGGTGCAGCGGCAGGGTTGGGGCTGGCGGTGATTTACTGGCTGCTGCTGTCGGTGGTGAGTTCCGCGGCGCAAGGCATCTTCATGGCCGCTCTCTATCGCTACGCCACCACCGGAGAGGTCTCCGCGGGTTTCACCAGGGACGATCTGGCGGGAGCATGGAAGCCAAAGGACCAATGACCGGCGCGATTCCGGCGAATGCCCAGGTCAAAATTTGAATGCGCGCTTCACGAGCCCCAAACGCATGTACGCGAATATGGAGGTGTCCATCACGGTCGCGAACCAGAAGAAGGCTCCCAGGGCTCGATGAGACCCCGTTGCCAGGGGCAGCAAATAGATCGCGAACGTGATCGCCCGGCGGATGACGTCAATCCCGGTAATCACCAGCACCAGGGTGCGAGCCCATGGCTGCAGGAACCACAATCCCACTCCGATTCCCGCGAAGATAACGATCAGCAGCGCGTGTATCCCCTGATACTTCCCGGCATCTTGAATGTCCTGCCGGAGATTGGGATTATGAAGGGCCGAGACGAACGCGGGTTGCAGGAGCGCCACCACGAGCACGAGGAGAAACAACACTGAGCCCAGGAGGTAATACGACGCCACCATCGTCACGCCCAGCGGTCTTTTCATACGAGCTTGGCGCGGCCCTTGTGCCGCCGCCTGGCAGAGCGCTTTCCCTGGTACGGGTGGATTAGCCCGGCCCGCCGACGGATGCAAGCGGGAAACTGCGTAACCCCAGTGGCAGGAGCGTAACCCGCGCCGCCACTGGATGCAAGATTCAGACAAGCTTTGGGTGCTCGGGCGGCAAGAGGGCAACCGCTCGCCGTTTGCCCACAGCCAAATCTCGAGAGCGCATGGGTCACGATACGAAGGCATCGAGCGAGGATTCAGGTGCCGGGCTCTGCGCCGATTGCATCCACGCGCGACGGATCGGCTCGTCACGCGGCTCGACGTTCTATCTTTGCCTGCGGTCGGCATCCGATCCCGCCTTCCCCAAGTATCCGCGCCTGCCCGTCCTCGAATGCCGCGGCTACGAGGCGCAGTCCCAAGCATCGGGATGCGGTTCGCCGCCAGCGGGAGAATGAGGGGGACCACCAGGCGCTTCACTTGCGGGACTTTTCCTTGGTGTTGAACCAGCGAGCCCAGAGGAAATAGGCGCACACCCAGAGGGCGGCAAAAAAGAAAAATCCGTAAAAGTTCAAGCCGAAACCCATACACTCATCCTCGCACCTGGCCCGGCTTGCGAAACCGGTCGCCACGGCGCCGCCGCAGCCACCAGATCGCGGACCCGGCCCCGAGGATCAGAAGCATGCCCGCGTCGGTGAGCGCCGAAGAAGTAAGCAAGGCGTCGGCGAGAGTAACTCGCCCCGCAGGCTTCCAATCGACCATCGCCAGCGAAGGCACGTCGGACAGGCGCGCGTAGCCGCGAGTGGCCTCGCGCCAAGCGAACGCCGGGAAATCGTCGCCGACGGGAACCGCCCCGTCGGGAAGCGTGACCGCAATTCGCACCGGCTGCTGGCCGTACGATGACACCGCATCGGGCACGGGCAGGGGAATCCGCTCCAGCCTGCCCGGCGAAACCCTCACTTGATATTCCAGGGCGAATGCCAGCTCATCCTCGCCCGGTTCGCCGGCGCCGGCAGCTTCCACCTGGACGCGGAGCATCGCCCCGTCCGCTGCCGCCGTCGCGTGCAAGACTCTTCCCTTCTCATCGCGAACATGAATTCCGCCGATTTCCTGTCCTGGGTAGCGGACGATGGTGAGGGTGATGCCGGGAGCGGAGTTTGTCCGGGTGACGCGAACCAACGCCTGAACTCCCGCGGTCTGTTCGTCCGCCACCCGGACAGCACACTCGAAATCGAGCAACCTGCGAGGGCCTGGCTGGGCCGGCGCTGCCTTCGCGGCAAGCCCCGCCGCCAAAAGGAGGGCTGCGGCGCCCATCCGTTTCCCAGCGGTTATGGCCGGTCCTGGCATCGCTAGCTCTCCACCCGCGCCGGCACGGGCGGCTCGTTCCCGCCCCGCGACCGCTCCAGCGCGCTCACCAGGAAGTACAGCGCCGCGCTCGCCGCGATTCCCACCTCCACCGGGTCGATGTTCGTCGTTCGCGCTCCACTCCACACGCTCCAGAAAAGGCAGCCGGCGAATCCCGCAGCCATCGAGCTGACCGCCGCTGCTCCCTTCCCGCGCAGCGAGTTCAAGCCGACGACGACGGGAACAAAGAAGAAACTGGCCAGGAACCGCGATTCCACCACCACGATCGATTGCACGTCGCCGTACCGGCGCAGCGCGAACCAGATCGGCACCAGGCTCAGCAGGACGATGCACAGCCGGTTCAGCAGCAGGCGGCGGCGATCCGAAGCCCGGGGATCGATGATCTTGCTGTAGAGGTCGTGAGAAAGGCCGGCGGAAGCCACCAACAGGACCGCGTTCACGTTGGACATGATGGCCGAGATCAAGGCCACGATGAAAAGCGAGCCGGCGAGCGGAGGGAGAACGTTGAAGGCCATGATCGAGCTGGCCTGGTCGGCGGAGGGAAGCTGGGGAAACAACGCGCGGGTGAGCAGGCCGATCAGAAGCGCGCAACCCCCGATCACCGCTTGAAACAAGAAACTGACGCCGATGGCGTAGCGCACCGTCGCCTTGTCGCGCATCGAGTAGAACCGCGTCATCTCGTAGGGAGCGGCGGCGAGGCTGAACCCGAACGCCATCGCGTAGCCGAACAGTTGCTTCCCGTTGTACCACCAGCCGGTGAGCCGCGCGTCCAGGGAACCCAGATACTGGCCGGCAAGGCGGATGCCGCCGAAATGATGCGCGAGTACCGGCGCGGCCAGCAGCATTCCCGAAGCCACGATCAGGATTTGGAGGAAGTCGATATAGGAACTCGACCGCACGCCGCCCAGGATCGTATAGACGAGGGTGCTCGCCACCAGCAGCAACATCGCCGCAATCGGCCGGATACCGAACAGGGCTTGCAGGATCACCCCGCAGGCCTGGTACTGCGCCACCAGCAGAATCATGTAGCCGCCCACGATGAAGAGGGCGGAGAGCCCGCGGGCGGTTTCGCTTTGGAATCGCGCGGCCAGAAAATCGGGTATGGTGATGGCGCCGAATTCCCTCAGCTTGGGTCCGACGAAAACCGCCGAAATCAGCCATCCACACCACACTCCCGGCCAAATCCACACCCAGCTCACCCCGGTCGCGTAGTGCCGGCCGACCGTGCCGACCAGCGTGCCGGCGCTGATCTGGGTCGCGGCCAGCACCGCGCCACCCACCCAAGGGCCGATGGTGCGGCTGGCGGTGAGGAAATCCTCTTCCGTCTGTGTTTTCCGCAGGCCGAGGACGCCGATCGTGAGAATGCAAAGGAAATAAATCACCAGGACGACCAGGAAGTGGGAAGAGAGCGAACTCATCGCTGCTCCGGGAAGCGCGGCGGCTTCCTGCCCGAATCCATGCCCGTCACCCGGGCCCCGGGCCGGCTACGCCCACACCTCCCGCAGCACGCGAAGGATATTCCCGCCGAGCGTTTTCGCGATATCGCCGTCCGAATAGCCGTGGCTCACCAGCCACCGTACGACGTTGGGAAAACCTTCGGCCGGGTTTTCGATTCCCTTCACGTACTCGACCTTTTCGAACTTGACGCCGCCGTGGGCCGAGGCGATCGACAGCGCGGCGGCGAAGACGTCGTGCAAGCCGACGTGGTCGCCGAACAGCGTGTCGGGGCCGAAGGCCACGTGGTCGATGCCCACCAGGCCGGCGACGTACTCAAAATGCTCCATGAAGGACTCGATCGAATGACGGTTGTGCTTCTCGGTGAGGGTGGTATGCGGGGCGGCCTCGATGCCGATCACGCCGCCCTTGGCGGCGCAAGCCATCAGCACCGCGTCGGGTTTCATGCGCGGCGTGTTCCAGAGCGTTCGCGCACCGACGTGGGTGATGAAGATGGGTTTCTCGCTGGCCTCGATGGTATCGAGGGAGGTTTGATCGCCGGAATGGGAGACGTCGATGGCCATTCCTATCCTGTTCATCCGGCGCACTGCCTTGCGGCCGAAATCGGTGAGGCCGCCGTCGCGTTTCTCCTTCAGGCCGGCGCCGAGGGCATTGGCTTCGCTGTAGGCGATGCCCATCATCCTCACGCCGAAGCCGTAGAGGACGTCGATCCGGTCGATTTCATTTTCGATGGGGGTGGCCGCCTCGAGCGACGGCACCAGCGCGATGCGTCCGGTCTGCTTGGCGCGCAGCAGATCGTCGACGGTTTCAGCGCGGAAAACCAGCTTCTGATGGGCCAAATCGCTGTAGCGCATCCCCAGGTCGTGGAGGATGTCGGTCCATTTCCAGCCGGCCTGGCTGGTGATCATCGCGGTGCCGTCCATGAAGTTGTCGAAGATCGCGTCCAGCCCGGAATGGGCGAGGCCCTCGTATCCGGTCCAGTCCCTGCCCTGCCGGCGGTATTCGAAAATCTCGCTGACGTTTTCGGGGACGATGAAGGGATGATCGTGGAGAGAAACCACCAGCGCCTGGTCGAAGATCCGGTCCACCCGTTCCCCTTGTTCCCGGCTCACCGAAACTTCGAACGCCGGCACCCGCCCGATTTCCCTGGCTAGTTTGAAGGGTTTGTAATCAGCGCCAGCTTCCAGATACTGATACGACTGGTAGCCGTCATAGGGTTTCGTACGCATGGGGCTTTCTCCTCGCGAGGGCGGGCGATGGCCGCGGCGCAGGCCCGCGGCGCTGCGCTCGGGCTGGCTCGCCCTGGCTCCCCGCCTACTTTCCGAAAACGCCGGAATCGGTTTCGTAACCGGTGGCGATGCTGGTTCCCGCCATCCGGGCACGCGCGCGACGGCGGAGAATCGCGGGAATAGAGTACGCCAGGTCGGCGTCGCCGATGGTGAAGGCGACGAAGCAGAGCGCGAGCACCGAATGGTCGAGCGACGCGCCGAAATAGCGCCAGGGAGGCACGTGCGGCCCCGGATAATTCGACGAAGCCATCAGCGTGAGCATGTAAATCACGCCGCAGATGCTCGCCGGCCTCACCAGGATTCCGAGCACGAGCGCCAGTCCGATGCACAGCTCGCCGTACGCCACCAGGTAGGCGATTGGGGTGCCATGCGCCAGGACGAACCCCGTCAGAACCGGCCGCATGAACGGGTACGCCCCGCCGCGCAAGAACAAGTGAATCCAGTTCTGGAAGCCGCCACCGTGGATGAACTCGCTCCCCGCCAATTTGTATTCGGCGAAAATCAGGAAGAGAGCGCCCACGGCGATGCGAAGGCCGCCGAAAGCGCGGTCGTTGCCCGAAGGTTCGAAGCGGGCCATGAGGAATCGCGCCGAAACCTACCATCACCCCATCCCCAGCGCAATAGGGTTTACGAGACCGCCGGCCCCGACCCGCCGGCGCCCGTTCGATTTTTGTCATTGACTGCGGGCGCATATCGGATTAGGTTCTCGCCCGGATTTCGATCACGGAGCTGCTCGATCTTGGCCTTCTCTCATCCCGCGCATCGTCTCCTTGGCGCCCGGATTTCCCGCCGCCGCGTTTCGACTCGGGCGCGTGGCCCCGGGTGCTACGTCATGCGCGGCGTTCGCTTCGATCCCCGTTTCTTACCGGAGGCTGCCCCTTGAGTTTCCCTCGCCTGTCGGCAAGATGGCCGCGACTTGTCGGCCTCGCCGGCCTGGTGCTCCTGCTCGGCGCCGGCGTTTTCGCCCAGACCAAGCAGCCACCTGCCTGGGACACCACCCAGGCGCGCGGCCAGACCCGCGACATCGATTTCGACACGTCGGAAGGCACCTGGATGTCGGTGGACCTCTCGCCCGACGGCCGGTGGATCGTTTTCGATCTGTTGGCGCAGATCTACCGGGTGCCGGCGGCGGGAGGCACGGCGCAGTGCCTTACCCAGGCAAGCGGCGTCGCGCTGAATTTTCATCCGCGCTATTCGCCCGACGGCAAGACCATCGCATTCGTCTCCGATCGCCGCGGCCAGAACAACCTTTGGCTGATGAACGCCGACGGCAGCGATCCGCGGTCGGTGTTCATCGATCCCGGGGTGCGCGTTTCCGAGCCCGCTTGGACCCCCGACGGCGAGTACATCATAGTCCACCGGCAAATCGCCGACCCGCCCCCGGACACGCCGCCATCGTCGGGAATCTGGATGTATCACCGCGAGGGAGGCAAGGGCATCGAGCTGGTTGGCCGCGACGTTCGCGCCGCGGACTGGCCCGCCGTCTCGCCCGATGGCCGCTACGTCTACTTCCATTACGCCGCCGGCCAAGCCACCTCTTATATCGGTCACCAGGACGAGACGCAGGGCTACTTCCAGATTCAACGGCTCGACCTGCGCACCGGGAAACTGGAGCCGGCCACTGCGGGCGTGGCCCAGCAGCAGGTGCGCAGCTCGAACGGAGGCGCCATCGCTCCCGAACTCTCGCCCGACGGCCGGTGGATGGCGTTCGCCCGGCGGATACCCGACGGCACGATTTCCTACAAAGGCCACAAATTCGGGCCACGAACCGCGCTGTGGCTGCGCGACATGAATACCGGCGCCGAGCGGGTGCTGATGGATCCGATCGAAGAGGATATGGCGGAGACCATCAAGGTGTGGCGAGTTTTGCCGGGCTATTCGTGGGCCGCCGACAGCAAGTCCGTCGTCATCGCGGCGGGCGGCAAGATTCGCCGGGTGTGGATCGATACCGGGAAGGTGGACACGATCCCCTTCACCGCTCACGTCCACCGCACCATTTCCGAACAGGCGCGCGCCGAACGGCGAATCACCGACGACCCGTTCCCGATGCGTTTCGCTCGCTGGCAAACCGCGTCGCCGGACGGCTCGAAACTCGCCTTCCAGGCGGTTGGCCGGGTGTGGATCATGGATCTGCCCGGCGGCACGCCGCGCCGCCTGACTCCGGATTCCTTCGCTCCCGCCACCGAATACGCTCCGGCATGGTCGCACGACGGGCAATGGATCGCCTTCACCAGTTGGGACGAGAAGGAAGGCGGGGAGATTTGGAAAGAGGCGGCGTCGGGCGGCGCGCCGGTGCAGCTGACCCGTCTGGGGAGCGAATACCTGAATCCGGTGTGGAGTCCCGACGACGGCGCTATCGTCGTGGCGCGCGGTTCGGGCGCCGATTTTCGCGGCCAGACGTGGGCGGAGAATATCTGGTACGACCTGGTGAAAGTGCCTGCCGGCGGCGGTCAGCAAACCGAGATCGTCCGCGTGGACATGCCGCCGGCGGGGCTGAACCGGCGGCAGATCGTCGAGCCATCCTTCGGACCGGAAGGGCGCCTTTACTACCCCGCCCCGGCGCGCGAACGAGTGGAACCAGGTCCCGGCGAGCGGACGGTAACGCAATTCGTGTCGGTGAAGCCGGACGGCAGCGACCTTCGCGTGCACCTGGTTTTCCCTTTCGCCGACGAGGCCGCGGCTTCGCCGGACGGGAAATGGGTGGCCTTTCAGGAAGGCGATAACGTCTACGTTGCGGCGTTTCCCGCCGCGGGGGCGGGCAGCAAGCCGCCGACGATCGAGAAGCGGAACGCGGTGCTGCCGGTGAAGCAGGTAAGCTTCGAAGGCGGCAATTTTCCTCGCTGGCGCGATGCGCATACGCTCGAATACGGCAGCGCCAACCGCTACTACGTCTATCACGTCGACACCGGCAAGACCGACGCAACCGAAATTCATCTGCTGGTGCCGCGGGCGATCCCCAAGGGCTCGGTGGCGCTGGTGGGGGCGCGCATCATCACGATGGACGCCCGCCAGGAAGTGATCGAGCGGGGAACGATCGTGGTTCGCGGCGCGCGGATCGCTTGCGTGGGCCAGTGCAGCACCGCCGGCGTCGGCCGGGTGATCAACGTGAAGGGAAAGACCATCATCCCCGGCCTCATCGACATGCACGCCCACCATCACAAAGAGTACTCGGGAATCACCCCGCCGCACGATTTCGAGGCGGCCATCAATCTCGCCTACGGCGTCACCACTACCCTCGATCCCTCGATGTGGTCGGACAGCGTGTTTCCCCAGGCGGAGATGATCGACGCCGGGCTGGCCATCGGCCCGCGAACGTATTCCACCGGCGATCCGCTCTATCGCGGCGACGGCGCCCGCAACAACAACCTGACCAGCTACAAGGTGGCCGAAGACAACATCACCCGGCTGGCCAGCTACGGCGCCATCACCCTGAAGCAATACCTGCAACCCCGGCGGGAACAGCACCAGTGGATCGTGGATATCGCCCGCAAGCAGGGGCTAAACGTGACCGCCGAGGGCGACAGCCTCGAATACGATCTCGGCATGACGATGGACGGGCAAACCGGCTTCGAGCACCCGCTCAGCTACGCGCCGCTGTATTCCGATGCGACGAAATTTTTCGGTATGGCGCACATGTTTTATTCCCCGACGGCGATTGTCGGCGGATCCGGACCCTGGAACGAGGAGTACTTCTTTCAGTCGTCGGATCTCTACAAGGATCCGAAACTGCTGCGGTGGACACCCTGGCTCCAACTGGTTCCCCACACGCGCCGGCGGATGCTGCGGCCGGCAACCGATTACAGCTATCCGATGATCGCCCAGGCGCTGGCCGACGTCATCGCCAGCGGCGGTTACGGCGCGCTGGGCGGCCACGGCCAGCAAAACGGCATCGGCACGCAATGGGAGCTGTGGATGTACGCTTCGGCGATGACCCCGATGCAAGCGCTTGAGGTCGGCACCATCGACGGCGCGCGCTACCTGGGCTTCGATCGGGACCTCGGCTCGCTGGAAGCGGGCAAGCTCGCCGATCTGGTGGTGCTGAACGCCAATCCCCTGGCCGATATCCACAACTCCAACGATATCGAGTACGTGATGAAGGGCGGCGTGCTCTACAACGGCGATACGTTGGACGAGGTGTGGCCGGAGGCGAAACCGTTTGGCGAAAATTACTGGGTGTTTCCGCCCGCCTTGCAGAACGACGACCGGCCAGCCGACTACTGGGACCATCACTCGGCGAACATGGGCTTTCGACCGCAGCGATGACGGGAAGCCGCCGGAGGCCCGGCGCGACGCGCCGGGCCTCCCTGC
>DASYZK010000006.1:0-17367 GCA_035946455.1 Candidatus Acidiferrales bacterium | reverse complement strand
CCAGCTGTCCACGTACTGCCACCAGATCGTCCCCACGTACGGGTAACTCCCCGCCGATGTCGCCGTCGTCTGGATCCCGCTCGCCAGATCGTAATACGCCTGCCCCCGCGCCGGCTGCGTCCCCAGCGTGCTTCCCACGCTCGCCTGCGAGTAGGCGTTCAGCGCCGAATCCGGATTCGCCGTCAGGTACACCCCGGTGAAATACGGCTTGTCACCGAAATGCTGCGCCACGTAATCCATCATCGCCGGCGCGAGCGTCGCCTGCCCCCCCAGCGACATCGCATCCAGATACTGACCCGCCGCCTGCAACACCGCCGCCCGCGACGGCGCGCTCCACGTCCCCAGCGTCGTCGGTCCCAGGTACAGGATGTTCGGAAATACGCTCTTGATCTGGTTGCGGCATTGGCCGAAATACTCCGCCGCCACCTGCTCGAGGAACCCGTTCATGTCCGCCTTCACGCCGGCGCTCGCGTTCGACAGGGAGATGGCGTCCGTGCCCAGCCACCCCTGATCGGCCAGCCGGCCATCCTCATCGAGCAACCCCGTGCCGATCCCCCAGCCGTTTTGCATGAAATTCACGGTGATGGCCGCGCCCAAGGCCGGCGCGGCGGTGAAGCTGATCGCCAGGACCCCGCTCGTGTAGTTGATCGTCCCCGACAGTTGCGGACCGTAGAGCGCGCCGTTGCCGGTGTCGCCGCCCACCGCCACCCCGTTCACCAGCACCTGCACCGAATACCTGCTCGGCGCCAGCCGGCCGATCGTGTGGCTGAACGCCGTCGTGCTGCCGTCGCCCGTCCCCACCGCCTCGCCGGCTACGCTGCTGCCCGAGGAATCGAACGTCGTGTAATTCGATCCCCAAGCGGCGTCCAGCGCCCCGATGGTGCCGTACTTCGCCGCCAGGTAATCCCGCCACGCCTTCTTCGTATACACCGTCGTATCGGCGTACACGTGCCCGTAGCGGGAATCGGCCGCTTGCACCGGCGAAACCACCGCCACCAGCCATGCCAGGTTTGCGCTGTTGTGGCCCGCCGGCGAAGTGGCAAATGCGTCCCCGGCCCCGAACCCGAACGTGTCGTCGCTGTCCTCGGTGCTGATCCCCACCAGATAGGGCAGGTAAGGCGAATTCTTGATCTGGGTCCAGAACATCTCGCTCGACAGATCCTTTTGCAGCCAGGTGTAAAGGTTGGCGTCGTAGTAGTCGGCTTCGCCGTCGTAGGGAGTGTAGCCGGTGTAGTA
The DNA here is from genome assembly GCA_035946455.1 of Candidatus Acidiferrales bacterium. Lineage (GTDB taxonomy): Bacteria > Acidobacteriota > Terriglobia > Acidiferrales > UBA7541 > JAKASX01. The sequence goes on along the minus strand of DASYZK010000006.1, from coordinate 16,131 downwards.
GGGGCTGGCCCCGTAGAGCATGTTCTTCACCGGCTGCGCCAGCAACTGCGCGTTGGTGTAGTTGCTCAGATAGACCTCGTTGTTCTCCATGGCGTAGTAGCCCGGCCGCGCCAGCAGGATGAACGGCAGCTTGGTGGGTATCGAGTGCAGGCCGTTCGAATCGACCGGGTAGCTGGAATCGGTGCTGGTGGGCAGCACGTAGGCGGACGAGTACGGACCAATCGTGTTGAACCCCCACGACTGGAGCCGCTGGTCGGTGGCTTCGGCCCAGACGGGCTCGCCCCCGGCGTACTTCTTGCCGATCAGGGTGGCGTAATCGTTGCCGCGGTCGTCGGTCTGATCGAGCGGCGTGACGTTGTAGACGCTGCTCATGAAGAATGCATTCCCCAGCGGCGTGCAAAACCTCCAGCGGGCGTTCAGCTTTTCGGTATGGAACCAGCCGGTGGCGTTGGCGCATTTCAGGTTGGTTCGGCCGCCGTACTGGTCGAGCGTTGCCGTGGCGGCGACGGTGAGAACGAGCGCGGCGCTCGCGGATTGCTGGAGAGAACTGCCGTCGGTGACTTGGACGGTGAAACTCGATTGGCCGGCAGAAGCCGGCGTGCCGGAGAGTTGGCCGGTGGCCGAGAGGGTGAGACCCGCGGGCAACTGCCCGGCGGCGAGACTCCAGGAATAGGGCGACGTGCCACCGCTCGCCTGGAGCGTGGCGGAATAGGGCTGGCCGGAGGTTGCCGATGGGAGCGACGTGGTGCCAATGCCGAGGGGCGCAGCCGCTGGGGCGCTCGGCGCGATGGCGAGCGAAAATGACCGCTGCGCAGTTTGGCCCGAGGAATCGGTCACGCGAATCGCGAACGAAAAATTCCCTGACTGGCTGGGAAGGCCGGCCAGCGTCCCCGTCGACCCGCTGAGGATGAGGCCGGGAGCGAGACTGCCGGACGCGAGGCTCCAGGAATAAGGAGTGGCGCCGCCGCTGGCGGAAAAGCTGCTGGTGTAGCCGACGGCCACTTGGCCGCCGGGAAGCGAGCTGTTGGTGGTGATGGACGGCGCGGAAGATCGCGGAGAGTGATTCTTCGGAGCGCGAGCGCCGGCAACCAGCGAGAAACTGAGAAGCGAAGCAACCAAACTCAGGTAACGCGCCAGGCAGGAAGTACGAGCGGTCAAGGCATCCTCCAGAACTGGCGCGCGGACATAGGCATTGAAGCAAGGCAGTCACCCGCTGGAAAACGTCGATTTTGGAACCGAGTGCCAGAATGGAACTTAGGGTATTGGGTACCAGAATCGAGGCTGTGGGGAGGATGGTCCTGAATACCTGAGACTTGTGGATGACGCGGTTGAATATTGGGCGAAGAGAAGGCGGTGGTGGCTTCCTAAATCCTTTCCCAATTAAGGCCACTTCCTTAGAGATGCTTCATGCATTTCCCTCACTTTCGCTTAGCACAGGCTTACCATCCTTGCAAATCTCAGATTAGAAAACACTTATACTTTCGCAATCCTCCAGCCTTCTTCGCTATTCGGCAAAGAACGTGCCTGGGGTTGTGGTGCGTGAGCCGATGCCAGGACTATCGGTGACGACAGCGGGGCAGCCTAACCTGGTGGCAACACTGACGGCCACGCGGGAGAGCCGCAGCTTGTCGTGGGCGGTGGTATCGGCAGGGTCGGTGCTGGCGGTGCTGGTCGTCTGGCTTTATGCGGGGGTTGTGGCGGGGATGGCGAGGCAGTGGTGGCAGGACCCAAATTGGAGCCACGGGTTTGCGGTGCCGGCGTTTTCCGCTTTCCTTCTGTGGCGGGGCCGGGGCCGCTGGCGCGCAGCGGTGGTGCGGCCGAGCTTGCTGGGGCTGGCGGGCATAGCGGCATCGCTCGCGCTGTTGGTGGCCGGATCGCTGGGGGCCGAGCTGTTCACCACGCGATTTTCGCTGGTGATGATGCTGGGGTCGTTGGTGGTTTACGTGGCGGGCTGGCGAGCGCTTCGCGCGGTGGCATTTCCGCTGGGGTACCTGTTGCTGATGATTCCGTGGCCGGCGATCGTTTACGCCCAGGCTACGCTGCCGCTGCAATTGCTGGCATCACGTCTGGCGGCCGCAGCGCTCGAGCTGGTGCGGGTGCCGGTGCTGCGCGAGGGAAACCTGCTCGTTCTGGCCAATCGTACACTCGAAGTGGCCGACGCCTGCAGCGGAATCCGGTCGCTGGTCTCGCTGGTGACGCTGGCGGCCGCCTACGGCTATCTAGCTGAGCAGCGGTGGTGGCTGCGAGTGGCGCTGGCGGGCCTGATGGTCCCGATCGCGGTGGTGAGCAATGCGGCCCGGATCTTCGGCACCGGAGTGCTGACCTACGCGGTGAGCCCGCGCCTGGCCGAGGGTTTCTTCCACGAATTTTCGGGCTGGCTGATCTTCCTGACCGCGGCGGCGCTGATGGCCGCGCTGCACGCGATGCTGCGGCCGCTCGCTCGATGGGCGGAGCCGACCGGTGGCTGAGCGGCGGATAGCGGCCAGGATGTGGATGGCGGCGGCGCTGGTCGCGGCCGGAATCCTGATGCTGCGGCAGGTGAGCCACGGCGAACCGGTGGTTCCCCGCCGGCCGCTCGCCGGCTTTCCGCTGACCTTCGACGGCTGGTCGGGCCGCGAGCTTCTGTTGAGCGACAGCATCGTCGCCGCCGCGGGGCTCGACGAATACATCAACCGCAGCTACGCCGATTCGCGGGGCGACTGGATCAATTTGTTCATCAGTTACTACCGCACGCAGCGCACCGGCCAAACCATTCACTCGCCGAAGAACTGCCTGCCGGGTGCGGGCTGGCAGCCGCTCGCCTCGCGCCGACTCACGGTCGCCGAGAGCGGCCGGGCGGCGCTGGTGGTCAACGAATACGACGTCGCCAAGGACGTCCGCCGGGTGCTGGTTCTCTACTGGTATCAGGAGCGCGGGCGGGCGATCGCCAGCGAGTACGCGGCGAAATTCTGGCTCACCGCCGACGCCCTCACCCGCAACCGCACCGACGGCGCGCTTGTCCGGGTGATCGCGCCGGTCGCCGGCGACCGCTCGATCGCCGAGCGGCGGGCGGTGGATTTCGTTCGCGACATCGTCCCCCGCCTGCGGCAGTTCGTACCGGACTGAGCTGGGCGGCGGCAAGCGCAGACGGGGAGGGAAGCAAAGATGAGCGAGAAAGCGAGAGGCAAGCATCCCAGCCGCGCCGCGAAATGGCGCCGCGGGGTTGCGCTCGGAGCGGCGGCGGCGATGCTCGCGCTGGCCGCAGCGGCCTGCAAGAACGATCCGGAGGCGGCGGCGCGGGCCTACATGGCGAGCGGGCGCCACTACCTCGGCGCGAAGCGGTACAAGGAGGCTGCCATCCAATTTCGGAACGCCTTGCAGCGCGAGCCGGGCGACTGGCAGGCGCGCTACGGGCTGGCGGAATCCGAAGCGGCGCTCGGCGACTGGCGCGCGAGTTTCCGCGACTTGAGCACGGTCGCCGACCGGCAGCCGTCGTTCGCGCCAGCGCATCTGGCGCTGGCCGGCATCTACGTCCAAGCCGAAAAGTTCGCGCTGGCGCAGCGGCAAATCGACCTCGCGCGGCAACTCGTTCCGAACGACGCCGGCGCGGAAATGGCGGAGATGAAGCTCTACCTGGCCAGCCATCGGCTGCCGGAATCCGCCGCCCAGTGCGCGAAGCTCGTGCGGATGGCACCCGGCCGCGCCGACGTTCAGGGCGCGTGTGGGCTGGCGGCGGTTGCGGCCGGCGATTACGCTCGGGCGGAGCAAGCGTTCCGCCGCGCGGTCGAGCTGGCGCCGGCGGAACCGGAGAATTACGGCAACCTCGCCAACGCTCTCGAACTCGAAGGGCGCGACGGCGAGGCGGAAGCGCTGCTTCGCCGGGCGGCGCAAACACAGCCTGACGCGCTCGATGCCCAGTTGCTGCTCGCCGACTACTATCTCCGCCACCGCCGGCTCGAAGATGCCGATCGGTTGTTCGCCGCGCTGCTGGCGCGGGGAAAACAGTTCCCGAACCTGGCGGAAACCCTGGCCGGCTTCTGGATGTCGAGGCACGAGCTGGCTCGCGCGGTTGCCGACGACCAGCTCGCCGAGGCCGCCAGACCCTCGCCGGCCACCGAGAAGAACCTCGCCAGCGCCTATTTGACGCTTCGACGGATCCCCGAGGCGGGGCGGTACACCAAGATGGTGCTCCGGCGGGACCCGAAAGACCCCGACGGCCGCGCGCTCGAAGGGGCTCTGGCCTATTTCCGCGGGGATTACGCCGCCGCAGCCAAAGAGCTGGAGGCGGCCGCAGGGGATGATCCCAATTCGATCCTGGCGAAGTACTACCTGGGGATGACCTGGAGCGCCACCGGCGAACGCGAGCGTGCCAAAGGCGCGTTCAGCGACTGCATCCGGCTGAACGACAAGTTTCTCGAGGCTTACGTGCAACTGGGCGCGCTGGCGCTCGAAGCGAACGACTGGCGGCTGGGCGCCGAATATGCGAGGAAAGTCCTCGCCCTCGAGCCCGGCTCGCTCGACGGCTACCTGCTGCTGGCGCAGGCGGACCTGGCCGAAGGCGACCTGGGCTCCGCCGGGCAGGTGATCGCCTCCGGCGAGAAGCTGGCCGAGCCGCCGCCGGAAATGCGCCGGGTGGCAATGCGGTACGACGTTTTGCGGAACGATTTCCCCGCCGCCGACCGTGAATTCGGCTTGGCCGCCGCGCGCGTTCCCGACCCCTTTGCATTGCTCGGCTGGTACGCGGGGCAACTGGAGGCGGCAGGCCAGACGGCCCGAGCCGCGAGCGACGTGCGGAAGTGGATGGCGCAGGCGCCGCCAAGCGCTGCTGCCGAAGAACTGCTGGCCCGGCTCCTTCTGGGCCAGGGCGACCTGCCCGGGGCGGAGGCCGCGGCGCGGCAAGCGCTGGCCCTGGATAGCCGCCGCGCTACCGCCCATCAATTGCTTGGCGAGGCGCTTGAGCGGAGCGGCCGCGTCGCCGGAGCCGCCGCCGAGTATGCCGCTGCCATCCGGGCGAATCCCGCGGACATTCGCGGCGATCTGCTCGCCGGGAATCTGCTGATGCGCGAAGGGCAATACGAGCGAGCGCAGTCCTATTACGAGTCCGCCCGGCTCGAGTCGCCCGATTCCGACGCGGCCAAGCTGGCGCTCGCTCGCTGCTGGGCCGAGCAGGGCACCCATCTCGACCAGGCGCTCGGCATCGCTCAGGAATTGAAAGCCCGCTATCCCGCGAATCCCAACGTGGCCGACGCGCTTGGCTGGACCTATCACCTGAAGGGGCTCGATTCGCTGGCCGTGGCGCAATTGCAGGCCGCGGCCCGCAGTTTACCCCAAGACGCCACCGCTCAATTCCATTGGGGAATGACCGTGCTGAGCCAAGCCAACAGGATGCGCGCAAGCGCGATCCTGGATCGCGCGGTCAAGCTGGGCTTGCCGGGGCCGGAACAAGCCGCAGCGGCGGCGGCGCTGGCGAGGCTGGAGAGAGCGGCCAAACGGTGAGAACCGCCAATGCGCCAATCGCAGCACGCAGGCCGGCGGCAGGACGCAGTTGGGGATTCGCAGCTGCAGCCGGATAGCAACCGCCCGAGCGATCAAGGAAAAAAACTTATAGATCCGCCGGGGATGCTTTCGGCCGCATTCGGCGTTCGCCGCCGCATCCCGTTGAGTGCAAGCCAGATGCATCGCCATCCGTTTTCCTTGGAGACTGGTCCCTTTTCTGCAAGGGAATGGGGCAGCACACATTCACGCAAGGAGGAACGAGTGCTCAGGAAACGTGCAGTCCAGTCAATCAGCGCCATGGTCGTTCTGGGGTTTCTGTCGTTGTGGCCGGGGCGAGCGAAGGCGCAAACCTTGTTGGATCCCGCAAACGACCGCTTGTGCGCTCCGCTAACGGTGTGCAACGGAACCAGCAGCGGGTCCATCATCGTGACGAGCACAGTGCCGGCGCTTGCATTCAGCAACACCGGCGCCGACGAATCGGGTACGGCATGGCTGGTGATCCTGGTGCCGAGCGCGACCGACCAGCATTTGAGCTTCACGGTGACCACCGGAAACGGCACTTCGGCTGCGGCGGACAAAGGCCTCTTCACCAGCGGCGACCTGCTGGGAGCGGGCGGGCTTCTGGGGGTTGCGGTGGCCACGAACGTCGGTCCGACCGGCGGGTTTAGTCCTCTCAGTTCGGCGAGCGGGCTATCGGGCGCTGGCACGCCAACACAGTTCAACGTCTACCTGGTGAGCCTGGGGGCGTACTCGAGCACGACCAACCAACCCTTGAACATCATCATCAACACCTCATCGTTCCCGGTTGGCACCGTCTTCTGGGGCTACCTGACGAGCAACGAGGCAGGAACAGCCGTCGATTCGGTGCCCTATAGCGAGGCGGTGGTGGCAGGAACGGTGGTTCCCGAGCCGGGCACGTTGGGGCTGGTTGGGACCGGCTTGCTGGCGTTGGGCATCGCGTTGCGGCGGCGGCTGGGAGTGGGATAGCCGTAAAGGACGAGAGGGCGACCCGTCGGGCCTCAGCTCAGCGATTGCCGCCGAGATACCAGTTGCGCACCACTTCCATGGCGGGTTTGCCCCACGGGCTGAAGGAACCGTCCGAGGACCCGCCGGCGCCGTCGGTACCGACATTCCACCAGTACATGCCGGCAAACCACGGCTTGGCGTAGAAAGCCTGGAAAATGGCTTGATAGCAGCGGGCCTGGTCGTCGAGGGAGAGGCGGCGGGGCGACAGGTCCCACGGGCGGCGTTCGGGGTGAGCGAAGCTGGAGAAGCCGACTTCGGTAAACAGCACCGGGCGGCGGAACTCGATCGCGACGCGTTCGACTCGGCGCACCAAATCGGCGGTGGAGAGGTCGGCCGGCAGCGGATAGTATTCGTCCAAGCCGATGTAATCGAGTGCATCCCAGAACGCGACGTTCTGGAAGTCAGGACCGAAATTAGCGGCGTAGACGAGCGGTCCGGGATAGATTTGGCGCACGCCGGCAATCAGCCGCCGCCAATCGGCCTCGTAACGGGAGAGGCGGGCCATCTCGACGCCGACGGTGAACAGATCGGCGTGAATCTCGACGGCCAACCGGGCGTAATGATCGAGAAACGCGGAATATTGTTCGAACCACTGTTCGCGGTCGGGGGCATCGCGGAAATCGAGATTGGTGGCTGAGCCGCCGGGCACCCACAATTGCGGCTTGAGCATCACTTTCATTCCCCGCGAATGCGCGAGCCGGGCGAGGTCGGTGATGCCCTGATCGCTTTCCCAGCTATTGATATCGGTGTTCATTCGCACCGCCGGGCGGCGCGGCGAGCACCAGCCGAAAGCGACCAAGGCAACGGCGTCAACGCCGTAAGGAGCGAGGCGATCGAGCGCGCGCAGCGCGTCGACCGAGGCGTAGGGATCGGGGAATTCGGCGGTGAAATTGACTCCGCGCTGAAAGAATTCGCGGGCATAAGGCGCGCCGCTGGGAATTTCGGGAAGCGACGCGACCATGGCTTGCGCTCGCGCGGCGCGAGCGAGATTGAAGGACCGCCCAACTGGCGGCCCCGCCCGAGCCAGGGCAGCGGCAACCGTCGCCGAGATCGCCGCGCTGGCGGCCACCCATCTCCAGGCGGGCAGTTTAGGCTTGGCGGCAGCCGCAGAAAGCGGTTTGAGGGCGGCGAGGCAGGCGGGAAGCAGTCCGGGAACGAACAGCCACACGAGCCTTCGCATCAGCGACATCCCCAGCGTCCAATGCAGCGCGAGCCAAAGCACGCCCAAGGGAACGGTGAAGCCTGCGAGGGCGCCGGCGAGGCGCCAGCCGAAGCCAGTCGACGGCAGCGGCAGCACCGCAATCACCCGGCGCAGGCCGAGAATCCAAAGCAAGAGGAGAATGGCGGCGGAGACAAACCAGCCCACGCCGGGCGACTGGTCCCAGAGTTGGCGAAGCAGGCGCTCGAACCCCAGCGAGCCCAGCATCGCCGCAAACAACCCGCCGGGGAGACCGGCGCGGTGCCGGGTGAGGACCAGCACCACCGCGCCCAAAACGATGGCCACGATGATGGTGGAAAGCATGCCACTACGAAACGAGGAGTAGGCCACGCGGCCCATTTCTGAAGGGTCGGTTGGCGCGCTGAGGATGAAGGAACCGAGCGGGGACAGGCGAACCGCTTTCAGCTCGCCGCCGGCGGCCAGCCGAACCAGCCCCGGCAGCGATCCGAGCGCGAATTGAGCAAGCCAAAAAGCCGGGTAGATGCACGCCAGGGCTGCTGCCAGAGCGCGGTAGGGCGGCCGGCGGTCAGCCGGCGCGCAGCGAACTGTTTCCGGAGCCAGAGCCACCACACGCTTCCCGGTGAGAATCCGCCCGTCTCATCCAATAGACGCGGGACCCGGCGTCAGCGTTGCGGCTGCTCGTTCGAAGCGAAAGTCGTCCAGGGATAAGCCGGCATATCGCGCAGCACTGGCGCCATCCAGTGGTATTGGGGATGGGCGGCGAGGAACGGCTTGGCGTAGAAGGGCTCTCCGCAAGGATGGCCCAGATGGGCGATGAGGCTCATGTGGGCGGCCATCTGGCTGTCGGTAACCTTGCTCTGCACCGCGCCTCCCGGGTAATACGGCCCCCAATCCCAAATCTCCTGGCCGGCGGCGGCGGCATCGACGTGTCCGCAAAGGGTGCGCTGGTCGGGGCTCTGCCGTTTCGTGTACGTGTCGAAGTGGTCGGACTCGAACTGCTGGGCGAGGGCGGCATCGATCCGGCCCTTGTTCTGCTGCATCAGCTCGTCCCAGCGCGCATGGCGGGCGTTGGGAGAGAGCGACGGGTCGTGGAGATTGAACTTGGTTTCCTGCGCGGCAACTTGGGGATCGCTGGGAAAATTGGCGCTGGTGAAATAGCCGTCCTTGGTCCGCCACAGCCGGGTGTGCTTGAGCCCCTGCTCGAACCGCGCAATCTCCCCGGTCTTGCGATCGCCCAAAAGCCAATCGTTGGCGTAGCCGCCGTTATTGCCGTCGTTGACGATCCGCACGTAGTCGTCGATCGATCCGGCGTATTGGAGCGCCTTGCGCGCCCGCATGAATTCCGGCTTGCCGTTCGGGTCCCAGCCGTAGAACTGGGAAATGGTGGTTTCGGTGACCATCAAGCCATCGGAGTTGATGCCGAAATCGTCGTCGCTGGCGATGACGCCGGGGAAACCATCCATCAGTATGCGGTAGCCGCGCTGGGGGGCGATATCGAGCATGACGCGCCAGCGCTCGCCGTCGATGTAACTGGTCCAATTGTTATGGCCGATGACGACGCCATGGGCGCGGGTAAAGCTGCCGGTGGCGACGAACGCGCTGCAATTGCCGGGGCTGGCGAGCTTGGGAGCGCCGGCGACTTTATGCTGCGCGTCGTACCAGGGCACGTAATAGCCCGGCAATTCCTCGAAAGCGTTCAAGGCGACCACATCTTCGATATCCATCGCGGCGCCGCGCGCTTCCAGGCCCCGGGCGATGCCCTGGAGCTCCGTCTGATATTCGGGATCGATTTTCGGCCAGAGCATGTCGTGAGCCGCCTGGCGGAAAAACGACCAGGGGCGGCGGGTATCGTGCGTGTCCTCGAGCTTGACAGCGGCGAAGGCATCCTGGATTTCCGGAGCGAGCAGGTAGCCGTGCTGGTAACCGATCTGCTCGGGCGAACCCTGGAGATGGAGGTAGATCCAGCCGTTCCGCTCGAAGCGGTAGGAGCCCTGTAGCCGCGGATCCCGCGGGAGAGACGGCCGCGCGAGGCTTGCGTTTACCGGCTGCACAGGAGTCGCGGGCGCGGGGCGCCGGCGAGCGGCCCAGGCAAAAGCGGCCAGGGCGGCGATCACCGGCAGCAGCACCAGGGGAACGAGTTTCGCGGTCCGGCGCATAAGGGAATCCTCCGAGCGGGACTTGCGCGCCGCCATCTTAGGCAGCGCGCCGGAATCGTGTCAATGCGAAAGGGCGGCGCGGCCGCGGGGGCGCACACACAAGTCCTACGGCCGGGCGCTCTCCCCGGAGGAGAATTGCGTCCACGGACCAGCGGGCATGTCGCGCAGGATCGAAGCCTCCCAGGCGAATTGGGGATGAGCGGCGAGGAAGGGCTTGGCGTAGAACGATTCGCCGCAGGGATGGCCCAGATGGGCGATGAAGCTCATCCGGGCGGCCAGGCCGCTATCCACCACCTTGCCCTGAGTGGCGCCGAAGGGTTCGAAGGGGACCGAACCGCGGGGAGAAGCGTCGATATGGCCGCAGAGGGTGCGTTCGTCGGCGCCCTTGCGGCGGGCGTAGGCGTCGAAGTGATCGGCCTCGAACTGCTCGGCGAGCCGGACGTCGATTTGGCCGCGGTATTGTTTCATGAGCTGGTCCCAGCGCGCGTGGCGAGCGTTGGCGGAACCGGCGGGATCGTCAAGATCGAATTTCGTTTCGCCGGCGGCGATCTGGGGATCGCTGGGGAAATTCGAGCCAACGAAATAGCCGTCCTTGGTGCGCCAAAGGCGGGTGTGCTTGAGTCCCTGCTCGAAGCGGGCAATCTCGCCGGTTTTGCGGTCAGCCAGGAGCCAATCGTTGGCGTAGCCGCCGTTATTACCGTCGTTGATGATCCGCACGTAGTCGTCGATCGATCCGGCGTATTGGAGCGCCTTGCGCGCCCGCATGAATTCCGGCTTGCCGCTCGGGTCCCAGCCGTAGAACTGGGAAATCGTGGTTTCGGTGACCATCATGCCGGCGGAATTGATGCCGAAATCGTCGTCGCTGTCGATGACGCCGGGGAACCCGTCCATCAGGATGCGATAGCCGTTCCGGGGCGCGATGTCGAAAATAATGCGCCAGCGTTCGCCGTCGGCATACGTAGTCCAATTGTTGTGCCCGATGACGATGTCGCCACCACGGGTATAAGAGCCGGTAGCGACGAATGCGCTGCAATGCCCGGCTTCGGGGGAGAAGTCCAATCCAGCGTGTTTGCCATGCTGGGTGTCGTACCAGGGCACGTAGTAGCCGGCCAACTCCTGGAAAGCGTTGAGGGCGACGACGTCGTCGAGATCGAGCGCTGCGCCGCGCGCTTCGAGCCCCTCGACGATGCCCTCGAGTTCCGCCTGGTATTCGGAATCGATTTTCGGCCAGAGCATGTCGTGAGCCGCCTGGCGGAAAAACGACCAATCGCGGCCGGTGCCGTGGGTGTCTTCGAGCTTGATCGCGGCGAAGGCATCCTGGATTTCCGGGGCGAGCAGGTAGCCGTGCTGAAAGCCAATCTGCTGGGGAGATCCTTGCAGGTGCACGTAAATCCAGCCGCTGCGCTCGAAGCGGTAGGAGCCCTCAAGGCGCGCATCCTCCGCCGAGGATCGATGCCCGGCGCGGGCGGGAGCGGCGCCGGCGGCGGCGAGCGCGGAGTGACGCCGAATGCCGGAGCCAGCGAGCAGAACCGCGAAAATGACGGCAACCAAGACCGGGGAACCTGGATTCGATTTCCGGGAGGCTGGGTGGCCGGAGCGCGGATTCATCGTCTCGCCATCTTAGGCAGCGCTCAAGAGAGGTGTCAACGCGCCCGCGCAGGCCACACCGTTGCCGTTGCCCAGACGCCTGCCGGGCTGCGATGGAAAGCCGACAAGCGTTTCTGCGGACCCGCCCGGAGCCTGCGAAGGCGTAGAATCTCCGGCGATGACGCACGGCGGCAGCTACGTGGGCGCGACAGGCCACGTTTCCCGATTGGATCTGTACGATCCGCTGGTGCGGCTCACAGTACGGGAGCGGCGATTCAAGCGGCGCCTGCTCCAGCAGGCGGGGCTTCGGCCGGGACTGCGGGTGCTGGACGCGGGCTGCGGAACGGGAACTCTGGCGCTGATGGCGAAACGCAAGGCGCCCGGGGCGCTGGTCGTCGCGATCGACGGCGATCCGGCGGCGCTCGCGCTGGCCCGGCGCAAGATTTCGAAGGCGGGCATCGACATCATCCTGCATCACGGCCTTGTCCAAAGGCTTCCCTACCCCAACGCCAGCTTCGACCGGGTGCTTTCGACGCTCGTGCTGCACCACCTGAGCCACTCGGGGAAAACCGCCGCGCTCGCCGAGACGGCCCGAGTGCTCGCGCCGGGCGGCGAATTCCACGTGGCCGATTTCGGCCGGCCGGCAAACGCGCTGATGCGCGCCGGTTTCTGGCTGGTGAGGAAGGCCGACGGCGTCGAAAACACCGAGGACAACCTCGAGGGGCGCCTTCCGGAATTGATCGCGCAAGCCGGATTCCGCCAAGTGCGGGAAACGGCGAGTTTCGCGACGGCGTTCGGAACGGTGCGGCTTTACGCGGCGAGCGGCGCTGCGTAAGGGAAACGGCGGGCCGCGAGCGCTATCGCGAGGCGGCTTTGCGCGAGAGGTAGGCCACACGCATCAACCGTTTCTGGTCGGCCAGTGTCCCGGCCATCGCGGTGTAGTTCACCAGGCCCTGGTAGCCCTCGGCTCCGAAGAGCTGGATCAGCTCGTTGCGATGCTTCTCGAAGGCGGCCGCTTGCCGCCGGGCGACCACCACGACGTCCTCGGTCAAATCGTCCCAGGACATGATTTCGAATCCGGCAAGCTGGAGCAGCCGTTCGTTTTCTCCGTGGGGAACGAGGCAGGCGGGCGGGCCCCAGCTACGCTGGCGGATTTCATCGCTCGAAACTATGCCCGCCAGCACCATCGGATCGGTGAAGAGCAATCGCCCGCCGGTGTGGAGCACGCGGTGGCATTGGCGAAACAGAGACAGCCGATCGGCCAGGTGATGGAAGGAATCGTTGGAGAATACGGCGTCGAAACTGTCGTCGCCAAACGGCAGCGGCCGGGCGGCATCGGCGCAGCGGAAGGCAACTCTGTTCTCGAGACCCTTGGCTTTGGCCAGCGCCTCGCCGCGGCGCACGCCGGACTCGACGATTTCGAGACCGGTAACGCGCGACTCTGTGGTGGCGGCCAGGTAGACGGCGCAACCGCCGGTGCCGGCGCCGATTTCGAGGATATGGGAATCGGGCTGCGGGGCGAGCCGGGCGATGAAGCGCCGGTACTCCTCGGTAGTCATCCAACCCTGCTGGCCGATGTATTCGCCGTAAACTTCTTCGCCGATCCGGCGCAGCACCGCGTCACCGGCATCGCTGTAAGCGATTTCGAAGCGACTGACCTCGGCCCCCATCACGCTCCTTTTGGCCCCGCCGACTGGCGGCAGTGTATTACGATCGGCATTCGACCGGCGGCGTAATTTTGGTTGGCTGCTGTCGGTGTAGTTAACCGACGCTGCGCCTGCTGACTCGGTGGACGTCGCCTGCCGGCTAAACTTTGAGTCAAGAGCGAGATTTTCATCCTTTCCGTGCCCGGATTCCTCATCGCTGCCACGCCAGCCTAGGCACGTGCGACGCGCCGGGTGCCCCGCCCTCGCCACTGCGCTCAATTTGCGTACGACCGAAAGACCCGGCCGCGGCAAGCCGACCTCAAACGGTATTGGCAGCCGCGCCGGCGCGGGGAAACGAATTGACACAGGCGGCTGGTGGAATAGACTGGCACACTTTCCCGGCGACCGGGAAGTCACGAATTGCCCCGCAAGACCCGCACTCGCGGTCAACGGAGGAGGAAACGCCATGCGAACGGCTGCACTCGCCTGGGTTCCGGCGATCTGCCTGGCTGTCGGACTCCCCGCGCTCGGTAGCCCGCCGGGGCCGGCGCAGCCGCCTAAAGTTCTGGTGATCGTGCAGCAAACGATCAAACCGGGGATGGAAACTCCTTACCGCGCCGCAGCCCACGCCGGCGCGCTGGCGAGAGAGCGGGCGAATTGGGCGCCGTTCCTCGGAATCGAAGCACTCACCGGAGCCCCTCAGACCTGGTACCTGATCGCTCTCGACTCAGTGGCCGATTGGGCCAAGCTGCGCGGGAGAGTTGCCGCCAATCCGGTTCTCGAAGCGGAGTTGGACCGGCTCGCCAGGCAGGCGGGGGCATTCGTCGCCGGCGAGAGCACGCTACTGGCGGCCTACCGCGGAGACTTGAGTTACGGCCAGGCGCCGGCGCCGGGCGATTTTCATACGCTCGAGGTAATCACCGCGCGGGTGCGTCCCGGCCACGAACAGGAGTTCGAGAGGCTGGCAAAGATGCTGGTGGACACCAACGGCCGCGCGAACGCTCCGGTTTCAGTGACCGCCTACGAGGCGATCGCCGGCGCTCCCGCGGGCACCTATTTGTTTCTGGTACCCAGCTCGTCGCTTGCCACCTGGGAGAATCGGCAGAAGGAAACTGCCGTGCTGCTGGCGGAAACGCTGGGCGAGCAGGGCCGGAAGCGGATGGACGAGCTCAAAGCAAACTCGACGTTAACGATCCGCAACGAGCTGTTCGTTGTCGATCCCGGGGTCAGTTACGTTTCCGACGAATGGAGGCGGGCCGACCCGGGCTTCTGGCGGGAAGGGGAGGTGGTCCATGCGCCTCGGAAGCCGAGGCCGGGTCCCAAGCGCTAGCCCCCGGGAATCCAGGCGGCCCAGGGGGGCGAAGCGGGCGGAGAAAAGCGTCGGTGTGCGATAGAAAAATCTACTTGACAGGGCTATTTTCGCTCCGGTATACAGGCACCATACAACACGACCTGAGGCTGCCCGCGGCGTGGCGTACCCCGCGACTCCTCCATTCTTCTTACGAAGACCAGGCCGACCCCGGGCACTGGGAGGAGGCAATGTCCAGCCAAAGCAGCCAACCTGCTTTCGCCTCCCGCGGGCACCTCATCCTCAGGTCAGCGGCCGGAAGGCCGCATTTTTTTCGTGGCAGTTCCCTTCCCCACCGTTGCGAGAGGCAAGGAGAGACCACTTTCGTAGAAACAGGTGTTTCTCGAAGCAAACGGCACTCCTGCGCCTCTCAGGGGCGAGGCTCTGACTTGCGAAGGAGACGGCGGGTGCCGCACCCTGCGCCTTTCAGGGTGCGGATTCTGACTTGCGGTGCAATGGCGCGTGCCGCCCCTGCCGGCAGGCGCTAGGGGACGCAGCGGCGAAAGATTTTTCGCCCCTACTGGGGGAACGCGGCGGATCGCCCATCAGGGGCGAGCCGCCGTGGAGGGGGGCGGTAAAAGGGCCGCGTAGCGGCGAAAGATTTTTCGCCCCTGCTGGGGGAACGCGAGCTCGCCCCTACATCGACGCCGGGGCCGGTGTCGGCGGGACGGAAACGAAAGGCACATTCGCTCGCTTCATCAACTGATTCAGCGCGGCGAGGTCCTTCGACTGCAATTCCCGCCAAGCGGCCAGTTGCTCGTCGATTTGGCTCTTGAGCTGGGTGTAGACGGCGGAATCGGCGGCGGTGGGCGCGCGATCGGCCCTCTCGAGCGAGTTCTGGAGCGCAACCATCTGGTTGGCCAGCATGATCGGGAAGTTCAATCCGTCTTCATGCGCCTTCGAGTTGTTGTTGATCAGCCTGTTTTCCACCACCGCGACCTTGTCGCCCAGTTCTTTGGCCGACGCGGCGATATCCTGATGAGCGGAGCCGAGGCGACGCGCGAGGCCTTCGAGTTGGGCGCGGACGCCGTTCATCTGATTGATGGCGTCATGCGCCTGATCGACGGCCTGCTGGATCTGGAGACCCAGGGCAAGTTGCTGCTCGAGGTCCGCCTGGGTGACATCGATGCGGGGATCTTCCTTCACCACCAGCGGCGCGGTGTAGGTTTGGCCATCAGCGATGAGTTTCGCCTGATATGTTCCGGGAACGACAAGGGGACCGGCCAGCGATCCCTGCCAGTAGACGGCGCTCGGAACCCCGCGATCGGGCCGGTACCGCAAATCCCACCCGAACCGATTCATCCCCAGATGCTTCGTCAGGCTCGCCGGCGCTCCCGGGCCGATGGGACCGGAGGCGGGTTCGGGACGGGTGACGGACCGGCTGGTGAAGCGGCGAACCAGCGCGCCCTTGGCATCGAGGATTTCGAGTGTGAGGTCGCCGGCGGGCGCCGATTTCAGCCAGTAATCGATGGTTGCTTCGGAGGGTGAAGCGCCGCCGAACCCGCCGGCGCCAAGCCGAGCGCGGAAGGCAACGGCGGGATGGAACAGGTGGGCGGGTTCATTCTGCACTGTGGCGGTGAGCTGGCGAAGCGAGCTGATGTCGTCCAGCGACCAGAATGCACGCCCGTGCGTCGCGATCACCAGATCGTCCCCCTTCACCGCCAGGTCGTGCACCGGCACCGGCGGCAAATTCAAATTCAGCGCCTGCCAGCG
>DASYZK010000005.1:0-176435 GCA_035946455.1 Candidatus Acidiferrales bacterium | reverse complement strand
CGTGCCGCCGCCTCGGTCCCCCTCCAGAACCGAGGTTATTTCACAGCTTCTATCCAAATGGTCTAGGATTGACTCGGCGTTACAGCAGGCTCTAGGGGATGTGGCAATGAACGGTATGATTTAGCGGTTTTCACTGGCTTTCAGCAGTCGTGGAGTCCAATCCAGGCCTCCCAGCCAAACTTACAAGTGCTTACTTATTATAAAGATACAGACGATCTTTCCACTTGGTGTCTATTTTGGTCGCAAATCTCTGGATGTCCCTGCCGACCTCTGCGGCTACCGGGCACAAGATCAAAACTCCACGGTGCCGCCGCTAAGTTTCAAATGGGGCGCGCCTGCCTCGTGAGCTGCATGGGTTCAGCCTGAAATGGAAAGAGGGCACTCTCCTTTAGTGAGTAATTCCACCCTTTGGGCGGGGATTTTCAAGGCATCGATTTGACCACCAGGCAATCCCCCAGCATAGTTGCGTCCCCGCAGAGCCCGCTTCCGTTTCGCCCGGCAAGATCATTGTAGCTCCACCATGCCCATCCGTCTCAACTTCCGGTTACCCCGTCACCCGGGCGAAGTCCTACCGGTTTCGTCTCGATTCCTTTAAGCCAACGGCGTAGACTCTGCGTGGGGGGAAAGGGGCATCTTTCCCCATGGCTAGCGGGGCGCCAAGTCAGGATTTAGCTGTCGGCCTCGAGCTGGGCCACTACCGAATTCTTGAGAAGCTCGGTGGCGGTGGTATGGGTGTGGTTTATAAAGCCGAGGACACACGCCTGCACCGTTATGTTGCGCTGAAATTCCTACCCGACAATCTAGCGAAAGACCCACAGGCACTAGCGCGCTTTCAGAGAGAAGCGCAGGCGGCGTCGGCGTTGAACCATCCCAACATCTGCACCATTTATGACATTGCCGAAGCGGAGGGGAAGGCGTTCATCGCCATGGAGTATCTGGGTGGCGCGACGCTGAAACACCAAATCACCGGGCAACCGATGGAGTTGGGGCGCTTGCTGGATCTGGCGATTGAGGTGTCGGGCGCGCTGGATGCGACGCACAGCGAAGGGATCATCCATCGGGACATCAAGCCGGCGAACATCTTCGTCACCGAACGCGGGCAGGCCAAGATTCTCGACTTCGGGCTCGCCAAACTCGCGCTGAAACACCAGGCTTCGGTCGCGGAAGGTGTCACGTCACAATCCACCGCAGTCACCGAAGAGTGCCTGACAAGCCCAGGAATGGTGATGGGAACGGTCGCGTACATGTCTCCTGAGCAGGCCCGTGGCGAAGAGGTAGACACTCGCACGGATCTGTTCAGCTTCGGCTTGGTGCTCTACGAGATGGCCACGGGTCAACCGGCTTTTCTGGGCAACACGTCTGCAGTGATTTTCGACGCGATCCTAAACCGCGAACCGACATCGCTCTTGCGCCTGAATCCTGGGTTGCCGGCCGAACTGGAGCGAATCCTCGGCAAGGCCTTTGAAAAAGACCGCGAGATGCGCTACCAAGCCGCCGCCGACCTCCTTGTGGATTTGAAGCGGCTGAAGCGCGACCTCGCCTCCGGACGGCTACGAACCCGCAAAGCACCGTCGAAGGCGGGCGTGCTTCCACGTCACGAACGCAAGGCCACCGTCGGCCACATCAAGGCCATCGCCGTTCTGCCGCTCACGAACCTCTCCCGTGACCCCGAGCAGGACTATTTCGCCGACGGGATGACAGAAGCGCTGATCACCGACCTGGCACAGATCGGCGCGTTGCGCGTCATCTCGCGCACCTCCGCCATGCGCTACAAGAGCACTGATAAGCCTCTGCCTCAGATTGCTCGGGAGCTAAATGTGGACGCACTCGTGGAAGGCTCGGTGCTGCGCGCGGGAGACCGTGTGCGCATCACGGCGCAGTTGATCCACGCTGTCACAGACCGGCACCTCTGGGCCAAGAGCTACGAGGGCGATCTGCGCGACGTTCTCGCTCTGCAGAGCGAGGTGGCGCACGCCGTCGCCGGCGAAGTCCAGGTCAAATTGACGCCCCGGGAGCGCATAAGGCTGGCGCGTTCGCGGCCCGCGAATCCAGCAGCACACGAAGCCTATCTGAAAGGCCGTTATCACTTTGCAAAGGGAACCGAACAAGGAGTGAGAAAGAGCGTCGAGTACTTCGAGGAGGCGATCGCCAAGGATCCGAGCTACGCGCTGGCTTATTGCGGCGTGGCGGATTCCATCAGTATGCCTGCCAACCCCATCCTGGAGCTCATGCCGCCGGGCGAAGCCGCGCCCAAGGGCAAGGCCGCAGCACTGCGCGCTCTGGAACTAGATGAGACTCTCGCCGAAGCACACACCAGCCTCGGCCGAATGAAGTTCTATTTTGACTGGGATTGGACTGGCGCAGAGAAAGCCTTCGGGCACGCCATCGAGCTCAACGCCAACTACAGTATGGCCCACTACACATATGCCCTGCTCTTGAGCGCTCTCGGGCGGCACGCTGAGGCCATCCACGAATCGAGGCACGCCCTGGAGCTGGATCCGGTCTCGCTCCTTACCAATAGCATCTTCGGAGTGGCCTATTGCTGCGCACGCCGGTTCGAGAACGCGGAAGAACAGTTCCGGAAGACATTGGAACTCGACCCGAACTTTCCCTTCGCGCGCTGGCTGCTCGGTGGACTCTGTTTTGTGCCCATGGGCAGGTACGACGAAGGCATCGCCGAACTGCAAAAGGCCATCTCCCTCGCCGAAAACAACGTCTTGCCGAAAGCGTTCCTCGCATACGCTTACGGGAAGGTCGGAAGGAAGAGTGAGGCACTAGGCGTCCTCGACGAGTTGGAAGAGCTCTCCAAGCGTACGTATGTGACGCCCATGGCGAGAGCGCTCACCTACCTTGGCCTCGGCGATGAGCGGATGTTCGACGCGTTCGAGGGTGCCTACCAGCAGCGCTCTTCAAGTCTCGTTTGGCTGAACGTCATGCCCCATTGGGATGAGGTTCGCGCCCATCCTCGGTTCCAGGACATCATCCGGCGGATGAACTTCCCGTCGTAAGTCCGCCCGCGCCGGAACGATGGAGTTTCGGCACGGCTTGAGTTTGCTTCTCATCAGCTTTCCTTTGCTGTTGCTTGGATCCCCAAAGGGCGGCGTAACGGGCTCGTCGTTGAAGTGCCGCCGCACTTCGCATTTCGCTTCGAGCCCCTCCCACGCGATAACTCCCGGATGGTCGGCTAAACCGGAAGTAATCCGTTTCATCCGTCACGCGGCCCGCCGGCGGCGATTCTTCTGCTGTTCCCTCGCCGCTTCCAACTTTCGATCCCGCTCGGCGTGAATCTCCCGCTGATGCCCGGCGAGCATGTCCCTCATCGTGATGTAGCCGATGGCGCTGTTCAGACGAACGTTGTCGTAATGCTCTACGTGACCCTTAACCGGACGCCGCGCATCTTCGAGCGACAGAGGCGTTCCGGGACGGATGCACTCCCCTTTGAGTGATTTGTGCCAACGTTCGATTTTGCCGTTCGATTGAGGGTAATACGGTGAAGTCCTGACGTGCGTTATGCCCAAGATCCGAATGAATTCCTTGAAGTCCTTGGCGACGAACTGGGGTCCGTTGTCCGAAATGACTCGCGGTTTAGCGCCCGGATACAGCTCTTTGGCCCGTTCCAGAATGATCTCAATGTTGGCCTCGGCCATCGACTCCCGCAGATCCCAATGAACCAGGAAACGGCTGTAGCCGTCCAAGATGCTGCACAGGTAGTAGAATGTCGCGCAAACGTTCAGGTAGGAAATATCAATATGCTAATGCTGGTGTGGCTGCGGCGGTTGGTCAAAGCCGGTCCCTTTCTTCGAGGGCTTCCCGTTCCACTTTCGCAACAGTCCTACCCGACTCAGCACCCGCCACGCGCTAGCTGGACTCACCGCCACGATGTCGGCGTCCAGCATCATGAACGTCAGCCGCCGATAGCCTTCCAGCGGATTGTTCAGATGGAACGCAATGATCGCCTGCTTCTCCCAATCCTCCAGCCAAAAATCCCGGGGAACCCAGCCGTTATGCTCGTTGAACTTACCGTACCGCTCGCGCCAGCCGTAGAACTTGCTGACCGTGATGTCGAGCCACGCGATGAATCGCCCGGCGCCGATCTCGGTCTTCTCCGACCAGCGCCGGACGAAATCCACGATCTGGTCCCGCGTATCATGCGGAACCCAGACCCCGGTCAGAGTTCCCCAACTCTTTTTTTTAGGGCAACATGCTCCGCCATCAGTTCGGCCAAAACTTCATCCTTCGTCTGGATCTTCTGCTCCAGATAGGCGATTCGTTCCTGTTCAGGCTGATGGTTGGTCCGTCCCCTTTGTTGGAAAGCCGCCGCTCCGTTCTCGAAAAACTCCTTCTGCCAGCGGTAGAACACGGTCGGCTGCAGCCCAAGTTCGTCGCACAGATCCGAGATCGACACTCCTTCCACCAAATGCCGCCTCAGAATGGCAACCTTTTCTTCCGGCGTGTAGTGCTTCCGTTGCTTCTTCATGTGTTCGCTCCGTTATCTTAACGGATGAACGCTTTCTCCATTCCCAGCTGAGGCAGGACAGTAGAAGGTGACGCGCGCCCCGTCCAAGCGGGCATCCGGGCTCGGGAAGACGACTTGGTGGCAGAAGATGCGGCGCGGGGGGCCTAGCCGTCGCCGGCGGCGACCGTCGAGCGGGCGGGCTCGCGCACGCGACGCGGCGGATCGCGAAGCTCGCGGCCAGCGGTCAATTCGGCATTGAACGCGGCGCCGATCATCACCACCAGCGCGACGAAATACATCCATACCAGCAAGCCGATGACGGTGGCCATGCTGCCGTAAATCAGGTTGTAGTGCATGTTGCGGACGTAGAGGCTGAACCCGGCGGTGAGAATCCACCACAGGACGGTCGCCAGTAGCGCGCCGGGAATCGGCCAGCGCCAGCGGCGGCCCGGCCGGGCGATGTTGTACATCACCCAGAGAGCCAGCAAGCCAGTCGCCAGCGCCACCGCCTCGTAAAGCGCGGTCCAAGCCACGCGGACGACCATGCCGCCGCCGAGAGCCGCCGCGGCGCGCCGCCGCAATTCGCGGCCGAAGACCGTGAGGATGCCGGTGGCGAGCCAGGGAACGATCGTCAAGCAGAGCATCGCCAGTGCCCGCCGGTAGCGGGTCCAGTAGCTTGGCCGCGCCGAATCGCGCCAGGCGATGGAAAAACCATCGATGTAGCAGGCCATCACCTGCGTTCCGACCAGCAGCGTGCCCAGCAGGCCCAGCAGGATGAGCTTCCAAGGCGATCCTGATAGCCTGGCCAGGAATTCCGTCACCAGCCGCGTGCTGCCTTCGGGCAGCAGGAATTGCAAGCCGCGAGGCAGTTCGCGCTCGGGATCGGCGCTCCAGCCCGACAGGCGCAGCAAGCCGAGGGAGAGGAGCAACACCGGGAAAAAGGTGAGGAACATCGCGTAGGCGATGGCTTGGGCCTGAATCAGACAGGCCGGAACCACGCGTAGCACCGCCCGCCGCAGATGGGTGCCCATCGCCCCCATGACTCTGCGGGATTATACCCGCATCCGCAAGCCGGCGGGGGCGCCGGTCTTGCCCAGCCCCCGCCAGCGGATTAGACTAAAAGCCGATTCCCGATTGCAGGAGGCCCGCGATGGCGCGCGTGGTGCAGTGCGGCCTGATTCAGGCGCGATGCGAATGGTCCCCGGAGAAATACTCGCTCGGCGACATCAAAGAGCGGATGATCCGCAAACACGAGCAATTGATCGCCCGCGCCGCCAAGCGCGGCGTGCAGGTGCTGGGCTTGCAGGAACTGTTCTACGGGCCGTACTTCTGCGCCGAGCAGCAGGCACGCTGGTACGAGCTCACCGAGCCGGTTCCGGGCGGGCCGACCCTCGACCGGATGCGGAAACTGGCGAAGCGGTACCGGATGGCGATGATCGTGCCGGTGTACGAAGCGGAGATGCCGGGCGTGTATTACAACACCGCCGCGGTGTTCGACGCCGACGGCTCCTACCTGGGCCGCTACCGCAAGCACCACATCCCCCATTGCCATCCCGGCTTCTGGGAGAAGTTCTATTTCACTCCCGGCAACACCGGCTATCCCGTTTTCGCCACCCGCCACGCCCGCATCGGCGTCTACATCTGCTACGACCGCCATTTCCCCGAAGGGGCTCGCATCCTGGGTCTGAACGGCGCGGAAATCGTCTTCAATCCCTCGGCGACCGTCGCCGGGCTCAGCGAATACCTCTGGGAACTCGAGCAGCCGGCGCACGCCGTGGCCAACGGCTATTTCGTGGCCGCCAGCAACCGCGTGGGAACCGAAGCGCCGTGGAACATCGGCGAGTTCTACGGCAAGAGCTATTTCTGCAATCCTCGCGGCAAGATTGTCGCCCAGGCCAGCCGTGACAAGGATGAGTTGCTGGTCGCCCGGCTGGATCTCGACGAAATCCGCGAAGTGCGCACCGTATGGCAGTTCTACCGCGACCGCAGGCCGGAAAGCTACGGAGCGATAACCCAAACCCGCGCGAGCGGCGCCGCCGAAGCCGCCGATTGAACGCGCCCGGCGCCCTCGGCCGGCCGGCAAAGGAGAGGAACCCAATGACCACGCCAGCGCAGGGTCCCACCACCCGCAGCGCCGAAGTCGCCCGCAAGCACCGCGAATTCCTCTGGCCGGCGGTATCCACTTTTTACGAGCGGCCGCTGGTGGCCGACCACGCCTCGATGCAATACGTCTGGGACCTGGAAGGCAAGCGCTACCTGGACTTCTTCGGCGGCATCCTGACGATTTCCGTGGGCCACTGCCACCCGAAAGTTACGGCGAAGGTGCAGGCGCAGCAGGGGCGGCTCCAACACCTCTCGACACTCTATCCCAACGAGCAGATCGTCGGCCTGGCGGAGAAACTGGCGCAAATCACTCCCGGGCGGCTGGACAAAAGCTTTTTCTCCAATTCCGGCACCGAAGCCAACGAAGCGGCGGTGATGCTGGCGCGGATGGCCACCGGCCGCTTCGAGATCATCGCCCTCCGGCACGCCTATTCCGGCGCTTCGCAACTGGGCAAGACGCTCACCGGGCACGCCGCCTGGCGGCGGGCGGGCGTCGTGAGCGTGGGAATCGAGCACGCGATCAATCCTTACTGCTACCGCTGCCCGCTCGGGCTCACCTATCCCGATTGCGGGGTGGCCTGCGCGAACGACGTCAAGAACCTGATCGAGACGTCGACCGGGGGATCGATTGCCGCTTTTATCGCCGAGCCGATCCAGGGCGTGGGCGGGTTCATCACACCGCCGCCGGAATATTTCAAAATCGTTTTCCGGGCGGTGAAGGAGTACGGCGGGCTGTTCATTTCCGACGAGGTGCAGACCGGCTTCGGCCGCACCGGGCGCAAATGGTTCGGGATCGAGCACTGGGAAGTGACGCCGGACATCATCACTTGCGCCAAGGGCATCGCCAATGGCGCGCCCATGGGCGCCACCGTCACCACCGGCGATTTGGCGGCCAAATGGCAGGGGCTGACGATCTCGACCTTCGGCGGCAACCCGGTTTGCTCGGTGGGGGCTCGGGCGACGATCGAAGTGATCGAAGAGGAGAATCTGGTGGAAAACAGCCACATCGTCGGCTCCTATTTCCGCCAGCGGCTCGAGGAGTTGCAAGAGAAATATTCGCTGATCGGCGACGTACGCGGCAAAGGGCTGATGCAGGGGCTCGAGCTGGTGCGCGACCGGAAAACGAAGGAGCCGGCGCCTGCGGAGACCGGACGCCTGCTCGAACGCTCGCGCGACAACGGCCTGCTGATCGGCAAGGGCGGGCTGTATGGCAACTGCATCCGGCTGGCGCCGCCGCTGAATATTTCGAAGGCCGACGTCGACGAGGGGATTCGCCTGCTGGACAAGTCCTTTGCCGAGGTCAAACTGTAGGGGCGAAAATTCTTGCCTGGCAGGCGCCACTTCGCCCGCGCGCCGCGAATGGCTCGCCTGGGGCAAGCCGCCGCCAGGTGAGGAGCCTGCCGAGGGGGCGGCTCGCCCGGCGCCCGCGGCTTGAGGCGACGTCGGTGCCTGGTGGCAAGGAGGGTCAAGCGATGGCCACGATGGCGACGCAAGGACACCTCTGCCGGAATTACATCGGCGGCGAATGGGTGGCGTCGGAATCGGGTCGCGTGGTCGAGCGGCGCAATCCGGCGAACCTGGACGAAGTGGTGTCGGTGGTGCCGCTCTCGAACGCAGCCGAGGCACGGGCGGCGATCGAGGCAGCGCGCGCGGCGTTGCCCGCCTGGCGCGACACTCCGGCGCCGGCCCGGGGCCGGATCCTGGCGCGAGCGGCCCTGCGGATGGAACAGCGCAAAGATGATCTGGCGCGCCTGCTCACCCGCGAGGAGGGCAAGACGTTCAAGGACTCGCTGGGCGAGGTGGTGAAATCGATTCGCATCCTCGAATTCATGGCCGGCGAGGGAATGCGCCTGGCGGGGGAAACGCTGCCCAGCGATCTACCCAGGAATTTCGTTTACACAATCAAGCAGCCGCTGGGAGTGGTCGGCGCCATCACCCCGTGGAATTTCCCGGTGTCGATACCGGTATGGAAACTGGCGCCGGCAATTGTCTCGGGCAACACGGTGGTGCTGAAACCGTCGACCTTCACCGCGCAGACCGCCGCCAAGGTCGTCGAGTTGTTCGCTGAAGCCGGCGTCCCGCCCGGCGTGATCAACATGGTGATTGGCTCGGGACGGGAAACCGGCGGCGAACTGCTCGAGCATCCCGAAGTGCGGGCAGTGTCATTCACCGGGTCGAACGAGGTGGGCGCGATGGTCTACGGCTCGGGCGCGCAGCGGATGAAGAAATGCCAGTGCGAGATGGGCGGCAAAAACCCGCTGGTGGTGCTGCGGGACGCCGATCTGGAACTGGCGGCGGAAGCCACCGCCTTCGGCGCCTTCGCTTCCACCGGCCAGCGCTGCACCGCCACCAGCCGCGCGGTGGTGGAGGAAACGGTGGCCGACCGGTTCGTCGAGATGGTGGCCAGCCGGGTGCGCGACTGGAAGGTCGGCGACGGACTCGATCCCGCAGTCGACATGGGTCCCGCGGTGAACGAACAGCAACTGGCGACCGACCTGCGCTACCTCGAGCTGGGAAAGAAGCAGGCGCGGCTGGTGCTGGGCGGCGAGCAGCTCGCCGGCGGCGCGTACGACCGCGGCTATTTCGTCGCGCCAACGATTTTCGACCACGTCGCCGCCGCCAGTTCCCTTGCCCAGGACGAGATTTTCGGCCCGGTACTTTCGGTGGTTCGCGTGCGCGATTTCGAAGAAGCGCTCGAGGTGGCCAACGGCGTGCGCTACGGCCTTTCCAGTTCGCTTTACACCAACGACGCTACGAAGATTTTCGCGTTTATCGACCGGATCGAGACCGGCATCACCCATATCAATTCCCCCACCGTCGGCGGCGAGGCGCACCTGCCTTTTGGCGGCGTGAAAGCGACCGGAGTCGGCTTGCGGGAGATGGGGCGGGTGGCTGTGGACTTCTTCACCGAACTCAAAACGGTTTATGTCGACTACACCGGCGGCCAGCGGGAGAGCCGGGCGTATTAGAAGGCGGGCGATGCGCGGTGTAACCGATGGCCGGCCGCAACCCAGGCTGCGTTTGTTGGCCGGCGCGGCGGTTGCGGCCACGCTCGCGCTGCTCGGGGGGACGGCCCTCGCCAAGAGCAAGAAAACCACCTGGAGGACGGTGACCCAGGCGGTATTGAAATTGAACAACCATCCGGTGAAAACGTGGAACGTGTACCAGCCGGCGAAGAATCATAACCTGGTGCTGGTGCAGGTGGACAAGCGCTGGCTGGTGATCGATACCAAGGCCCGCCGGGTGTACCGCGCCGACCGCGGCGATTTCGCGGCGCATGGCGACGACTTGGTGGGGCCGGAGCCCGACGAGCACAGCGCGGTGGTCGCAACCGAGGGGTGGGACATGCGCGACGTGGGGCCGGCGGAGCAAATCAACGTCCGGCTGACCGATGGCGGCGACGTGCTTTCCATCCAGTTGCCCCACCCCATCAATCCGTATTGACCGCCCGTTACCCCGGCCCGCGGCACGCGCTCCTCCACCGGAGGTCAGTGCGGGCATTCGAGGCAGCAGGAGGCAGCCGATGGATTTCGGGTTCACGCTCAAAGCCGACTTGCCGGTCGATCGCATCACCGGCTTGACGCGGCAAGCGGAAGAGGCGGGCTTTACCTACGGCTGGGTGTTCGATTCCCACGTACTGTGGAAGGACCCTTATCCCCTTCTGACCCTGATGGCGGCGAACACCCGGCGGATGCGTCTGGGAACCTGCGTCACGAACCCGGCGGTGCGCGACGTCACCGTTACCGCAAGCCTCTATGCCACCCTCAACGTGATTTCCGGCGGGCGAATGGCGCTGGGCATCGGCCGCGGCGACAGCTCGCGGCGAGTGATGGGCAAACGGCCCACGACGCTGGCGCAGCTCGAGGAAACCATCCAGGTGTTCCGCGAACTCACCGCGGGACGTGAAGCCGCGTACGACGGCACGGCGGTGCGGCTCACCTGGGCCACCGGCAGCCCCCCGGTGTGGATCGCCGGTTACGGCCCGAAAGCCCTGCAACTGGCGGGGCGAATCGCCGACGGCGTGATCCTTCAATTCGCCGATCCTCACCTCGTCGCCTGGTGCCTGGGGTTCGTGCGCGAAGGCGCGCGAGCGGCGGGACGCGATCCCGCAAAAATCGGGGTGATGGCGGCGGCGCCGGTGTGGATTTCCGCCGACCGTAACGAAGCGCGGGAACACGTGCGATGGTTCCCGGCGCTGGTGTCGAATCACGTTGTCGACCTGATTTCCCGCTACCAGCCGGAGGAGCTGCCGCCGGAACTGGTTGGCTTCGTTCGCGGCCGCGGCGGGTACGATTACCTGCATCATTGCGAAGTGGGCAGCAGCAACGCCGATTTCGTCGCCGACGAAGTGGTGGACCGGTTCACCATCGTCGGCGCCGCCGATGAGCACCGCCGGAAACTCGACGAGCTGCGCCGCGCGGGCGTCACCCAATTCAACATCTACCTGATGTCCGGCGGGGAGGAAGACACGCTCGAACGGTACCGCCGCGAGGTGCTGCCGCATTTCCGCTAGACGGCCGCCGCGAGCGGGACCGCCGCCCAGGAGCGCATCCGATGCAATTCGACACGCTGATTCGCGGCGGCACCATCGTCACCGCCGCTGACACCTACGCCGCCGACATTGGCATTGCCGACGGCACGATTTCCGCCATCGCCCGCGGGCTCTCCGCCGAAAGCGCCCGGCGAACCTTCGACGCCGCTGGCTTGCTGGTGATGCCCGGCGGGATCGACGTGCACACCCATCTCGACATGCCCTTCGGCGGCACAACCAGCGCCGACGATTTCCAGTCGGGAACCGTCGCCGCCGCCTGGGGCGGCACCACCACGCTGATCGATTTCGCCATCCAGTACCACGGCCAGACGCTCACCCACGCCTTCGATACCTGGATGAAGAAGGCGGAAGGCAAGGCGGCGATCGATTACGCCTTCCACTGCATCATCACCGAGCTCAACGACGAGCGGGCGCGGGAGATGCGGCGGCTGGTGGAGGAAGGAGTCACCAGCTTCAAGCTGTTCATGGCGTACCCCGGCGTGTTCATGCTGGACGACGCAACGATTTTCCGGGCGATGTCCGCTGCCGCCGATACCGGCGCGTTCATCTGCATGCACGCGGAAAACGGCGGCGCCATCGACGTGATCGTCCGCCGGGCGCTGGCCGAGGGCAAGCGCGCGCCGAAATACCACGCGCTGACGCGGCCCACCACCGCCGAAGCCGAAGCCGTCGGCCGGGCCATCGCCCTGGCGGAAATGGCGGGCGCGCCGGTGTACATCGTCCACCTGTCGTGCAACGAGGCGCTCGAGCGGGTGCGCGAAGCGCGGGAGCGGGGCCTGCCGGTCTACGCCGAAACCTGCCCCCAGTACCTGTACCTCTCGATCGAAAGTTTCGACGCGCCCGGCTTCGAAGGCGCGAAATACGTTTTCACTCCGCCGCTGCGGGAAAAATGGCATCAAGCCAAGCTGTGGCGGGGCCTCGCCCAAAACGACTTGCAGGTCGTTTCCACCGATCACTGCCCTTTCTGCTTCAAGGAACAGAAGGAACTCGGCAAGGACGACTTCACCAAAATACCCAATGGCGGGCCGGGCATCGAGCACCGCTTGAGCCTGCTCTACAGCGGCGGCGTCCACGGCGGCCACTTCTCCCCGAACCGCTTCGTCCAGTTGGTGGCGACGGCGCCGGCAAAGCTCTTCGGCCTCTACCCGCACAAGGGCGCGATCGCCGTTGGCTCCGACGCGGACCTGGTCCTGTTCGATCCTGCCGCCGAACAAATTTTGAGCGCCGCCACCCACCACATGCGGGTGGACTATTCCATGTTCGAAGGCATTCGGGTGAAGGGCGTGGCGCAAACGGTTTTGAGCCGGGGCGAGCCGGTGATCGAACGAGGCCAATTCACCGGCCGCGCTGGCCACGGCCGGTTTCTGCGCCGGCAAACCCACGGCGCAATCTAGTGTTGTGTCCCGGAGATTGCCGCAAGAGGTCCGGAACTGCTTCAGGGGTTGAAACCCCTGACTCGTCAGTGGATTGGATGTCGGAGCTTAAGCTGCGACCCCCGGTGACAAATGCCGCTTATTTCCGGGACGTAGCACAAGCCACGCCTCACCGCGAGCCGCCACCGGCCACTGGTTCGCGGACGCCGCCGACCCAAGGGATGCCCGCCAGCCCGGGATGCACCTCGACGACGACGCGATCGCCGACGCTGAATTCGGAATATTCATCGCGGGTTACCGCCACCCGCTCGAATCGGCGCCCGTCGCGCCAGGAACGCACCACCAGCCGCCGCGTCGGCATCATCGCCGCCGGCATCGCAAATTTCGCCACCACCCTCGTCTGCCGGCTTTCGACCGGCGCGCTGTCCAGTCTTCCGTTCACCACCAGCAGCCCCGCCAGCAGCCACGGCGCCAGCACCATCGCCTGAAACAGCCGCTTCCAGATTTCGATTTCGGTGCCCTGGAGCGCGCCGCGTTCCACTCGTACCGCCAGGGCCAGCCCGGCGAAGAAGATTACCCCGCAAAACACCAGCATGCCGTCCAGCTCCAGCGGCGGAAAACGGTAGGCGGCGGCGAGAAAGGCCAGCGAACCGAGCAGAAACAGCCCGGTTCTCAGGATGAGCCGGCGGCGGAGAACGACGCTGGCGGCGGCGGGAGTAAGTTCGCAATAGTCGCAGATTTGGCCGGTGAGGACGGTGCCGCAGTTGAAACAGCGTTTTGCCCCGCTCGGGATCATCCCGGTGCGATGCTAGGCGGGAGCCGCGAGGCGTGTCAACCGCCGCCGCTACTTGCCCACTTCCCTCACCGATTGCGCCGGCGTGCTTTCGCAAGCCATCAATTCATTCCGATCGCCGGCGAGCAAGCCGCAATCGATGTCCTGGGCGCTGCGGATGGCATCCTGTGAAGTGCGCCCTTCGGCTAGAGCGCAGTGGCTGCGGCCGCGGAACTCTACGCACACCTCGAAGCGACGCCGCGTCGCTTCCATCGACGAATAGACGATGACCACCAGGAACACCGCCGCGAGCGCGGCAATCAGCCACTTGATGCGCTTGCTCATCGAGTCTCATCTTGGCGGAAGGCGCGCCGCTTTGTAAAGCGGCGCCGCACGCCGCTTGCGGGTCTGCCCCGCGCGTCGAAAGGCGATGGCGCCGGTGCGGCACTTGGCCCGCCCCCAAATCGAGCCCGCTCTAGGCAGGGCGAGGTGCCCTCGCACTCTTTTTGCTCTCCACGCAGGTCCCCCGGACGGGCGGCGAGAATCAATCGGGCGCGGACTTGCCAGCGGCGCTGCGGGCGCGATGGGCGGCGGCTACCGCGGGCGAGAAGCGCGGCAGGACGATTCGGGCGCGCCGGGCCAGCGCCCCCAGGCGCTTCGCCAGGCGCTCGTCGAGAAACCGCGTGCGGCCGAAGATGCCTCCAACGCGCCCCAGGGCGAATTCGCTGTGCGCCAGTCCGAGCCGGAGGATCGCCGTCTCGGCGAGGGCCGCAAGGCGATCGGCAGCTTCGGCGAGAATGGCCTGCGCGGTCGAGTCGCCTGCTTCGGCGGCCTCGACCACCGCCGGGAAAATTTCCGGCAGGCGCTCGAGCGGCTTGGTTGTCGCTTCCTCGACCATCTGCGTCCAGTTTCGCGCATTCAGCCGCTTGGCAATGGCGCGATCGAGTGCGCTCGGCGGCCGCGCCGCATCGTGGTTGCGGGCGAGAGCGGCAAGCGCGCGGCGGCCGATGTCGAAGGCGCTGCCTTCATCGCTGAACCAGGGACCCCAGCCGCCGACGCGAACGGTTGCGCCTTCACCGTTTCGCCCGAAGGCTGCCGACCCGGTGCCCGCAATCAGCACCATTGCCGGGCCGGTCGGGGCGATCGAATCAAGAGCGATGACGACGTCGGTCGTGACTTCCGTCCTGGCGTTGGGAAACCGATGACAGAGAAATGCGGATACCTTTTTCGCCACTGCCGCGCGCCCCGCGCCCGCCAACCCAGCCGAGACGCCGCGCACCTGCTTGACGTCGCACCCGGCGGCGGCAATGGCCCGTGATGCGGCGGCAGCCACCGCGGCAAGCGAGCGTGCGAAGCCCGCCCGCAGCGGATTGGACGGGCCGGCGAGGGCCTGGCCCACCAGGCGGCCTTGCGAGTTGATCAGCGCGGCTTCCGTTTTCGTGCCGCCGCCATCCAGACCCAGGTAGAGGCTCATCGCGACCCCCGGCTCTGGCGGTGGCGGATCGCGGCGATAGGCTGGGCATCCAAGGCAGGCGGCCGGCCGCATTTTCCCGCAGTCGCGCCCCGTGCCCGTACTCGAAATTTGCGCGCCGTTGCTTCAGCGGCAAGTGATCGTCCTGGAACTCCGCCGGCTCCGCCCGCTCCTCGCCGGCGTGGCACAGGCTTCCGCCAGTGCGCCGCGCCGGGCGGCCGGCGCAGTCCATCGATTCCCTAGGAAATTGACACCGGCGCCCGGCTGGCTTAAGGTTCCGCGCGCGGGGGAGAGCCGCGTGGTTCCTGGAGCTATGCGGCGGCGACGAGGGGGGAACTCTGAAGGAGGTTGTCGTGACTGCTCGAAACCATCATTACCGATTGTTGTCCGTGGCGCTGCCGCAAATCCTTGTTTTGATCGGGCTCCTGCTGGCTGCGGGCGCGGCGGTTGCTCGCCAGAACCCCGCCTGGCCGCAGGCTCGGCCCGAGGATGTGCGCTCGGTGGACGCCGTGATCCGCGCCACCTACGAGTCGGTGTCGGATACCACCGGCCACGGGCGCGACCCGGACCGGTTGCGCTCGCTGTTCATTCCCCAGGCGCAAATGATCGACGTGACCTACCGCGAGGGCAAGCCGGCAGTGACCGTGCGCTCGATCGCCGAATTTGCCCGCCTGGCGGCCAGCCGCCCGGCAGGCACAAAGCGGTACGAGCGCGAAGTGGCCCGCCGCACCGAAACCTACGGAAACCTGGTTCAGGTGTGGAGCAGCAACGAATACGGCGCGCCCGGCGCGGCGAAACCTGCCGGCCATGGCATCAACGCCATCACGCTCACTTACGACGGCACGCGCTGGTGGATCATCGCGATCGAATGGAAAAACGAAACGCCGGGCCAGGCGGTGCCGGCGAAGTACTTGCCCGCCAAAAGGCCCGCTCGCCGGTAGCGGGTCCGTTCGACAGTTCCTCCTTCGCCTCTGCGGTGAAACGATGAGAGGATCGAAGGGCGACGGGGGACTGGCGGAATCGTTGCTGCCCATTACCGGCACGAGGGCGCCGGGAAGACAGCTATTCTGGCGGAAGCGTCGGACATCCTCGCCCACCGCCAGATTGTCCATGCGGCGATCGACCTGGCCGCGCTCGCCCTCGCTCATCTTCCGTCCGGCGCCCGCAGCGATGGCGGGATGTACGACAACCTTCGGTCCATCTGCAGGAATTACGCCGCCCTGGGAGTGCGGCGATTCCTGCTCGCTCGCGCAATCGAAGACGCTACCGAGCTGAGAATCTGTCGCGACATACTTCCCGCCGCAATCACGGTTGTCTGCCGCCTCACCGCGAGCATCGAAACCATGAAGCGCTGCGTCCGGATGCGGGAATCAGGGAAATCGCAGCGGGAATGTGTTGCTCGGGTTGCGATATTGAACGCCATTCTCGATCGCGCGCGATTAGAAGACTTTGCTGTCACCAACGACAATCGCTCGTTGACCGATGCTGCGCTCGAAATGCTTCTCACCGCCGGATGGATCGTGGACTGAACCGCTACCCGCTCGGCTTCAGCCTTGACACGGCCGAGGAAGCCTCGCTAGCATCGCGACCCCCGCCCGATGCGCATCAGCGGAATCGATTTCGGCATTCTCGCCGCCTATTTGGCCGCCGTCACCCTCTTCGGCTTGCGCTTCCGCCGGGGCCAGACGAGCCTGCGCGAGTATTTCCTCAGCAGCCGCTCGGCCCCGTGGTGGGCGCTTGCCGGCTCAATCGTCGCCACCGAAACTTCCACGCTCACCATCATCAGCACCCCCGGCCTGGCTTACGCCGGCGACCTGGGCTTTCTGCAAATCGTGATCGGCTACCTGGTGGCGCGGGTGGTGATCTGCCTGATTTTCATTCCCCAATACTTTCGCGGCGAGTACTTCACTGCCTACCAGTTGATCGAGAAACGCTTCGGGGAGCGCATGAAATCGGCGGCGGCAACCGTCTTTCTGGTCACCCGTGCGCTGGCGGAAGGCGTGAGGATCAACGCCATCGGGAAAGTGGTCAGCGTCGCCTTCGGCACCGGAGAGCGCCTCTCGGTGGCGGTGATGACCCTGCTGGTCATCGTCTACACCTACGCCGGGGGAATGCGGGCGGTGATTTGGACGGATTTCGCCCAACTCGTTCTCTACATCGGCGGGTCAGTGGTCGCTTTCTTCCTGCTGCTCCACCGCATTCCCGGCGGCTGGGGCGAGGTGGCGCGGCTGGCGGCGCCGGGCCATAAGTTGCAGGTCTTTCATTTCCACTTCAGCCTGACGCAACCTTACACGTTCTGGGCGGGCGTGATTGGCGGCACCTTCCTCACGATGGCCAGCCACGGCACCGACCAGACGATGGTGCAGCGGCTGCTGGCGGCGCGAAGCGAACGCGAAAGCAAGGCGGCGTTGCTGGCGAGCGGCGTAATCGTCTTCGTGCAATTCGCCCTGTTCCTGGTGATCGGCGTGATGCTCTACGCTTTCGCCCGGCACACCGGGCTCCTGCCGCCCGGCGGCGACACCGACCGTTTGTTTCCCGAGTTCATCGTGCGCGACATGCCGGCCGGTCTCGCCGGCCTTATGCTGGCGGCGATCTTCGCGGTGGCGATGTCGAATGCGAGCGGTTCGCTCAATTCGCTCGCGTCTTCCAGCATGGTGGATTTCAAGCGGCTGCGCCGGGGCAGGGCGCTCGACGACGCGCGGCTCGTCGGCGTCTCGCGCTGGGTCACAGTCGGCTGGGGCGTGGTGCTGGGATTGCTGGGTCTGTTGCACTGGGGCGTGGTGTTGGTGGCGGGGCTGACGATTGCCTCGATCACCTACGGCGGGTTGTTGGGCTTGTTCCTGCTCGGGGTGGCCGATCGGCGAGCGACCCCGCGGGGAGCCTTGGCAGGGATGCTCGCGGGCCTGGCGGTGATGGTGATGGTTCAGTTTGCCCGGCCGATTGCCGCGTTTGCCGGCATTGCATTGCAGGGTACGATTGCATGGACCTGGTACGTGCTTGTGGGCACCATCGTCACATTTGCGACCGGCTGGCTGGTCAGCCGGCTGGCCCCGGGCGCTCCCGCGTCCGGCGGTGAGCCGCGATGAACGGCGAGCGCCGACAGGAATTGGTGCGCGCTCTGGGTCCCTGGGCGTCGGCGGCGATTGTCGTCGGCACGATGATCGGCACCGGCATCTTCATCGTGCCCGCCGACATGGCGCGGACCACCGGCAGCGCCGGGCGCGTTTACGCCGTGTGGATCGTCGGCGGCCTGCTGTCGCTTTTCGGCGCGCTCGCCTACGCCGAGCTGGGGGCGGCGATACCCGAAGCCGGCGGCGAATACGCCTACATCGGCCGCGCCTTCGGCCGGGTGTGGGGCTTCCTGTTCGGCTGGATGCACTCGATCGTCGGCCGCACCGCTTCGATTGCGACGATTGCCGCGGGCCTGCTGCGATTTTGGGGCTTCCTCGATCCCCGGGTGGTGGCCCCGCTCGCCACCCTGCATTGGGCTGCGCCGTGGCGCGCCGCGCCTTATGCGTTCGTGTTCACCGCTGCCCAGCCGCTGGCGCTGCTGGTGATCGCGCTGGTGACCTTCGTGAATTACCTGGGCGTGCGCCTGGGCGGGCAGGTGCAGGTGGCGCTGACGATTGTCAAAGTGGCGGTGATCGCGATTGTGATTGCCGCCGGCCTCGCCTTGGGTACCCACCCCGTCCTGCCGCATCCCGCCGCCGGCGCCGCCGGCACGCTCGGCGGCTTCTTCGTCGCGCTGGTGGCAGCACTGTGGGCCTGCGACGGCTGGAGCAACGTCAACCTGGTGGGCTCGGAAATCATCCAGCCCGGCCGCAACATCCCCCGCGCGCTCGTGGCCGGCGTCGCCACCGTCGTCGCACTCTACATCCTCACCAGCGCCGCTTGCTTCCATTCCCTTCCCTTCCCGCAAGTCGCCGCTTCGCCGCACGTCGTCTCCGACGCCGTCCGGCAATTCGCCGGCAGCCGGGCCGCCGCCTGGCTCACCCTGGCGATGGTGCTGTGCGCGCTGGGCACGCTGAATTCGTCAATCCTGAGCGGTGCGCGAGTCGACTACGCCATGGCTCGCGACGGCATCTTCTTCCGCGTCGCTCGCGGCATCCATCCGCGGTTCCGCACCCCGGCGAACGCGCTGATTTTTCAAGGCTGCCTCGCCGGGCTGCTGGCGCTGACGGGAACGTTCGAGGACCTCTATTCCCTCTTCATCTTCGCCCAGTGGATTTTTTATTGCCTGGCGGTGGCGGCGATGATTCGCCTGCGGTCCACCGAGCCTCGCCTCGAACGGCCCTACCGCACCTGGGGCTATCCGGTGCTGCCGGTGATATTCATTCTCGGCGGAACCGGGGTGATTGGGAGCGTCCTGATCGATCGGCCTCTGCGCGCCGGCCTGGGCCTGCTGTTCATTCTGCTGGGCCTGGCGTTTTATCGGAATTGGTCCAGGCGAGCCAGCGTGCGGATTTGAGCTGGCGGCGGAAGGGGTCCTCTTCTCATGCGCCTCAGTGGGCGGGGCCAACCGGGGAAATCCATTCCAGCGAGCCCGGCGGAATCGCGGCGCTGGCCAGATCGGGGTGAAGGATGCGGGCGAGGATTTCGACCCCGTCGGCAAGGCGGGGGCCGGAACGGGAGAAATAGCTGTTGGCATCCACGGCGGCGACGCGGCCGGCGCGCACCGCCGACAAGTGGCGCCAGCCGCCGGGAAGCGCGGAGCGGGAGTATTCGCATAGCGTTCTTTGCAAATTGTAGCCGCAGGGCATCAAGACGATGACGTCAGGCTCGGTCGCCAGCACCGCGGCCCAATCGAGCGCCACCGACGGCACGCCGGCGCTCGCAAGCAAAGGGACGCCGCCCGCCAGCTCGATCATTTCCGGCACCCAATGGCCTCCGACGAATGGCGGATCGAGCCATTCGAGCGCGAGCACGCGCGGGCGCGGCGCAGCGCGACCGGCGGCTTCCACCGCGCCTGGGCGCGCTTCAAGCCGCGCCGCCAGCGCTTCGGCTTCGGCCGCTCTGCCGACCAGTGCGCCCAACCTTCGGATGTCATTCCATACGTCGGCCAGCCGCTGCGGGGCAAGGGAAACGACCTGCGGCGGCTTTGCCAGGCGCGCCAGCGCCGCCGGCAAATCGTCCGGCGAAGCGGCGCAAACGTGGCACAGGTCCTGGGTGACCACCAGATCGGGCTGAATGGTTGCCAGCAGGCTGGCGTCGACGGCGTAGACGCTTTCGCCGCGCTCGACACGCTCGCGAACCTGGCGATCGATTTCAGCAGGCGAAGCGGCGACGTCGATACGGGGACGAATCAGCGCCGGGCGAGTGGCCGCTTCCGGAGGGTAATCGCACTCGTGAGTGACGCCGAAAACGGAGTCGCCAGCGCCAAGAGCGAAGAGAATTTCGGTAGCAGCGGGCAGGAGCGAGCAGACGCGCACGGGGATCGGGAACTAGTATAGTGCCTGCCACTGGGCGCGGGCGACCGGCGCGGCCGGTTTGCCGTTGCGGTGAAGTGCTAAAATCGGATTCCAGGTACGCCGAGCGAGAGGAAACCATGAAGACGGTCGCTGGTGGCGTTTCTTCGATGGGCGGAAACGCCCGGGCGCGACATTCCCAGGCGTGGCTCCTGTGCGGAATGGCGACGCTGTGCGCTGCCCCATTGTTTGCGCAGGGGCCGCCCGCGCAGCTGCCCGTGCTTAGCCCACGGCCGGCAAGCTCGGCGGCCGCGTCCGCGACTCCCGCTCCCGCGCCTACTCCCTCGCCCATCGAGCTGGTGGTGCCGCGCGGCACGCCGATACGGGTAGCGCTCGAGAAAAAGATACCCATCAAGAAAAATGGCGACCCGGTGGCGGCGCGGGTGGTGGAACCGGTGTACGCCTTCGACCGGGTGGTGATACCTGCGGGGAGCGAGCTGACCGGAAAAGTGTCGAAAGTGATTCCGGCGACGAAGACCCGGCGGACCGAAGCGATTCTGAATGGCGATTTCACTCCGCTGCGGACCGCGGAGGTGGAATTCGATACCCTGATTTTGAAGGACGGCACCCGCCGCACCCTGGATACAACGGTTTCGCCGGCGATTCTGAACGTGGTGCGGCTGGTAAGCCAGCAGGACCAACAGGAGAGCAGGAAGCCGGGCGTAGTGCAGCGGGCGAAAACACAAGCCAGCCAGGAATGGCGGCAGGGGCTCGAGCAGATCAAGGCGCCGGGGAAGATGCACCGGGCCAAAACCTATCTGGAAGAGATCGCCCTGCGCGAGCTGCCCTACAGGCGCCAATACCTGCCGGCGGGCTCGTTCTACGACGCGGAACTCGACCAGCCGCTCGATTGCGGCCCGGCGCTGGTACCGGCGGCGGAACTGGCCCATGTCGGTGATATTCCGCCGGCGGACAGCGTGGTGGAGGCGCGGCTGCTGCTCCCGCTCAGTTCGGCGACGGCTTCTCCGGGCACGCCGGTGGAGGCGGTGATCACGAAGCCGCTGTTTTCGAGCGGGAAGGAACTGTTGCTTCCGGTGGGCACCCGGCTTGACGGGGTGGTGGTGCGGGCGCAGCCGGCGCGGCGAATGCACCACGACGGCCAGTTGCGGTTCGTGATTCGCAAGTTGGAATTGCCGTCGGGCACCGCCGAGATGGTGGATGCCAGCATCCAGGGACTCGAAGTGGGCCGGCAAGCGAATTTGGCCCTCGACGCCGAAGGCGGCACGCGGGTGAAGGAATCCAGGAAAAGGTACTTGACCACCGCACTGCAATTGGCGATCGCCACATCGACCATGGATCTCGATGCCGAACATCACATCCACAACCACGCCGGCGATCCCGGCAATCGCGGAGTGGCCGGTGGCTCGGGATTCCGGTTGATCGGCATGGCGCTAGGATTCGCGGTGCAATCACGGGTGCTGGGGCAGGTGCTGGGCTTTTACGGCGCCGGCTGGTCGGTGTATTCCCACTTCCTGACTCGCGGCCACGACGTGGTGCTGGCCAAGGACACGCCGATGGAAATCGGCTTCGGGTCGCACGTCCAGCCTGCGGGGAACTAGGAAGGCGAGTCACCCGGCGGGTCGGGCCGGATGCAAGCGGGCGAAGGATTTTTCGCCCCTACGCCTCGCGATCAGGGAACGTCATTTTCCGCGGTGCGGGAGAAGCGCCCACGGGCAGCAAATCAGCATAGACGAAACCGTCCCGCTCGACCGTTGCGCCTACCGTGACCGGCACCGGCGCGCGAAACATCGGGCCGGCCCAGGCGAAGGTGTGGAATTCGCCGTTCTCGCCGCAGGGATCGACCCCGCCCGGCAAATCGGCGAGGAACCGCTCGTCGAATTCCCTTCCCGCGAAACTGCGGTCGAGCTTGCGCGGATCGACGCAGGCAACCGACGCCCGCAGGCCCGCCTTTACCATGCGATCAGCCAGGCCGGTGGTGTCCAGCCGCCACAAGGGGAACACCGGGGTCAGCCCGCACCGGGCGAGTTGCGCTTCGCGATATTGGCGGATGTCTTCGAGGAATAAATCGCCGAAGATGACGTGGGTGACGCGTTCGCTGCTAGCGCGGGCCATCGCCTCGGCCATCGCCTGCTCGTAAACCGGGTTGGGACAGGGATAGGGAATTTCGATTTTGACCAGCGGCAAGTCGGCGGCGGCGGCTTGGGCATCCACCAGAACTTCGCGGACGCCGTGCATGGCGACGCGGGCGAAGGCGCGGTTCACGGTGGTGAGCAACGCCGCGACATCCAATTCACCGGAGGCGCGAACCAGTTCGAGCGCCCAGGCGCTGTCCTTGCCGCTGCTCCACGAAAGCCACGCTTTGGGTCGCGCTGGCACGGTCGCCCCCGACGCTAGGGGTAGAGGAGGTACTTCTGCCGGATGGCGCGGAACCGGTCGAGCTCCTCTTGCCAGCCGACCACGATGGCGGCGGGCGGAAGGCCGGCTTCCAGTTGCTCGATGGTGGCTCGCGAGCCAACCAACTCGATGGTTTTCTCGAGCATAAAATTCTGCGGATAAAGCCGGTGCAGCGTAACGCCGATTTCCAGGCCCATCAGCATCGGAGAAAGCGACGCGCCGTCGGTGATGACCATTTCGACGCCCTGGCAGGCCTGGCCGCGATAGAGGCCGTCGCGGGGAGTGAACCGCGTCGGCACGAACCGCACGCCGGGAATGTGTTCGGCGTTGAGCGCGTCGCCCAGTTGCCCGGCGTCGATCCACGGCGCGCCCAGGAGCTCGAACGGAGTGTCGGTGCCGCGGCCGACGGAAACGCCGCCAGCCTGGAGAATTTCGATGCCCGGATAGAGCAGGGTTTCGTTGATGGTGCGGAGGTTCGGAGAGGGAGGAATCCAGGTGAGGCCGGTGGCGTCGAAGAGGTCGCGCCGATGCCAGTTTTGCATCGGCACCACCGTCAAATCGGCGCCGATATGATTTTCGCCGTTGAACATGCGCGCCAACTCGCCCAGGGTCATGCCGTAAATCGTCGGCTCGGGGAAATAGCCGACGAAGGACAGGCGGTCGGAATCAAGCAGGGGACCTTCGATTCGCTCGCCGCCGAGAGGATTGGGGCGATCGAGAACGAAGAAGGCGATGCGGCGCCCGGCGGCGGCTTCCATGCCGTAAGCCATGGTGGTGGTGAACGTATAGAAGCGGACGCCGGCGTCCTGGATGTCGTAAACCAGCGCGTCGATGCCGCGAAGCATGCGATCGGTGGGACGCAGGGTTTCGCCGTAGAGGCTGTAGACGGGAAGACCAGTGGCCGAATCCTTCGCATTGCCCACTTTGGTGTCCGCCAGGCCAAACAAGCCGTGCTCGGGGCTAAAGATGGCGACCAGCTTCACGCCGGGAGCGTGGGCCAGAACATCGATGGTGCGGCGGCCTGCGCGATCGATGCCGGTCTGATTAGTGATCAAGCCGACGGCCCTGCCTTCGAGCGGCGCGAAATTTTCCTGTTCGAGCACGTCGATCCCGGCGAGCGTACGGTCGCTGCGCGTAACCACGCCCTCTTCGTCGTAGGGCCGCTGCTCGGCGCCGATGCCGCGCTCGCGTAGCGACGTGGCGCCGGACGTATCGCCGGCGCCGAGCGCCGCCGCCACCAGCGTGGCGACGCGGGAGCGGAGGCTGGAGAGCGCCGGCCGGCGATAGGGATGAACGCTGTTGGCGAGGAGAATGACGTAGGTCTGGCTGGCGGGATCGATCCAGATGGATGTGCCGGTGAATCCGGTGTGGCCGTAGGAGGCCAGCGGAAACAACTCGCCGCGATTGGACGAGAAAGCGGTATCGATGTCCCAGCCCAGGCCGCGCAGCGACGGGCTCCAGGGCGGGGACTGCGGCGTCGTCATCTTGTGAATGGTGGCCGGCTGGAGCAACTGGCGGCCCCGATAGCGGCCGCTGGCGATGCGGCCGCTCGCGAGCATCATCCGGCAGAAGAGCGACAGATCGTCGGCGGTGGAAAACAAGCCGGCGTGGCCGGCGACGCCGCCCATCGCCCGCGCAGTGGGGTCGTGAACCACGCCGCGGAGCACGTGGCCGCGGCCCGAGCCGGGCTTGGCGCCATCGGGCAAATCGATTTCCTCGGTGGGGGCAATGCGCGGGCGCCAGGCCGGTGGCGGCAGGAAGCGTGTGTGGAGCATGCCGAGCGGCTGGAAAACGTTCCGCGCGGCGAACTGGTCGAGGGGCATTCCGGAAACTTTGCGAACGAGTTCCCCGAGGACGATGTAATTGCAGTCGCTGTAGAGGAATCGCATGCCCGGCGGCAGGATAGGCGCATCGGCGTAGATGATCCGCAGGACCGCGTCGTAGCCGGTAGGTCCCGGCGGCAGAAGCGGATCGGGGCGCAAGCCGGAGAAATGCGTCATGAGCATGCGGATGGTGATGTGGTCCTTGCCGTTGGCGCCGAACTCGGGCAGGTAGCGGGCGACGGGATCGTCCAGGCGGATTTTGCCTTGCTGGAACAGAAGCATGAGCGACGGCGTGGTGGCGAGCACCTTGGTGAGCGAGGCCATATCGAAAATCGTGTCCACGCTCATCGGCTCGCGCCGCGGAACCAGCGCGCGGCGGCCGTAGGCTTTGCGGTAAACGACGCGGCCGCGATGGCCGACGAGGAGCACCGCGCCGGGCAATTCGTCCTGGGCGATTGCCTGGTCGATGATGGCATCCACGTCGGCCAACTTCGGCGGGCCAGGCACGGCGGCAGGCAGGGCTCCGGCCGCTGCGGCAGCCGCGGCAAAAGCCAGGGCAACGAGGCGCAACTTTGCGTAGCGCGTCTTCATCACGGAATTTACACTCCCGTCACCTTCGTGTTTCCCAGTGACGCAGAGATGGCAGCCGCTTGGATCAGTGCACAGGCTGAAGCCTGTGCCACGCCGGCCAGTGGTACAGGTTTTAACCTGTGCGCTGTGCACCTTCGCTCGCGGAAGTGGTTTCTTCATTGCAAAGCCTGTGCTATATACCGTCCCGGCCGGTGGCGTCAACCAACACTCGCGGCCGCCAGCGGGTCAGTTGGGCAGCTCCTGACGGAGAGCCGTTGCTTGGGCCTTGCGACGCGGTGCGACTTCCGAGGTTGGTGAGGGCGCACAGGCAAGAAGCCGGTGCCACCCGGCCACGCCGGTACATGCGCCACCCGCTGGTATTGGTTTTGCTGCTTGCAAGTCTCATGGCTGCCCCCGCCAACACCCGGAAACAGGTCCCGGCCCGGCGCACGCCGGCGCCGGCCACGGCGAACGCGTGGGTCGAGCGCACGCTTGGACGAATGCCCCTCGACCGGAAACTCGGCCAGTTGCTGATGGTTTACGTTTGGGGCCGGTTTACCTCTACCGACGATCCGCGCTACCAGCAACTTGCCCGGTGGGTGGCCGAGGGCAAGGTGGGCGGGCTGATTATCGAAGCGCGCCGCACGCCCACCGGGATCGACCGCGCCCAAGCGTACCCGACCGCGGCAATACTCAACCAGCTCCAGCGCAACGCCAGAGTACCGCTGCTGGTGGCCGCCGACTTCGAAACCGGTACCGCGATGCGGCTGGCCGACGGCACTTCACTGCCTCACCAGATGGCCGTCGCCGCCACCGGCGATCCCCGCGACGCCTATACCGACGGGCGAATCACCGCCATCGAAGCGCGGGCCGCGGGAATCAACTGGGTGTTCGCGCCGGTGAGCGACGTCAACAACAATCCCGCCAATCCGATTATCAATATCCGGTCGTACGGCGAGGACCCCGCCAGCGTCGCCCGATTCGTGACGGAATTTATTCGCGGGGCGCAGGCAAACGGCGTGCTCGCCACCGCCAAGCATTTTCCCGGCCATGGTGACACCGACGTAGATTCCCACATGGGCCTGCCGGTGATACCCGGCGACCGCGACCGCTTGGAACACGTCGAGCTGGTCCCCTTCCGCGCCGCGATCGCAGCCGGGGTAGGCGCGGTGATGACCGGGCATTTGCTGGTGCCGGCTTTCGAGCCGAATCGGGAACTGCCGGCTACGCTTTCTCCGAACATCATCGAGGGCCTGCTGCGGCGGGAGATGGG
The DNA here is from genome assembly GCA_035946455.1 of Candidatus Acidiferrales bacterium. Taxonomy (GTDB): domain Bacteria; phylum Acidobacteriota; class Terriglobia; order Acidiferrales; family UBA7541; genus JAKASX01. The sequence goes on along the minus strand of DASYZK010000005.1, from coordinate 150,222 downwards.
ATTCCAGGGCCTGATCGTGACCGATGCGCTGGATATGGCGGCGGTGAGCGAGCGCTACCCGCCGGACCAGTCCCCGGTTCTGTCGATCGAAGCTGGAGCGGACGTCCTGCTGATACCGCCGAACCCGGATGCCGCGCTCGAAGCGCTCGATGACGCCGTGCGCAGTGGCAAACTGGCGATGGCGAAAGTCGACGACGCGGTTCGCCGGGTTCTGGCGGCCAAGGCGCGGCTGGGCTTGCCGGCACACGCCACCGTCGATTTGAACCGTCTGGACGAAGTTTTCGGAAGGCCGGAATTCGCCCGGGAAGCGCTCGATATCGCCGATCGCGGCGTAACGCTTGTGCGCGACGACGCGCATCTGCTGCCGTTGGACGCGACCAAGCCGCTGCGCGCGCTGCTGGTGTCGATTTCCGCCGACCCCGATCCCCTGCCCGGCGACGGCCTGGAAGCGGAAATCCGCTGGCGGGTGGATACGCTTGCGGTGCGCCGGGCGGACCCGTCGTTTTCGTCAGCGAAACTGGTGGAATTGCCGGTTCCGGCAAGTTACGACGTCGCCATCGTCGCGGTGTACGTTCGGGTGGCCGACCGCAAGGGCAGCGTCGGCTTGCCCGAAGACGAGTCGGCGCTGGTTCGGCGCGTGCTGGCGAGCGGCAAGCCGGCCATCGTCGCCTGCTTCGGCAGCCCGTACCTGGTGTCCCATTTTCCCGAGGCGCGCACCTGGATAGCTGCCTTCAGCACGCAGGCGGTGGCGGAACAGGCGATGGGCCGCGCCATTTTCGGGCAAGTGGCGATTCGCGGCCATTTGCCGGTAAGCGTGCCTGGAGTAGCTGCAATTGGCGCCGGTATCGGCGTCGCCGCGAATCCGATGACGCTCGAGGCGGCGCCGGCGGTGATGACCGCGCGGCTCGCGCCGGCGTTTGCGCTGCTGGACCGCGCCGTCGCCGACCGTGCTTTTCCCGGCGGCGTACTCGCGGTGGGGCTGGACGGCAAGCTGGCGGTTCATCCCTTTGGGCAGCTGACTTACGACCAGAAATCGGTTCGCGTGACCGCGCAGACGATCTACGACGTCGCTTCGCTCACCAAGCCGGTAGTGACCGCTTCGTCGGCCATGCATCTGTCTGAAATCGGAACGCTGCGGCTCGATGCGCCAGTAGCCCGTTACCTGCCGGAATGGGCTGCGGGGCCGAAACCCGACTGGCGGGCGAAGACGACAGTTGCCGACCTGCTGCGGCACAGCGCCGGCTTGCCCGCCCATCGCGATTATTACCTCCAGGCCAAAGGCTACCGGGCGATTGTGGCGCGGGCGCTCGCCGAGCCGCTCGATTACCAGCCAGGAACGAAAATCGTCTATTCCGACCTGGATTTCATGCTGCTGGGAGAAATCGTCCGGCGGCTCGCCGGCGAAGGACTGGACCGGTGGGCACAGGAACAATTGTTCGCGCCGCTCGGGATGACCCATTCGTTGTTCCGGCCGGCGGTGAAGCTGAGGCCGCAAATCGCGCCAACCGAAAACGACACCGCCTGGCGCAAGCGGCAATTGTGGGGCGTGGTGGACGACGCCAACGCCTTCGCGATGGGCGGCGTGGCGGGGCATGCGGGCCTGTTTTCGACGGCCGGCGATCTGGCGGCATTCGCCCAAATGATCCTGAACGGGGGCCTGTACGCGCACCGGCGCGTGTTCCAGCGAGCCACCATCGTGAAATTCACCGCCCGGCAGACGATCGGTGGCGGCGCTTACGGACTGGGGTGGGACGTGCCGAACGCGCCATCGTCGAGCGGCAGCTACTTTTCGCCTGCCAGTTTCGGCCATACCGGCTTCACCGGAACGTCGATCTGGATCGATCCGCAGAAGGACCTGTTCGTGATTCTGCTCACCAACCGCGTGTATCCCACCGCCGCAAACGACAAAATACGGCAGGTGCGGCCGGCGCTGCACGACGCCGTCCTTCAGGCGTTGGGCCTGGCGCGATAACCCCGCCCGCGAATGGCCAAGCCGAAAGATGCTGCGTTGCTACGATTTGATGGCTATGGGGCGCCGGGCCGGGGGTGCGCGGTCCTGCGGAGCGGGATGCCCCTGTCAAACCATTGCCAGAGCACGTCTGTTGACATCCTTAACTGTCCACGACGGGATGTCAGGATTCTTCGACTCCGCGTCCCGAAGCTTCGGGACGACGTGGAAATCCGGGAAGCAGGATTTCCGCGAAAAGACAATGCGTCGACCGGCACCGCTCAGAATGACGTGCTTCGGGAGGAAACCTGTGGGGACGGTCGCTGCGTCAAAGGGGGAAAGCTCCACGGCAATCGAGCTGGCGGGGAGAGGAGCATTGGTTGACGGCCATTGACCTTTCGGGAGACGCGGGGCTGCTGGCGCTCGCCCTGCTCACCGCCAATATCCTGCTCGGCCTGCTGATTGCGGCTCGGTACAGTCCCTGGAAATACTGGCCGCATCAGAGACTCAATATTTTCCGCGTGCACAACCAAGTGGGCCTGGCGGCGCTCTGCGCCTCGGCGGCGCATCCGATGATTCTGTTGTTCTCGAGAACAGCCAAGTTCCGGTGGTTCGACGTGGTGCTGCCGGCCTGGGCGCCCAGCCAGCCCGCCATCAACCTGCTTGGCGCGGCGGCGCTGTATGCGGCGGCATTTGTGCTGGTAACGTCGCATTACCGGCTCGAGCTGGGGCGGCGGACGTGGAAATCGCTGCATTTCACCACCTATGCGGTGGCAGCTTTAGCGTTCCTCCACGGCTTGTTCACCGATTCCCACCTGAATGGCGTGCGACTGGATCCGCTGGACGGCGAGAAGCTGTTCGTCGAGGGATGCTTGCTGCTGGTTTTGGCCGCGACGCTCATGCGGATACGGCACGAACTGCGCCAGCGCGCCAAGCCGGCGGAAACGGCTGGCTCCCGCGGCTGGCGAGGCTTGACGGGCAGGCAAGCTATAATCAGCGCCGGTGACAGAGCTTGCCCAAACCGAGCGGCGGAATCCGCGGACCCGCGGGCTGGATCGCAAGAACACCATCCAACTGCTGCGCCTGTTGACTCGTGAGGACCGGCGCGTGCCCGCAGCGGTGGCTCGGGCACTGCCGGCGATCGCGCGGGCGGTAGATAGGGCCGTCGCCGCCCTCGAGCGCGGTGGGCGGATGATTTACGTTGGCGCGGGAACCAGCGGCCGGCTGGCGGCGCTCGATGCCGCCGAATGCCCGCCGACGTTCGGCATCGCCCGAGGGCGGGTGCGAGCGGTGATTGCCGGCGGACGGCGCGCGCTTGATCGCGCGGTGGAAGGCGCCGAAGATTCCGCGAGGCACGGAGCGCGGGACCTCGCCGCCGCCGGGGTGGGAGCCAAAGACGTTGTGGTGGGCCTCACCGCGAGTGGTTCCACGCCCTACGTGATGGGGGCGCTGCGAGAGGCACGGCGGCGGGGCGCGGTCACCGTCGCGGTGAGCGCGAACCCCCGTCCGGCGGCCGGGCGGCTAGCGGACGTCACGATCGCCGCCGACGTGGGCCCGGAAGCGGTGGCGGGATCCACCCGGCTGAAATCCGGCACCGCCCAGAAACTGATCCTGAACATGTTGAGCACCGCGTCGATGGCGAAACTCGGCCGCGTCTACGACAACTGGATGATTGGCGTGGCGATGAGCAATCGGAAACTGCGCCGGCGCGGACTCCGCTTGCTGGAGGACGCGGCGGGGACGAGCGCAGCGGCGGCGCGCCGGGCGCTGGCGCGCACGGGGGGTGACTTGCCGGCGGCACTGGTGATGTTGAAAGCAGGCGTAAGCGCCGGAGAGGCGAAGCGGAGGCTGCGTGAATCAGCCGGCCACGTGCGGCGGGCGATCGAATCGAAAACGCCGGGCGCCGATGGTCGGCAGGCGAACGCGCGGCGCGCGGGAACGACCGGGATGGCACGCGGTGGATAAATTCCGGATTGAAGGCGGCCACAGGCTCGAAGGCACGCTGCGAATCGACGGCGCCAAAAACGCGGCGCTGCCCGAAATGGCCGCCTGCCTGTTGACTGCCGAACCGGTGGAATTGCGGAATCTGCCGCGAGTGCGCGACATCCAGACCATGGCGCGGCTCCTGAAGCACATGACCGTAAGCGTCGCCGGGCCCGCAGGCGAAGGCGCGGAAGCGCGAGTGAGCTTGCGGGCCGAGACGCTCTCCCATGCCGAAGCGCCTTACGATTTGGTGAAGACGATGCGTGCCTCGGTGCTGGTGCTGGGGCCGCTGGTGGCGCGGGCCGGCTACGCCCGGGTGTCGATGCCCGGCGGCTGCGCCATCGGCGCCCGGCCCATCGACCTGCACCTGAAGGCGCTCGAGCGCCTGGGCGCGGAAATCACCACCGAACACGGCTACGTCGAGGCCCGCGCCAGCCGCCTGCGCGGCGCGCGAATCGTTTTCGATCGCATCACCGTCACCGGAACCGAAAACCTGATGATGGCGGCGGCGCTGGCCGAAGGGGAAACGGTGCTCGAAAACGCCGCGCGCGAGCCGGAAATCCCGGACTTGGCGCGGCTGCTCGGGGCGATGGGTGCGCGTATCGAAGGCGCGGGCACTCCGACGATTCGCATCGAAGGAGTGGAGCGGCTGGGCGGCGCCAGCCACACCGTCATGCCCGATCGAATCGCCGCCGGAACGTTCCTCGTAGCGGGAGCGATTACCGGCGGCGACTTGCTGCTCACCGGTTGCGAGGCGCCACACATGGCGACGGTGATCGACAAGCTCCGCCAATGCGGGGTCAGAATCAGCGAGGAGGCGGGCGCGCTGCGGGTGCGGGGAGCGAAACGGCTCGAGGCCGCCGACGCGATGACCGAGGAATATCCTGGGTTTCCCACCGACATGCAGGCGCAGTACATGGCGCTGATGACGCAGGCGGCGGGCACCAGCGTGATCACCGAAACGATTTTCGAGAACCGGTTCCTGCACGCCAGCGAGATGGCGCGGATGGGCGCGGACATCGCCCTGCACGGCAATCAAGCCATCATACGGGGGCCCACGCCGCTGACCGGCGCCGGAGTCATTGCTTCGGACCTGCGGGCAAGCGCATCGCTGGTGCTGGCGGGGCTGGCAGCCCGGGGCACGACCGTGGTTGACCGCGTGTACCACATCGACCGCGGGTACGCGCGAATCGAAAAGAGACTCCGGGACCTGGGCGCGCGGATCGAGCGAATCAGCGGGTGATGCCACCCGGGCGCAGGGCCGTTTGCCGCCCGGCGACGGCCGTTGACAGGCGCCTGCGCCGAGATTAGATTCCCGCCTGACGGTTTCCCCGGCGGCGCGTTCGCGCCTTACCACTGTGAAACTCGAAATCGCGCAAACTGCGGAAAGGAGAATGACGGAATGAACCCCTCGGCTGAATTCCCTGGCGGCGCCCAGGCTTCCAAGGCATCGTCGCCGATACCCTTGATGCAGATTGCCACCGGGTTTTGGGCATCCAAGACGCTCGCGGCGGCCATCGAGTTCGATTTGTTCACCAAGCTGTCCGTGAGAGGCGCCGACGCTGCGGCGTCCCAGCGGATCCTGGGACTGCCCGCCCGGCCGACGGAGATGCTGCTGAGTGGCTGCGCGGCGCTTGGCTTGCTCGAGAAGCGCGGCGGTCTCTATTACAACTCTCCGCTGGCGGAAGAGTACCTGGTGCGCGGCAAGCCGTATTACTTCGGCGGCTTCGTCACAATGCTCGACCGGCGGCTGTATCTGGCGTGGGACCGGCTTCCGGCGGCGCTGCGATCAGACCAGGCACAGACCTGGGGCGACAAGCCGGGGCTATTCGAGGCCATGGCCTCAAGTCCGGAAGAGCAGCGAATCTTCACCGAGGCGATGCACAGTTTCAGCGTGCAGTCGGGCCAGGCGGTCGCGGCGGCATTTGATTTCTCGCCGTTCGCCCAGCTTCTCGACGTAGGCGGCGGCTCGGGTGCGTACTGCATCGAAGCCGCGCGGCGCTATCCCCGGCTTCGAGCCGTCGTTTTCGACTTGCCTTCGGCGCTGGCAATCGCGAAAGAGAAAATCGCTGAATCCGGATTTGGCGATCGCGTTCGGACCGAGCCGGGCGACTTCTTTCACGAAAACCTGCCGACGGGGTCCGATGTGATCCTGCTGTCGACGATCCTTCACGACTGGACCGCCCAGAAGAACGTCAAGATTCTCGAGAATTGCTTTCAAGCCCTGCCGTCGCACGGCGCGGTGATCGTCAGCGAACTGATGATGAACGACGACAAGACGGGCCCCGTGCCGGCGGCGCTGATGTCACTGAACATGCTGATCGAGACGGAAGGGCGGAACTACTCCTGGGCGGAGTACACCCGCTGGCTCGAGCAAGCCGGGTTCGGAGATATCAAGCGTGTGCCGATCGAATCTCCCGGGGCCAATGGCCTGCTGATCGGCCGAAAGCCGTAGGCGCCACGGTACGACCACCCGGAGCTGCGTTTCCGGGGGACTGCGGCAGCCGCCGGCGCGCGGGAATCGAGGGGGAGTCCACAGCGGTCTCCAGGCCGGCAGGAAGCGTGCTTGCTCGCGGAGCGAATCCTGGTAGCGCCACCGGGAATCGAACCCGGATTTGCAGCTTGAAAGACTGCCGTGCTAACCGTTGCACCATGGCGCCAAGCGGCAACTCTCCCGAGCTTAAGGGACAGGGCCGGAATTGACAAGAGCGGCCGCCGCTAATCCGCGTGCCGGTCCTTGTATTCCTCGTACCAGGCCATCTGGATGGCTTCCAGTTTCGCTTCATTCGAGCCGGCGGGATCCCCGGCGAAACCGTCGAGTTGGGTGACCCAGCGATGAAGGTCGGTGAAGCGCACGGCGAGGGGATCCTGGTCGGGGTACTCGTCGGCGAGGAGGATGGCGATGTTCTCGGCATCGCCCCAATCGAGCGTCTCAGGCATCGTCGGCTCCTTCGGGTTCAGTCGTGCTTGCCGGGCTCGGCGGAGGCAGCGGCAACCGCTTCGCCACCTTCGCTGACGTAATTGCGGTTCCAGGCAGGTATTTCCACCACGATTTCCCCGTCGCTTTTCTCGATCACCGCCTGGCAGCCCAGGCGGGAATGAAGCGTCAAATCGGCGGCCATATCGAGCCGGTCGGCTTCCTCGTCCTGCATTTCGCTGAGCATCTCCTCGCCCTTCTTGATAACGACGTGGCAAGTGGTGCAGGCGCAGTTGCCGCCGCAGGCGTGCTCGAGGTGGACGCCGCAGTTCTTGGCGACATCGAGAAACGAATGCGGCTTCCCGTGCTCCTTGTAGGGCATCTTCTCCAGATCGACTTCGATCGTCTTGTTCGCCGGGAGCCAGGTGATTTTCACGGCCATGTTGGCGTCCTTGGGAGGAAGAAAGCCCTCCGCTCAGATCTCGTTCACGCGCTTGCCGGCGACGGCGGCGGCGACCGCGCGATTCATCAGCAATTCCGCCAGCCGGGCGGTCGCCTGATTCAATTCGTCGATGCGGGCACGCACCAGGCGGTAATCGGCGCCCTGCATCGCTTCGCCCAGGTTGCGCGCCGCGTCGTCGATTCGCCGGCGCTCGTCCGGCTCGAGCGCTTCGGCGCCCGCGCCGGCCAGCGATTTCCTGGTGGCGCGGAGCATCGTATCGGCTTCGTTGAGGGCTTCGATCAATTGGCGGGCGGCGAAATCCTGCTCGGCGAAATCGATGGATTCGATGAGCATCCGCTCGACCTCGTCGTCATTCAGGCCGTAGCTCGGTTGCACCTCGATCGAGCGCTCCTCGCCGGCGCGGCGGTCGCGTGCGCGCACCTGAAGGATGCCGCTGGCGTCGATGGTGAATTTCACCTCGACGCGGGCCAGACCCGCCGGCCCGGCAGGAACAGGCAACCGGAAGCGGGCCAGCGAGCGGCAATCGCGGGCGAGCTCGCGCTCGCCCTGGAGCACGTGGATGTCGATTCCGGTCTGGCTGTCGACGCCGGTGGTGAACAGCTCCTCGGCGCTCGCCGGAATCGTGGAATTGCGGGGAATGAGCTTGGCGACCACGCCCCCCATGGTCTCGATCCCGAGCGAAAGCGGGGTGACGTCGAGCAGCAGCGTGTCCTTGACGCCGCCGGCCAGGATGTCGGCCTGAACCGCAGCGCCCAGCGCCACCACCTCGTCGGGGTCGAGCTCGCAATGAGGCGCGCGGCCGAACAGCTCCCCCACGCGGAGGCGAACCAGCGGCAGCCGCGTCGACCCGCCCACCAGCACTACTTCGTCGATTTCCGCCGGTGTCAATTTGGCGTCGGCGAGCGCCTGGCGCACCGGACCGAGCGTTCGCTCGACGATCGGGCCGATCAGCGCTTCGAATTCGGCGCGGGCAATCGGGCGGACGTAGGCGCCGCCGCCGGGGACGATGAACTTGACGACGGTTTCGGCGGCGGCCGATAGATCGTGTTTGGCGGCAATCAGAAGCTTGCGGAGATCCTGCACCGCCTCGGGGAAATCATCAAGCCGAACGCCGAGATCCCGGCGAATCTCGCTCCGGGCGAGTTCCAGAAGCAGGTTATCAATGTCGTCCCCGCCCAGGTGGGTGTCGCCGCAGGTGGAGAGCACCTGGTAGATATCGCCTTCGCCGACGGCAATCAGCTTCAGAATCGACACGTCGAACGTGCCCCCGCCGAAATCGTAGACGGCGACGCGGCCGCGCTGCTGCCGATCGAGTCCGTAGGCCAGCGCGGCGGCGGTGGGCTCGTTCACCAGCCGCAGCACTTCCAGGCCCGCCAGCCGGCCGGCGTCGCGGGTCGCCTGGCGCTGGGCGTCGTTGAAATAGGCGGGAACGGTGATCACGGCGCGGGTGACCGGCTCGTGAAAATATTCCTCCGCCCAGCCTTTGACCTCGCGAAGGATGAAGGCGGAAATCTCCGGGGCAGTGAACCGCCGGTCGCCGAGTAAGACGCGAATGACGTTGCGGCTTTCGGGATCGACGCGAAAAGGGAAGAAGCGCAATTCGTCCTGAACGTCCTCGACGCCGCAACCCATCAGCCGTTTCACCGAATAGATGGTCCGGTCCGGCTGGGTGAGCAGGCGGCGCCGGGCCGGGTCTCCGGCGACGACGCGGCCATCCGCATCCAGGCTGACCACCGAGGGGCACAGCGCGGTTCCGTACGGGCCGGGGATGGCGCGGGGGCGGCCGTCGGCGGGATCGACCCACGCGACCAGGCTGAAGGTGGTGCCGAGATCGATGCCAACGATGCGGCTCATGCGGACTCCGCGAGTTCGGCGGCGACGTTGGCCACCAAGTTGCGGATATAGGACCGGCGGTTGAGGATTTCGTTCATGCGCGCCAGCAGCACGCCGGGATTCCCGGCGCCGTCGTCAACCGCCGCGTCCCAATCCCGGCGTGCGGCGGCGAGTTCGGCATCGACTTCGGCGAGTTTCCCCTCAAACTTAGCCCCCTCGGCGCGCAGCCGCCTGCGCAACGCTTCCCTTTCGTCCCCGCCGCCGCCCGCCTGGCGGGCCATTCGCAACTCCTCGAGCGATTCATTCAGCTCGAAGACTTCTTCGAGCAGCTCAGGCGGCGCCTGCTGCTTGGCTTCGCCTTCCTTGCGGACGCCGCGGCTGGCAAGCAGGTACTCGACGCGGGCCACGGGGTCGGCAAGCGTGCGGTAGGCGTCGTTCAACTCCGCCGCCCGCTCGAGCGACAGGCTGCGCTCCCGCTCGCCGGCGGAAGCGAAATTGTCGGGATGGAGCTTCCAGCTCAGTTCGAGAAAATGGTGTTCGAGTTCGGCGGGATCGAGCTCGAGCTTCTCCGGCAGGCCGAAAAACGCGAAGTAGCCGGCGCCCGCGCCGGGCGCGAGCGGCTGGACCTTGCCGCAGGCGGGGCAGAAGTGCGCGCCGGCGGCAGCGGCGCCGCAATGCCAGCAAACCGAGGATGCAGCGGGTGCAGGGCGCATGGTTTTCCCGTTCGAGTCCAGCACTGCGGGGAGCCGGAAAAACACCCTCAGGCGGTGAAAGAGCTGCCGCAGCCGCAGGTGCGGGAAGCCTGCGGGTTTTCGAACACGAATCCTCGCCGCATCAATTCCTCGCGGTAGTCGAGGACGGTATCGCGCAGGTAAATCAAACTCTTCGGATCGACGAACAGCCGCACGCCGTGGGCTTCGATCACCTGGTCGCGTTCGCGGGCATGGCGTTCCAGACGCATCGCGTAAGACAGGCCGGAGCAGCCGCCACCCTGCACGCCCACGCGCAGGCCGCCGGTTTCGCCGGAAACGCCTTCCTTGCCCAGCAGTTCCTGGATCTTCGCCGCCGCTCGTTCGGTCAATTGAATCATGGCCGCCGCCGAAGCCTCACGAACGCCCTCGGCCTCCTCCGGGCTCATTCCCCCGCCGGAACGGAGGCGGAAGGCCGGACTTCGGAGGGAGAAGGCGCGTCGGAGGAGGGATGCTTGCGCTTCCAGTCGCCGATCGCCGCCTTGATGGCATCCTCGGCCAGAACAGAGCAATGGATTTTGACCGGAGGAAGCGAAAGCTCGCGGACGATGTCGGTGTTCTTGATCCGGAGAGCGTCGTCGACGGTTCTCCCCTTCACCCACTCGGTGGCCAGCGAGCTGCTGGCGATGGCCGAGCCGCAACCGAAGGTCTTGAATTTGGCGTCCTCGATCACCTGGGTGTCGGGATTCACCTTGATCTGGAGCCGCATAACGTCGCCGCACTCCGGCGCCCCCACCATGCCGGTGCCCACCTCGGGGTCGTTCTTCTGCATGCTGCCTACGTTCCGCGGGTTCTTGTAGTGATCGATCACCTTGTCCGAATAGGCCATTTCGTTTCCTCCCAGATATGGATAAGAGCCCGTCAGTCCGCCTTCCAACTCATCTTGCTGAGATCAACGCCTTCTTTCGCCAGGTCGTAGAGCGGCGAAAGCTCCCGCAGCCGGTTCACCGTGTCCACCACGCGGCCGGCGACGTAATCCACTTCTTCCTCGGTGTTGAACCGGCCGAGACCGAACCGGATGGAAGTGTGAGCGAGGTCCTCGCCCACCCCGAGCGCCTTCAGCACGTAGCTGGGCTCGAGCGTGGCCGAGGTGCAGGCGGAGCCGCTGGAAACGGCGATATCGTTGATGCCCATCAGCAGCGATTCGCCCTCGACGTAGGCGAAACTGATGTTCAGATTATGGGGCAGGCGGTGGGTGAGCGAGCCGTTGATGTAGGTTTCATCCAGCCGGCTCATGATGGCCTGCTTCAACCGGTCGCGCATCCCCGCCAGGCGCACCGACTCGGTGGGCATCTCCTGCTGGCATACTTCGCAGGCCTTGCCCATGCCGACGATGCCGGTGACGTTCAGCGTCCCCGAACGCATCCCGCGCTCGTGGCCGCCGCCGTCGATGCCCGCCGAAAGCTGCACGCGGGGATTCTTGCGGCGCACGTAAAGCGCGCCCACGCCCTTCGGGCCGTAAATCTTGTGCGCGGACATGGAGAGCAAATCGATGCCGTCCTGCTGGACGTCCACCGGGATCTTGCCCGCCGCCTGCACGCCATCGACGTGGAAGAGGATGCCCCGCTGCTTGGCGAGCTTGCCGATTTCGGCAATCGGCTGGATCGAGCCGATTTCGTTGTTGGCGTACATGATGGTGATGAGGATCGTCTTCGCCGTGATGGCGGCAGCGAGTTCGTCCAGATCCACCCGGCCGTCCTTCTGGACCGGAAGGTAGGTGACCTGGTAGCCGTATTTTTCCAGACGCTTGCAGGTGTCCAGCACCGCTTTGTGCTCGGTGGATTGGGTGATGATGTGGTTGCCCTTCTCCCGGTACATTTCGGCGACGCCCTTGATCGCCAGATTGTCGGATTCGGTGGCGCCGCTGGTGAATACAATTTCCTTCGGGGTGGCGTTGATCAGGCGGGCGATCTGGGCCCGGGCGTTTTCGACAGCCTCCTCCGCGGTCCAGCCGAAAACGTGGTTGCGGCTGGCGGCGTTGCCGAACCGCTCGTTGAAATAGGGCAGCATCGCGTCGAGCACGCGGGGGTCGACCGGGGTGGTCGCGTGGTTGTCCATGTAAATCGGCAGTTTGATCGCCATGCGCTCCCTCTCTCCTAAACTCTGAGTCCTACGACCGGCGAGACGGGCTCCTCGTCGGCCAACTGCGAAACCGTCACCTGATTCAAAACCCGCAAGATTGTTTCGTTCACCCGCCGGAGCGGCGCCCGAACCGTGCAACTGGACAGGTGATCGCAGTCGCCGCGCCGGGTGGTGCAGGAAGTGATCGAAATCGGCCCGTCGATGGCCTGCACGACGTCGAGCGCGGTGATGGCGGCCGGATTGCGCGCCAGCGTGTAACCCCCGGTCGAGCCATGATGGGCCGCCACCAGGCCCTTCTTCGCCAGCCTTTGCAGCACCTTGGCCATCAGCGGCGCCGAAATGCTGAAACAATCGGCGATATCTGTGGCGCTAAGGGCTCCGCCACGGCCGCTTTGGGCCAAGTATTTCAGCGCTACCAGCGCGTAATCAGCCTTCCTGGACAGTCGAAGCATAGGCAAATACGACCGCTTTGGTCTCAGATAGCTATCATAGCCACAATATTGGCTTTGTCAAGAATTGCCGGCGTTTTCGGCCCCGGCCGAAGGGCCCCCGCTGAGGGCAGGCTCCCAGGGAGAAACCAGTGCAGGGGCAAGCCACGATTGCCCGCAAAGGAGGCCAATCGACTAGAATGGTGCGGAGTTCACGGCGCAATGAAGCCTGTCACCGCCATCTGCCCCGGGTCGTACGATCCGGTGACGTACGGCCACCTGGACCTGATCGAACGCGGGTCGAGGGTGTTCGACCGGCTGATCGTCGGAGTGCTGCGCAACATGCAGAAGGCGCCGCTGTTCGACGTGGACGAGCGGGTGGCGATGCTGCGCGAGGCGACCGGCGCGCTGGCGAACGTCACCATCGCCGTTTTCGACGGGCTGCTGGTGGAATTCGCGCGCAAGGAAAACGCGAAAGTGATCCTGCGCGGCATCCGCGCGGTTTCCGATTACGAATACGAGCTGCAGATGGCGCTGATGAACCGGAAGATGGAGCCGCACCTGGAGACGGTGTTCATGCTGCCCGCGGAGACGTTCAGCTACCTCAGCTCGAGTCTGGTGAAGGAAATCGCGCGGCTCGGAGGCTCGATTCAGGGCCTTGTGCCGCCGGCCGTGGAAGCGCGGCTTCGGGCCAAGCTGAGGTAGAAACTGACTACGGCGGCTGACGGAGCCCGCCGCCCTTCGGCAGGCTCAGGGCCGTGAGCCCGCCGAGGCAGTTCGAACGGCGACGGGCTCGGAATCACAGATTGAGGCACTTTTCAGCAACTTGCTAAGAACTGGCTGCAACGGTTACCGGATGACCCTCAGGAGATGTGTCTCGGTTGGCGAACCGCAACCACCGGGCCGTGCCCTGCCCTCTTCGCTTCGCGCCAGGCGCGCATTGTTTTACAATGAGCGCCGGACCCGTTCCCGAAATCCCGTTCGGAGGTGCGCGCATGGCAGTTGCCCCGAAGCTTGTAATGCAGCTTGCCGACCGGGCCGGACGCGTATCGCTGTCGCCCACCAGCGCGATTGTGACCGAGGCCGACCGGCTGCGCGCCAGCGGAGTCGACGTCATCAATTTCGGCGTCGGCGAGCCGGATTTCCCCACGCCCGACAACATCAAGCAGGCGGCGATGCGGGCGATCGAGAACAATTTCACCAAGTACACTCCGACGCCGGGCATCCAGCCGCTGCGCGAAGCCGTTTGCGCCTGGCATCGCCGTGAATTCGGCTCCTCCTATCAACCAGAGGAATCGGTGATCACCGTGGGCGGGAAGCAGGCGCTGTTCAACGCGCTAGGCTCGCTGGTGAACGACGGCGACGAGGTGGTGATTGCGGCGCCGTACTGGGTGAGCTATCCGGACATGATTCGCTTCTGCGGGGGCGAGCCGAAAGTGGTGCACCCCGACCCGGCGGCCGGATTTCACCTGCGCGCCGCGGACGTGGAGGTGGCGCTGGGACCCAGAACGCGGGCGGTGATCGTCAATTCGCCGAACAATCCTTCCGGGGCGGTGGTGGCGGAGAGCGAATTCGCGCGCATCCTCGAATTGTGCGCCAGCCGTAACCTGTGGCTGATCACCGACGAATGCTATTCCCATTTCGTCTACGACGGCCGGCGGCCCTACTCGGTCGCGAGCCTGCCCGAGGGAAAGCCGCACCTGATCGTTGCCGGCTCGTGCTCAAAAACGTTTTCGATGACCGGCTGGCGGATCGGCTACGCGCTCGCGCCGAAGCCGCTGATCGACGCGATGATCCGGCTGCAAAGCCAATCCACCTCGAATCCCAACTCGATCGCCCAGTACGCCGCGCTCGAAGCGCTCACCGGACCGATGGACTCGGTGCGAACGATGCTGGCGGAATACGCCCGGCGGCGCGACCTGGTGAGCGAAGCCCTGGCGCGGATTCCCGGAGTCGTTTGCGCTGCTCCCGAAGGGACCTTTTACGCCTTTCCGAGCGTGACGGGAACGCCGCGCGCCCGCGCGCTCCAGCAGAAGCAGCAGGCGGCGGAGACCGAGCGGCTTGCGGTGGATTTGCTCACCCAGGCGCACGTGGGCGTTGTGGCGGGCGAAGCGTTCGGTGCGCCCGGCTACGTGCGGATTTCCTTCGCGCTCGCGCAGGACCGGCTGAAGGAAGGTCTCGAGCGGCTGGGGCAGTTTTTGAGCGCATGAGCGCTCCGCCAGTACCCTGGCGGCTGGCGCCCCGGTTCGTGGAGCGGATTTGGGGCTTGAAGCGGCTGGGGCCCCTGTTTCCCGGCGTCGAAGCGGCAGGCGAGCCGATCGGCGAGGCCTGGCTGACCGCCGAGGATTGCCCGCTGGCGACCGGGCCGTACGCCGGGCGGACGCTCGGCGAGGCGTGGCGGGAGATGCCGCGCGAGTCGAGAGGCGCCAACGCCGGCGGCGAGGCCGGGTTCCCGCTCCTGGTGAAATTCCTCTTCCCCGCGCAGAAGCTTTCCCTGCAAGTGCATCCCGACGACGCTTACGCCGCCCGGCACGAGCGCGGCCCAGGCGCCCGCGGCAAGACTGAGATGTGGCATGTGGTAGCAGCCACGCCGGGCGCCGAAGTTCGCGTCGGACTCGAAGCCGGAGTGGACCCCGCAACGCTGGAGGCATCGCTCGCCAGCGGCGCAATCGAACACTGTATGCGCCGGATTCCGGTTCGCTCCGGCGACACGATTTTCGTGCCCGCGGGAACGATTCACACGATCGGTCCCGGGCCGATCCTTTGCGAAATCCAGGAATACTCCGACCTAACTTACCGCCTGTTCGATTACAACCGCGTGGGAGCGGACGGCAAGCCGCGGGCGCTGCACGTCGAGAACGCGCTGGGCGCGTTGCGGTTCGGCGCTTCGCCCGCGGGACGAACCCGCCCGCTGGTCCGGCGGGAGGGCCCGCTCGCGCTGAGCTATCTGGCCGGCTGCCGCTACTTCGCCGCCGAGCGCTGGGAATTCGATCGGCCCGTCGATCCCGCTACCGGCGCGGCGCATTTCGACCTGCTGATTTTTCTGGCCGGCGCAGGGCGGTTGAAGGCGGGCAGCGGCGCGCAGGACTACCGCCGCGGCGAGACGTGGTTCCTGCCGGCGGACTTGGGCGGCTATCGCCTCGAGCCGGGGGAAGCGACGGTGTTGCTGCGCGCCTACGTGCCCGATCTCGACTCGCTCGAAAACTGCCTGCTCGCCGGCGGGTTCAGCCCGCAAGAAGTGGCCGGAGTCGTGTTCCGATGAAACTCGCCGCCCATGCGGTGATACTCGCCGGCGGCCGCGGCACCCGGTTCTGGCCGCGCAGCCGAACGCGCGCTCCCAAACAACTGCTGAACATTCTCGGACGCGAAAGCATGTTGGTGCAAACGGTTCGGCGGATAGCGCCGGTGTTCGCTCCGGGCCGGCTGTGGGTGGTGACGCAAGCGGAGCACGCGGCGGCAGTGCGCCGCCAGTTGCCGCACCTACCGAAAAGCCATTTGCTCGTCGAGCCTGAAGGGCGCAATACCGCCGCCGCAATCGCTCTGGCGGCCGTTCACCTGCGCCGCAAAGAGGGGGACGCGCTGATGGGCGTGCTGCCTGCCGACCATGTGATCCGCAAGGCCGCCCTGTACCGGCGCATCGTGCGCGCAGCGCTGCGGCTGGCTGCCGAGCGGGGAGCGATGGCGGTGCTGGGCATCCCGCCGAGGGGACCGGATACCGGCCTCGGCTACATCGAACGCGGCAGCGGCGTCGGGCGCACCGCCGGCGTGGCGGCGTTCGCCGTCCGGCGATTCACCGAAAAACCGCTGCTGGCGGTTGCTCGGCGGTACATCGCCTCGACGCGCTATTTCTGGAACGCGGGGATGTTCTTCTGGCGGGTATCCACCTACCTGGAGGCGCTTGAGCGGTTCTTGCCGGCAACCGCCGGCGCGCTCGGGGCGCTCGAGCCCTGGATCGGCTCGAGCAGCTATCCCTCGCGGCTGCGACGGACGTATCGGCAGCTCGAAAACATCTCCGTCGATTACTCCGTACTCGAGCCTGCCAGCCGCGCCGGTTCCGGTCTGCACGTGTACGTGCTGCCCGCGCCGATCGGCTGGAGCGATATCGGCTCGTGGGCGGCGGTGTACGAGCTGCTGGCGAAGGAGGCCGGCGCGACGGTTTCCGCCGGGCCCTTCCTTTCCCTCGACGCAGCCGGAAATTATTTCTGGGCGCCCGACAAATTCGTGGCGGCGGTGGGGGTGCACGGGCTGGTGATCGTGGAGACGCCCGACGCGTTGCTGGTTTGCTCGCGTGGACGAACGCAAGAGGTGGGAGCGATCGTCAAGCAGTTGGAGAAACAGAAGAGGCGCAAGCTGCTCTGAGCCGGCGGCAGCAGCCTGCGAGCGCCCCTTTCGCGCCCTTCCCATCGCCCAGATGGTGCTCGCGGTCCGCTCACGGCCCTCCCCGGACGGACTCGCGCCGGCAGCATGGCACGACCGCGCTCGGACCGGCGAAAGCCGGAGGGCGCAGGCGCGCTCCGGCAGACGGCGTCCCGATTCGCTTCGGTCGCTTCCGGCTGCTGGCGTGCTGCCGTATACTCTTGCCACCATGCCCGCGATTCGATTCGGCACCGACGGATGGCGCGGAGTCATCGCCGAAGATTTCACCGTGGCGAACGTGCGGCTGGTCGCACGAGCCATCGCCCGCCATTTCGTCCGCTACGAGCGGCCGCAGGCGGGAATGCTGGTCGGCTACGACAACCGGTTCGCCTCCGAGCGCTTCGCCCAAGCCGCCGCCGAAACCCTGGCGGCGGCGGGAATCCCGGCTTGGCTGGCGGAAGTCCCCTGCCCGTCGCCGGCGCTGTCGTTTGCGGTGCGGGAGCGGGGCGCGGCGGGCGGAATCATGATCACCGCCAGCCACAACCCATACCGCTGGAACGGAATGAAGATCAAGGCGGCGTACGGGAGTTCGGCCTCGCCGGCTGCAATCGACGCCGTCGAAACCGAACTCGAAACCGTCCTGGCGGACGGGATTCCCGAATTGCCGCGACGGCCCGGAGCGGTTCTGTCGTTCGATGCGCACGGGCCGTACCTGGACGCGCTCGGCCGGCTGGTGGATTGGGACAGGCTTCGGGCCGCGGGGCAGCGTTTTCTGTTCGACCCGATGCACGGCTCGGCGGCGGGCTTGCTGCCGGAACTGATGCGGCGGCACGGGGTGGCCTGCGACGAAATCCGGGGCAACCGCGATCCGCTGTTCGGCGGGCTGAATCCCGAGCCAATCGAAGGGCCAAACATCGAGCCGCTACGAGCGGCGATGCTCGACGGCAGCCACGACGCCGCCTTCCTGGCTGACGGCGACGGCGACCGCGTGGGCGCGATGGATCCAGGCGGCTGCTTCATCACCGCGCACCAATGCTTTGCCATCCTGCTGTGGCACCTGGCGGGCGCCCGCGGCCTGCTCGGCGACGTGGCGCGGACGTTTTCGGTCACGAGTTTGGTCGACAAGATCGCGGGGAAATACCGCCGGCGCGTTTTGGAAACCCGGATCGGTTTCAAGTACATTGCCGAGCTCATGCTCGAGCGGGACCTGCTGATGGGCGGCGAGGAAAGCGGCGGGATCGGCTTCCGGTTCCATCTCCCCGAGCGCGACGCGACGGTTTGCGCGCTGCTCCTGGCGGAGGTGATGGCGTGGCACGGCAAGCGACTGGGCGAATTGGTGGCGGCGCTCGAAGCGGAATTCGGCCAGCACCACTACGGCCGACTCGATCTGGAGCTCAAGCCCGGCCAGAAGGACAAGGCGATCGAACTCTTTGGCAGCGACCGGCTGGATCGCGTGCTGGACTGGGCGGTTGCGCGACGGGAATCGCTCGACGGGATCAAACTTTTTCTGGACGAGATCGGCTGGATGATGGTGCGCGCCTCGGGCACGGAGCCGCTGCTGCGCATCTACGCCGAGACTACCAGCCGGGAAACCACCGGGCGCGTGCTGGCCGCGGCGGCGAGGCGTGTGCGAAGCCTATGATGGCCACCGCGATGGCGGAATCCGCCCCCCAGCCGGCCGAAGCCACCGCCCGCGAAGCGCGGGCGCGGCGCTACGCCCGCGCCGGCAGGCGGCTGGCCCTGGCCGGGTGGGCGCTCGATGCGGCGCTCGTTATTCTGCTGCTCGTCACCGGCTGGACGAAGGCGCTGCGCGACTTGTCGCTGGCGGTGTCGCCGCACCCGGCGCTGGCGCTGCTGGTCTACCTGCTCGTGGTGGGCGCGCTGCTGGAGGCAATCGGGCTGCCGCTCGGCTTTTGCAGCGAATTCGTCATCGAGCGCAAATACGGCTTGTCGCGGATGACCATCGGCGCGTGGGCCAGGGACCAGATGAAATCCCTCGCCGTCGGCGCCGCGCTGGGCGCGGCAGCAGCCGAATTGTTTTACTGGGCGCTCGCCCGTCATCCGGCGACGTGGTGGTTGTGGGTGGCCGCAGCGCTCGCGCTGTTCGTCGTCCTGATGGCGCAACTCGGGCCGGTGCTGCTGCTGCCGCTGTTCTATAAGTTCAGGCCGATCGAGAATCCCGAGCTCGCCGAGCGCCTGCGCCGACTGGCGGCGCGGGCCGGAGCGCGGGTGACGACGGTGCTGGAATGGAAGCTGGGGGAGAGGACCAGCAAGGCCAACGCCGTGTTCGCCGGCTGGGGCGCGACCCGCCGAATCCTGCTGGCCGACACGCTGCTCGAACGGCACACGCCCGAGGAAATCGAAACGGTGGTCGCGCACGAGCTCGGCCATTACGCGCACGGCGATATCCCCATGGCCATCGCCCTGCAATCGGCGCTCACGTTCCTCTCGCTCTGGGTGGTGAACGCCGTGCTGGTGTGGGCCACGCCGCGGCTGGACTACCGCGGTCTGGCGGATTTCGCCAATCTCCCGCTGGTGCTGCTGGCGGTCACCGCCGTTTCCCTGCTCGCGCTGCCCCTGGTGAATCTCTATTCCCGCTGGCGCGAACGGCGCGCCGACCGCTACGCGCTGGCGCTGACGGCAAACCGCGCCGCATTCATCAGCGCGATGCGCAAGCTGGCGGAGTTGAACCTGGTGGAAACGCAGCCCAGCCCGGTGTTGGAATTTCTCTTTCACGGACATCCCTCGATTGCCAAACGAATCGCCGCTGCGGAGCAAGCGCACTGATGAAACGACGCTTCTATCAGCTCGACGTTTTCACCGATCGTCCCTACGCCGGCAATCCGCTGGCCGTCGTCACCGACGCCGACGGGCTCACTGCCGCCCGGATGCAGGCGATCGCCCGCGAGATGAACTTGTCGGAAACGGTGTTCGTGCAGAAACCCTCCACCAATCGCGCCCTCGCCCGCCTGCGCATCTTCACCACCACCCGCGAGTTGCCGCTGGCCGGGCACCCGGTGATCGGCACCTGGTTCCTGTTGGCCGAACTCGGGGTAGTGCCCGCACGGGAGGGCGTGGTGCACGTGCAGCAGGAAACCGGCGCCGGGGTGCTTCCGGTGGAGATTTTCTTCGAGAGCGGGAAACCGCGGATCGTGACCATGACCCAAAGGCCGGCGCGGTTCCGCCCGGCGCGGCTGGACCGGCGGGGCCTGGCGGCGGCGCTTGGACTCCGCGGCGGCGACCTCGACCCCCGCTTGCCGGTGGAATTTGTCTCCACCGGCATCTTCAACCTGATGGTGCCACTCGCCAACCGCGTCGCGCTCGGCCGTATCGACATGGAGGTGCGGTCGCTGCGGCGCATTCTCGGCGACGACGGGGTCATGGCGTATTGCTTCGTGCCGCAAGGCCGCCAGGCCCACGCTCGCGGAATGTTGCCCTGGGGTTTGGCGGAGGACCCGGCGACGGGCTCGGCGGCAGGGTCGTTGGGCGCCTACCTGGTGCAGCACGGGCGGCTGGCGGCCGGCAAGACGCTGCGCATCGTTCAGGGAGTGAGAATGGGCCGGCCAAGCGAAATCTACGTGAACGTCACCGAGAAGCGAACGCGGCTGGTGCCGCGAGTGAGCGGGGCAGCGGTGCGGATCCTCGAAGGGCGCATCGAAGCGTAACGGTGGACGGAGCCAAGCGAGTGGGCAGAAGTGGCGTGGGCAGGGAAAAGAGAGCAATGGCGCCCCGCCCTGATGGCGATTTCTCGCTGCGCTCCAAACGACTCGAAGCCATTTCAATCTGAAGAGCATGAGGAGGAACTCAGACATGCGGTTTTCCTGGAGAGCGTTCGCGGCGGCGGTCGCCGCCTGCCTGGCCGCCGCGGCGCTGGCGGCGCCCCGGGCGTCGCAGGCCATTCCGGCGGCGGTGAACGCGGTGCTCGCCACTCTTTCCGCCGACCGGCTGATGGCGCACATACGGGTGTTGTCGGCCGACAAATTCGACGGGCGCGGCCCGGGAACCACCGGCGAGCAGCTTTCGATCGCTTATATCGGGGACCAATTCCGCGGCATCGGCCTCGCTCCCGGCAATCTCGACGGCAACTATCTTCAGAACGTTCCCATGGAAGGCATCACGCCCGTGCCCGGAAGCGTGAAGCTCGGCTTCGCCGGCGCCGGCTCGGAATTCAACCCGCGCTTCGGAGACGATTACATCGCCTGGACCAAGCGTCTCGTCGAGGAGAGCGCCGCCCAAGGGGAACTGGTTTTCGCCGGCTACGAAATCCAGGCGCCGGAGTTTCGCTGGGACGACATCAAGGGCGCGAACCTCAAAGGCAAGATCCTGCTGGTTCTGGTGAATAATCCCCCGTTCAGAACCATCGCCGGCAAGCAGGCGATGACCTATTACGGGCGCTGGGCCTACAAATACGAAGAAGCGGCGCGGCTGGGCGCCGCCGGCTGCCTGATCATTCACGAGACCGGCGCCGCCGGCTATCCCTGGGCGGTGGTCCGCGGAAGCTGGACGGGAGAGCAATTCACGCTCGCCAACCCCAACAGGAACATGGACCGCGAGCCGTTCGAGGGCTGGGTGACCCAGGAGACGGCCGGGCGCTTGTTTCAGATGGGCGGAAAGAACCTCGCCACCCTGGAAGCGGCGGCCCAGCGCCGCGATTTCAAGCCGGTGCCACTTGGGGTGACCGCGCGGCTGGGGCTACGAAACACGCTGCGAGCGGTGCAATCGCACAACGTCATCGGCCGGATCGACGGCAGCGATCCGAACCTGCGGAACCAGTACGTCATCTACACCGCCCACTGGGACCATCTGGGCGACCACAGCGGCCAGATCTACCACGGCGCCGTCGACAACGCCTCCGGCGTCGCCGCCCTCATCGAAATCGCCCGCGCTTACAAGGCGCTCCCCAAACCCCCAAGTCGGACGATGATTTTCCTCTCGGTCACCGCCGAGGAACAGGGCCTGCTCGGATCCGAATATTACGCCGAGCACCCCCTGTACCCGCTCGCCCGCACCGCCGCCGATATCAACATGGACGCGCTGAACGTCTGGGGGCCGACGCGCGACATCGTGAGCATCGGCATGGGCGAATCCACGCTGGACAACACGGTGGCGGCGTCGGCGCGCGCGCTTGGCCGCATTGTCCGGCCCGATCCCGAGCCGGAAAAGGGCTTCTTCTTCCGCTCCGACCATTTCAATTTCGTCAAAGCCGGCGTGCCGGCATTCGACCCGGATTCGGGCGTGGATTACAGCGGCAAGCCGGCCGGCTACGGAGACAAAGTCCGCGCCAGCTACACTGCCAACAATTACCACAAGCCTACGGACGTCATTTATCCCGACTGGAACCTGGCGGGGCTGGTGGACGACTGCAAGTTATATTTTCTGGTCGGGTACAACGTCGCCGAGAACGCGGCAATGCCCGCCTGGAACCCGGGATCCGAATTCCGGGCCGCGCGAATGAAATCGATTGCGACGGCGGGCAAGAGCCGGTGACGAGCGGTGGAATTAGCCGGGGCGTGGCGTCAGGGGGTTCGCGCGCGAATCCTGGGGCTCCGCCGGAACGGAGCCCGAGGGACGCTCGCGTGATGCTCCCCGGCGAGCCGGTTGGCGCGCCGCGAACCGGTCAGTCGGCGCCGGCGGCTTTGGCGGCTGGCGCGCGCTGAGCCCTGGCCGCGCGCATTTGTTTGCCGAACTCACGCATCGATTCCAGCACGCCCGGCGATTGCCTCTCCATCCACTTCTCGTAGCGGCTGGCGGCCTTTTCCAGATTCACGACCCAGTGCTTCATGTGGTATTTATCGCGAAGCGGGGCGACGGCCGGCTTGATCCTGTCCCAGACGAAGTAAAATTCGCCGTTGGTTTCAAAGAACAGTTGTTCGTGCAGAAGGCCGTGGTTGAGCAGGGCGCAAGCCTGGTCCCAATAACCGACAACCATATTGATGAACGTGTTTTCCTTCGAGCCGGGGGGCGCGAGGCGGGCGAGATCGTCGATGTTGTCGATGAAGCAGTTCTGGGCGAACCAGTCGCGAGCCTCGCGGATTTTGGTTTCGCGGCGAAGATCGTAAAGCTGAAGCTGGAGCTGCGCCTGCGCGTGGGTGGGCTTTGCAGCGGGCATAACGCGAACCTCCTTGGCGGAATCGTTGGAGACAGCCAGTCTAGCAGCCGCCCGGCGCGGGCAGCAAGCCGGGTGAGGCGGCGCGGCGCGGGCGATGCCGGGCCGAAGCATTTGCCGCGGCGGTCCCGGGACGTTTGCTCGACCGCCTCGGGCTTGGATGTTTCAACGCAGACGGCAGAGTTTCTCGCAAAGCTTGCCGAGCGCCTCCTGTTCCCGCGGGCCGAGGCGGCTCATGAACGCGACGATGGCGGTGGCGTGGCCGGGGAAGATCGAGCGAATCAGAGTGCGGCCTTTCCTGGTGAGAGCGACGTTGGCCGATTGCCGGTCGCGGCCGCCCGCGCCGCGCCGGACCAGCCCGCGCCGGCGAAGGGTCTCGACGACGGCCGCGAGATTGCCGCCGGCTGCCAGGTTGCGCCGAAACAGCTCCGACAGCCGCTGCGGACCCGTATCTTCGAGCGTTTCGAGCACGCCGAACTGGCTGGAGGTGAGGTTGTAGAGGGCGAGCGGGCGCGTCGTCTCGCGAATAGCGTTTTCGCCCGCGCGCAAGAGTTTGACGTAGGTGGCGAGCCCACGAGCGTCGGCTCCCATGCCCCGGTAGCGTTTGGACAAGCGGTTTCTCCCCGAGCGATGGATTGCGCGTTCGATGATACAACGGCTCGGGAGTCCGGTCGAAGCCGAAGGCCGCAAGTTCGCCGGGGCCGGGCCGCGAACTTTCCGGTCAATGACGGCCTTAGGGAGCAGGGCCGACGGCGCCGAACCCTCCTGCCGGACGCTCGAGAGCCCGGGCAGCGGCTCATTCCACCAGTTGAGCGAAATCGCGATTGTGGAACAGGCGTAGGCTGAGCCGCCAGCCATGCCATGCCAGCAAGGACGCGGGAACCAGGCCCCATTGGGGCGCATGCCAGCGCACAATCGCGGCCCAGAAAGAGGGTCCCAGCGCATAGCCCGCGGCGATGAAAGGCATGGAGGCGGCAAGCAGCGCAAGATAAGGCACCACCGCCGCCCATTGCTGCGTGAAAACAATCGCGGAAGCCGTGCTCCAACCGGTCATCACCGCCAGCCCCACCCACTCCCACAACAGCATCCAGCCCGCCTGCGCCGGCAAGCCGCCGCCAGCGGCCATCGCCGCCGCCGCGAGCGCCAGCGCCGGCACCAGCAGTATGAACGAACCGGCGGCGGTGACCACCACCAGCTTGCTGAACAGGATTTCGTCGTCGGTGAGCGGCAGCATGCGCAGTAACAGAAAGGTTCCGGCGGCCTTCTCCTTCCAAACGATGGTTTGAACGAACGGCACCACCGCCAGCAGCGCCAGGACGCCCGGCAGGAGGAAAAGGCCGGAGAGGTCCTCTGCCAGCGATCCCTCGCCGGCAGTTGCGGAAACCAGCACGCCGGCGATGATGGCGCAATAGATGGCGACCAGCAGCCGGAGCTGGCGGAAATCGCGGGCCGCCAGTGTCCCAAGCGATCGGCGATTCATTCCCATGGCAGCGGCTTTCGCGGGTGCACCGCCTGAAATTGGCGTCGCAACTCAACCAGGGTGAATTCGCGGCGGTCGAGCAGAATGCGGCCGTCCCCGAAGAACACCACGCGGTTGCAGCCCTCGGCGATGTCTTCGAGCAGATGCGAGCTGACCAGCGCGGCTCGCACCTGGGCCCGGCGCAACAGCTCCCGAAGAAACTCCCAGAATTCCTGGCGGCTCGGCGGATCGAGCCCGGCGGTCGGCTCGTCCAGCACCAGCAGCTCGGCGTGGTGGGAGAGCGCCGCCACGAGCAGGAGTTTCGTGCGCAGACCCTTGGAAAGCGTCCGGACCCGCCGCTGGGAATCGATTCCGAAGTGGCGCAGCAGCGCAACGGCGAGCGAAGGGTCCCAGGCCGGATAGAACCGGCCAAGGAAATCGAGCAAAGCGGCGACGGTCATCGCTTCGTAGAGCACCGGATCTTCCGGAACGTAGCCGGCGCGAACGCGAAGCTCGACGGAGTCGGCGGGGAGCAGGCGACCGTCGTAAAGCACCTGGCCGGCGTCCGGCCGGACGATGCCCAGCAGACTGCGAAGCAGGGTGGTCTTCCCCGCCCCGTTCATGCCGAGCAGGCCGACCACATCACCGGGGTAGACGGCGAGCGAGGGGACGTCGAGGGAAAAGCCGGCATAGCGCTTACTCAAGCCGCGGATTTCGAGGACGGGCCTGGCTTCGGCGTTCGGCTGCGCGCTCATGCCGTTTTCGCGCTCGGCGCGCCGGTCATCGGCTATCGGCTGCGTCGCCGCCGGTCGCAGCCAGCAGCAAGGCAAGCAGCGCGGCGCGCTCAGCGAGCGAGCGTACCAGCACGAACTCGCCGGGGCTGTGAGCGCCGTGGCCTACGCCACCCAGGCCATCGAGAGTGGCGACGCCCAAGGCGGCGGTGAAGTTGCCATCCGACCCGCCGCCCACCGCCGCTTCGCCAAGCGGCAGATCGAGCGCGGCGGCAAGCGCCTTGGCTCGGTGGTAGAGCGCAACGCCGGCTTCGCTGCGTTCCATCGGCGGGCGATTGATTCCACCGCGAATTTCAAGTACGGCGCCCGGGAGAACCGGCTGGAGGGAGCGGAAGCGGCGGTCGAGTTCCTCGCCGTCGGCGGCGCGGGCCACGCGAACATCCACCAGGGCCCGCGCGCGGTCGGGAATCACGTTCGACCGGGTGCCGCCTTCGGCGATACCGGCATTGACGGTGATCCCGTGGGCGGGATCGTTGAATCGCCGGATTTGCTCGATCTGCAGCGCCAGCTCGTGAATCGCATTCACGCCCTCCTCGGGATTCAAGCCGGCGTGCGCCGCCCGGCCGCGAACCACAAGCTCCACTTCTCCAACCCCCTTTCGCGCCGTCTTCAAATCGCCCCGCAAACCCGCGGCGGGCTCGAGCACGAACGCCGCCCGGCAGCCGCGCGCCAGGCGCTCGATGGTTGCGCGCGAGGTGCCGCTGCCCACTTCCTCGTCCGATGTCGTCAGGAAAATCACCGCCGCCGGCAGCGGCACCCGCAGGGCCGCGAGCGCCTCGATCGCGGCAAGACCGATCACCAGGCCCGATTTCATGTCCATGGCGCCGGGGCCAAAAGCGCGCCCGGCGCGCACCCGGAACGGCATGCGCGCCAGCGAGCCCGGTGGATAAACGGTGTCGTAGTGTCCGAGCATCAAGATCGGGCGGACGCCGCCGCGGGCGGCGAATCGGGCGAGTACGTGGTTGCCGGCGCGAGGTTGGCGCACGAGTCGAACCTCGCCGCCGGCGGCGCGGCACTCGGCAGCCAGCAGCTCGGCGAACCGATCGAGCGCCGCCTTGTCGGTGCTGGGCGACTCCGCGCGAACGAATCGGCCGAGCCGGCGCAACAGCGCCGGGCGCCGCCGCGCCAACTCGCGCCGGAGCCGGCGAACGAAATCCGGGGCGCCCGCAGGGCTAGCAACGACGGAGCTCATGGGCGGTCGGTAGAATAGGCCAAGGGGCGCGCGAGGCGCAAAAATTTCTCAGCCGGCGACAACGCAACTCACCACGGTATCCGGAGTCTCTGCCGGCCTCCGGGCTTTTTGCTTATAATCGGTCGGCTGCTCCGGCGCCGTGCGGCCGCCGGCGATCGAGCGAGGCGGAATGATGATCCTCGACAACATCGGCATCCAGAAGGTCCTTCCCCACCGCCATCCGTTCTTGATGATCGACGCGGTCGTCGAGATGGAGCGGCTGAAACGTATCGTCGGGATCAAGAACGTCACCATCAACGAGCCCTATTTCGCCGGCCATTTCCCGGGCAAGCCGGTGATGCCCGGCGTGCTGATTCTGGAAGCGATGGCGCAAGCCGGCGGCGTGCTGCTGCTGCAGGAAGTGCCCGACCGTGAAAGCAAGCTGCTCTATTTCGTCGCGATCGACGACGCCCGCTTCCGCCGTCCGGTGGTGCCCGGAGAGCAACTGCGGGTGGAAGTGAACGTGATCAACTGGCGTGGGAATTTCTGCAAGCTGGCGGGCAGCGCCACGGTGGACGGGCAACTGGCGGCGGAAGCCACCTTGATGTGCAAGATGGTGGACCGGGAACCATGAGCGCGATCGATCCGCGGGCGGAGGTATCTCCACTCGCGCGGTTGGGCCGCAACGTGCGCGTGGGTCCCTTCGCGGTGGTCGGAGGCGACGTCGAGCTGGGCGACGGATCGATCGTTCATTCCCACGCGGTGATCCGCGGTCCGGCGCGATTCGGCCGGGAAAACATTTTCTTTCCTTTTTCCGCCGTCGGCAGCGACCCGCAGGACTTGAAATACCGCGGCGAGCGAACCTCGCTCGAAGCCGGCGACGCGAACCAGTTCCGGGAATGCGTTACCGTGAGCCGGGGCACCGCGCAGGGGAACGGGGTGACCCGCCTGGGCAGCCACAACCTGCTGATGGCTTATTCCCACGTCGGCCACGATTGCGTGCTCGGCGACCGCGTGATCCTGGTGAACGCGGCGACGCTCGCCGGCCACGTGACCATCGAGGACGATGCCACCGTCGGCGCCTTCTGCCCGGTGCACCAATTCTGCCGGATCGGCCGGCACGCCTACATCGCGGCGCACACGGTGATCACCCAGGACGTCCTGCCCTTCTCGAAAGTGGTGGCGCCGCGAAATACCCGGGCTTACGGGGTGAATTCGATCGGGCTCGAGCGGCACGGATTTAGCCGCGACCGGATCGACGCTATCGAACAGGCCTACCGGTTGCTGCTGCGCTCGAAATTCAACACCACCCAGGCGCTGGCAAGAATCAAAGAAACGCTGGCAGGCTCGGCCGACGTCGAAGAACTAGTGCGCTTCATCGAGGCGGCCGAGCGGGGCATCACCAAATAAGCGGTAGAATTTCCTATGGCAGGGGTGATTCCAGCGGGGCTAGCCGCCCGCTTCGGCCCGGGACGGTTCTCGAGCAAGCCGCCCGGCTGGGCGAGTGGTCGCGCCTGGGCTGGATCGGAAGACACGCCAGTCGACTCCGGCTCGGCCCCTGGCAGCCGGTAAGCTCGACCTGCCCGGGCGGGCCAGGGCAGCGCTGCGCGGGATTGGGGTGGTGCGGGGCGCCCGAGGGCAGCCACCTGGGACCATGGGAGAAACCATCAAGAAACAAGGCTGGGGACTGATCGCCGGCAACGGCGATTTCCCGTTGCTGGTGCTCGAAGGAGCGCGGCGTCGAGGCATTGAGATGGCGGTGGTCGCCATCCGGGAGGAGGCCACGCCGGAGCTCGACCGGAGATCGGCCCGGGTGCATTGGGTGGGTTTGGGGGAACTGGGCCGGGCCATCGATTTGCTGCACCAGGAACGAGTGACGAGGGCGGTGATGGCCGGACAAGTGAAGCACCGCCAAATCTACAGCGACATTCCCCCCGACCACCGCATGGCGACGCTGCTCGAGCGGCTGGGCACACGCAATACCGACGCGCTGATCGGCGCGGTGGCGCGCATCCTGGAGCACGAAGGCATCGAACTGGTGGATTCGACGATGTTTCTCGAGCCGCTGGTACCGCGGGCGGGCGCGCTTACCGCTCGCCAGCCGACCGAGCGGGAAGCGGCTGACGTGGCTTACGGCCGGTCGATCGCTCGGCGGATCGCCGAACTCGATTTGGGGCAGACGGTGGTGATAGCCGAGTGCGCCTGCCTGGCCATCGAAGCGATGGAAGGCACCGACCAGACCATCGAGCGGGCGGCGAAACTGGCGGCAGGGCGGCCGCTGGCGGTGGTGAAAGTGAGCAAGCCGCAACAAGACATGCGTTTCGATGTCCCGGTGGTGGGCCCGGGCACGATCGAGGTGATGCAGCGTTCCCACGCCACGGTGCTCGCGATCGACGCCGGACGCACGCTCGTGCTCGATCGCGAGCGCGTCGTCGAGATGGCCGATGCCACTGGCATCGCCATCGAAGCCCAATCGCTCCCCGATGCCCCCGCCAGCCAAGGGGCGACAAAATTATGACCGGGCGCGTGAGAGTGGCGGTGGTCGGCGCGGGCGATTTTGGCCGGCATCATGCCCGCGTTTACTCTGGACTCGAAGGCGCGGAACTCGCGGGCGTGCTGGATACCAACCGGGCGCGCGCCGAAGCGGTGGCGCGCGAGTTCGGCGCCGAGCCGTTGTCGGACCTCGAATCCGTCGCCCGCCGCGCCCAGGCGGCAAGCGTCGCCGTTCCCACGGCGGACCATGCGGCCGTGGCTACCTGGCTGCTGGAGCGTGGCGTCGACGTCTTGGTGGAGAAACCCATCGCCTCCAGCGTGGGCCAGGCAAGCCAAATCATCGAAGCCGCCGAGCGCCGCGGGCGCATCCTACAAGCCGGACACGTGGAGCGATTCAACCCGGCGCTCGAGGCCGCCGCGAGAATCGCCAGCGGGCCGCTGTTTTTCGAGGTGCACCGGCTGGGGGTGTTCACGCCGCGCAGCCTGGACGTCGACGTCGTCTACGACGTGATGATTCACGACCTGGACATCCTGCTGGCGCTGGCGGGGACGGTGAGCGAGGTGAAAGCGGTGGGCATTCCGGTGGTCACCGACAAGGTGGACATCGCCCACGCGCGGCTGGAATTCGACACCGGGGCTGTCGCCAACGTCACCGCCAGCCGCATTTCGACCGAGCGTGTGCGCAAACTGCGCTTCTTCCAGCGCCACGAATACATTTCCGTGGATTACGCCCGGCGGGACGCTCTGCGCATCCGCGCGGCCGAGCCGGGGCCGCCGCCGCGATTCGAGTTCGAGCAGCTTCCCGTCGAAGACGAGGAGCCGCTTCGCGCCGAACTGCGCGCCTTCCTCGAGGCTGTTCGCACCCGCCGGACGCCGGTGGTGGACGGCCGCGCCGGCCGCGACGCGCTCGTCCTCGCCGACCGGGTGATGGCGGCGATCGCCGAACACGCCCGTGCAGTGCGAGCGGGGGCGCCGGAGGGACAGGCGGCCCGATGAAGCTTCCCCGCACCCTGATCCCCTTCGATTGCCCGGCGCCGGCGGGCGTCCCGGGCCGCAGTCCCCGACGGCTGAAAACCTGGCTGGACGTCCGCACGCTTATACCGCAGGACCTGCCGGTCATCGCGTTCTCCGGCGGTTCAAACATTCCCACCCACGTTCCGCTTGACGTCCTGGACAACCGGATACTCATCCAGCGCGATCTCCCCGTGCAACGGTTCCTGCTGCCCGCCGCGAACGATGCCCAGCCCACCGTGACTGCAATGGACGAGAGGGTGGTGGTGCCGGCGACTGCCCATTTGGAGCCCAACGCCGAGGCGGCGCCGTTTCCGCTCGAAGCGTTGCGAGACCTGGTGGAAACCGATTTACTGGTGACCGGGGAAGCGCGCCTGCTTCCCGAAAGCGGCGGCAAATTCAACTGGGACTGGCTGTCGCCGGCAGTCTCCATCGTCTTTCATCTTTTGTTGATCGTGTCGTTCCTGACGGTGCCACGAATGCTCGGCATTCGGAGCCAGACGCCGCTCGAAGAGGCGCTGAACCAGCAAAACCTGGGCTACCTTTACCTGCCGAAGAATCTGGAAAAAATTCCCAAGCCGAAGCCGCAGCCGGAAAAGCCGAGCAATCAAATGAAAATCGACGTCGGCGCGCTGCGGAAGCTGGCGCCGCCGAAACCCGACGTCTCGAGGGAAGAAGGGCCGGTCCCGCAGCCGACGCCAGCCACCCCGCCGCCCCAGCCGCCCCCGGCGGTGAAGCCGGCGCCTCCAGCTCAGCCGGAACCGAAGCCACAACAGCCGCAACCGCGGCTGGAACCCGTCGCGCCTGCCCCGAAGCCCCGTGGACTCATTCTGCCCGATCTCTCCCCCGGCCGCGCGATCCAGGATTCGCTGCGGTCCGCGGCGCAGGACCGCCAGCCAAGTATCGGTTTTTCGGACCGGCTGCCCCCGCCGCCCGCCGCTCCCGGTGGCCAGGGCCCGCAAGGAGGGCCAGGACCGGGCTACCTGGCGGGCAGCGTTCAGATGTTGACGCCGACCGAGGGAGTGGACTTCACCAGCTACATCGCGCGGCTGCTGGCGGTGGTGCGGCGCAACTGGTACGCGGTGATGCCAGAATCGGCGCGGCTGGGCGACCAGGGCCGGGTGATGCTGCGGTTTCGCATCCTGCGCGACGGCAGCATTCCGTCCGACGAGCCGATTCTGGAGATGACCTCGGGCAAGCAGCCGCTCGATCGCGCCGCCGCGGCTTCGATCACCGCAACAAATCCTTTCGACCCCCTGCCGCAAGCCTACACCGGCCCCTACATCGAGCTCCGATTCATCTTCCTGTATAATTTGCCGCTGAACTCCCAGTGAAACTGCTTCGCGCACAGGTGGCCGGAGCGCTGTTGCTCGCCCTGGCCGCGCTGGTCTCCCTGCTCATCCGCTATTGGACACACTGGCGATGACCGATCGGCGCTCATCGCCGGCGCCGCTCGTCGCGATTGTAGGCCCCACCGCGTCGGGCAAATCGGCGCTCGGCGTGTGGCTGGCCGAGTGGCTGGACGGCGAGGTGCTGGTTTGCGATTCCACACAGGTATATCGGGAATTTGACATCGGCACCGCCAAGCTGCCGCCGGGCGAGCGCCGCGGCGTTCCCCATCACCTGATGGACTTGGTGGAAGCCGGCGAGGTGTTTCATGCCGGAGAATATCGCCGGCGAGCCGCCGCCGCGCTCGAAGCAGTCGTCCAGCGCGGGAAATTGCCGATTTTCACCGTCGGCACCGGCCTGTACCTGCGGGCGCTCCTCGAGGGCTTGTCCGAGGCGCCGGAACGGTCGCAGGAACTCCGCGAGCGGCTCGCTCGCCGCGCCGCCGCCGGATCCGCCCGCCTTCACCGCTTGCTTGCCCGAATCGATCCCGCGGGGGCAAAAAGGATCGGCGCTCGCGACATCCCGAAAATGATTCGCGCGATCGAGGTGCGCTTGCTTTCGGGCAAGCCGCTTTCGGCGCTGCATCGCGCCGGGCGAAAAGGCTTGGAAGGCTACCGGCCCATCAAAATCGGACTGGCGCCGCCGCGGCGCGCGCTGTGCGAACGAATCGACCGGCGGGTGGAGGCAATGTTCGAGCGAGGGTGGGTGGAGGAAGTTCGGGGGCTTGTGGCTCGCGGCGTACCGCCGAGCGCAAAACCATTCCAATTCATCGGCTATGCAGCGCTAAGGGAACACCTGGAAGCCGGCCTGCCCCTCCACCAGGCGGCCGAGCGCATCCGCGCCGCCACCAGGCGCTACGCGAAGCGCCAGATGACCTGGTTTCGCCGCGAGCCCGGCGTGCATTGGCTGGAGGGATTCGGCGACGACCCCCGGGTGGCTCACGCGGCGTTGGACCACATCCAAAAGGAGGTGTCCCAGTGAGGCGATCGCCCGACCATTGTCGGGCAGGCTTGTGCGCGGCCATCGAAACCGACCTGGTCCCGCTGGTGTACGCGCGCGCCTCGGACGTTTTCCCTGGCGCGCGAGGACGCGGTGAATGCGCAGCCGTGGTTTGCCGCGGAGGGAAAAGATATAATCACCCTCAGATGGTGCTACGTCCGATCGGTGCCACAAGCTCAAGCCGCACATTCAACCCGCCGCACACGGTCGTTCTTCGCCCAAAGACCTTGAGAATTCTCCGCCACGAATGAAGACTTCGAAATCCACTCGCGAACGCGAAACCGTCCTGCTGGTGGGCCTCGGCGCGCGCCGCGGCCCGCGCGGCGCGCGCGCCGAACCCCCTCGTGGGCCGCAGGAATCGCTCGACGAGTTGAGCGAACTGGCGCGGAGCGCCGGCGCCGAAGTCGCCGGCAAGCTGACCCAGGTGCGCGACAAGGCGGATCCGGCTACTTTGTTCGGCACCGGCAAGCTCGAGGAAATCAAGCTCGACGCCGAGGCTCGCGGCGCGCAAACCATCATCGTCGATGCAAGCCTCACTCCGGGTCAGCAGCGCAACATCGAGCGCGCCACCGGGCGCCGCGTGATCGACCGGGTGCAATTGATTCTGGATATTTTCGCCCGTCACGCCCGCAGCCGCGAAGGCCAGCTCCAAGTGGAATTGGCCCAGTTGAATTATCTGTTGCCGCGGCTCGCCGGCCGCGGAACGGAAATGTCCCGGCTGGGCGGCGGAATCGGCACCCGCGGCCCCGGCGAACAGAAGCTGGAAACCGACCGGCGGCGGATTCGCGAGCGGATCGCCCGAATCGAACAGGCGCTCGAGGGGGTGCGGCGAGAGCGAGACCTGCGTCGGCAGAACCGGCGCGCCGTGCCGCTGGGAATCGTCGCTCTGGTCGGCTACACCAATGCCGGCAAATCAACCTTGTTCAACGCGCTCACCCAGGCGGGAGTGGATACCTCCGCCCGGATGTTCGCCACTCTCGATCCGACGGTGCGCGCGATTCGGCTGCCTTCCAGGCGGCGCGTCTTGCTGTCGGACACCGTGGGTTTCATTCACGAACTTCCGCCAGGACTGATTGCCGCTTTCCGGGGCACGCTCGAGGAGTTGCGGGAAGCGGCCTTGATCCTGCACGTGATCGACGCATCGAATCCCCGGTTTCCCGAGCAGCAAGCGGACGTGGACGCGGTGCTGCGGGAACTGGGAGTCGAAGATCTTCCCCGCCTGCTGGTGTACAACAAGATCGACCGCTTGCCTGAAGATGAACTCGAGCGCCGGACATCGAACGGCGACCGACTGTTCGTTTCCGCGCTCGAGCGCGTCGGGCTGGAGAAACTCATAGCCGCGATTGATCGGCGAATGGCGATCGATCCCATCGTAAGACTCCGGATCCGGCTTCCCCTCGCCGATGGACAGAGCCTCGCGGCGATTCGAGCCAGCGGCCGCGTGCTCGACACCGAAGTGCGCGATTCCGAATTGTGGATCGAGGCGGAATTGCCCGAATCGGTGGCGCGACGATTCCAGCCCGGGCAGCCGGCAGGCTGGGTTAGGCCCTGAGGATGGCGGGAATTTTGTCGGCCGCAGGTCGGCAGTTGATGTGCAAAATGTGTGGAAATTGAAGGAAATGGCTATGTTCGCAGCGGTTTCAGCACCGCTGGATTCGTCCTTGCCTGAGCAAGTCCCCATCTAACTCATTGAT
Organism: Candidatus Acidiferrales bacterium; assembly: GCA_035946455.1. GTDB lineage: Bacteria > Acidobacteriota > Terriglobia > Acidiferrales > UBA7541 > JAKASX01. The sequence goes on along the minus strand of DASYZK010000005.1, from coordinate 116,350 downwards.
AAATGAGCAGTTGTCAAGCGGATTTTCCGCCTCAGGGACGATTTTTCGCTCAAAGCCGGTCCGAAATCCGCCCGCAAGTTTTGCACAGGTTTGCAGCATCCGGCCGCTCACCCGCGCCTCGAGTCGCGGTGGCGAGCAGAGGGTTTGCCCTGGAGATGACTGCAGTCGGTGGTTCACAAGGCATGGGCCGCGCCTGGCCGGGGTGGCAATTTTCATGGTTCCTGGGTGCGTAATCCGCCGCCGTTGCTTAGCCTGGGGCGTCGAGTCCTGGGCGGCCAAACGGGCCGCAGGGGCGCGCCGCGGCTCGCCGCCACGCGGGCGGTAGTGGGTCAGTTTAGCGCGCCCCGCGTCGACATCGCTGGGGGACTCCGCGGAGTTGGAGGAGTTCGCAAGGTTTGACTCGGCGCACAGGCGGAAGCCTGTGCCACGCGTGAGCCGGGGGCGCCTCGGCCGTGCTGTCCCAGTGCCCAACTGAGCCACTATCCGACGGGCCGTTATATTGACTGGGTTGGCGTCGGAGACTATAGTGGCCGTACGTGGGCTTGCCGACTACTCGGGACGCAAGTTGGCTGAAATGAATCTGCCAAACGGCCTGACGATTCTCCGCATTTTTTTCGTGCCTCTGCTCGTCGTGGTGCTGCTGACTCGCGAACCGAATTTCAACCTGCTTGGTCTTCCCTTTCATTTCGAGATGTGGGGCGTGTTGATTCTGCTGGCGGCGGCGGCGACCGACGTCGCCGATGGGTGGCTGGCACGGAGGCGGCGTGAAATAACGACGCTCGGGATTTTGCTCGATCCGATCGCTGACAAGCTGCTGATCTCCGCGGCATTCATTTCGCTGGTGGAGATGGGGCTGGCGCCGGCCTGGATGGTGGTGATCGTCATCGGACGGGATTTCACCGTCGAGGGGCTGCGCAACATCGCCACGGCCGAGGGGCTGACGATACCGGCATCGGTGCTGGGTAAGGCGAAGATGGTGCTCGAGGTGGTGACCGCCTGCATGTTGATCCTGGCAGCGAAGTACTTCGCCCTGCGGCTGCTCGGCACACTGCTGCTGTGGCTGGTGGTGATCAGCGCAGTGGCTTCCGCAGCGCATTATTTCATGGTTTTCTGGAGCCAGGTGGACGGCCGCATCAAGCAGCGCCAGCGCAACCTCACCGTGCTCGAACAGGAGAAGAAGACCGAAGATGCCGCTGCCCGCCCTTGAGTCGCGCGCGAAGCTGCTGCGGGTGGCGCGGCAGTCGATCGAGAGCGCCCTCGGCGGCGGGTCGCTCCCGCCGGTGATCTGCGAGGGCGAACTGGCCGAGCGCCGGGGCGTATTCGTGACGCTCACTTTCCGGAACCGGCTGCGGGGCTGCGTCGGACAGGTGGAACCGATCGAGCCGCTCGGCCATGCGGTGGCGCATTCGGCCATCGCCGCCGCCACCGAAGACACCCGCTTCGCCCGGGTCCTCCTTCACGAACTCCCGGAAATTGAAATCGAGCTGTCGGTCCTGTCGCTTCTTCAGCCGATTCGGCCGGAAGAAATCGTCGTGGGAATCCACGGCCTGATGGTGACGCGCGGATACCGCCGGGGCCTGCTGCTCCCGCAAGTGGGGGGCGAGAGAAGCTGGACCACGGAGCGCTTCCTCGAGGAGACCTGCGCGAAGGCTGGGCTCGATCGAAAGGCCTGGAAAGCGGCAGGGACGCTGATCGAGGGGTTCGAGGCCGGGGTGTTCTCCGAGCGGGAAGTGAACGCCGCGTTGCAGCAGGCCGGTCCACGCGCCTTTCTCCGGACCTGAGCCTCGGTCGCTGCGTTTCTGACGGTCACCCATCCTCCCGGCTGCCCTGCGCCGATCACCTGAGACCGGAAGCCGATCGCTCGATTTGCGCGATGGTGGAAGTCGGCTTGTGGTCGATAAGCCCGATCAATTCCAGAAGAACTTGTTTCGACCGGCGATCCATCGGCCGGTTTTCGATGTAATGACGGGTGCCGGAATAGGTCCAATCCCGCGTGAAACCCGGCGGGACCGATTTGTAGTAACTCACAAATTCATCCAGTTTCGTTTTGGCCGGGACGGTGCGTCCCTCGAGCAAGAGGGCAGCGATGGCCATGAACCTCATGCTCAGACGGTCGGAAATTTCGAATTGCTTCAGGTCGGTCTTTTCGTTGGCGGCCAGTACCTTCCCGGCGAGACCGAAGGCCTCCTGGAAACGCCCCGAAGTCAGCGCGGCCTCGGCAAGATTCGTCTGGTCGCCCACGACCGTGGGTTCGAGCGCTGAGGCCTTTTTCAAATCCTGATACGCCTGCTCGTATTGAAAGAGATCGTCGTGATAGATTTCGCCCCGCAGGCTGTAGGCCCACGGATCCCGCGGATCGAGTTTGAGCGCGCTATCGAGTGAGGCGACGGCGTCCTGGTAACGGCCCAGCCGCGACAGTTCCAGTCCTCTCTCCGCATAAGCGAAGCGGTAATTGGGGTCCAGCGCCAGCGCGGCGTCGAAGGCCGCCAAAGCGTCGCCGTACCGGCCCAGTTTCGACAACGCCAGGCCCTTGTCGCCATAAGCGTATTGGTACTTGGGATTGAGCTGGATCGCCTTGTCGGCGTCCTCGATGCCGCGCTGGTATTGGCCAAGATCGGTATAGGCAGCCGCGCGCTCGTCGTAGGCCCACACATCTTTGGGATTCAGCTCGAGGGCCTTGTTCAGAGACGCGAGCGCTTCCTGGGTGCGGCCCAGCCGGCGCAGCGCCCCGCCCCGGTTCGCATAAGCGAGTTGATAGTTCGGGTCGATCTGGAGCGCCTTGTCGTAGAGCGCCAGCGCCGGCTGATAATCGCCCTTGTCGAACGCGGCTCCCCCTTGGGTGAACAATGCCTGCGCCTGCGCGGATCGTTTCCCCGCCGATCGCACGTACGCCGTGCGCAGTCCAAGGAGCAGGATGGCAATCAGAATCCCGGTCCCGGCGGCCACCACCGCCCGATACCGGGCAGCGGCAATCTTCTGCCTGGCTTGCTGATACCATTCTCGAACCTGATTCAGCGGGATGCCGGTGTCGAGGCTGAGTTGTTCCAGGTTCTTGGATTTGGCTAAATCGGAGAGGCTGCGGATGCCGGCGCGCTCGAACTCCGCGCCGTACTTCGGTTCGATATCGAGGGAGTAGGCGAGTCTTTTCACGGAAACTAACCCACCTCGAGGCGGTCGCGTATCACTTTGTAGGAGGTGCGGTGGATCATGCTGGTCAACAATTGGTACATATCGCCCGATTCTATGTAGGCGTCCCACTCGGCCCTCAGTTTCGCCTGCTCCTCAGCTGACATCTTTTCTTTGAGGTCGCACCAGAGCTTGTGTTGGGTGGATTTCACGATATCCCAACTGTACTTGTCGCACCACTTCTTCTTCTCTTTGCTTTGGAGGTAGTCGAGAGCGTCGTGGCAGCCCCTGTCGAACGTGCTCATTTGCGAGGGGCCTGGGACTACGTGGAGCAGGCTTTGCGCTTTATAGATGACAAACGGTGAGGCGTACGCGTTCACTGAGGTAAAGGCCGCGTGGCCTGCGAAGAGAACGGAAGAATTGAACCACTCGGGTTGGCCCCATCTTGCCAGCAGTAAGAGGTAGACTAGCGCGTCAATCGCCAGTGCGTAGCCGCCCCCGTAGACCACCGAAAGCCATGCGTCGGTCTTGTGGAGAAGCGCACGCCGAAGTCCGCTGAAATGGGCTAGGTCCGTGTACAGCTTGGCCCCCGGAAAGAACAAGGCCAAAACCACCAGGAGACTTATCTGCCAGGTCTCTAGCGGGAAGCCGCCCGCATTACCTGTCTTCGAGTTGCTGTCCGGCTTCCCTTGGTCACCCTGGCCCCCTGGCCCAACGACTACTGTGGGCGCCGCCGGCTTTTGACCGGCCACAGCATCGGGTCGAGTCGATGCCGCGCCGCGGATGGGGCAAAGCAGGGCCAGCGGCAGCAGAAGGAGGCCGGCCAGGGCGGCGCGATGGCGGGCCGGTCTTTTGGCTCCCCCCCGGGGCGGAGAGCACGTGCCGCTGTGATGCGTTACATTTCCGGGTGATTGCACCCTGGGCCCCTCCGGAAACGCAACTTCCGCGCGGCGTCCGGCTGCTCGGTGCCTTCGGCAACGGTCATCGATTCGTGGGCGGAATAATACGTGGCGTGGTTTTCGGCGTCAAGACGAGGTGCCGGATCGTTACATCGGAATCCGGCCCGCGTCCTGACACCGCGCACCGAAGGCCCAGCCTGGCCGGGAATCAAACGGCGCGCGATTTGCGGAGGCGGGCTGCGCCGGCCCAGAACAGGCTAAGTTCGTGGCCGTCAGGATCCTTCAAGTAGGCGTGGATCCAGCCCCAGGGCATGCGCTTGGACGGCTGGTCGAACTCGACGCCGGCGGCGGCCAGACGCTTGCAAAGCCGGTCCACATCCTTGGTTTCGAAGTAGAGGCGAACGCCGCCGCTAAAGGGCACGCCGGGATCGCGCTCGGCGCGATGCAGGGCGAGAGTGCCTTTGCCCGCCGGCAAGCGCATCCGGGCATAGACCAGCACGCCTTCGAGCACTTGGCTGTCGATCAGTTTGAAACCGAGATGGCCCTGATAAAACCGCAGCGAACGTTCTACGTCAGCCACGTAGATCAGGGCATGATGGAACTGCAAAGGCGCAGCGGCCTGCCGGGGCCGCTCGCTGGCTCGTCGCATCTTCCCTTCGCTTTCCCCGACGATCCGCTGGAAACGCCCCTGCCGACGTTCCGAAGGAGCCGGACACACGTTCCGTCCAAATCCGCCCAACAATTTAAGGGCAGAACCCCCGAGGAAGCAAGCGGGTTGTATTGATGCGCAAACCGCGGCGGACGCGATCCCGAGCGTCGCCAAGACGACGGGAAGTGGGCTGACTACCGGGTGAGCCACGAGCGGGCTCGCACGGTCAAAACCGCGTAGGGGAAAATCCAAAAGAGAGTGAGGATGGAGTAGTAACTGTAAAGCACCCCGTAGAGAAAGCTGAGCGACCGCTCGCTGCGCAAATAATAGAGCGAGTAAAACAGGCCGGCGAGTCCGGCGGCGATCGCGAACCGAAGCAGGTTGCGCGGATGTTCCCGCACCATCACCGCCAGCAGCGCCAGGCTCAGGTAGTTGACCGGGAAACGGAGGTTGGTGACGAACCGGTCCCAGAGCGCCACCGAGGCGTAAACCGGCGGCCGCTTCCAAACGATCCCCAGGAACCGGATTTCCTCGCGAACGTAGCTGCGGTCCCAGCGAAGGAACATCTTGCAGAGCTTGCCGTATTCGGTGGGGACGACCGTATGAACGACCGCCGAGCGCTGATAAACCGTATGGTAGCCGAGCGCGAGAATGGAATTGGTGAGCGCGCGGTCCTCGCCGTACGTGCATTCGGCGCCGAGGAACTTCTGTTTCATCCACGGGCCGAGCACTTCGCGGACGACGGCGGCGCGGTAAGCGGTCAATGCGCCAGGGCAGCAGTAGACGGTGCCGTAGGAGGATTCGACGGCGCGCAGGAAATCGAAGGAGAGAATGTACCGCACATGCAGCATCCGGGGCAGCAAGCCCTCCCGGCGGTTGTAGGCGCCCACTTGCCCCGCCACCGCTCCGATTTGCGGGTCCCGGAAGGGCCCGGCGATGGCCAGCAGGGCGCCGGGCTCGAGCGCGCTGTCGGAATCGATGGTAACGACAATTTCGCCGCGCGCAGCGCGGAACCCGGCCGCCAGCCCCGCGCGCTTACCCTGATTCCCGGAAAAGCGAATCGTTTGGATCAGGTCCGGCCACCGGGCCGCCGCCTGCTCGATATAGCTCCAGGTGTCGTCCTGGCTGCCGTCGTCAATCACGAAGATTTCGAGCCGGTCGCGAGGATAGGAGGCTTGGGCCACCGATTCGATGGACTTCAAGACCATCGCCCCTTCGTTGTACGCGGGGATGATGACGGTCATCGGAGGGGCTTCGGCGGGGGAGACGGCGGCGAACGGACGATACCGCAGCCAGATGGCGGTCCGAAACAGCAGCAGCAAGGTCCCCATCGCCAGCCAGAGCATGCTGGGGAAAAGCACCAGCCGCATCCAGCGATGGCCTTCGGCGGCCTGGACGATCGGGCCGAGCAGGAGGCTGTGCAGGTGGGTGCGAACCAGGATCACGACTCCGGCGAGCAAGCCGCCGTACAGCAGCCAATACCAGGGATCGCGAAACGTTTTCGTCAGCGAACCGCCGACGGCGTTGTGAACCAGTCTACTGTCCGTGGTGACCACGACCGATTGCCTGTTCCGTCTTCCGTAAGTTTGTTGCGGCCGCAGCCGGAAAGGTTTCAGCCCACGACCAGTATTCTTTTCAGTATAACGCAGCCGGGCCGCGGGTGGGCGGACAAGCGGAGGCGCGCCGGCGGCGCTGGGTTTGCGTTCCGCGGCTCGGTTGCCTGTATCCTGTAGGCTGGGTTGACTGTGGAGTATCGTCCGGCACCACGGACGGGAGGCGCCGTCTTCGCCGATGGGTTCCCATCAGGTTCCATGAAGCGAAAGGCACAGCTTGGCCGCCTGTGCGCGGTGGCGGCGGCGGCAACCGCCCGGGAACTGGCAGCGCAGCTCCGGCAGGCGCGGCAATTGGTTTCGACGGTGGAATTACGGCTCGATTGGCTGCGCGGAGACGGAGAGCGACGCCGGTTTCTCGCCTGGCTGGGACGACAGCATATTCGCGGCCCCTTGATCGCCACTTGCCGTCGGCGCCCGGCGGGCGGGCGGTTCACCGGTGGCATCGCCGCCCAGCGGGCCGTTCTGGAAGCGGCGACACGTGCCGGTTGCCGCTGGTACGACATCGAAATCGAAACCCTCGAAGCTTCGGGAAAGGCCTTCCAGCCGCCAGCGAACGGCAAGCGGCGCGCTCGTCCCAGGGCGCGTGCGATTGTTTCGCTGCACCGATTCCGGCGCGTTCGCGGGGATCCGTCGGCGCTGCTGCGGCGATTTCGGGTCGCACGCGGAGCGATTTGGAAGCTCGCGGCCCGCTGCCGCGGCTTGGGCGATGCCCTGCGGCTGCTGCGGCTGGCGTCAAAGCATCAGATGGTGGTCGTACCGATGGGACGAGAGGCGATGCCGGCGCGCATTCTGTCGCTGCGAGAAGGCAGCCTGCTCACTTACGCCGCGGTAAGCGAGCGCACGGCGCCCGGCCAGCCGGGCTTGCTGGCAGCCAAGCGGGTGTATCGCGCCGAGGAGATCGGCCGGCGGACGAAGGTGTACGGCGTAATTGGCGGCCGAGTGAACCATTCGGTGTCCCCGGCCATGCACAATGCCGCGTTCCAGGAGCGAGGCGTGAATGCCGTCTATCTTCCCTTCCCTGTCGCCGATCTGCAGGACTTCCTCGGGGCGGTCGGGCCGCTGGGCATTCGCGGGTTCAGCGTAACGATTCCGTACAAGCGGAGAATCATTCCTCATCTCGCCGAACTTGATCCCCTGGCGAAACGATTGGGCGCTGTGAATACGGTGGTGGTCCGCCGCGGCGGGCTGTGTGGCTACAATACCGATTACCTGGGCGTTTTGGGGGCGCTCCGGGGGCGGGTGCGGTTGCCGGGTTGCCGGGCGCTGGTTCTGGGTGCGGGCGGCGCGGCGCGCGCCGCGGCTTTCGCGCTGAGCGATTCCGGAGCGAGCGTTCGCGTATGGGCGCGGCGCGCGGCGCAGGCCCGTGCGCTCGCTCGCGCTGCCGGAGCCGCCCCCGTCGAGCGAGCGAAACTCCATCGCGAATCGTTCGATTTGATTGTGAACGCCACGCCGGTGGGAATGGAGCCCGACGAGGACTCTCCCCTGGATGCCCGGGAATTGAACGCGGCGGCGGTGTTCGACATGATTTACCGTCCAATCCAGACGCCCCTTTTGCGCGCAGCCGCGGCCCGCGGCTTGCGAACGATCGCGGGAGTGGAGATGCTGGTGGCGCAGGGCACGGCGCAATGGGAGCTGTGGACCGGGTTACGGGCGCCGGCGGCGCGGATGCGGCGCGCCGCGGTCGAAGCGCTTGGGAACCAGCGGAAGACTGGCTGAGATGTTGTTTCCCGATTACAACTCGTTTCGGCGGATGGCCCGCGGCGGCAATATGGTGCCGGTGTGCGAAGTGTTTCGCGCCGACCTGCTGACTCCGGTGGGCGCATACCTGCGGCTGGCGCGCAAGGCCCGGTACGCGTGCCTGCTGGAGAGCGTGGAAGGCGCGGAGAAAATCGCTCGCTACACGTTTTTAGGCGCCGATCCCATCGAGGTATTCCGTTATCGCGCCGGCGTGTGCACGCTCGAGAGCGGTGGCCGCACCCATAGCGAGCGAGCACGTCCCATCGAGTACCTGCGGCGCCTCGTCGGGCGCTACCATCCGGTGCGCCTGACGGAGCTGCCGCCGCTGGTGGGCGGCGCGATCGGCTATTTCGGCTACGAGATGGTGCGCCTGATCGAGCAGGTGCCCCTGCCCGCCGGGGACGGCCTGGCCATGGACGACGCGGTGATGATGCTGTATCCCGGGCTGGTGGTTTTCGACCACGTGAAGCACCGCGTCTGGGCGGTGCGCTACGTGTTCACCGAGGGCGGCCGCAGCCTCCGCCGGCTCTACGACGCGGCGGCGCGGCAGGCGCGGCAAACCCGGCGCCGGCTCGAGCAGCCCCTGCGGCAACGCCCCGGCGTGCGGCACGCCACTGGCGCCCCGCGCCTCGATCGGCGCTTCCCGGTGGAATTCGGCGCCTCGGCCGGGACCGCCGGCTTGGCTTACAGCGCCGACGGGCGTCTGCCGAAAGTGTATTCGAACATGCCGAAAAGCGAATACCTGGAATCGGTGAGGGAATCGAAGCGGCTGATTCGCGCCGGCGATATCTTCCAGGTGGTGCCCAGCCAGCGGTTCGTAGCCGCCTCCGCCGCCGATCCATTCGACATCTACCGCGCGCTGCGAGTGGTGAATCCCTCGCCTTATCTCTATTTCCTCAAGCTGGGTGATACCGCCATCGCCGGCAGCTCGCCGGAAATGCTGGTCAAGATCGACGGGCGCGACGCTTCCTACCGGCCGATCGCCGGCACCCGCCGCCGCGGGCGGGACGACGCCGAGGACCGGCGGCTGGCGGCAGAGATGCAGGCGGACCCGAAGGAGCGGGCCGAGCACATCATGCTGGTGGACTTGGGGCGAAACGACCTGGGGCGGGTGTGCGAATACGGAAGTGTGAAGGTCGAAGAGATGATGTGCGTCGAGCGCTACTCGCACGTGATGCACCTGGTATCGCGGCTGAAGGGGCGGTTGCGCCGCGGAGTCGACTGCCTGGACGCCCTCATGGCCTGCTTCCCCGCCGGCACCCTCACCGGCGCGCCCAAGGTCCGAGCCATGGAAATCATCAGCGCGCTCGAACCCACTCGCCGCGGCGTTTATTCCGGCGCCATCCTCTACCTGGATTTTTCCGGTAATCTCGATTCCTGCATCGCCATCCGAACGCTCGTAATCAAAAACGGGCGGGCGTACTTCCAGGCGGGCGCGGGAATCGTGGCCGATTCGGTCCCCGAGCGGGAATACGCGGAAACGCTGAACAAGGCCCGGGCGCTGGTGGCGGCGCTCGGGATAGCCGGCCATCCCGATTCGCCGGAGCGCCGATGAGGCCGCCGGCAGGCGCAGAGCAAGGCTGCCTGAGGCGTGGAAGGCGATGATTCTGCTGATCGACAATTACGATTCCTTCACCTACAACCTGGCGCAATACCTCGGCCAGTTGGGCGAACAGCTCGACGTGCGCCGCAACGACCGGATCACGCTCGACGAGATCGACCGCCGCCCGCCCGGCCGCATCGTCATCTCTCCTGGGCCGGGCATCCCCCGCCGCGCCGGCATCGCCATCGCTGCGATTCGCCAGTTCGCCGGGCGCATCCCGATTCTGGGCGTCTGCCTGGGACATCAGGCGATCGGGGAGGCGTTCGGAGGGCGGGTGGTGCGCGCGGCGAAAATCATGCACGGCAAGACCAGCGCAATCCATCACGACGGCAAAACCGTATTTCGAAACCTGCCGCAGAATTTCATCGCCACCCGGTACCATTCGCTCGTGGTCGAGCGCAAAAGCCTGCCCCGCGAGCTGGAGATTTCCGCCGAGACCGAAGACGGGACGATCATGGGCTTGCGGCACCGGAAGCTGCGAGTGGAAGGCGTGCAGTTCCACCCGGAATCGGTGCTCACTGACGTCGGCCTGCAATTGCTGCGCAATTTCCTGGCGTTGTAAACCGCCTCGCGCGCCCCAGCCCCGAGGCCCGCACCGTCGCTCCCCGCCCCTCGAGCGCAAGCGGGCCAGCATCTCGCGTGCGCCGCCGCGGCTAGCGCTTGGGCGGCGCCGCGGGTAGCCGGCAGGTGAAGCTTGCAGCTTTGTTGGGATCGCCCGAGTCGTTGTAGCGCGCCTGCCGCGGGTACGGGCACAGAGGGCGCGTCATTTCGACTGCCCCGTCCGGGTCGTCGTTGACGAAGCGGGTGGCAACGATTTCCGACGGGGCGACGTGGTGAACCACCCAGCGGTCGAGAGCCATCACGATATCGTTCGTGGCGTCGGGCTGGGGAACGGCGAAACCGTTGCCGAAGACATTCGCTCCCGCTCCGCCTCCGCAGTGTGACATGCCGGGCACCATGAAGAGGCGGTAGAAACTGTTCGTGTCTCCCATCGCGGACTGCACGCGTTCGAAATAGTTGACGCTTTCCTGCGGCGGGATTGCCGCATCTCCCCAGCCCGCATACTGAATCAATTTCCCGCCGCGTGATTGGAACGCGCGGAGATTGGGATTTTCGGCGTTGAGCACGGAGGCAAGCTTGTCATCGGTGAGCTTGACGTCGGTGTCGAAATTCAGCGAAAGGATATCCATTTTGGGATTGCCGAAGACCATGACCGAAAAGAAGGCGTTTGCGAAGAAGGCGCCGACGGTAGGTCCGCCCGGGTTGGCGCCAGTGATCCAAGCCCTCCAATTGGCGGGGACGGCTTCGGCGCCGGCGGAAAAACCCGAAGCGATTTCCGCGCCGGTTTGGGAATTGAGCACGGGACCGTAGATTTTCTTCGCGGCTTCGACTTGCGGAGCGGTGAGGCAATCGGGGGCGTCGGCGCCCTGGCACCGGACCACGGCGGGATCGAAATGGCAAAGCTGGGGATTTTCGATAAGGCCGTCCTTGAGGCCGTCGATCGAATCGCAGGCGGCAAGCGAAGCTTTTTGCAGGACCGCGAGTTTGCCGGGAGGAATGAACGCGCCGGGCCGGCCGACGGCCAGCTCGTCCCATAGAGCCTTGAACATCAGATGTGTCCAGTCGTTGGCGGGCGCGCCGGCGACGATGCCGTTGAAATCGGCGGGGAAACGCTGCGCTTCCATCAGGGCTTCGCGGCCCCCGTCGGAACATCCGACAAAATAGGAAGGCGCAGGGGGCTTTCCGTAGAATGCGCGGACGATTGCTTTCGATTGGAGGGAGACGACGTGAACGGCGCGATAGCCGAAGTCGATCACCTTTTCGGGATGGCCCATGGCCCATGAAACGTCCGTGCCGCCGACGTGACCGTCGTCGGTCGCGGCAGTGGCGTACCCGCGGAGGAGAGGTTCGGCCATGGGGACTTCGGGGATCGTCCCGGCAAAACCGCCGTTGCCAACCTGCTCGAATTTGCCGTTCCAGCCGGAAGCGGGCAGCCAGACTTCGAATTGGATCTCGGAATCGCCGGTGGGCCTTGCGACGCCGCGGACACGGCAGAAGGCAGGGAGCGCGACCCTGGGCGCCGGCTGGCCGGGACCGGATGGCGGCTTGAACACCCCGGCGGCAACGGATGTCGCCGAGGTGATGGCAGCTTTGGAGAGGGTGAGATTGGCGAGACTTTCGCACGAGCGCTGAGCGGAAGCGTAGGTCGGGCGGAAGATGAGCATCCAAGCCAGTGCGAGAATGGGTGCAAACGCAATGTGACGGCTAACCGTGGTTCTCCTTTAGGAGGATTTCGGACTCCACTCCGGCGCAGCCTTGACGCGGACGAGTATGCAACGGCCAGGCGAGAGAATCAAAGTGCCGGCGGCAACGCAACGCGACGGCGGACCTGTTCCGGGTTAGCTTCAACGCGCTGGTACGAAACTAGAAGACCGTTGAAAGCTGAAGCGGGAACGCGGGGGGCAGCGGCGGCGGAGTGGCAACGGGATTGATGCGGCCGGCCTGGCTGGGGTCGAAGGGCTGGAAATTGATCAGCGAAGGCGCTTTGGAAGCCGCCTGCAAGTTGAAATCGTAAGCGGGAGCCCCGCCGCAGGCGCTGCTGCCGGCACAAAGGAACATCGGGTCGACGTTTACGGTCGAGCCCAGGTCGTCGCCCGGGGATGGCGAGGCCTGCCACTGCGCGAGCGTGTAAGTATTGCCGCCGGCGGTGATGAATCTCCAGATGATCATGTTGGGGTCGGCCGTCGAGTAATACATATTGCTTTGAAAATCGAAGCACGCGGTGAAGGTGGTACTGGTTCCGTTGCACGACCACGTTCCGAGCTGGGGCGAGAGCGAGCCAAAGGGAGGCGCGAGCCGGTCCCAGTAAACGATATTGCTCTTGAAGTTCATGTTCAGCGCGCCGTCGTCGCCGTTGCGGTGGATGGAAGCCTGGGCGCCGAACGCGAAAATATTGTTCTGCACCGGATTGGGCGTGCCGTTCAATTGGTAGGCGCCTGATTCCAAGTGGTTGTAGGTGAAGCCGGTAGCGGAAGTGTTGTAGACCAGATTCAACATCACGGTGACGAAACTCGAACCCTGATCCAGATAGATGCCCCAGCCGCCGTAGCCGCCCTGGCCGGGATCGTGAACGATATCGTGAAAGCTGTTAAGTTCGATCAGATTGCCCGTCTCCAGGCCGGTGGCCGTGTGAACGGCGCCCATATCGCTGGTGACGCCCGGGCCGACCTGACAGATGTGGTTGCAGGTGAGTTGGTTATCGTGAGTCCAGTTGGGCAGGCCGTTGCCGTCGAAATTCAGCGAATTGCCCAGATTGATGGCCTGGTTGTACAGGTCGTAGATATCGTTGCGATCGACGACGTTGTTGTGAGAATTGCCGATGGTGATGCCGGTGCCGGGCAGCATGCGATCGCCACCGGCATATCGGGAGGCGCGGGGGAGGGTGGTTACGGGCTCGTGTAAATTGACAATTGGCGAATGGGCTGCTTATGATGTCGCGTCTTTCTTTCTCCTGCAATTTTTCCTTCCGGAGGTGATTCGATGTCGGCCGCGCCACAGGGAACCGCGAGGACTCCGTACCGAGTGAAAGCGGATAGCATCGAAGCGTGCAATTGCCACCATGGCTGCAACTGCCAGTTCGAGGGTTTTCCCAACGAAGGCAAGTGCGAAGCCATCCTGGCGTACGAAGTGAAAGAGGGACGGTTCGGAAACGTATCGCTCGATGGCGTGCGCGCGGCGGCCGCCCTCGCCTACCCAAAGGCGATTCACGAGGGGCACGGGCACGTGGTGCTCTTTATTGACGAAAAAGCGACGAAGGAGCAGGTCGACGCCTTCGTCGCGATCCTCTCCGGGCAAATGGGCGGGATGCCGTGGGAGGCGCTGGCGGGAACCATCGAGCGGTTCGAGGGCCCGATTCGAAAGCCCATCGAGCTGCTGCTCAACGGCGAGCGGTCGACGTTGCGGGTTCCCGGGGCGATTGAATTGAAATTCACACCGCTGCGCGATCCGGTGTCGGGGGCGGAGAAGGAAGTTCACATCGTTTATCCGAAGGGGGGATTCTTCTGGAACGACGGGCACATCACCACCACCGAAGCGATGCGGGTGGAATACGGCGACATGCGGTTTGACTGGCCGCATCGCTACGCGGCGGCCGCCGAAGTGAATTGGACGAACCAGCGGTAGCGCCGTGCCGGCGGAATCGATTGCCGCTCCCTCGACGCTCGTCGAGCGGGTGATCCGCCGCGACCGGCTGATCGTCGCGCTGGCGATGGCGGCCATCCTCGCGCTCGCCTGGACGTATCTCGTCTCGATGGCCGCCGGCATGCACGCGATGGCCAGGGAAGCCCAGATGCAGGCGGCGATGGCGATGCCGGAGATGCGCGGCTGGGGCGCGGGTGCGTTCGGGGCGCTTTTCCTGATGTGGGCGGTGATGATGACGGGCATGATGCTGCCCTCCGCCGCCCCTATGGTCTTGCTGGTGCTCGGCGCGTACCGGCGGCGGGGCGACGGGCGGGCGCGGCTGGGCAGCGCGCTGTTCCTCGCCGGGTACCTGCTGGCGTGGACGGTCTTCAGCGCGGCGGCCGCGGCATCCCAGGTGATGCTGCATCGCGCCGCCCTGCTCTCGGCGGACATGGCCGCCCGATCGACGGTCCTGGCCGGCACGATCCTGCTCGTTGCGGGCGCCTATCAGTGGCTGCCCATCAAGAACGCCTGCCTCGCTCACTGCCGTTCCCCACTCGGCTTCCTCACCCGGCACTGGCGCGAAGGCGCGAGCGGCGCGCTGCGGATGGGAGTCGAACACGGACTGTTCTGCATCGGCTGCTGCTGGGCGCTGATGGTGCTGCTGTTTTTCGCCGGCGTAATGAATCTGCTGTGGGTGGCGGCGATCGCCTTGTTCGTGTTGATCGAGAAACTGGCGCCACGCGGGCCCCTGGCGGGCCGGGTGGCCGGAGCGGCGCTGGTTTTTTGGGGAGCCTACGTACTGATTCGCGGCGGATAAGCGGGCTTGGCTCGATCGCGGCCGCGCGTGCGCCAGGATGAGTTCCCCCGCCTGGTTGCCGGCCCCGAGCGGCGGGGGTAAGATTCCATTGTCCACCGCCGCCCATGCCGGGCCGGAAACGATGAGCGGGCGGGGAGGCTTGCCATGCCGTCAAAGAAAAAGCCGCTCGTCATCGCCGGCATCGCGATTGTCGTCATCCTCCTGGTCCTGATCGTCACCCCGTTTTTCATCGATGTGAATTCCTTCCGTCCGCAAATCGAGCGGGCGCTGGGCCAGGCCATCGGCCGGACGGTAACCATTGGAAACATCCGGGTGTCGCTGCTCGGCGGCAGCCTGGTGGCCAACGAAATCGCGATTTCCGACGATCCCCGGTTCGGCAGCCAGCCGTTCCTGATGGCGAAATCGTTTTCGGTGGGCGTGGACGTGCTGCCGCTGCTGCGCTCGCGCGACCTGATCATGCATTCGCTTACCTTCGACGGCCCCCAGGTGCAGTTGCTGCGATCGGCCAAGGGAGACTGGAATTTCGCTTCGCTCGGCGCGAGCACAAAGGCGGCAGGCCAGACCGGCGCCGCAGGCGGGCCGGCGCTGAACAGTTTCTCCGTAGACAGCGTGAAAATCACCAACGGTACCATCGCTTTTGGCCGCGCCGGCGAGCCCGCGCGGCTCGCCTACGAGAGCGTGAACGTCACCGCGACGAACGTGGCGGCCACCAGCGCCTTTCCCTTCACGTTCGCGGCGAAAACGCCCGGCGGCGGCAAACTCGCGCTCGAAGCGACCGTGGGACCGATCGGCGCCGGCGACGCCAACCGGATGCCTTTCGACGGGGAGATGAAGGCCGACGGCGTTCCCGCGACGGACGTCGAGAGCTTGCTGGCCGTGCTCGGCTATTCGCTGCCGGAAGGCTCGTCGCTGAAGGGCGGCACGATCCAGGCGAATCTGCGCCTGGAAGGCCCGCTCGAGCGAATGGTCACCACCGGCCCGGTGAAACTCAGCAACGTGACGCTCGCCGGCTACAGCCTGGAATCGAAACTGGCGAGCGCGCTGGGCACCGCGGGGACGGGTTCGGGAAACGACACTCTGATCCAGCTGGCCAGTTCAACCCTGCGGTACGCTCCCGAAGGGCTGCGCGCCGACGCGGTGAACGTCGTGATTCCGGCGATCGGCAGCGTGACCGGCGCGGGCACCGTCAGCGCCGCCAATGCGTTGCATTTCCGGCTGGTGGCGAAACTGGCGGGAACAAGCGGCCTGGCGCAACTGGTGAATCTGCCGGCGTTCGGAGCGAACGGGGGCGGGCTTCCCTTCCGGGTGGAAGGGACCACCGCCCATCCCAAAATCGTGCCGGAGATCGGCGGCCTGGCCAAAGGGGTGGCCGGCGAGGCGATCCAGCAACTCACGAATCCGCAACAGGGAACGAGCGGCGGGATCGGCGGCCTGCTCGGCGGGCTGTTCGGCAAGAAGAAAAAACAACCGCCTCCACAGCCGCACCCGTAGGGGCGAAGAATCTTTCGCTCCTACGGCCCTGGATAGCGGGCCGCAGGCAAGGACCCAGGGCGTCGACGGGGATGGCGGCTCACCATTCGAGCGAGCTCAGCAGCGCCGCGTAGATTTCGATTCCTTTCCAGAAATGGCCCAGACGGAGGTTTTCGTCGGGGCTGTGCTGGTTGTCGTCGTAGTTGACGATGGGCACGCCAATCACCGGCAGCCGAAGGTTTTCGAAGATGTACATCGGCGCGCTGCCGCCCAGGAGCGGCAGCCGCACGGCGGGCTGGCCGGCGGCGGCGTCGACGACACGGACGAGCGCCTGGGAAACCGGCAAGTCCATCGAAGTGCCGGCCGCGGGATAGCCCTTGTCGCGAACGACGGCGGCAATCCGCGAATAGCGTGCGCGCTCGGCCAGCGTTGGCGGCCGATCGATAACGTAATACCCCTGCTTGCGGATGTGGGCCACCAGCCGGCCGAACTGGAGACCGGGAGTGATGTTCTTCACCAGGCGCAAATCGAGCGAGGCGGTGGCTTCATCGGGGATGATGGTTTTCGATTGCGCGCCGGTCCAGCCGCTCTCGATGCCGTCGATATTGAGCGACGGCTCGGTGAGCAAATCGAGCAGCTTGCGCCCGCCGCCGTCAGCGGCGGCCAGCCCGAAATCCTTCAGCAACTGCCGGTCGTAGGCCGGCGCTTCGGCCATGGCGCGGAGCGCCGCGGGGCCCGGCGGCACGCGGCCGTCGTAGAAGCCGGCGATGAGCACGTGGCCGGTGGAATCCTCCATGCTCGCCAGCAGTTGCGACAGGCGCATGGCCGGATTCGGCGC
Source organism: Candidatus Acidiferrales bacterium (assembly GCA_035946455.1). Classification (GTDB taxonomy): domain Bacteria; phylum Acidobacteriota; class Terriglobia; order Acidiferrales; family UBA7541; genus JAKASX01. Next base: position 99,416 of record DASYZK010000005.1, on the reverse strand, counting down.
CCAATTCCCGTAATGGCCGCTGTGGAGCGGATGCAGCGGCCCGTAAACGGTGAGCCTCACCCCCATCACGCCGCGGTTGCCGAAATAAACCAGCGGGCGGCCGCTTTGATGCACCGGGCCATCGGCGGAAATCAGCAAATCGCCCCGGAGGAGGTCCTGGTGCGCCATCAGCGTTGGTTCCAGGTGGGTGGACCCGGCTTCCTCCTCGCCTTCGGAAACCAATTTCACATTCATCGCCAGCGGAATTCTTTGGGCGCGGAGGGCGTCGATGGCGGCGAGCAAAGCGATGATGGGCGATTTGTCGTCCCCAGCCGATCGCGCGTAGAGGCGCCAATCGTCCTCGAAAGGCGTGCCGACGGGCGGCATGGCTATCAGCCGGCCGCCGGCGTCAATCGTGTTCGTGCGCAAGGCGGGAACGAACGGATTGGTGTCATGCCACAGGCCGGGTTCGACCGGCTGGCCGTCGTAATGGGCGTAAAAAATGATGGTGCGCTTGGCGCCAGGAACCGCCAGCGATCCGATAACCACCGGGCCGCGGCCGGCGATCGGCAGAACGTGCGTCTGGAAGCCGCGCTGCTGGAGCATCGCCACCAGCCTGGCGGCGTTCTTGCCGATATTGGCGGAGTCGTTGGCGGTATTGGGAATCGACAGCCAGGCTACCAACTCGTTCATGATGGCGTGCTCGTTGGCCAGCCGCCAGGAACGCACCGCCCCCGCCACCCGCGCTGGCGCCGGCAGAGCGGCCGGCTGCGGCGCCCGCGAACGCCCCTCCGAGCCGGTTGACCTGCGCGCAGCGACCGGATAGACTGACGATACGAAAAGAAGGAAAGCCATCGCTATGCGACTCATCATCGCCCTCCGTTAGTTCGCCGCCCCGCCCTGCGGGGACCGAGCGGCCGGCTGTAACCCTCGGCCGGCCCCATTCAACCTGTTTTTGAGCTGTCCTGCAACGCGGGACTTGCGTTTTCCCTTCAACCAGTTGGTGTTGGTCATCAAGCATGCGGAGAGACTCACGATGAGCGCCTACGGCTTGGAAGTCCGGAATCTCGTGAAGCAATACAACGTCCGCGGCCGGCCGCCCGTGCGCGCGGTCGACGGCATCAGTTTTGCCGTGCGCCGCGGCTCGATTTTCGGGCTGCTGGGCCCGAACGGCGCGGGCAAGACGTCGCTGCTGAAGACGCTGACCACGCTGCTCGCGCCATCCGGCGGGCGCGCCGAGGTTGAGGGATTCGACGTCGCCGCCCAACCGCTCGAAGTCCGCCGGCGGATCGCTCTGGTCCTGCAGGAAACCGCGGTGGAGCTGTTTCTCTCGGTCCGCGACAACCTACTGACCTACGCCCGGTTCCGCGGGCTCGGCGGCGGGCGCGCGCGGCAGCGCGTCGAGGAAGTGATGGAGCGGTTCCACTTGACCGAACACGCCCACCGGAAGGCGCAGGACCTGAGCGGAGGCACCCGGCGACGGGTGCAGGTGGCGAAAGTGTTCCTCACGAACACGCCGGTGGTGTTCCTGGACGAGTTCTCCACCGGCATGGATCCGCGCTTGAAACGGGCGGTGATGGATTTGCTGCGGGCGGAGGCGGCGGGCGGGCGAACCATCGTGCTGACGACGCAGGTGCTCGGCGAGGCGGAAGAATTGTGCGACGACATCCTCATCATGAACCGGGGCCGGCAGGTGGCGCGCGGGGATTTGCACTCGCTCAAGCTGCTTTCCGCCGGCGTGTACGAAGTCGCGCTGACCTTCGAGGTCCTGCCCGATGCCATCGAGGAGGCGGTAGGGGCGCTCGAGCCGCTTCGCGCCCGCCTCAGCCAGAACACCGTCGAATTCGCCATCAAGGCGGAAGAAGCGCGGGTGCTCGGGATCGTCACCGAGTTGGCGAAACTGGGTCGAGCGCTGCACGTGGAAGTGAGCGGAGCCAGCCTGGAAGACGTGTTCCTGCAACTCACCGGGGAACCCGGGGCCGAGGCGGCCGGGGAGGAGGCGGAATGAGCGCGCTGGGCGCAATGCTCTACCGGGAATCGAAAATACGCGGAACGAACCTTACCTACATGGTTTGGGACCTGATGCACCCGCTGGCGAACCTGCTGTTTTTCGGCGCGGGGATGGACCGGCTGGTGGGAATGCCACTCGCCGTCGCGGGCCACAGCTATCCGGTTTTCTTCCTGCCCGGAGTGCTGGGGATGGCTTGCATGGTGATCGCCTCAAACACCGCCTGGGGATTCTTCATGGACCGCGACAACGGCATCTTCTACGAGCAGCTCACCTACCCGCTCAGCCGGGGCGAGTTTCTGGTGGGCAAGATGACGTTCAACGCCGCGGTGGTGCTGGCGGAGAGCGCGGTAACGATCGCCGCCGGCTGGTGGCTGTTCGGCTTGCGCGTTCCCGCCGCTGGATGGGCGCCGTTGCTCGCCGGAATCGTCGCGAGCACCGCCGGATGGTTCTTCTTCTTCGCGGTGCTGGCGCTGCGGATCCGGCGGAACGACGCGTTCAACGCGGTGACTTCCACCTCGTTCATGCTGCTGCCGGCGAGTTCGCTGTTCTATCCGCTGGCGGCGGTGCCGGGATGGCTGCGGCACGCGGCGCTGGCGAATCCCATCACCTGGAGCATCGACTTCCTGCGAGCGTGTACGCTCGGCACGGGATTTACGCCGATGCTGGCAGCGGAGGCGGCCGCATTCCTGGCGTTCGGCGGCGCCGCGTTCCTGCTGGCGACGCGCAGCTTGCGGAACCCGTAGCGGGAAAGCTGGCCGGTGGCGCCGCCGCGCCTTCCTTAGCTCTAGCCGGCGGCGACGAAGCCGATGAGGGCGTCGAGCCGCGCGCGCGCGGCGCCGCCATCGATGGAGGCGGCCCCTACCGCGACGCCTTCCCGGAAGTCGGCCGCGCGGCCGGCGGCAACGAGCGCCGCGGATGCGTTCGCCAGAACCGCGTCGCGGCGGGGGCCGCGCTCGCCGGCGAGGATTCCGCGAACGATTTCGGCGTTCCGGCTGGCGTCGCCGCCGGCCAGCGCGCTGGTCGGAGCGCGAGGCAGGCCGAAATCCTCGGGCGCGATCTGGTAGGCGCGGACGGCGGCGCCGGCGAGCTCGGCGACGAAGGTGGGCCCGGCGAGGGAAATCTCATCGAGCCCGTCGGCCCCGTGAACGACAAACGCGCGCCGCACGCCGAGTTCGCCGAGGGCGCGCGCGAGCCGCTCGGCAAAATCGGCGGAGAAGACCCCGACCACCTGGGCGGTGGCCCCGGCGGGATTCGTGAGCGGGCCGAGCAGGTTGAACACAGTCTGGAGGCCGAGCTCGCGCCGGGCCCGCATGGCGTGCTTCATCGCCGGATGCGCCGCAGGGGCGAACAGGAAGCCGATGCCTACTTGCTCGATGGCCTGGCCGGCGCGTTCGAGTTCGTGGTCGGGATTGACGCCGAGCGCTTCGAGCACGTCGGCGGAGCCACAATGCGAGCTGATCGACCGGTTCCCGTGCTTGGCGACGCGCACGCCGGCTCCGGCGACGACGAACGCGGCGGCGGTGGAAATATTGAACGTGCCGGAGCGGTCGCCGCCGGTGCCGCAGGTATCGACCACGACGCCCAGCGACGGAGCGCGGCCCGCCGGAAACAGCGGCCGCGCATGACGGCGCATCGCGCGGGCGAACCCCACCAATTCCTCGACGGTTTCGCCCTGCATCTTCAGCGCAACCAGCAACCCGGCGATTTGGGCGTCGGTGGCGCGGCCAGCAAGGATTTCCTCCATCACCGATTCGGCCCGGGCGGCTTCCAGGTGGCCGCCGCGGATCAAGGCTTCGATGGCGTCGCCGAGCGCAATGGGCACTGCGGTTCCTCTTCCTGCGGCGGAACGCGCGTCGGGGCGTCCGCCTCGGCAGGCAACGCGCCCCCAAGGGAATGACGAAGCACGCCCAGGCGCCATGCCCCGCCTTGCCCGCCGACCGGGTTCTGAGTAAACTGGCGCGTTCCGCGGCGAAATCGAAATTGTAGCATCGACAAACGACCGATGAAGATCCACGAGTACCAGGCCAAGGAAATCCTCTCGCGATACGGCGTGGCCATTCCCCGCGGTCAGGTGGCGACGACTCCCGACCAGGCGCGGGCAGTGGCCCAGCGGCTGGGTACGGCGGTGGTGGTGAAGGCGCAGATACACGCCGGCGGCCGGGGCAAGGCCGGCGGCGTGCGACTGGCGCGCTCGCCCGAAGAAGCCGAGCGAGTGGCCAGTGAAATTCTCGGGATGAAGCTGGTGACGCCGCAAACCGGCCCGGAGGGGCGACTGGTGCGGCGAGTGCTGGTGGAAGAGGGACTGGACATCCGCCGTGAAATTTATCTCGGCTTGCTGGTGGACCGCGTGGCGGCGGCGCCGGTGGTGATGGCGAGCTCCGCCGGCGGAATGGAAATCGAGGAAGTGGCGAGAAACCAGCCCGATGCCATCCTTCGGGAAACGATTCAGGCGGCGCTGGGCTTCCAGCCGTTCCAGGCGCGCAAGCTGGCATTCGCCCTGGGCCTGCCAGCGGAACTCACCGGACAGGCGGCGAAACTGCTCGACGGCGTCTACCGGGCCTTTTTCGGCGCCGACGCCTCGCTTGTGGAAATCAATCCCTGCATCGTAACCGGCGACGGGCGGCTGGTGGCGCTCGATGCGAAGATGACTTTCGACGACAACGCCCTTTACCGCCATCCGGAACTGGCCGAATGGCGCGACCTGGACGAAGAAGCACCGCTCGAAGTGGAAGCGTCGAAATACCGGCTGAACTACATCAAGCTGGAAGGCAACGTCGGCTGCATGGTCAACGGCGCGGGCCTGGCGATGGCCACGATGGACATCATCAAGCTGGCGGGCGGGAGCCCGGCTAATTTTCTTGACGTGGGCGGCGGCGCTTCCGCCGAGCAGGTGAAGAACGCCTTCCGCATCCTGACCAGCGACGCGAGCGTGTGCGCGGTTTTCATCAATATTTTCGGCGGCATCCTTCGCTGCGACGTGCTCGCCACCGGAGTGGTGAGCGCCGCGCGGGAGCTCGAGTTGCGAATGCCGGTGGTGGTGCGGATGGAAGGCACGAACGTCGAACAGGGCCGGCAGATACTGCGGCAATCGGGCTTGAACTTCACCGTTGCCGAAGGAATGAAAGACGGCGCGGAAAAAGCGGTGCGGCTGGCGGGGGCGGGCCGATGAAGGAAGCAGGGGAGGCACAGGAGGCAAAGGTCGCACCGGAGGAAAAGGAGCCGCTGCCGGAGCGAAAGCCGATTCGACGATACGACGACCTGCTCGTTTACCGCCAAGCTCTACGGCTGGCCCTCGAAGTATCCCCGCTGACCAGAGGCTTCCCCCGCCAGGAGCAGTACGAACTGGGCAGGCAGATGCGTGCGTCATCGCGCTCGATTGCGGCGAACATCGTCGAAGGGTGGGCCAAACGGCATTCCGCGGCCGAGTTCAAGCGGCATCTGCAGATTTCCATCGGGGAGTCCGAGGAAACGAAATTCTGGCTGGATTTGGCCCGCGCCGAGGACTGCGTCGCGAGAGAGCAATGCGAGCCAGTCCAGGCCGAGTACGCCAAATTAGGCATGTTGCTCCACAATCTATGGAACGCATGGAAGAAACTGCCGTGAGGGTCTTTTCCGGTTCTTCCTATGCGTCTCTTGCCTCACCTGCTTCCTCTGCCTCACGGTTCCATATCTCATGAGCATTCTTGCCGACGACAATACGCGAGTCATCGTCCAGGGATTCACCGGCCGCGAAGGAAGCTTCCACGCCGAACAAATGATCGCTTACGGCACCCAGGTTACCGGCGGAGTGACGCCGGGCAAGGGCGGCACCAAGCACCTGGACCGGCCGGTCTTCAACACCGTCGGCGAGGCCGTCGCCGCGACGGGCGCCAACGCGACGCTGATTTTCGTGCCGCCGGCGGCGGCCGCCGACGCCATTCTCGAGGCTATCGACGCGGGGCTGCCGCTGGTCGTCTGCATCACCGAAGGAATCCCGACCCTCGATATGGTTCGGGTGCATGCGGCGCTCGGCTCCAGCCGCTCGCGGCTGATCGGGCCAAACTGTCCCGGGATCATCACGCCGGGCAAGTGCAAAATGGGGATCATGCCGGGGCACATCCATCGCCCCGGGCACGTGGGAGTGGTGAGCCGCAGCGGAACGCTCACCTACGAGGCCGTCGACCAGCTCAGCCGGCTCGGCATCGGGCAATCCACCTGCATCGGCATCGGCGGCGACCCGATTATCGGCACGAATTTCCTGGAGGCGGTGCGCCTGTTCAACGACGATCCCGACACCCACGCCATCCTGATGATCGGCGAAATCGGCGGCAATGCTGAGCAGGCGGCGGCCGCATTCGTGCGCGACCACGTGCGCAAGCCGGTGGCCGGCTTCGTCGCCGGGCAAACCGCGCCGCCGGGCCGGCGCATGGGTCACGCCGGCGCCATCATCACTGGCGGCCAGGGCACGGCGCGGGAGAAGTACGAGGCGATGGAAGCCGCCGGAATAAGCACGATACGCAGCCCCGCGGATATCGGGCGGACCGTCGCCCTGGCGCTGGGCCGCGGAGCGGCGGGATAAGCCCGAGGAGCAGACGACCATGGCGGTACAGCGCACTCTCGCCATCGTGAAACCCGACGCCATCAGCCGCGGCTTGCTGGGCGAAGTTCTCTCCGCCATCCACCAGGCCGGGCTTCAAATCGTCACCATCGAGTCCCGGCGATTGACGAAGGCCGAGGCCGGCGGCTTTTACGAAGTGCACCGGGCGCGGCCGTTTTTCGACGATCTGACCACCTTCATGAGTTCGGGCAAGCTGGTCGCGATGGTGCTGGAAGCCGAAAACGCCATCGCCCGCTGGCGCGAGCTGATGGGAGCGACCGACCCGGCCAAGGCCGCTCCGGGAACGCTGCGGCACCGCTTCGGCACGAGCATTCAGAACAATTGCGCCCACGGCTCGGATTCGCCGGCATCGGCGGAATTCGAAATCGGCTATTTCTTCGCGGGACGCGATTTGATCTGAGGCGCGCGGCGCAGCGAATGGTTGCCCTGGCGCCGGCGGCAGGCAGGGGTCGGCGCGAGGTTCGAGGACGACTGGGATGCGAGGCGAGCTGAAACTGCCGGCGCTGATTGCGGCGGCGGCGCTGGCGCTGGGGCTGGGGCTGGCGCACGTGGTGAACCAGGACACCGCGCTTCAGCCGCAGCGGGTGCGCGCGCCGGAATTCCCGCCGCCGGGGATGAAGGTTTCCGGCACCGAGTGGCTTGATTCGCCGCCGCTCGCGATGGCCCAGTTGAAGGGCCAGGTGGCGCTCGTCGATTTCTGGGAATACACCTGCATCAACTGTATTCGCACTTTCGCCACCAACAAGCTGTGGTACGCGCGGTACCACCGGTACGGATTTCAAATCGTCGGCGTGCACGCGCCGGAATTCGATATCGCCTATAACGTGGATAACGTGCGCCGGGCGGTGAAACGCTTCGCGCTTCCCTACCCCATTGTCGCCGACGACTGGTATTACATCTGGAAGTCGTATAACAACCAGGGCTGGCCGGGGCGCTACCTGGTCGATAGCCAGGGCTTCGTGCGCTACGCGCGGGTGGGCGAAGGCGGCGATGGCGCGTTCGAGCAGGCGATCCAGGATCTCCTGCGCCAGGCGCACCCGGGATTGAAATTCCCGCCGGAAGACAAAATCGCCGCCGACGAGCCGGCGTTCGCGCCCGGCTGCGGCGTTCCCACCGACGAGATGTACGTGGGGCCGTGGTACGGCCGCGGGACGCTGGGAAATCACGAAGGCTATCATCCGGGCGATACCATCGATTACAAGCTGCCGAAAACGGTTGACGACGGCCGCACGATTCTGGGCGGGCGCTGGGAAACCGATCAAAACGGCATGATTTACGAGGGCAAGGAGCAGGAACCGGGGGAGCGGGCGGCGCGGCTGGAGATGCGCTATCACGCCCGGGAACTCTACGCCGTCGTCAACATCTCCCATGGCCAGCCCTCGCGGCTCTACCTCCAGCAAGACCGCCAGTGGCTGACGGCGGAGGACAAGGGAGTGGACGTGAAGCTCGACGGCCGCGGCCGGTCGTACATCGATATCGACGAGCCGCGGATGTACTACGTCACCGCTAACGCCCGCTTCGGCGCCCACACCTTGACACTATTTCCCGCCGCCCCCGGCCTTACCGTCAATTCCTTCACCTTCGGGAATGACTGCCAAACGAAATTTCCCCACCTGTAGAGCCAGTTTGCGGTTACTTCGCGGGGCGCGATGAGCGGTGGCGCGCTCCGCCAACGGGGTGGTGGTGTGGGGGAACCGGTTGGCGGCGTCGTGGGCGAAAAGCGGGTCTGGAAAACCTTTACAGGCAATGACTTACGAGGGGATGCCTCAGAATCGATTCCCGAAATGACATCTTATTGAATCTAGGCAGCTTAGCAACGCAAATTTTCAGCTTTCAATCGCTACCAACCGTGAACAAGATTCCTTATAAGCTCTTTCTTATGAGGCAAGTCCATTTTTCTAATCGCAACAAAACACCGATCTCTCAAAAATGAGCGAAAAGCGAAGGAAAGGAGAATCTCATAACTGGGCGATGGCTGAATGGCGAGCCAGGTCATGAAGGAATTGTAGGCTGATAAACGAACCCATGAGAGAGCGGGGTTTACGGTAAGGCGCCGACGCCCTTCCTCGGTCGGCCCGAGCGAATGCCCGGGGACGCGAGGCCAGTGTTGTGTAATTGAAGAAAGTGACACATGGTTTCGGCGGCGGGGTGGCGTGTGAGCCGGCAGAAAAGCCTGTCCTAGCAGCGGGATGCTTCGCCCGCCGCGGCGGGCTCAGCATGACAGGTGTGGGGCCGTGATGAAGGTATTTCAGTTACACGACAACTGGCAGCCGCGCGCCTGGGCGAGGAGAGCGCACAGGATGAAACCTGTGCCACGACAACCGGCAGCCGCGAAGGCGCGGGCCAAGGGTTACAATGGCGGCGCGATGGAACCGGCGCGGGAATTGGGGAAATGGCTGGTGATATTTGGCGTGGTGCTCGCGGCGGTCGGGGGGGCTGCTGCTGGCTGGGGCCAGGCTGCCGCTGCGGCTGGGACGATTGCCTGGCGACGTGGTGGTCCAGGGCAGGCACACAACGTTCTACTTCCCGATCGTGACCTGCATCGTTTTGAGCGTGGTGCTGATGGCGGTGTTCTGGCTGGTCAGTTCATTCCGGCGGTGAGGCCCCGAGGGAGGCGGATACGCCTCCCTCGGGCATGCTCGCCAATCAGAAATCAACCTCGATACCGAATTCGCCCCGGAAGGATTTCGGGACGATTACTCCGCTGGGAGTGAGGTAATTGGTTGCCGTCCGGAAAGTGCTCGACCGGACGTTCCCACCGAAGCTGTTGCCGAAATTGGCGCGGTTGGTGAGGTCGAAGCCCTGGAAGATGAGCTTCAGAGTGGCTCGATCGCCGAAGCGGATGTCCTTGGCCACGCGGGCATCCATCTGGAAGAAATCCTGCCCGCGCAAGCTGTCGAGAGGCGTCATGATGCAACTGCCGGAACTGAGGCAGGCTTGCATGGTGGGAATGTCTTTCGACGTGGCGCTGGAGAAGAAGGTGTAGTCGGTCGGATTGTTGGCCGGGACCACCGCGTGGGCGGCGCTTTGCCGGGCGCCAAAGCGGAGCACATCGAGCCCGGCAGTCGCCGTGTACGGCCGCGCGGTTCCAAACTGCATCACCGGGGACACCTCGAAGCTCCAGGGCAGATTGATCACTCCGCCGAGGGCGACGTGGTGGCGCTCGTCGTTGGGCACCGGCCCGAAATCCGCCTTGCTCCATTGATCGAACGGATTTATGGGACTGTTGCCGAACGAAGCGGCGTTGCCGTCGTAACCCACGGCGCGGGACAAAACGTAGCTGGCGTTGAGGCTGAAGTGATTACTCATCCGGCGGCGATAAGAAACGTTCATGCCGTCGTAGCGCGACCGCCCAGCCGACTGATCGTCCACGATCGGCCCGAGCGCCGCGACGCCGGCAGCATCGAACGCGGGGGTGAGCACCCGGGCGCCGCTGACCGTCGGGTTCAGGTTGAGCCGGTTCGATTCGTGCAGCCCCAGTTCGTGGACGTAATCGATTTCCAGGACGGAATTGGAGCTGATCGCATACTCGTAGTCCGCATTCCACTGCTCCGAATACGGGTTGCGGTAGTTGGGGTCCATGATCCGGCCGGTGTTGCCGTCCTTCAGCTGCGTGGCTCCCGGCGGAGAAACCGGCAGCGGATCGACGCCAAATCGCCAATTGCTGAGCAGGATGTTGGTGCCGGGAACGGTGCAGGTAGCTGGCGTGCAGGTGGGATCGCCTGGACCGGTGGTTGAAAGCGAGTAGGTGGTGACGAACAACACCGGATTCGCCAACTGCATCATGAACAGCGGAATATTGATGAACGTCTGGCCGAAGTAGAGGCCGTAGCCGCCGCTGAGGATGTGCTTGGCGTTGCCCCGCATGTCCCAGGCAAAGCCGATCCGCGGGCTGATGCCGCGGTTGTCATCCCCAGGGATTTTCGAGGCGTACGGGCTGTTAATCGCCTTCAGCTCCTGGTAGGTGCGGTTCGCCGTGGTAAGGTTACCCGCGATCAGACCGATGTCCTTGTCCCAGCGCATGCCGAGGTTCAGCATGAATCTCGGACGGACCTTCCAGTCGTCCTGGAAGTAGATCCCCACCATCTTCGAGCCTCCCTGGAGGAAGAAGTTGGGATCGCCCGCCGCGCCCGTCATGGCGTTTACGGCGCCGGGAGTGGCAAAACCCTGGGGATAGCAGATCGGATGTCCCTTAGTGCCGCAGAGGGGGTCCTTGCCCAGAATCACAGAGGGGTTGTCGAGGAAGGTGAGCGTGGGAACGGGCGTGAATTCGAAGAATCCGCCCAGTTCCGGCTCCCAAACGAAATCCACGCCGGTGCGGAAGGTGTGGTTGCCGTGGAGGATCGACAGGTCCTCTCTGAACTGCCATTTCTTCTGGATGGATTCCTGGGGAACGTTGCCATTGGTGCCGAAATTACTGCCATCGGGAAAGCTGACGGTAGCGGGCGAGAACTTGCTCGTGTCGATGACGTTGTTCCAGTATTGGTAGCCGGCCGTGAAGGCATTGACCACCGAGGGAGAGAACACGGAGTTGAGCGTCAAATTGGCGAGGATGAGGTGGTTGGTGGTGAAATTTCCGGCGGTGAGATCGTTCGTGTTCCCCGACTGATCGTTCAAGCCGAAGTTTTTCTGGGCGTTGTAAGTAAAGAAAGCCGATTCGTTGGCGCTGAAGCGATGATCGAGCCGGCCGGTGTACCGCCAGTCGAAGTAGGGAGTCGGAATGGTCGAGGCTGGCTGTGCGCCAATCGCCTCGGCAAGGGTCAGGCTGTTGAGCGCCTCGGCCGTCACCGGGATGGCGGTGTGTTCGCGCTCGCGTTCGAGGGCGAAGAAGAAGAAGTCCTTGTTCCTGCGGATCGGGCCGCCGATGTCGCCGCCGAACTGCTGCCGCTCGAATTGCGGCGTCGAGCCGCCGCTCTGCTTGGAGAAGAAGTCGTTGGCGTTCAGGGCGGTCTGCGTGTCGAAGAAGTAGCCCGAGCCGTGGAATTGGTTCGAGCCGGACTTGGTGATCACGTTGACCGCCGCGCCCTCGCTGCGGCCGTTGGCTGCCGAAAACCGCTGCGTGGAGATGTTGAATTCCTGGACGGCGGAGAGCGGAAGCTGCATGACGGGTCCGCCGACGGTGTTGTCCTTGTCGTCGATGCCGTTAACGGTGACGTTGACGTTGCGGCCGTTCGAACCATTGGTGGCAAACACGGAGACGCGGTTCTTGGTCGGGTCGTAGGAACCCACCGGGCGAGCGCCGGGCGCGAGGAAGGCCAGGTTACCGAAATCGCGGCCGTTGAGCGGCATGTCCTGCACCTGCTGCGGAGTGATGTCGAGGCCTACGCTGGTCTTGGTGACGTCAACCAGCGGAGCGACTTCGGTGACGGTGATTGTCTGGGAAACCGAGCCCGGCTTGAGCGTGACGTTTACCGTGGCCGTATCCCCCACGAGCAATTCCGTGGCCGGGACAGTGACGGTCTGGAACCCCTGCATCGTGACGGCAAGCTGATAGGTGCCGGCTGGCAGCAGGTCGAACCGGTAGTAACCCGCGCCGGCGGTTTTCACCGAGCGCGTCTCTCCGGTCGCCTTGTTGGTGACGGTCACCTGGGCCCCATCGACCACCGCATTGCTCTGGTCGGTGATCGTGCCGGCCAAAGAGGCGCTGGCAGTGGCTTGGGCGCGCAGGCGCCCCGGACACATCCCTATCGCCAGCAGGGAAGCACAGACGAGCCAACTTAACTTCTTCATTCGTCCCCCCCAGTTATGGATTGGCCAGGGGGTGGCGGCGCGAACTGGTCAGACGGATAGATGCAATCCCCGCCATTCGCCTGACCCGAGCCTGCCTTGGAGATGGAGAGATAATCGAACTGGACGCACGCGCACACCGCCCCCCTAGCGCAGCGCAATTCTGACCCCGGTCTCCCGGCGAGTCAAGAGAATTCCCGGAACCGGGTTAGAATCGCGCTGGAAACAACCGGACCGAGCGGCGTCGTGCGCGAAGCAGCTCGAGGCCGCCGCGCGAGGAGACGATGAGCCAACTGGCATTCAATCTGGCACCGGGGCGCCGCGTGTGGACGGTGTCGGAGCTGACGGCGCGGATACGAGAACTGCTCGAAGGGGAATTCCCCGATTTGTGGGTCGAAGGGGAAATCTCGAATTTCCGCGAAGCGCAATCCGGGCACCTGTATTTCACCTTGAAGGACGAGCGGGCGCAAGCCCGCTGCGTATGTTTCCGAAACGAAGCGCGGCTGCTGAAATTCCGCCCCGAGGACGGCCTGAAAGTCACCGTGCGCGGCGGGGTGAGCGTCTACGAAGCGCGCGGCGAATATCAGATTTACGTGCAGCACATCGAGCCCGCCGGACTGGGCGCGCTGCAACTGGCCTTCGACCAGTTGAAACGCCGGCTCGAGGCGGAGGGGCTGTTCGACCCGGCGCGGAAAAAACCGCTGCCGCTGCTGCCGCGGCGCATCGGCCTGGTGACGTCGCCGGCTGGCGCCGCGGTGCGTGACGTGCTCCGGGTGTTGCGGCGGCGGTTCCCCAACGCCCACGTGATCCTCTACCCGGTTCGGGTGCAGGGCGAAGGGGCAGCCCGCGAAATCGTCGAAGCCATCAAGTATTTCACCCGCAAGCGCCTGGCCGACGTGCTGATTCTGGCGCGAGGCGGCGGCTCGCTCGAGGATCTGTGGGCTTTCAACGAGGAAATCGTCGCCCGGGCGATTGCCGCCTCCGTGGTCCCCATCATCACCGGCATCGGTCATGAAACCGATTTCACCATCGCCGATTTCGTCGCCGATCTTCGCGCGCCGACGCCTTCGGCGGCGGCGGAAATCGTGGTGCGGTCTCGCGACGAATTCGACCGTCACGTCGCCGAGCAATCCCGCCGGCTGGCCGAAAGGATGCGGTACCTGCTGCTGGATCGAAGGCACCGGGTGCAGCAAATGCTCGCGCATCGCGCGTTTCGCCGACTGCCAGACCTGGTGCGCCAGCGGCGTCAGCAGGCCGACGAACTCGCCTTGCAGTTGGGCGATCTGCTGCGCCGCCGGATGCTCGACTGGAAGGCGCGCATGGCCGCCCTGCTCGTGCGGCTGGCGGGAATCGATTTGCGCGTCCGGCTGGCCGGGCTGGGCTTGCGGCTCGAGCGCGCGCGGCAGCGCCTGGGAAACGCCGCCGAACGCTGCTTCACCGCGCGGCGGCACCGGCTGGCGGCGCTGGCGGTGCAGTTGGACGAGCGCAGCCCGCTCCGGCTGCTCGAGCGCGGCTACGCCGTATGCTACGACGCCGCCGGCCGGCTGCTTCGCGGCATCGAGGCCGTAGCGGTGGGCGACCGAATCGCGGTGCAACTGGCGCGGGGGCGGCTGGGCGCGGTGGTGGAAAAGAAGGAAGGCTGAAAGGCGCGGAGGTTAACCCATCTCGCCCCGTTTCGTGGGTGACATGCGCCCCGCGAGGGCCCCGAACGATCGGCGCTAGCGGTACACGTCACGGCGGTGCCCTAAGTGTAGAACTAAGGACGCACCTCGCCGCGTCGTCAATCTCGTGTACCACACGGTAGTCCCCGGCGCGGATGGGCCAACCGTCGCGCCCAGCGAGTTTACGGTTTCCTTCCGGCCGCGGACCTTGTGAAAGCCCGAGCATCGCGGCTTTCACCCGCTCCTAGTTGTCGAGGGATAGCTCCGCCAACTTCTTCTGGGCCCGGCGCAGGATACAGACGGAATAGCTCACTTCCGCGAGCGGTCGATCTCTCCGACGGCTTGCCCGAGGGGAATAGCGGGACTGCCCGAGGCCTGCGCAGCGTCATAGGCGCGAATAGACTCCAGTTCCTCGAGGTCCTCCATGAGTTTGCGGTATTCATCCATATCGAGCAGGACGCTGATCCTGTGGCCGCGTTCCTCAGTTATAAATTTCTTACCCTCGCCCATGAATCGAAGCTTACATGCCGGTCGCGGTTTAGATGAGCACGGAGCGCCCCGTTCGGCTGGCGGCGCAGGCGGCGGCCGAGCGATGCTGCGCTCCCCGACAAAAAACGTCGGGGCGCACAGAACGCGGAAGGCCGCGGCGCTACACTCAAATCTTTGCACCACGTTGCGGCTCGCCACGCCGTCCGCTTGGCCGCGCTACTGGTCGGTTTCGGTGCCCACGCGCAGCACCGCCAGAAAAGCTTCCTGGGGGATATCCACGCGGCCGACGCGCTTCATCCGCTTCTTCCCTTCCTTCTGCTTCTCGAGCAGCTTGCGCTTGCGGGTGACATCGCCGCCGTAACATTTCGCCAGCACGTTCTTTCGAATGGGAGCGATATTTTCCCGGGCGATCACCCGGCTGCCGATGGCCGCCTGCACCGGAACCTCGAACAACTGCCGGGGAATCAGCTTGCGCAAGCGGGCCACCAGGTCGCGGCCGCGCTCGAAAGCGAGGTCGCGGTGGCAGACGACGGTGAGCGCGTCCACCGGCTCGCCCGCCACCAGGATGTCCATTTTCACCAGGTCGGCGGGGCGGTAGCCGGCCAGTTGGTAGTCGAGCGAAGCGTAGCCGCGGGAAACACTCTTCAGCCGGTCGTAGAAATCGAGCACGAGTTCGTTGAGCGGCAACTCGGAAGTGAGCATCACCCGGGTGGGCGACAGGTACTCGATGTTTTTCTGCACTCCGCGCTTTTCCTCGCATAGCGCCAGCACGCCCCCCAGCGATTCGTCGGAAGTGATGATCACCGCGCGGAGCACCGGCTCCGCAATCTGCTCGATTTCGGCGGGCGGCGGGAACCTGGTGGGGTTGTCGACTTCGACGGTGCCGCCGCCGCGGCGGGTGATCCGGTAGCGAACGCTGGGGGCGGTGGTGATCAAGTCGAGCCCGAATTCCCGCTCCAGCCGCTCCTGAACGATGTCCATGTGCAGCAGGCCGAGGAAACCGCAGCGGAAGCCGAATCCCAGCGCGCTGGAATTTTCCGGCTCGTAGAAGAGAGCGGCGTCGTTCAGTTGCAGCTTGCCGAGCGCGTCGCGCAGGTTTTCGTAATCGCTCGAAGCCACCGGGAACAGCCCGGCGAATACCATCGGCTTGATCGGCTCGAAACCGGGGAGTGCGGCGGCGGGGTCGGCGGCGTCGACGATAGTGTCGCCGACGCGGGCGTCGGCGACGCGCTTGACGTTGGCGATCACGTAGCCGACGTCGCCCGCTTCCAACTGGTCGAGGGCCAGGGCCTTCGGCACCAGCGCGCCGATCTCCTCCACTTCCGAGTCCAGCCCGGAACCGCACAAGTGGATCCGCATCCCGCGCTGCAGCCGGCCCTGCTTCACCCGCACCAGCACGATCACCCCGCGATAGGAATCGAACCAGGAATCGAAAATGAGCGCCTGGAGCGGGCCCTCGGCAGAGCCCTGGGGCGGGGGCACGCGCCGGAGGATGGCTTCGAGCACTTCGGGAACCCCGGCGCCGGTCTTGGCGCTGACGAGCAGCGCGTCGTCACCGGGAATCGCCAGCACCGCTTCCATCTGCTGCTTCACCTGATCGGGCTGCGCCTGGGGCAAATCGACCTTATTGATCACCGGAATGATGGCCAGATCGTGCTGGGAAGCGAGAAAAGCGTTGGCGACGGTTTGCGCCTCCACGCCCTGGCTGGCGTCGACTACCAGCAGCGCGCCTTCGCAGGCCGAAAGCGCGCGGGAAACCTCGTAGGAGAAATCGACGTGGCCGGGAGTATCGATCAGATTCAGCCGGTAGTCGCGCCCGTCGGCGCCGCGATAAGCCAGGCGAACGGTTTTCGCCTTGATGGTGATGCCGCGTTCGCGCTCGAGCTCCATCGAATCGAGCACCTGGGCGGTCATCTCGCGCATGGCGATGGTGCCGGTCAGCTCGAGCAGGCGGTCGGCGAGCGTGGATTTGCCGTGATCGATATGGGCGATGATGCAGAAGTTGCGGATGAACCGCGGATCCATGTCGATTGGGTTTCGGAAACCGAGTGTGCCACAAATCCGCGCGGCGGGCCAACGAGCGCGATGGCTGGCGCGGGCGGGCGGCGTTTGCTATCGTACCGGCCGGAACCTGCTGCACGGAGGAAACCGAGATGAAACACATCGCCGCGGGGTTCATGGTCCTGCTCATGGCGGCCCCGGTTCTCGCTCAGGACTGGGCGAAGCAGCGACTGGGGCAATCGCCCCGGCACCAGGAATGGGTGACGGTGAAGCACGGGGACCGCTCGGTGGAGACCTTCGTCGTCTATCCCGAATCGAAGCGGAAAACACCAGCGGTGCTGCTGATCCACGAGATTTTCGGGATGACCGACTGGGTGCAGGAGTTGGCCGATGAGGTGGCTGCGGCGGGGTACATCGCGGTGGCGCCCGACCTGCTGTCGGGGATGGGGCCCGCCGGCGGGCGCAGCTCCGCGTTCGATCAGCAGCACGCCGTCGAGGCGGTGAGCCACCTGCCTCCCGACCAGATTACCGCCGACCTCCAGGCGGTGGCCGATTACGCCGTCAAGCTGCCGGCATCGAACGGCAAGCTGTTCGTCGCCGGTTACTGCTGGGGCGGCGGACAAAGCTTCCGGTTCGCCACCAACCGGCCTGGGCTGGCGGCAGCCTTCGTTTTCTACGGCGTGCCGCCGGCGAAGGAAGCGATGGCGCGAATCACCGCGCCGGTCTACGGATTCTACGCCGGGAACGACGCCCGCATCGACGCGACGATTCCCGACACCCGCGCCGCGATGAAAGCGGCGCGGAAGCGGTACGATCCGGTGACTTACGCGGGCGCGGGCCACGGCTTCATGCGCGCCGGCGAGGCGCCCGATGCGAACGAGGCGAACAGCGCGGCCCGCAACCAGGCGTGGGAGCGCTGGAAGCGGATTCTCGCGCGCGGCCACTAACTGGCGCTAGGACGCCCGGAACTCTCCGCACGCCGGGGCGCCGCACCCTCCGGTATTAAGGGTGCGGAATCTTGTGCGAGCGGCCCCTCCTTCGCCTCCGCCCGCAAACGAACTCGCCAACCAGCTGGGGCCGGCCGGGATCAACGCGGCAACCGGCCGCGCCGGGATGGAATTTGGGCGCAGGCTCGGCGGCGGTATATAGTTTTCTTTCGTGAGGACGGGCGCCGGCCCGCTCCCGCGCCAGCCGGGCAGGACGACCCCGGCCGCACGAACAACCAAGTTCCAGGCTGCCGCTTTGGCGCCCGATATCCGGAGGCAGAACGCGATGGAACCAAGCGAAGTGATGATCGTGGCCGGAGCGCGCACGGCGATGGCGCGCTACGTCGGCCTGTTCAAAGACACCTCAGCCATCGAACTGGGCGCGCACGCGGCCCAGGAAGCCATCCGGCGCGCCGGCGCCGATCCCGCCGAATTCGATCACGTGATTTTCGGCAACGCCGAACAGACCAGCGCCGACGCGCTTTACGGCGCGCGGCACGTCGGGTTGAAGGCGGGCTTGCCCAAGGAAGTGCCAGCGGTGACGGTCAACCGCATTTGCGGCTCGGGAATCGAGTCCATCATTCAAGCGGCGCACCGCATCCTGCTGGGCGAGGCCAGGCAGGTGCTGGCCGGTGGGATGGAGAACATGACCCAGGCCCCGCACGTGATTCGCGGCGCTCGAACGGGATTCCGCCTGGGGGAAGGAGCGCTCGAGGACTCGCTGATGGCGGCGCTGCTCGACACCTATTGCGGGTTCACCATGGCGGGCACGGCGGAAAATATCGCCGAGCAATACGGCATCACCCGCGCCGAATGCGACCAATACGCGCTGCGGAGCCAACAGGCGGCGGATGCCGCCGCCCGAGCGTGCCATTTGAAGCAGGAAATCGTTCCGGTGGAAGTGAAGCAGGGCTCGAAAACCGTTGTCGCGAGCGAAGACGACCACCGGCGGCCGAACACCACCATCGAAACCCTGGCGGCGCTGCCGCCCGCCTTCAAGAAAAACGGCCTGGTGACCGCCGGCAACGCCAGCGGCATCGTCGATGGCGGCGCCGCAGTGGTGGTGGCGCAGGAGAAATTCGCGCGGGAGAAGGGCTACAAGCCGCTGGGCCGGATCGTATCGTGGGCGGTGGCCGGGGTCGAGCCGAAGCTCATGGGACTGGGGCCGGTGCCGGCAACCGAGAAGGCGCTGGCGAAAGCCGGGCTGAAACTGGGGCAAATCGACCGGGTGGAAGTGAACGAAGCCTTCGCCGCGCAATACCTGGGCGTGGAAAAGCTGCTCGGACTCGATCGCGACAAGACCAACGTGAATGGCGGGGCCATCGCCCTGGGCCATCCGCTCGGGGCGACCGGAACGCGGCTGGTGCTGACGCTGCTGCTCGAGTTGCGCCGCCAAAACCTGCGGTACGGTCTGGCGACCGCGTGCATCGGCGGCGGCCAGGGCATCGCGATCATCGTCGAATCGCTTTCCTGATTGTTTCCCGGCTGGCTGCAAGAAGAGGAGGAGGCATGACGATCGAGAAGGTCGGCGTGGCGGGCTGCGGCCTGATGGGCTCGGGAATCGCCCAAACGGCGGCGCAGGCGGGGTTTCCGGTGGTGGTTTGCGAAGTGACCGCCGACCTGTTGAAAAAAGGCCTCGCGGCCATCGAGAAGAACCTGAACCGGCTGGTGGAAAAGGGCGCGCTCGGCGCCGGCGACCGCGACCAGTCGATGGGGCGGCTGCGGGGCACAACCGACGTGAAGGACCTCGCCGGTTGCGACATCGTCATCGAAGCCATCATTGAGCAGCTCGCGCCGAAACGGGACTTGTTCGCCGCGCTGGACCGGTTGTGCCCGAAATCGACAATTTTCGCCAGCAACACCTCCTCGCTCTCCATCACCGAAATGGCCGCCGCCACCCGCCGGCCCGATCGTTTCATCGGCTTGCACTTCTTCAACCCGGTGCCGGTGATGAAGCTGGTGGAAGTGGTGCGAACGATTGCCACCGATCCGGCGGCGTACGAGGAAGCGCTGGCATTCGCCGCGAAGCTGGGCAAAGTGCCGGTGCGGACGAGCGACCGCACCGGGTTCATCGTCAACCGCCTGCTGGTGCCCTACCTGCTCGACGCGATCCGGGCGCTCGAGGAAGGCGTCGGGTCCACCGTGGACATCGACAACTCGATGAAGCTGGGTTGCGGCTACCCGATGGGTCCGCTTACCCTGCTCGATTTCGTCGGCCTCGATACCACCTACTACATCGCCAACGTGATGTTCGACGAATTCCGCGAGCGCCGGTTCGCGCCGCCGCCGCTGCTGAAGCGGATGGTGCTAGCAGGCTGGAACGGCCGCAAGAGCGGCCGCGGCTTCTACGACTATACCGACCCGAAGAACCCCCGGCCGCTGCCGCTGGGGTTCTGAGCGGCGCGGCGGGAGCGCCCGACAGGGCCTGCGAGAACCTGCTGTACGATGGGAAAGGCGCGGGGACGATGAAGAGCGAGCGAGGAGCGCCGTAATCGGCCGCCGATGCAGAAAGAGCCACAACGCGAGTCGATTCAGGGCGGAATCGAGGCGCGAGGGCTGCGTTTCGGAATCGTCGTCAGCCGATTCAACAGCTTCATTACCGAGCGGCTGCTGACGGGAGCGCTCGACGCGCTCCGGCAGGCGGGCGCCGGCCCCGGCCAGCTCGACGTCGTGCGGGTGCCCGGGTCGTTTGAGATTCCGGTGACCGCGAAGCACCTTGCGCGAACCGGCCGTTACGATGCCCTGATCTGCATCGGCTGCATCCTCAAGGGCGAAACCCGCCACTTCGAGTACATCTCCGCCGAAGTGGCGCGCGGCGTGCAGCTCGCCCAGCTCGATACCGGCGTGCCGATGATTTTCTGCGTGCTGACCTGCGATACGCTCGACCAAGCCGTCGATCGCGCCGGGCTGAAGGGCGGGAACAAGGGCGCGGAGGCGGGCCTGGCGGCGGTGGAAATGGCGCGGCTTTCCCGCACGTTGCGTTCGCCCGTGGCGCCCCGGCGCCCCGGCGCAAAGCCGCGGCGCCGGCGCTGAGATGGCGTCGCCGCGAAAAGCGCGGGAATACGCGCTCCAGATGCTGTATCAATGGGAGCTGGCGCGAGCCGAGCCGGCGCGAATCGAATCGACTTTCTGGAAGGCTGCGCGCGCTTCCGAGGGCACTCGGCTGCTCGCCAACGCGCTTTTCGAAGGCGCGGCGGCCGATTGCGCCGCCGCCGACCAGATGATCGCGCGGCACGCGCAGCACTGGCGGCTGGAGCGCATCGCCGCCATCGACCGCAGCATCCTGCGGCTGGCGGTGCATGAACTGCGCCGCGGCGACACCCCTCCCAAAGCGGTGATCAACGAAGCGCTCGAACTCGCCAGAAAATTCTCCGACGTCGGCGCCACCGGGTTCATCAACGGGGTGCTCGACGCCATTTATCAGTCGCTAAGAGAATCCCCGGATGAGCCGTCGCCACCGTAGCGGGCGAAGCCGGGCGCCCGCCCACTCCGCCTTCTCAGGCGGGTAGCTCACGTGCAAGTAGCCACACACTACCAGCACCGGGCCCCTGGCCAGGTTTGCCTCGATCTTGTCCAGCCCGAATTCCTCCCGCACCGAGTTGGCATCGGATTGCCGGCAATCTGGTCCGCCAGGCGTTGCTCACGTTTAACCAATTCCTCGCGGATGCCGCAGGCAGCTTGCTCGCTTGGACACATGTCAATCTGTAGATACCGTACCTGCATCTCCTGAGCCGTGCGGCAGGTGACAGATTCCGTTGCGAAGGGATACTCCTCGGCGACCAATTCTATCCGGTACTTCGCGATGGCATGCTTCACGTGCCCAACAAACACGGCCTCATCTTGAATCGAGTGTTACGTTCCCAGGGTCACGCACTCAATCATCGCTCGATCCCGCTGCCGCCCGAGCGCTCGGGCGCGACGCGAAAATGGCAGGCGAGAACCATGCCGCAAGACTGAAAACACAAACATTACCACCACGGGGACGGCGCGGGACACGGAATGCCTCAGCCACGTATCGGGCTGGCCGCGCTTCGCGCGAGTCGCGCATAATAGCCGGGGAGCGCAGGCGGACTGCCGCTCCGCAAAGACGCCATGACGATACAGCCGGGACAAACCGTTCGCGTGAATCTGGCGGGAATGCAGGTGCAAGGGGTGACGTTTCACGCCGCCGTCACCGACGCCGTCGGCACGATCGTGCGGCAAACGTCCGAGAATCCGCCGGCCTACCTAGTGCGGCTGCTGTTTTCCTTCCGCGGAGTAAGCGAAGTGGAAGTGCCCGCGGAACGCATCAAGAGCGGCTGACGATCGCCAAACGGTGAATTGCGTGTGGCGGGGCGGTGCGGCGGTGCCGCGCTCCCCGACAAAAAAACGTCGGGGCGCACAGAACGCGGAAGACCTGCCTCCGCCGAGGCTCCGGCAGGCGCGCCGCGGCGCTACCTTTAGACCTTAACACCTTCCTCGAATGGCTCCTGCTTCGTGGTTGTTGCGATCCTTTTTGGAATCAAAATACCTCGTGATCTACGAGCACCCGCCGGGGGCTTCGCGTGGGCGCCTTCTGCGCGTTGCATCGCTCGGGGATGGCGCCGGGAGCATGGGATGGTAGCCGGGGGTTGACAGACAGATATATCATATATCGCGAAACCGGCCAGTTCCGGAAGAGGCCGGCGCGAGGGGCTACCGATGATTCACCGCTGGATATCGCACAACGGGCAGTTGCTTCCCGTCGATCGAGCGCGGCTGTCACCCGGGCAGGAGGGCCTGATCAACGGCTGGGGCCTGTTCACCACTCTGCGCGCCGTCGATGGCCAGCCATTCGCCTTCGAGCGGCACTGGCGCCGCCTGCGGCGCGATTCTGAGCGCACGCGGGTTCCCTTGCCCTTTGACGAACAAACGGTTCTGGGGCAGGTGATGGAATTGCTGGCGGCAAATGACGTCCGCGAGGGAGCGATACGGATTTACATGGTGTGGAACCGAACCGGAATGTGGCACAGCGACGAGCCATTTGCGCCGGTCGATTTGATCATCACCACTGCGCCGCCCGCCGTTTATCCGGAGATCGTGAAGCTCGATGTGCGGGAACACGGCCGGCATGCCGCATCGGCGCTGGCGGGGGTGAAGGTGACCAGTTGGCTGAACAACGTGTGGAGCGCCGCCGAAGCCAAAAAGCGGGGATACGACGAAGTGGTCATGCTGAACGAGCGCGGCGAAGTGGCCGAGTGCACGGCGGCAAACGTGTTTTGCGTTCGCGGCGGAGAAGTGCTGACCCCGCCGCTCAGTTCCGGCTGCCTGGCGGGCATCACCCGCGAAGTGCTTCTGGAAATCGCGCCGGAGTCCGGCGTGCGTTTGCGGGAGGCGGTGCTGCTGCCCGAAGACCTCTATGCCGCCACGGAAGTGTTCATCTCTTCCACGAACCGGGCGCTGCTGCCGGTGGGCGAAATCGCCGGCCATACGATCGCCTCGGCGCCAGGACCCATCACCGCGAAACTCGCCCAGGCGTTTGCCGACTACCTGGCGCGTTATTTCGCCGAGCGCGCAAGCCCGGCAACAGCCAGGGGCTCGAGCTAACAGCCGGACGGCAGCGCCCGGCCTCAGCGATATTCCTTCACCCGCGGCTACAGCTCTATGACGAAGGGGGCACGGGCCTGCCCGCCGTAGTGCCGCCCCGCGGGACGATGGCGGGCGTCCCCGCCTGTGACGGGATTCGAGCGGCACCTGCGGCCGTTGCTCCGCATCTATTAGAAGCGGACCGCCGGCGTGACGGCCATTTCCCACGGAGGGTTCCCGACCATGACAATCGAATGGGGGACGGACGTCGACGCGGCTCTCTCCGAGGCGCGGGCAGCCAGCCGCCCGGCGCTGCTGTATTTCACCGCCGCGCCTGCTTGAGCGGCTTGCGCTCGGCTGGACGCCGAGGTTTATCCCGATCCGGCAGTGGCTTCGTTCATCGAGAAGAATTTTCTTCCGGTGAGGATCCAGGTCAAAGAACAACCCGCCACCTTTCGCCGGTTTGGCGTATTGTGGACGCCGACGCTCCTGGCGATGGACGGCGAGGGGCACGAGCGGCTGCACTGGGTGGGCTACGCGCCCGCGGATGACTTTCTGGCGCAGCTCGAGATGGGCGCGGCCAATGCTGCGTTCGGGCGCAAGCAGTGGGAGGAGGCGGGCCGGCGGTACCGCGAGTTGGCGGAGCGGCATCCGGCGAGCGAAGCGGCTCCCGAAGCATGGTACTGGGAAGCGGCGACGCATTACATGGGAAAGAAAGACCACCTTCCGCTCGAAACGCTCGCCTCACGGCTCGAGCGCCGCTACCCCAACAGCATCTGGACCAAAAAGGCGGCGCCCTACGTGCCGCAGGAGCCCGGCGGGTAGAGGCGCCGAAATGCCAAGGAGGAACCCATGGGAGATCTGGCAGCCAGGAAGTGCGTGCCATGCCGTGGCGGGCATCCGCCGCTCAAGGGCGCGGAACTGGAAAAGCTGGGCCGGGAGCTGCCGAGCTGGAAAATCGTCAGCGAACACCACATCACCCGGCAGTTCGCTTTTCCCGATTTCCGCCAGGCGCTCGCCTTCGTGAATCAGGTGGGAGAGCTGGCCGAGGAGCAGGGCCACCACCCCGACATTTATCTCGCGTGGGGCAAGGCCGACATCACGATCTGGACCCACAAAATCGACGGGCTCACCGAGAGTGACTTCATTCTGGGAGCCAAGATCGACCTGCTCTACCCCCAGCAAGCCCGCGCGAATTGAGCGACGGGATCGGAGCGCCGGTCTCGACCTCCGAAGCCGCGGATCGGATTTGCGCGCGAAGCCCTGAACGTAGAGAATGGCGGCCTTCGAACCGGCTCGGAAGGCGGGCCGGCGTCCGGACAAAGAGCATCGGGACGCAAAGAACGCGGAGGCCAATGATGGAATACTCGCATTCCCTTCCCGCCCTACTGCTCGCCGGGTCACTGATGGCCGCCCCCGCCGGGGCCCAAGTCCCATCCGCACCGCCGATCCAGCAGTTCATCCGCGTGGATGCCCCGGTGGTGGCGCTCGAGCACGTGCGGGTGATCGACGGCACCGGCGCCGCCGCTCGCGAGAACCAAACGGTGATTCTGTCGGCGGGCAAAATCCAGGCGATTGGCGACGCCGCTTCAACCACGCCGCCCGCCGGCGCCCAGGCGCTCGATCTCACTGGCTACACGGTGATTCCCGGGCTGGTGGGCATGCACGACCATTTCTTTTATCCCACCGGCGCTGGCGGCTACCCGATTACCTACGCCGAACTCGGTTCCAGCGCGCCGCGGCTCTACCTGGCCGGCGGGGTCACCACCCTGCGCACCACCGGCAGCATCGAGCCGTACACCGATATCGAAATCAAGCATCTGATCGACGCGGGCAAGCTCCCCGGCCCGCACATGGTGATTACCGGCCCCTACCTGGAAGGCCCCGGCGCCTTCACGCCGCAGATGCATCAACTCACCGGGCCGGAGGACGCCCGGCGGCTGGTGGATTACTGGGCCGATGCCGGCGCCACCACGTTCAAGGCGTACATGCACATCACCCGGGCCGAGCTGGCCGCCGCGATCGAGGCCGCCCACGCGCGCCATCTCACCGTCACCGGCCACCTCTGCTCGATCGGGTTCCGCGAAGCGGCCGAACTGGGAATCGACGACCTGGAGCATGGGCTCGAGGTCGATACGGAATTCGATCCCCAAAAGCAGCCGGACGTCTGCCCGCCGGGGGCGGAGACGACGAAGGCGCTACTGGGGCTGGACGTGAATGGCGCCGAAGCGCGGCAGACCATCGAGACGCTGGTTCAGCATCACGTCGCGCTCACTTCCACACTGCCGGTTTTCGAAACCGGCGTGCCGAACCGGCCGCCGCTCGAGCCACGAGTGCTCGCGGTGATGACGCCGCAGGCGCGGGAAGCGTACCTGGCGCGCCGCGCGCTCATCGGCCAGGAAGAGAATCCGCCATCGGCGGCGCTCTTTGCGAAGGAGCTGCAATTCGAGCGCGAATTCGCCGAGGCCGGCGGTCTGCTGCTGGCGGGGCTCGACCCCACCGGCTACGGCGGAGTGGTACCGGGATTCGGCGATCAGCGAGAGGTGGAATTGCTGGTCGAGGCCGGCTTCACTCCGCTCGAAGCGATCCACGTCGCCACCGAGAACGGAGCGAAATTCCTGCACCTGGACGGCGAACTGGGCACCCTCGCTCCCGGCAAGGCGGCCGACCTGGTGGTGATTCACGGGGACCCGGCGGCGAACATCGCCGACATCGAGAAGGTGGAATTGGTGTTCAAAGACGGGGTTGGCTACGACTCGGCCAGGCTGATCGAATCGGCGCGGGATAGCGTGGGGCTGCACTGAGCGGCGGAAGCGCCGCGCCGGGCGGCCTGCGGGTCGCCCGTGTAGGGGAACCTTGAACGATGGGTGCTTGGGGCGCGGGACTCTATTCGAGCGATTTTGCCCTGGACCTCCGGAGCGACTTCCGGGCGGTGACCCGCCTGCCCTTCGATGGCGAGAAACTCATCGAGCTGCTTTGCAGCTTCGAACCGGGGGCGGCGAATCGGCCCGACGACGAGGACCACGCCACTTTCTGGCTGGTAGCGGCGGATCAATTCGCCAAAGGCGGCATTCCCTGCGAACGAGCCCGCCAAAAGGCTTTGCAGATCATCGATGACGGAACGGATATCGCCATGCTGGCCCGCTTGGGCATGGATCCCGCCGGCCTGGGAAAGCGCCGGAAGATGCTGGCCGCCTTGCGCGAGGAGCTCGTGGCCGCGCCGCGGCCCGCCAAGCCACGTTCCGTCATCCAGCGGCCGCAGCCGCTGTTGATGGATATCGGCGATGTCTTCGTTTATCCCACCTCCCTCGGGCGAGCGAAACAATATTGCCCCGCCAGCGTTCGTGTGATTCCGCCCTGGCAGCAGGATGGATGGAGCGCCGCGGTCATCTTGAGCGCCGAGCGCGCATTCGATTTTCTCGCGTGGTACCGGCCGTTGACGCTGGCTTCCGCGAGGGGCGAGGAGCCCGATTTCGCGCGGCTGCGGCAGGCGGGACCGTGGGTTTTGAGATCGCCGGGAACCTGCAAGCCGGCCGATATCAAACGCCTGGGCCTGAAGAAGGTCGGCACGGTTCCGGTGGATGGCGAGAAACTCAAGCGCGTGTTTCCGGCGCTGCCGTCGGGGGTATCGGCGGCAATCGGCGACCGGTCGATCGGTCCCGAACTGAACGCCGGGTCGACAGTTGGGGAGTCTTTTCTTTACGCAGGCAAACTCGAGCGGACTCCCGAAGGCCGGGCGATATTGCAGGAAAGGATCAAAGCGGCCTTGGAAACGTACGAGCGGATTCGCGCGGCGAGAGAAGCCTCCGGACCGCTTACTACCCGCCGGAACCCCACGATTCCCGGCTTGGACGAGATCCTGGGTTGACGGCCGCCGGGAAGGGCTAACCCCCGGCCAGAGGCAGCGTTCAGAACCTGGCCACGCTCAGGAGTTTCATCGAGAAGACAAGCCACAAGAAGCCGAGACAGGCCACCGCGACGGCGAGATTGTCGATGCGCGTCCACCACCACCGGTCTTGCTGGGTCCAGGAATGCAAGGCGTTGTAGAACGCCACCACGCTGGCGGCTACGCCGACGATTCCCAGCACTTGCAACAGCCGCAGCCAGGGCATCAACTGATCGCTGAACGCGCCTGGCTGCCGGCCGCCGAAGCTCAGCAGCGCTACCCAGCCCAGGCACACCGCCAATTCGAGCGCGCAAACCAGCTTTACCAGAAGCCGCAAGCGCTGCTCCGGCCGGGTCAGACGAAGGGGGCGGGCGTAATGGCGACGGACCAGCGCTGCCACCGGCCATAACAGCAGCGCCAGCACGAAGACGGCAAAAACGATGACGATCACGGCCTGGACCGGGCCGCGGGCGCCCAATCCCGTCGCGCGGAAATAGACGATGGCGGGGAAATCCGCAACCATCTCCCACCGGCCGGAGCCGTCGCGGCGAAACACCAGTTGCCGCTGGCCATCCACCTGGCGCCATTCCATCGGCGCGATTTCCCGCCAGCGTAGCGGCTTATCGTTCAGTCCCTTGAAGGCATCGACGGTGAGCGCGCCGTCGCGGCCGGCGATGACTTTCGACTCGCCCAGCACCGTGGCCAGCTTCATGAAACTGGTTTCGAAGCCGCGGCTGGCGCGGTAATAGCCGGCAACCGAGGCGGCGTCGGCGGCGGCGTCCGCCGGCGGAGCGGCGGCGGGCGGCGCGTAGGGGAAATAGCGATCGAGGAATTTCTCCCACAGATAGGAACGCGCCTGACCGGTATTGCCGTCGCGGCCCATGCTGTTATAGGAGACGAAAAAGCCGAGCCCGGCAGCGGGCACCAGATGCAGGTCGCTGTGGAAGTAGACGGTGTCGCCGCCGTGGCCGAAGATGCGCTGGCCGTTGCTGGATTCCTCGTAGAAGCCGAGCAGCATCCCGTTCATCGATGGCGCCAGGCCGAATTGGCGGGAGGGCATCTGCTGGGCGGCTTGCGGGTCGAGTATCCGGGCGTTGCCGTAACGCCCGTCCTGCAAGTGGGCGATCATGAACCGGGCGATGTCTTCGCCGGAAGTGGCCAGGCTGCCCGCGGGCCACGCCTGAACGACCTCGTACGGCCCCGCCGGCAGCGAAGCGACGGTGTAGCCGCTGGACATCCGCGGCAAGAGCGCGGCGGGCAGCGGCTGGCGGAAACTGGAATGCGACATGCCGAGCGGTTGGAAGATATTGCGCTCGACGTAATCGTCGAATGGCACGCCGGAAACCCGCTGCACGATGTAGCCAGCGAGCGTCGCGCCGTAATTCGAGTAGGCGGGAGTCGAGCCGGGCGGGTAGATGCGGCTGGGCAGGTGGCGCTCCAGGTAGGCGGCGAGGGGCACGAGGTTCGCCGGGCGGGGCACGAACAGGTCGTCGATGGCTTCCTCGAACCCGGGGGTGTGGGTCATCAGGTCGCGCATGGTGATCGGTTGGGCAAAGGTGGCAGGAATCGGCAAATCCAGATAGGCGGAGACGTCGCGATCGAGATTGATTTTGCCCTGCTCGACAAGCTGCATCACTGAAGTCCACGTAAACAGCTTCGAGATGGACCCGACGCGGAACAGGGTGTCCGAAGCAGACACCGGGCGCTTCGAGGCGACATCGGCGTAGCCGTAGCCTTTCTCGAAAAGGATTTGGCCGTCTTTTACGACGACGATAACGGCGCCGGCAACGTCATACTTGGCCAACTGGAGCGGCGCCAGGCCGTCGAGGAACGCGCCGATATCGGCGGGCGTCATTTGCGGCGCGGCCGGCGTTGCCGGAGTTGCGACTTGTCCCGAGCGACCTGTGGTGAGCCCAGGCGAACCAAGTCGAGGGGCAGGCGCGGGCGCGCCTTTGGCGGCCGCTGGGCGCTGTGCCGCCTGTAGCGGACGGCTCGCGCCGCCGCGAGCGATGCCCGCGGCCAGCAGGATGACTGTTGCCAGGCCTCCGGATACCAGGCTTTTGCTAGACCGTTTCCGAAACGAGTGTTTGCTCATCGCCGCCTCGATGTCGAGATGACTACCGGGACCCCAAAGCCGTAAAACCGGCGGAATCTTGGCGAGTTTCGCCGCCGGTGTCAATCGAAACCGGGCCGGGGGCAGTGGCTCAGTCGCGAAGCCTCGGGCGGCGGTGGAGCAGCGCCGCTCGCCGGCGCGGATCTGCGGGCCGTGCCGATGCGCGCAGATTTCCGCCCCTGTCAGCACCCTCCAGGCAATTCGGATTTCGCGGGACTGACCCGCCACCGGGCTATCGTTGACGGGATAGGAGATAGAGCGCTCCAAAACCGGCCCCCCTCCCCAGATCTTGGGGTGGAGCGCCGAGGCGGACACAAGCGCCGGAGGCGGGGGGCCGGGGGCCGCGGGCGGGGCGCGCAAGGGGGGCGGGCGCAAGGCCCGGGTCAAGAACACGCTCCAAGGCAAACCTCGACATTCGATCGCGCTTTCGGGAAGACGGCTCGGCCCTCGCATCGCCCTCTATCTTGATCCGGAAAGCGGGTTGGCCCGTTGTCTTGTAAAATTCCGGGGCATGTACGTTGATCGGTAATCGAGTTGCGAAGTCTGACATTTGGGGAGTTGGGCCGTGAATCTGAAAGTGCCAACTGAGGGAGTTAAGAAGCAATCACCAGCGTCAACGTTCCGCCCTCGGCACCGAGAAGTCATAGAGCATCGCGGGCACACCTCTCCCTGCTGAAGAGAGGGCGCATTCGCCTGGCTTGTGCGGACTGACCGGTTTGATGTCGTGGCGGCCCGGAGCCAACCGGGAGCGCGATGCGAGCGCGTGGAGAGATTCCGGCGCTTTACGGCGAAAAATCCGGTCTATCTCTCTGTCCACGCCCAGGCCACCATCCGCCAGCCGGCGCCGCCTTTTGCCAACACGACGGTAAGCCTCGAGCCCATTTCCCGCACCGGTTTCCCTTTCTGTTTGTAGGTAAAGCTGGCGGGAACGACGACGTAGGCGCGATCGCCGGTGATATCGACGTGTAGCGGAACACCGAGGATTACGCGCCCGCCACTCACGCCGCCTTGGGCGGCCCAGGCGTTGTAATCATTCATCCACTTCGAGCAGGCATCCGCGCCTTGCCATTGGTGGGGCGGAAATTCGTCGATAATCGACGTCACGTCAGAACAAGCCGCCATCGCCGCCTTCGTGTCGCCCTTGTTGAAGTCGGTCACGAACCGGCGCACCCGCGCCATCACATCCGTCTTTTCCGTAGCGATCGCCGGCATTGTCACGCAAATGGCCACGGTGAATGCAAGCCACACCCTGCGCATATCTCCTCTCCTTTCCACCCGGGACTCCAGGGTTAACCACGCACGCCGTTTGGCCAGCGGCGCGCGAACACGCTCATCGGGGCCGCAACGCAGATTCTCCGCGGGCACCTACTACACTTCTCATTCCCCTGAATCGGGCATTCCGTTTTGGCCGCCTGGATGAGCGTCCTTATACACCCGGGGCCATTCCAATTGAAGCAAATTGTTCCACGGCCCACCCCGCATTCCGCGAGCACTCCTGTGTCCACCCCAGCGTCGACTGCGAGATGTAGTGGGGCCGGTTTCCGGGCGCGCTATCTTCTATTCCGCGCAATCGTTGACTTGGTTCGGGGCCGGACCTAAGATTCCGGTGACGTGGCGCAGTCACCTTCCTTGATCGGACGAACGGTTTCCCACTACCGCGTCCTCGAACGGCTGG
Source organism: Candidatus Acidiferrales bacterium (assembly GCA_035946455.1). Taxonomy (GTDB): domain Bacteria; phylum Acidobacteriota; class Terriglobia; order Acidiferrales; family UBA7541; genus JAKASX01. The sequence goes on along the minus strand of DASYZK010000005.1, from coordinate 68,747 downwards.
GGGGCGGCGGCATGGGCGTGGTTTACAAGGCTGAGGACACGAAGCTCGGCCGCTTCGTCGCTTTGAAGTTTCTCCCCGAAGACCTGGCCGCGGACCCCCTCTCGCTCGAGCGCTTCGAGCGCGAGGCGCGCGCCGCCTCCGCGCTCGACCATCCCAACATTTGCACCATCTACGAAATCGGCGAATTCGAGGGCAAGCCGTTCCTCGCGATGCAGTGTCTGGATGGCGATACGCTCAAACATCGCATCGCCGGCCAGCCGCTCCCGCTCGATCTACTGCTCAAGCTCGCCATCGAGATCGCCGACGGCCTCGGCGCCGCCCACGCGCGCGGAATCGTGCATCGCGACATCAAGCCGGCCAATCTCTTCATCACCGACGAGAACCACGCGAAAATCCTCGATTTCGGTTTGGCGAAGCAGGCGCCGCAGCCGGGCGCGGCCGGCTCGGGGCTTCAGAGCGGCGCGCTGGTGGCCGCCGACCAACTCACCAGCCCCGGCATGACCGTCGGCACCGCCGCCTACATGTCGCCCGAGCAGGCCCGGGGCCGCGGGGTCGACTCCCGTAGCGACCTGTTTTCCTTCGGCGCCGTCCTGTACGAAATGGCCACCGGCCATCAGCCTTTCCTCGGCGCCGGTACCACCGAAATCTTCGATGGCATCCTCAATCGCGTTCCCACACCACCGGTCCGCTTGAACCCCGCCATCCCCGCCGAACTCGAGCGGTGCATCCTCAAGTGCCTCGAAAAGGATCCCGCGCTGCGCTATCAGCATGCCGCCGATCTCCGCTCCGATCTCGAGCGGCTGAGGCGGGCCACCGAATCCGGACCCAGCATGAGCTCCGCGCCCGCGGCCTTGGGGCCGCATTCCGGCGCGGGCGCCAAACGCTGGCTTTGGATGGCGGCGGTGGCGCTGGCCGCCATCGCCGCGGTCGCGGCCTACCGCTTCTGGCCCCGCGCGCCCAGGCTCACCGCGAAAGACTCGATCATCCTCGCCGACTTCACCAATACCACCGGCGACCCCGTCTTCGACGGCACCCTGCGGCAGGGCCTCGCCGCCCAGCTCGCCCAGTCCCCCTTCCTCAATATCGCTTCCGATCAGCAGATGGCCCAGACGCTCAGGCTAATGGGCCAGCCGGCGGGAACGCGCCTCAGCGGCGATCTGGCGCGCCAGATTTGCCAGCGGACCGGGGCGGCGGCGGTGCTCGATGGCTCGATCGCCGAGATCGGCAGCCAGTACAACCTGATCCTGACCGCCGAGAACTGCGCCACCGGCGAGTCGCTGGCGAGCGCGCAAAGCGTCGCCGGCGACAAAAACCACGTGCTCGAAGCGCTCGGCAGCGTCGCCACCACCATTCGAAGCAGGCTAGGCGAATCGCTCGCGACCATCCAGAAATTCAACAAGCCGCTCGCCGACGTCACCACCCCTTCGCTCGAAGCCCTACAGGCCTACACCCTCGGCTGGCAGGCCAATCTGAACGGCGACCCTTCCGCCGCTGTCGCCGCCTTCCAGCGCGCCATCCTGCTCGATCCGAATTTCGGCATGGCGTATGCGGTGCTCGGCACCAGCGATTACAACCTGGGCGAAATCGGCGTCGCCGCCGGGAACCTGAAAAAAGCCTACGACCTGCGCGACCGGGTGAGCGAGCGGGAAAAATTCTACATTTCGTCCCACTACGAAGCCTACGTCACCGGCGACCTGCTGAAGGCGAATCAGGTGTACCAGCTGTGGGCCCAGGCCTACCCCCGCGATACGATTCCGGCCACCAACCTCGGCGTCGATTACGGAACGCTCGGCCAATACGACAAGGCGCTGGAAATGGAGCGCCAGGCGTTCGAGTTGGATCCCGCCAGCGGATTGAGCTACGCCAACCTCGCGCTCTATTATCTCTATCTCGATCGCCTCGACGAGGCCGCCGCCGTTTTCGAGCAAGCCAGAGCCCGTCACCTCGATTCCACCATCCTGCATCTCTACAACTATCAGCTCGCCTTCCTCCAGCGGAATGCCGCGGCAATGGCGCGCGAGGCGGCTTGGGCGGCGGGAAAGTCCGGCATAGAAGACCTGGCGCTCTACAATCAGTCCGATACGATGGCCTATGCCGGCCAGTTGATGCAGGCTGGCGATTTCACCGCCCGCGCCGTGGCTTCGGCCCAGCAGGCGGGCGAAAAGGAAGCCGCGGCCGGCTACCAGGCGGAAGCCGCGCTTCGCGAGGCGCTGGTGGGCGACGCGGCCCAGGCTCGCCAGCAGGCGGCCGCCGCCCTGAAGATCTCCAACGGCCGCGATACCCAGGCCGCCTCGGCGCTTGCCCTGGCGCTGGCGGGCGACGCCGGCCAAGCCCAGCAACTCGCGACTGACCTGGCGAAGGGATTTCCCGAAGATACCGTGGCTCAGTTCAACTATCTGCCCGCCATTGGCGCGGCCATCGCTCTCGATCAGAACAGCCCGGCGAAGGCGATCGCCGGTCTTCAGCCAGCCGCCCCGTACGAGTTGGGCGCGGCGGCTCAAACCATCTTTCTGAACCTCTACCCGATCTACCTACGGGGCTTGGCCTTTCTGGCGGCGCATCAAGGTTCCCAGGCTGCCGCCGAATTCCAGAAAATCCTCGACCACCCGGGCGTCGTGCAAGGCGAGGTGATCGCCCCGCTGGCGCATCTGGGCATCGCCCGCGCCGCCGCGCTTTCGGGCGACAAGGCCAGCGCCCGCAAGGCCTATCAGGATTTCTTCGCCCTCTGGCAACACGCCGACCCGGGCATCCCCGTCCTCGAGCAAGCCAAAGCCGAATACGCACGTCTCCCCTAATCTCTTCACCAGCCCAGGCGACACCGGGCTTTGGCCCGAGTTTCCGGGAGCGCGAAGGCAGAAGGAAGCGTGCCGCGCTAAAAGCCGAGGAGCTACGTCCAAGTCCCAAGGCTGCCGCGAGCGGCAGCAATTGACTTGGCCATGCCTCCCGCCTAACATTCCTGCCACGTGGCAGAACCCGTTTCCTTGATCGGGCGGACGGTTTCCCACTACCGGGTGATTGACAAGCTCGGCGGTGGCGGGATGGGCGTGGTGTACAAAGCCGAGGACACCGCCCTGGGCCGCTTCGTCGCTCTGAAATTCCTTCCCGAGGAAATGGCTCGCGATCCCCGCGCCCTCGAGCGCTTCCAGCGCGAGGCGCGCGCCTCCTCCGCGCTCGACCACCCCAACATCTGCACGATTTACGAAATCGGCGAATTCGAGGGCAAGCCGTTTCTCGCCATGCAGTGCCTGGAAGGCCAAACGCTGAAGCATCGCATCAACGGCAAGCCCCTGCCGCTCGAACTGCTGCTGGATCTGGCGGTTGGGGTCGCCGATGGCCTCGAGGCGGCGCACGGCAAAGGCATCGTTCATCGCGACATCAAGCCGGCGAATATTTTCGTCACCACCCGTGGCCAGGCCAAAATCCTCGATTTCGGACTGGCGAAGCAGGCGGCAACAGATGCCGGCGCGGGCGGCCTGTCGATGACCCGCGACGCTCTGGTCACGGTGTCCGAAGAACAACTCACCAGCCCCGGCGCCGCCGTCGGCACCGTCGCCTACATGTCGCCCGAGCAGGTCCGCGGCGAAGAAGTCGACGCGCGCTCCGACCTGTTTTCGCTTGGTGCAGTCCTTTACGAAATGGCCACCGGCGTCCTGCCGTTCCGCGGCGACGCCAGCGGCGCAATATTCGACGCGATCCTGCACGCCGCTCCGGCTGCCCCCGCGCGCCTGAATCCCGATGCGCCTCCGGAACTCGAGCGGATCGTCGCCAAAGCGCTCGATAAGGACCGCAAGCTGCGCTACCAATCCGCTGCCGACATCCGTGTTGATCTCGAGCGGCTTAGACGCGAAACGGCATCTACCCGCCACGCCATCACCATGACGCAGCCTGTCGCCTCGCCCGCAGCCGCTGGTCCGGCAGCCGGCACTACCCCGCCGTCCGGAGTCGCCGCTGCGGTCGGCAGCGGCATGGCTACTCCGCCCGCCACAGTCTTGACGGCTCCCCAACCCGCGGCTCCTGCCCCGCGCCGCCGCATGCCCCTATGGGCAATGGCGATTGCGCTGGTCGTCATCGCCGTCGTCGCCGCAGCCGCCTATTATTTCTGGCCGCGCGCGCCGAAGCTGACTTCGAAAGACTCGATCGTCCTCGCCGATTTCACCAACACCACCGGCGATTCGGTGTTCGACGGCACGCTCCGCCAGGGACTCTCCGCCCAGCTCGCCCAGTCGCCGTTCCTTAACATCGCTTCGGATCAACAAATGGCGCAGTCGCTGCGGCTGATGGGCCAGCCGGCGGGAACGCGACTGAGCAACGACCTGGCCCGGCAGATTTGCCAGCGAACCGGAGCGGCGGCGGTGCTGGACCCATCCATTGGCCAGGTTGGCAACCAGTACAATCTTGTCCTGAATGCGGAAAACTGCGCGACCGGCGAATCGCTGGCGAGCGCCGAGGCCGTGGCTGCCGACAAAAACCACGTGCTCGAAGCGCTCGGCAGCGTCGCCACTTCGATTCGCGGCAAGCTAGGCGAATCGCTCGCCTCGATTCGGAAATTCAACGCCCCGCTCGCCGACGTCACCACCCCTTCCCTCGAGGCTCTACAAGCCTACACCCTCGGCTGGGAGGCCAATAGCAACGGCAACTCCCGCGCCGCGGTGCCTCCCCTCCAGCGCGCCATCTCTTTCGACCCGAATTTCGCGATGGCCTACGCGGTGCTCGGCACCGCCTACTCGAACTACGGGGAAAGGGATCTCGCAGCCGAGAACATCAGGAAAGCTTACGATCTTCGCGACCGGGTAAGCGAGCGGGAGAAATTCTACATTTCCTCGCACTACGACGTGTTCGTTACCGGCGACCTACTGAAGGCCAATCAGGTGCTCGAGCTTTGGGCCCAGACCTATCCGCGGGATCCCATCTCGCCAGGCAACCTGGGCTACACCTACACGGCTCTCGGGCAGTACGACAAGGCGCTGGCGGCCAATCGCCGAAGCTTCGAGCTGGACCCGACCAGCGGGTTGAGCTACGCGAATCTCGCCCTTAGCTACGTGGCCCTCAATCGGCTGGACGAGGCCGCCGCAGTCCTCCAGCAATCCACGGCGCGCGGGATCGATTCTTTCATCCTGCACTACGCTGGGTCCTCCCTTGCCTTTCTCCGGGGCGACACCGCAGGCATGGCCCGCGAATCAGCCTGGGGATCCGGCAAGCCGGGAATCGAAGACGGATTCCTCGACACCGAGTCCGACACCGCCGCCTATTCCGGCCGTCTTGCCCAGGCGAATGATTTGACCGGGCGCGCCATGGCTTCGGCCCAGCAGGCGGGAGAAAAAGAGACGGCGGCCGGCTACCAGGCCGAAGCGGCGCTGCGGGAAGCGGTGGTCGGCGACGCGGCCCAGGCGCGCCAGCAAGCGGCGGAGGCCCAGAAGGCTTCGAACGGCCGGGACACCGAAGCCGCTGCCGCGCTGGCTCTGGCGCTCGCCGGCGACGCCGCCCAGGCCCAGTCAGTCGCCGATGACCTGGGGAAACGGTTCCCGGAAACCACGGTCGTGCAATTCAATTATGTGCCCGCGATTCACGCCGCCATCGCCCTCGACCGGAATGCCCCGGCCCAGGCGATAACCAGTCTGCAAGCCGCATCTCCCTACGAACTTGGCCAGCCGGCCAACTTCAACCTGAACCTCTATCCGGTATACGTCCGCGGCCTGGCGTATCTTGCGGCGCATCAGAGCCCGCAAGCAGCGGCCGAATTCCAGAAAATTCTCGACCACCCGGGCGTCGTGCTAAACGAGGTGATTGCGCCACTGGCGCATCTGGGCCTCGCGCGCGCCGACGCGCTTTCGGGAGACAAGGCGGGCGCGCGCAAAGCCTATCAGGATTTCTTCGCTCTCTGGCAGCACGCCGACCCGGGCATCCCCGTCCTCCAACAGGCCAAAGCCGAATACGCCCGCCTCCCATAAACTCTTCACCGCCCCCGGGTGGCGTTGGGCTTCGACCTGGCGCCTGTTTGACTTCGCCAGCCGGCGGCTTCTACCATCTAACGCGAGCCGATCCCGATGCTCCCCTCCCGCGATTCCCGCCCGCTGAACGACCTCCTGGGCCGGCCACTAGGCCAATTGCGCGTCTCGGTCACCGACCGCTGCAATTTGCGCTGCCGCTACTGCATGCCCGAAGAGGAATATCAGTGGCTGCGGCGCGAAGACCTGCTCAGCTACGAGGAAATCGCGCGGCTGGCGGGGACATTCACCAATGCCGGCGCGGCGAAGGTGCGGCTCACCGGCGGCGAGCCGCTGCTGCGGCGCGACCTGGACCGGCTGGTGCGCCTGCTGGCGGCGAACGCCAGCATCCACGACCTGGCGCTGACCACCAACGGCATCCTGCTCGAGCAATCGGCGGAAGCCCTCTGGCGGGCGGGGCTGAGGCGCGTCACCGTGAGCCTGGATACGCTCCGGCCGGAGCGGTTTCTGGCTCTTACCCGGCAGGACATGCACCAACGCGTCCTCGAAGGCATTCGCGCGGCGCGCGCCGCCGGGTTCGCGCCGCTGAAAATCGATACCGTGGTGACGCGGGGATTCAACGACGACGAGTTATGCGACTTGATCGAATTCAGCCGCGAAGCCGGCGCCGAGGTGCGGTTCATCGAGTACATGGACGTCGGCGGCGCGACGCTGTGGTCGCCGGACCAGGTTCTTCCCCGCGCCGAAATGCTCGCACGGCTCGAGCAGCGGTACGGCCCCATCCAGGCGGCGCCGTCGGAAAGCTCGGCGCCTGCCGAGCGGTTCGCGCTGGCCGACGGACTGACGTTCGGGATCATCGCTTCGGTGAGCGAGCCATTTTGCCGGACCTGCGATCGCAGCCGGCTGACGGCCGACGGCCAGTGGTATCTGTGCCTGTACGCGCTCGAAGGCACGGATTTGCGCGGGCCGCTCCGGCGGGGCGCCACCGACGAGGAATTGCTGCGGTTGGTGGCCGCGGTTTGGGCGCAGCGGCGCGACCGCGGAGCGGAGGAGCGGCGGGACGCGCGGGCGCGCGGGCCGCTGGTGCCGATCGAGCGCCTGCGCGGGGATCCTCACCTCGAGATGCACACCCGCGGCGGCTAGCGTCCCGCGACTGAACCCGGCGACGCACACGCCCCAAGCCTGTCATGCCGAGCGAAGCGAAGCATCCCGTTCCTGCAAAGGGGTTTCCTCGCCCCTCCCCACCCGGCCGAAGCTCTGAATCCTATGTCACGATCCCTTGCTACGCGTGACTGGCAACCAACAAGGCTCGGGCCGGGGCGAGCGTGAGATGAGCGGCGGAGCGCAGGCGGGCTCGGCCAGCGAGCGGTTGCGAGCGCTGGTGGAAGTGTCGCAAGCGATTCTGCAGCATCGCGACCTCGCGGATTTGCTGGCCGACCTGGCGGTGCGGCTGGCGCCGGTGGCCCCCTTCGAATTTCTCGCGCTGGTGCTGCACGACGAGGCCACCGGCCGGATGCGCTTGCACCTGCTGCGGAGTCCCGGTCCGCCGCCTGAGATGCTTGCCGAGGGGCTGCCGGTGGCGGAGTCGCCGTCAGGGGCGGTTTGGCAAACGCAGCAGCCGATGGTCTTCCCCGATCTCAACCGCGAGGACCGCTTCCCCGCCCTGCTCCCGCAGTTGCGGGGAATCGGCATCCGGTCGCTTTGCCTGCTGCCGCTGACCACCGCGCAGCGGCGGCTGGGAGCGATGGCGTTCGCCACCACGCGATCCATTTCCATTGGCGAAGCGGAGATCGGCTTTCTCGGCGACGTCGCCCGCCAGGTGGCGCTGGCGCTCGACAATACCCTCCACCACCAAGAGGCGCAGTGGTACCAGCGGCAACTGGCGCACCAGCGCGACCGGCTGCGGGCGCTGCTCGAGCTCACCAACGCGGTGGTCTCGCGCCTGGATTTGCGGGAATTGTTCGCGGAAATTTCCAGCAGCTTGCGCCAACTTTTCCATTGCGAGTTCGCCAGCCTATCGCTCTACGAGCCGGAAACGCACCGGATGCGGATCCAGGCGCTGGATTTTCCCGAGGGCAAGGGCCTGATCCGCGAAGAACATTCGGTGGCCGCCGATGCCTCGCCCGCCGGACAGGCGTTTCTGCGCCGCCAGCCGCTGCTGCTCGGCAGTGCCGAGCTCCAAAAATTCGGGCTGCCGGTGATCGAAGCCGAGGGACTGCGGTCGGTGCTTTGCCTGCCGCTGATCCGCCCCAGCCACCCGCTCGGCACGCTGAATCTCGCCAGCCTGCGCGAAAGCGCGTTTTCCCAGGAAGACGTCGATTTCCTCAGCCGCGTGGCCGACCAGATCGCCATCGCCGTGGAAAACGCCCTGGCGTACCGGCAAATCGAACGGCAAAAGAACCGCCTGGCGGAGGAGAAGCTTTATCTGGAAAACGAAATCAGCGCCGAATCCGGCCTGGACGAAATCGTCGGCGAAAGCCCGGCGTGGCGGCGGGCGGTGGAGCAGGTACGCACGGTGGCCCCTACGGATTCGACGGTGCTGCTACTCGGGGAAACGGGCACCGGCAAAGAGCTGCTGGCGCGGCTGACGCACCAGTTGAGTCCGCGGCGCGACCGCACGTTCATCAAGCTGAATTGCTCCGCCATACCGAGCGGGCTGCTGGAATCGGAACTGTTCGGGCACGAGCGCGGGGCGTTCACCGGGGCGATTGGCCGGCGGATGGGCCGGTTCGAGCTGGCGGACCAGGGCACGCTGTTCCTGGACGAAATCGGCGATATCCCGCTGGAACTGCAGCCAAAGCTGCTGCGAGTGCTCCAGGAACGCCAATTCGAGCGGCTGGGCGGCGGCGCAACGTTGCGGGTGGACGTCCGGCTGGTGGTGGCGACCAACCGCAACCTGGCGGCGATGGTGGCAAGCCACGCGTTTCGCAGCGATCTCTACTACCGGGTGAACGTGTTCCCCGTTCACGTGCCCCCGTTGCGGGAGCGGCGCGGAGACATCCCGCTGCTGGCGCGTTATTTCGCCCAGAAACACGCCGCGCTCGCCGACAAGAAAATCGAAACCGTGCCGCGGGAAGCGATCGAGGCGATGACCGCCTACCGGTGGCCGGGAAACGTCCGCGAGCTGGAGAACTTCATCGAGCGGGCGGTGATCCTGTCCCCGGGAACGGCCTTGCGCGTGCCGCTGGCGGAATTGCGGGCGGCGGACGGCCCGGCGGAACATCCCGAATCGCTGCAAAACGTGGAGCGGGAGCACATCCGTCGCGTGCTCGAGGAAACGCGGTGGCGCATCGGCGGGCCAAACGGCGCGGCGGCGCGGCTGGGGATGAAGCGCACCACGCTGCAATCGCGGATGCACAAGCTCGCCCTCCGCCGGCCGGAATAGCGCCTCTCCGGCGGCTCACATCAATTTCTGAAACTCGTCCAGGCTGATGCCCAGTTGTCGCAGGATTTTGAAAAACAGCGGCGGGCCAATTTCGCCTCCGCCGTGAAGGGGGATCGTGACGGCGCGGCCGTCAGGGAGATTCCAGCGCTCGTGGCTTCCGGTCTGTCTTGTTCTGGTGAAACCCAAGCGGCGCGCAGCGGCCCGAAACTCGAGGGCCGTCGCGCTAGGCATGAACGATTTCGGTGGTGTCGGCGGGGAGCGGCAGCCCTTTTTCGGCGTATTCCTCGGCGATCATCCCAAAGACTTTCGTCAACTCGTCGAGCGCCGCCTCGCGGGTGGGCATGAGCGCATAGCAGCCGGAGACGGCCGGTATTTCGGCAACCCAGGAGCCGTCTTCCTGGCGGTACAGGACTGTTTTGTAGTCCTCAAGCCTCATGATTCGCCACTTGACCCCAGGCCAGTCTACCACGGAAGCGCGGGCCGAGCGCTGGTACGCGGCGGCGAACCACCGGCTCACGGGAGGATGCCCGGCAGCCCCTTGGCTTTCAACGACTCGTTGAATTGCGGGATAACGGTCTCGCTCAGCGTTTTCATCGCTTGCCGCGCTTCCGCTAGCTGCTCGACCAGTTCCTTGTTCAACTCCACCGACTGGCTGGTGGGCGGCAAATCGGCGCCGCCCTCCGCCAGGAATGCCAGGTTGGTGAGTTTCCCGTAGAGCATGGTGGGCACGCGGAAGGCATCTTCGGTGCGGCCGGTGAGCGCCAGCGGGAAAAATCGTCCCTCGACAACGTAAATTTTCTCTTCGAGCTGCCCGGCCGCTTGAATCACCGGGGCATCCTGGGGCTGGCCGGCGACCATGGCCTCGAGATTGGCAAGCTGCTTGCGGTCCCACTCCAGGCGATTGATGATGTCGGCCGATTCGTTCATCTCGTCGCGCAACTGGAGCAGGAACCGGGTGTTCGCCTCGAGATCCGGCACGCTTCCCAGATCGTGCGGATCGCGTAGCACCGCGAGCAGCTGGGTATGCTGCTGCCCGCCGGTCTCGAGCTTCACCGTGTAGGTTCCCGGCCAGACTTCCGGCCCGTGGGTGTAGTTGCGCCAATGAACCAGCGGGCGCCAGCCTTCCTTGCCGGCTTCGACCCACGGCTCCCCGGGAGGGCTGTTGCGCAGCTTCACCTCGGTGGGAGCTTCATACCGCAAATCCCACCAGATGCGGTTGATTCCCGGCCGGCCGGGGCCGGTGAGCTTCCGAATTTCTCCTCCCTTCGCGTCGAGGATGGTGATTTCCACTTTCTTGGCCGGAGCTTTCAGGAAGTAGTTGATGTCCGCGCCGGCGGGCGGATTCTGCCCGACGGGATGGTTGTAGGTGTCGACGGCGTGGGTGGCGTTGAAATGGCGGTAGCGGTAGGCGGGCCGCAGCTTGAACAGATAGGCGGTGGACTGGCTGGCAGCGTCGTAATCCCGCAGCGGGGTGATGTCGTCGAGAATCCAGAAGCCGCGGCCATAAGTGGCGACCACCAGATCGTTGTAGCGTTTCTGGATGGTGAGCCAATAGATCGGGGCGGGCGGCATGTTGTTGCGCAGCAGGGTCCAGTGGCCGCCGTCGTCCCAGGAAACGTAGATGAAATTGTCGGTGCCCAGAAACAGCATGCCCTTGCGCACCGTGTCCTCGACGATGGTGTGAGCGCTGCTGTTCATCGATTTCGGTATGCCGCCGCTGATGAATTTCCAGGTGCGGCCGAAGTCGGCGGTCTTGTAAACGTAGGCGTTGTAATCGCCGGCGCCCTGTTCCAGGTTGTCGACGACGTATGCCGCCCCGGCATCGAAATTCGACGGCGTAAGCTGCCAGATCGTGCCCCAGGGCGGCATGCCGGGAATATTACTGGTGACGTTCGTCCACGTCCTGCCGCCGTCCTTCGTCACGTTCACCTGGCCGTCGGTGCTTCCGGTCCAAATCACCCCCGCCTGCACCGGCGATTCGGCGATGGAATAGAGCACCGCACCCTCGAAAGTCATCAGGTTGTCGCTGTGCATGCCGCCGGAATTCTGCTCGTGGCTCTTGTCGTTGAGCGTGAGGTCGGGGCTGATCACCCGCCACGACTGGCCCCCGTCGTCAGTTTCATGCACGTATTGGCTGCCCACGTAGACGCGGTTGTGGTCGTGTGGGGAGACGGCGATGGGCATGGTCCAGTGCCAGCGGTACTTCACGTCCTTGGGCGCCCAGCCGTAGGTGGCTTCCGGCCATGCCGATACCCAGCGCGCCTGCCCGGTGCGCAGATCCATGCGAGTGAGATCGCCGTTGTAGCAGCCGGACCAGACGATGCTGTTATCCACCGGATCGGGAATGGAAAATCCCGGCTCGCAGCCGCCGATTTGGGTCCAGTCGGCCGCCGAAATCGCTCCGCCATTGGGTGCGCCGCCGAAGTAGGCGGGGAGGCCGCCGCCGGCACCGGGTCCGGGGGTTTGCTGCAGGTTGTTGCTCGGCCCGCGGAAAGTGGGTTCGTCCTGGCGGTTGCCGTAAACGAAGTAGGGGATATTGTCGTCGGTGAACGCGTGATACATCTGGGCGATGGGGAATTCGTAGGTCGCCCAGGTCCGCTCACGGTTCAAGCTGACGCTGATGCCGTGGTCGTGAGAAACCATGACGCGGCTGGGATCGAGCGGATCGTACCAGACGTCGTGAACGTCGCCGGCGGGTTTCACGATGTCGTCGGCGAGCGTCGCGCCGCCGTCCCGCGAATAGCTGATGGCCACCGCGACGAAGAAAATGAAATTCTCGTCGTCGGGAGCGACGGCGAAACGGGTGTAGTAAGGCGAGCGCTCGGAAAGGATGTGCTGCTGGTCGACCACCCGCCAGGTGTTGCCGCGGTCGTCGGAACGATAGAAGCGCGGCGTGTCTTCCTGAATCAGGGCGTAGACGCGGTTGGAATCGCTTGGCGCCACCTGCACCGCCGTCTTCCCCAGAGGCTGGTCCGCCGGCGGCAAGCCGTGCCCGGAAAGCTTGCGCCAGGTGGCGCCGCCATCGTGGGTCACGTAGACGCCGCTGCCCGGCCCTCCGCTGTGCTCGTCCCAGGTGTGAACGATCACCTGCCACATGCCGGCAAACAGCGTCTGCGGGTCGTGGGGGTCCATCGAGAGTTCGGAGCAGCCGGTGTCGTCGTTCACGTAAAGCACCTGCTGCCAGGTTTGGCCGCCGTCGGTGCTGCGGAAAATGCCGCGTTCGTGCTGGGGACGGTAGGCCTGGCCGATGGCGCAGGCGTAGATGACGTCGGGATTCGTGGGATGAATCACGATTCTGGCGATGTGCCCGGTGAGGTCAAGGCCCATGTGGCGCCACGACCGGCCGCCGTCGGTCGATTTGTAGATGCCGTCGCCCATCGAATAGTCGGGCCGGATGATCCACGGCTCGCCGGTGCCCGCCCAAACGACGTTATGGGCGGAAGGGGCGATGGCGAGCGAGCCGATGGCGGAAACGTCCTGGCGATCGAAAATCGGCAGCCAGTTCACGCCACCATCGGTGGTTTTCCAGATGCCGCCGTCCGACGCCCCGGCGTAGATGACCATCGGGTTTCCCGGCTCTCCAACCACCGCGGCCACACGGTTGCCGCCGGGACCGATCTCGCGATAGCGCAATTGGGCGAAGGGATTGGGCGCGGGAGCCTCGCCGTTCTCCTGGGGCGCGCTCGCGGTTGCCAGTGCCAGCGCCGCCAAGCCGGCGGCCACCGCCGGCAAACCCAGCCGCCGCAAACAGATCTTCCCGAGGCTCATCGCTGTTTCCCTCCGTTTCGCTCCCCGGCTTTGGCTTTGGCCACCATGTCCTGGACGTCGCGCAGCAACGCTTGCGAGTCGAATACCACCCCGTCGCGAATGGTGTACTTCACCGCTTTCACTTGCACCGCGTGGCCGTCGGGCGTTTGGCGGGTGGCGCCGGTGCCGTACATCACCTTGATGTCGTCAAGCGGGTTTTCGGTGAGCACCACCAGGTCGGCGAGGTAACCGGCGCGAACGGCGCCCAGCCGGTGGTTGCCGAGCGAAATCGCGCCCACCTCGGTGGCCGAATGGATGGCTTCGAGTGGATTGAACCCGGTGTCCTCGAGCAAGGCGATTTCGCGAATGGTGCCGAAACCCCACAGCGCGTAAATCGAGCCGACGTCGGACCCGACGGCGACGTTGCCGCCGCGGTTCTTGAAATCCTGAACGAAATCCTGCCAGCGGCGGTACATCTGCGACCAGGCGGCCTCGTCGTCCGAAGTCCAATGATAGAAATAGGAGCCGTGGCTCGAGGGGCTCGGCTGCCAGTGCGCCATCACCTGGGGCATGGTGAAGGCCGCGTGCCAGGGCAGCGTTTTGGCCCGCTCGAGATCGCGATTGGCTTCGTAGACGTCCATCGTCGGCACCATCGTGAACCCGGTTTTCGCCTGGATAGCGAGCAACTGGTCGATCACGTAGCCGTGCAGCCGCTCGAGGTTGGCCTGTAGCCACACGGCGCCTGTTTGATAGAAGCGGTCGGGCTCGCTCGAATAGTTGTAATCGGGAGGCAGGAGCTGGATGCGGCGATCGGTGAAGGACGATTCGGCGTAGCCGTAATGGTGCTCGATGGTGCTGGCGCCCTCGGCCGCCACCCGAAGCGCGTTCATCGGGTAAACCGCTTCCTGAGCGATGTGGACCGCCAGGCCCAGGTGCTGGCGATGCGCTTCGTCGGCCACCGCCTTGAAAATGTCCGGATATTCTCCCGGCAGGCCCGCCATCTTCACCCCGTCGACTCCTTCGCTCTTCCACTGCTGCACCACCGCCGGAGCGTCCTCGGCGCTCTTGAACCGGGGATCGTTCGGGTAGTCGCGCCAAAACGGATAGACGTACATGCGGGGAGCGATGATTTTGTTCCCGGCGCTGCGCTCCTTTTCCGCCACCATTTGCTGCGGAGTCATGCTGCCGATGCTGAAAACGCGGACGGTGGTGACGCCCGAGCCCAAAAGCAGCTTGTACTGATAATCGAGCGGAACGAAATCCATGAAGTGCATGTGCATGTCGATGATGCCGGGCATCACGTACATCCCCTTGCCGTCGATCACCCGGCTGTTGGCGCCGGTTTGCTCCTCCTTGTTGTTTCCCCCTCCGGTGCGCGCCCGGCCGATGGCGTCGACCGGAAGCACGTCCTGGATGGCGTTTCTCTTGATGACGATGTCCACCGGGCCCTTGGCCGGAGCGCCGGTGCCGTCGATGAGCGTCACGCCGCGGAGGATCAGCGTGTCGTACGGGCCGGCGCTTTCCGGCTCCGTCTGGCCGGCGGCCCGCGGCGGCGCGACCAGCGTGGCGAGTCCAAAGGCGGCAATGATGGCGGCGCGCCCGAGCGTTCGGTGGCGCAGAAACAGTTCGGCAATCGGCATTCCCTGCCCTCCTCCTGCGGTGAAGTAGGGACTTTCCCGGCGGCAGTATGGACAGTTGCAGCGAATCGGCGAGCGCCGTCGGCGCCGAGCCGCGCGGAATCTGGCTTATATCCCAACCGATGCGTTTATGCAATCGGCTTCGGGCGCCGGTCGTGCTTCAGTCCCGAAGCTTCGGGACCTCCGCGGTACCATATCTTCTTGACAAGGCTTGGACGGCTGCGGTACACGGCTATACGGGCGAGTGGAATCCACCGGCACTACTGTCTCCAAATGTCGATTCTCCGGCGAACACCGGCCGGACCGGCGGCAATTCTTATTCTCTGGAGGGCCTGAAAATGCATTCTCGTGGAGAAGCCCCGAAACGAGGTTCCTTCCTCACTCGCCTGTTGCGGCCCCGGGAGCCCGTCATCCCTCAAGCTACCCGGCGAGCGATCTGGCTTGCCCTGGCATGCCTACTGGCGTTGCTTGGCCCGCGCTTCGCCCGGGCGCAGGCGCTCACCGGCTCGATTGCGGGGACGGTAACCGACCCGTCCGGGGCTCGTGTGCCCGGCGTGGCCGTCACCGCCGCCAGCACCGCGCTGATCACTGGCACCCGAGTGGTGACCAGCGACGCGAACGGCTATTTCAAGTTTCTGGAATTGCCGCCGGGAACCTACGACGTCAAGTTCGAGAAGACGGGCTTCACGACGTTCAGCACCAAGGGCATCGTCGTCAACAGCGCCGTCGAAGTAACCGCAAACGCGAAGCTGCAGGTGGGCGCCGTCTCCCAGCAGGTCACCGTTAGCGCCGAGCCGGGAACCATCGATACCGAGCACGTCACCGCGCAAACCGCGCTCGGCCAGGACGTGATGGAAAACATCCCCACCGGCCGCAGCCCCTGGGCCTTGACCAACACCGTCGCCGGCGTCATGACCAGCACCTACGACGTGGGCGGCTCCTCCGGCACCCAGGAACCCAGCCTCTCCGAACACGGCTCGACCAACGCCGATAAGAAATACATGTTCGACGGTGTGAACGTGAACTGGCCCGGTGGCGGCGGCGGGTCCACCTTCATGTATTACGACCAGGGAATGTTCCAGGAAACCAACTACCAAGTCGGCGCCCTGCCGGCGGACATCTCCCAGGGCGGCATCTTCATGAACATGGTCACCAAAAGCGGCGGCAACACGGTTCACGGCACGATCTTCCTGAATGGCGCCTCCGAAGGCATGCAATCGAACAACGTGAATTCCACCCTTGCCCAACAGTTGCTGCTGAACCTGCCTCCGGCCGTTCGCAGCCAGCCAGGAATCCGGCTGGGCAGCCCCATCACCGAAACCTACGACTACAACGGCGAAGTGGGCGGACCGCTGCTCAGAGACAAACTGTGGTGGTTCACATCGCTGCGAGCGTGGACGGTGAACACGCTGGTTTCCGGCTCCTTCAACGCCAACGGCACCCAAGCCATCAACGACAACAGGCTCACCAACGAAATGGTGAAATTCGACTGGCAGGCCAGCCAGAAGAACCGTTTCAGCATCATGTACAACCGGAACCAGAAGAACCGTTTCCACCGGCGGAACACTCCGCCCTTCTTCATCTCCGATCAGGCGGCCTTCCTGCAGAACCAGTTTGCGGGGGTGGGGATCGGGAAATGGGTATTCACGCCATCGACGAAATGGGTGATCGACGCCGGGGTGGGTTACCTGCGGGGCAAGTTCCCGCTGCGCTACGAGAGCGCGGTGAGCCCCACGGACATCTCGGTCACCGACACCGGGCTTTCGACCCTGATGAACGCGGCCGCAGACAACTACATCAATCCCAACAGCCGGATCTCGCTCGACAGCTCGGCCTCGTACGTGAGCAGCGGCTGGGGTGGGCAGCACAACGTGAAATTCGGCTGGGAATACACCCACGACTATTTCGCCCAGCTCTATCACGCGAACGGCGACCTGCAGGGAGTGCTGATCAACGGCGTCGCCACCACCGCCACCATCTATAACACGCCGATCAAGCAGCAAACCAACCTGTTCACCACCAACGGCCTCTACGTCACCGATTCCTGGACGGTGCTGCGCCGGCTCACGCTCAACCTGGGATTGCGCTGGGAACGAATCATCGGCACCGTACCCCACGAAACTTCGCCCGCCGGCACCTTCGTCCCCGCGCGGGATATCGCCGAAATCGACAACGTGCCGAATTTCAAGAACCTGACTCCGCGATTCGGCCTCGCCTGGGACGTTACCGGCCTGGGGAAAACGGTGATCAAGGCCGGAGCGAGCCGGTACATGCAGGGAGTCGCAGCCGGGGACCTCACCGTGGCGGTGAATCCGCTGGGTTTCAGCACGGCCTCGGTGCCCTGGAGCTGCACCGGGCCGAGTTGCGCGAACGGGCCTACGCTTGCCCAGCTCAACCTGAGCAAATTCAACGGATTCGTCGGCGGCGCCACCACCCACATCGACCCGAATCTGCGCCGGCCCTATTCCTGGGAATACAACGCCGGCTTGCAGCAGCAACTGCCGGCGGGAATCATTCTCTCGGTCACCGGCTGGTACCGCTCGACTTTCGACCAGATCGGCCGCGCCAATCTTGCAGTGCTCCCCGGCGATTACACCCCGTTCAACATCACCAATCCGCTCACCGGCCAGCCGCTCACCGTTTACAACCAGAATCCCGCCACCAAGGGACACGTGCAAAACGAGCTGACCAATTCCCCGGCGCTCAACACCGAATACCGCGGAATCGACATCGACTTCACCCGCCGCATGACCAGGAATTGGCAGATGCTGGGAGGGTTGACGATCGGGCGCTTCCGTGGCGCCTGGACCGGCGACATCAACACCACTCTCGACGACCTGAACAATCCCAACTTCGGCATCAATCGCTTAGGCGAGAATTCCTTCGACGCGCCCTACGAGTTCAAGATGGCCGGAACCTACCGCTTCCCGCTCGGCTTCGAATTCAGCGGCGATTTCCAACACGTCTCCGGCTATCCCAGGCAGGTCACCTACACCGTCACCAGCAAAATCGATCCCGGGCTCACCCAGGTGAGCCAGACGATTCAACTGGTGCCCCAGGGCGTGCTGCGCCTGCCCAATGTGAACCTGGCCGACGTCCGCTTCTCCCGTATCTTTTCCTTCAAGGACCGCTTGAAGGTGCAGCCGGAATTCGATATCTACAACCTGGGGAATTCGGGCGCGGCCACCGGAGCCGGCTCGAGCGCCAACAACCTGACCCTACTCGGCAATCCCAGCTCGATCCTCCAGCCGCGGCTGTACAAGGTCGGCATCAAGGTGGATTTCTAGCCAAGCTTCGCTCCAGGGCAACGAGGCCCTGAGGGCGCCCGCCCCGCCGGGTGGGCAGCCGCAATCCATCCATTCCCTTGATGGGGGCGAGCCGCCGCCACGTCCCGAACCCGCCCTGCGGGACGAGGGGCCGGCTCGCCCGTCCCGACCGCCACAGCACCAGGTTCCCGGTGCAAGCGCAAACGCGGGCGACGGTTCTTGACAATTCTGGAAGCCGGGGAGTACTTTGCCCGCGTCTCCAGCCTCGCCAGAGACCCGCGATTGGCAGACGCCGTTTTTCCCAGGCCGCCAGGAGGAACCGTGAAAAATTCAGGCATAAACACGAAGCCGGCGCGAAGCACAGCCGGATGGCAGCTGGGATGGGTGGCGGCGGCCTTTCTGGCGCTTGCGGCGGCGGCGCAAACCCCCGCGCCCGATCCGCTCGCCCAGCTTCATTTCCGCGCGCTCGGCCCGAACGGCAACCGCGACATCGCGGTGGTGGGCGAGCCGAGCAATCCGCTGGTCGCCTATTTCGGCGCGGCTTCCGGCGGCATCTGGAAAACCGAGGATGGCGGAGCGCACTTCAAGCCGGTTTTCGACAAGATGGACGTCAGCTCGGTGAGTTCGCTGGCGATTGCCGCCTCGAACCACAACATCGTGTGGGCGGGCACCGGCGAGAGCTTCATCATTCGCGGCGCCACTTCGATGGGCGACGGCATCTACAAATCCACCGACGCGGGCCGTACCTGGCATCACATGGGCCTCGAGCTGACCGGCCACATCGGCAACATCGTCATCGATCCGCGCGATCCCGACGTCGTGTTCGCCTGCGCCGTCGGCCAAGCCTACCGGCCCAACCCCGAGCGCGGCGTTTACCGCACCAAAGACGGCGGCCGCACGTGGCAGCAGGTGTTGAAGGTGAACGACACCACCGGCTGCTCCGGGCTCGATAGCGACGCGCACGATTCGCAAACCCTCTTCGCCGGTATGTGGCAGATCGATATCAAGCCGTGGAACGAAAATAGCGGCGGGCCCGGGAGCGGCATCTTCGTCACTCACGACGGCGGCGACACCTGGCAGCGGCTGGCCGGCCGCGGGCTGCCCCCGGCGGGAGCGAACCTGGGGAAAATCGCGGTGCGGGTGGCGCCGAGCGACGGCGAGCGAGTGTACGCGCTGGTGCAGGAAGCGACCGCGCGGTTCTATCGCTCCGACAACGGCGGCAGGTCGTGGACCCTGGTCAACGAAAGCCACAAACTCTCCGAGCGCTCCCCCTATTACACCAATTTCCGCGTTTCGCCCGATGATCCCGACCTGCTGTATTTCGTTTCGGTTTCCTGGACGGTTTCCCGCGACGGCGGCCGCCATTTCGATGAAACCGCCACCGTCGCCGGCCACGACCTGCACGACGTTTGGATCGATCCGGAAAACCCTAACCGGCTGATGGTGGCCGACGACGGCGGCGGCGCCATCAGCCTGAACCGCGGGCGAAGCTACTACCAGGTGGTGCTGCCGATTGCCCAGCTTTACCACGTCTACACCGACACCCAGACTCCCTACAACGTCATCGCCAACCGGCAGGACAGCGGCGGCGAGGAAGGTCCCAGCCGGGTGCTTCACGCCGGAGGCTTCGGCGGCGGGGGAATCACCGCCAGCGACTGGCACGCATTCGGCGGCTGCGAAAGCGGGTTCGGCGTGCCCGACCCCACCGATCCCAACATCATCTGGTCGGGATGTTACAACGGCGAATTGGTCCGCGTGGACCTCGCCACCGGCCAAGCCCGCAGCATCGATATCTGGCCGGTGCCCACCTACGGCTGGGCGCCGAAAGACGTGCGCGACCGCTGGAACTGGACGTTTCCCATCGCGATCTCGCCCCACGACCACAACCGGGTCTACGTCGGCAGCCAGTACGTCTACGAAACCACGAACGGCGGCCAGAGCTTCAAGCGCATCAGCCCTGACCTCACCGCCAACGACCCCAGCCACGAAGGGGATTCGGGCGGAGTGGCTTTCGACAACCTGATGACATTCGCGAGCGAAACGCTCTCCATCATCGCCGAATCGCCGGTGAAAGCGGGCGTGATCTGGACGGGCGCTTACGACGGCCAGGTGAACGTGACCGAAGACGGCGGCGCCCGTTGGACCAACGTGACCGCCAACATCCCCAACCTGCCGCCCTACGGCACCATCAACATCACCCCGTCCAAATACAACGCCGGCTCCGCTTACCTCGCCTCGAACCTGGAAATGGCTGGCAACTACGACCCCTTCATCTACAAAACCGCCGATTACGGCCGGAGCTGGACCGCCATCGCCGGCAACATTCCCCACTCCGTCCAGAGCTACGTCCACACGGTGATCGAAGACCCGGTGCGAAAGGGAATGCTCTACGCGGGAACGGAAAACGCGATTTACGTTTCCTGGAACGACGGCGGGCAATGGACCCGGCTGCGAAACAACTTCCCCGCCGCACCGGTGTACTGGCTGACGATTGAGCCGCGGTTCAACGACCTGGTGGTCGCCACCTACGGCCGGGGCATCTGGATTCTGGACGACGTGACCCCGCTCCGCGATTGGGATCGCGTCGCCGCCGGCCAGGCGCCGCACCTGTTCGCCCCGCGCGCCGCTTACCGCTTCCGCAGCACGGTAACGGCGCCGCAAATGGCGCCGAATTCGGCGGTCATCGGCGAAAACATACCCTACGGTGCGGACATCAATTTCTACCTTCCCGCGCCGGCCGACGTGGAATTGACGATCGCCGGACCCAGCGGCGAGCTGATTCGAACCCTTCACCGCCACGGCCAGGCGGGATTGAACCGCGTCTGGTGGGACTTGCGCTACGAGGCCCCCCCGAAGCCGCTGCTGCTCACCCCGCCTCCGGGCGCGCCGTGGGTCGCCACCGGAGCAAAAGGCCGGCCGCTCGTCAGTTGGGCCAATACGCCGGCAGGTCCGCGAGTGGTTCCGGGCGCCTACACGGTGAAGCTGACGGTCAACGGCTCCGCGGCCGGCTCCGCCCCGCTCGAAGTGCTGGCCGACCCCCACACGCTGGGCAACCAGCAGAGCATGGAAGCTCAGGAAAAGTTCCTGCTGGGGATGCGGGCGGAGATCGGCGAGGTCGCCGCGATGATCGACCGCGTCGAGGGCGTTCGCCGGCAACTCGAGGTGATGCGCCAAGTGCTCGGAAACGATCCCAAGGCGGGACCGGCGCTCAAGGCCGCCGAGAGCCTCGAAGAGAAAGCCGAAGCCGTCGAAGGGCAGCTTTTCGATACCCGGCTCACCGGGTTCCGAGAAGATTCCTTCCGCCATCCGGCGCGACTGTTCGAACAGGTATCGGCGCTGGCCGGCGAATTGGACGGGTCCGGCGCCGACCTCGGCCCAACCGACCAGCAGCTCGAGGCAAATCAGGCGCTCGAACGCCAGATCGCCTCCGCCCGGACCGCGGTGCGCGAGCTGGGATCGAGTGACGTGGCCGCGTTCAATGCCGCCCTGAAGACGAGCGGCTACACGATGGCGATCCAGCCGTAAGAGTCGATGGCGTGGTCCAATCGATCCGTCGTCCCCGTGGGCCAGCCGTCAGGGCATTTTGTTCGCTTCGGCGATGGCCGCATCGAGTTTCTGCTCGCCTGCCTTCGCCTCGCCGTCAAGCTGCTCGAAGACGGCTACCTGCTGAGCGGTGGGGCTCGTGAAGGCGAG
The DNA here is from genome assembly GCA_035946455.1 of Candidatus Acidiferrales bacterium. Classification (GTDB taxonomy): domain Bacteria; phylum Acidobacteriota; class Terriglobia; order Acidiferrales; family UBA7541; genus JAKASX01. The sequence goes on along the minus strand of DASYZK010000005.1, from coordinate 47,074 downwards.
ATCGATATCCGCCGCCAGGTAGGCCAGGTGGCTGCGGAGTTTCGTTTCGTGCAGCAGGCTGCCTTCGCTCGAAAGGATGCCGAGCTGAACGAGGTCGCCGATTTGGGCATCGAGCGCGGCCAGAGCGGGCCCGGCCTGGGATTGATTCAAGTGACGGCTCGCGACGGCGCCGCGCAGCTTGTCGCGGACGGCAATGGCGCGATTGAGCGTGCTGTCGAGCGTATCGAGCGTTTGATGGATTTTGAGTCCCAGCGCCAGCCGCGCTTCGAGCGCCTGCTGGCTGGCGTCGAGGCGGGGATCGAGAGCAATGTTGAAGTTCTGCTGCGTCTTCCGCCCGCCATAATCGAGCGCCACCGAATAGGCGCCGGGCACGGTTACCGGACCCTCGGCGGTGTCGGGCAAGCCGCCCGCGGGCACCGGCGGCTGAAATCCCTCGACTTCGGTGGCGCTCGGATAGCGCAGGTCCCACTGGAACCTGTTCATTCCCGGTTCGATGCCGGTGAGTTGCTCCTCGCGCCGCCGGGCCGCTTCCGCCGGGTTTTCCGCCGGCGGCGCCTTGGCCTGTTTCTTCGCCAGATGCAGCGAAAACGCGCGGATCACCTGCCCTTGCGCGTTGCTGAATGTGAGAGTCACCGGCGTCTCGCCGTCGTAGGAAGCGGGGATGTGAAAAAGGATGGTTGCGCCGGAGGGTGGATTATCGCCTGCGTCGGCGGGCTTGAAACCTTCTTCCGGCTGCCCGTAGGCGTGGGTGAGCCAGGCCTGCTCGGGAGCGAAAAGGAACGTGGCATCGGAATCGACCGACGGGTTCCGCGTCATCTGCTCGAGCGCCGCAAGATCGTCGAGCACCCAGAACGCGCGGCCGTGTGTGGCGATCGCCACCTGGCCCTGGCGCGGGTTGATGGCGATGTCCCGCACCTGGACGGTGGGCAGATTGAGCGTGAGCGGCTGCCAATGCGCGCCGGCATCGAAGCTGGCGTAAACCGTGCTGCTCGTGCCCAGCAGCAGTAGGTCGGAGTCGTTCGGATCCTGCCGGATGCCGAAGACGTAGCTGTCTTCCGGCAATCCGGCGGTGATCGCCGTCCAATGCTTGCCGAAATCGGCGGTTTCGAAAACGTAAGGATGGAAATCGTCCCACATGTAACGCCGGGCGGTGAGATAGGCGGCGCCGGCGGCGGCGTAGGACGGTTGAATCGAGCTCACCCACGACCATTCGGGCAGCTCGGGCGGGCGAACGTCCTGCCACGTCTGGCCGCCGTCGGCCGTCACGTGCACCAGGCCGTCGTCCGAGCCCGCCCAGATCACCCTGCCGTCGCGTGGAGAAACCGCCAGCGCAGAAATCAGCGGATAGATTTCCGCGCCCGACTGATCGAGATCGATAGGCCCGCCGCTGGGCACTTCGGTGCCGGGATCGTTGCGGGTCAGGTCGGGGCTGATGCGCTGCCACGTCTGGCCGTAGTCGTCGCTGCGCAGAACGTACTGCGCACCAACCAGCAATTCCTTGGGATTCACCGGCGAGAAGAGGACGGGATGGGTCCAGCCGAAGCGGTACTTCAGCTCGGCGGAGGAAGCCCCCTCCTGATAATTCGGCCACGGGCTGATGTCCTGGTATTGCCCGGTCGTGAGATCGTAACGCATGAGGATGCTGTAATAGCCGCTGCCGTAGGTGATGTTCGGGCTGCCGGGCTGGGGTGCGACCCAGGTGCTTTCGCCGTAGGCCACTCGATGCCAGTCGGCAAGGGGAATCGAGCCGCCGGGGCTGGCGCTCGGGCCTTCGAAGGATCCTTCGTCCTGCTGGGCGCCGTAGATGTGGTAGGGGAACTGGTCATCCAGCGCCACGTGGTAGAACTGGCCGGTTGGCTGATTGTGCTCGGAACTCCAGGTCTTGCCGGCGTCGGTGGATACGGTGGCCCCGCCGTCGTTGCCTTCGAGCAGGATGCTCGTATCGTTTGGATTGATCCAGACGATGTGATTGTCGCCGTGCGGCGTCCGGAGTCGTTGGAACGTTTTCCCGCCGTCGTGGGAAACCCACAGCGCGTCGACTTCCGGCGCGTAAAGCGTGCCCGCGTCTTTCGGGTCGGCGAACACGCTCATGTAATAAAACGCGCGCTGACGCAGCTTCCATTCCGCGTTCACCCGCGTCCAACTGCCGCCTCCGTCCGCGGAGCGGAATACGCCGCCCCCCTTGGCTTGGATGATGGCGTAGATGACGCTGGGATTCGCCGCCGATACGCTCACGCCGATCCGGCCGAGGATGCCCGCCGGCAATCCCGCGTTGCGAGTGAGATTGGACCAGTGGCTGCCGCCGTCGGTGGTTTTGTAGATGCCGCTGCCCGGTCCCCCGCTCGAGAGCCCCCAGGGCGTCCGCTGGGCCTGCCACATCGCGGCGTAGAGGGTGTCGGGATGGCTGGGATCCATCACGATATCGATCGCGCCGGTTTCGTGGTTCACCGAAAGCACCTTTTGCCAGGTTTGCCCGCCGTCGCTGGACTTGAACACGCCGCGGTCCGGATTCGCTTTGAACACGTGGCCCATCGACGCAGCGTACACGACGTCGGCGTTCCGGGGATCGATGGCGATGGCGCAGATCGTGTGGGTGTCGCGAAGGCCGGCGTAGCGCCACGAGTCGCCTCCGTCGGTCGATTTGTACATCCCGTCGCCGGGAATCGTCGTGTTGCGAATGTCGCACTCCCCGCTGCCGGCGTAAAGGATTTTTGGATTCGACGGCGCAACGGCAATCGCACCGATGCTTCCGCTCGAGCTGGCCAGCTTGCCGTCGGAAAGATTCTTCCACTGGATGCCGTAATCAGCGCTCTCCCAGATGCCGCCCCCGGTAGTGCCCATGTAGAACAGGTTCGGCTCGCTGGAAACGCCGGCGACCGCCGCCACCCGGCCGCCGATGTAAGGTCCGACCGAGCGCCATTGCAGCTTGCTCGACAAAACCCGCGGCGACACCTGCCTGGCGGCGAGCGGCGCTGCTCCCAGCGCCACGGCCACGACTGCCGTCGCGAAGAACGCGGCGAGCGCCGATCTGCCCTTTCTGATGATTGCGGAGGCTTCTCTTCCCGGAATATTCATTTGGTTCGCTCCTTCGCGCCGAAATCTATGCGGGCGCGCACAGCCGGTCAAGTCTAAAGCGTGTTCTCAATCCCACAGTTGGCGGGCGCGGGCGCAATCTTGGCGTCCGGAGGCTCTGTTGGCCTAACTGCCGGAGTGGTATTCGGCTATCAACGAGCCAGGGCAGGAGAATTAAAATCCATGCCTCGGTAGCCGGTCAGCCACTGCCGAGACCCGTTCCAACCTCGTTGACGCGGTGTTATCGGGAGCTCCGTGTAACTGCCGGTATTTCGGCATCAGTGCCGCTCAACCGGCGCGAAACTCGCGGCCGTGACGCCTGGTTGTGCGACGCATTATGAACTAAACTCATCAGATACAGTTGGATAGGACACCTGCCGAAAGAATGGCAAAATTGGCCGTTAGCTTGCACACAACTCCATGGTTGTTGGGATATGACCTTATGATGAGGGCAACCTTATTGCTTAAACAGGGCCAGCCTGTGGCGATCCGCGTCGAGGGGCGGCTGGCCGGGCCGTGGGTGGGAGAACTCGAACGAACGTGGAACGAGGCGGCAGCCGAGCAGGGCGCCAGTGGCATCGAGGTGGAACTGGCGGGAGTGAGTTTCGTGGACGACGCCGGAAAACAATTGCTCGAACGGATGAGCCGGGCGGGAACGCGGCTGGTGGCCGCAGGCTGTTTGACGCGGGCGATTGTGGAGGAAGTGGCGGCCAAGCGGCAAACCACCGGCCGCCGGACGGGAACCAGAGGCCTGGCGTGTTTGCTGGCAGCGGTTGCTCTTTTCTCCGGACGGCTGGCGGCGCAGTCCCGCACCGCGGGACCGGCAACGACGACTCTGAAACTGACTCTGCACGATGCCGTGGCGCTGGCGCTGCGGCAGAATCCCGAGGTACAAATCGGCGCCATCGATCTGGCAGAAAGCCAGCAGAGCCGGGCGGTGGCGCGGTCGGCGCTGCTGCCGCAAGGGTCCCTCGAGATGAACGAGCGAAGGCTGAGGTCAAACATCGCCGCGAATTTCGGCCGGCCGTTTCCCGGCTTTCCCCAGCACATCGGGCCCTTTCAGGTGTTCGAGGCGGGATCGACATTTACGATGCCGGTATTCGACCTGACGCTGTGGCGGCGCTGGCAGGCGGCGCGGTACGGCGTGGAAGAAAGCGACGCCAACCGGCAGAACGTGCGCGAGCAGGTGACACTGCTGGTCGTCTCGCAATACCTGGCGGGGTTGCAGGCGATGGCCAACGTGAAGGCGGCGCGGTCGCGGGTGGAGCTGGCGCAGGCGCTCTACGACCAGGCGGCGGACCTCGAGCGGCACGGGGTCGCTACCGGCCTGGACGCGCTTCGCGCCAACGTCGAGCTGGAGAACGAGCAGCAAGGGCTGATCCAGGCGGAGACGGCGCAGAAAACGGCTTCTTACGGGCTGGCGCGCCTGGTGAACATCGATCCGCGGACTGAACTCGAGCTGACCGATGAAATCAGCTTCTACCAGACACCGCCGTTCCAGGCGCAACAGAGCATCGCGCAGGCGCTCGAGAGCCGGCCGGAACTCAAGGCCATCGCCGCGGAGCAGTCGCGCCTCGAGTCCGAACGGCGTGCGGCGCGCGACCAGCGGCTGCCCTCGTTGCTTTTCGAGGGAGCCTACTTGCAGCAAGGGCTTTCGGCGCCAACCGTTATCCCCACCTATGCCTATGAATTCCATGTAGACATGCCCATCACCACCGGCGGCCGGATCCGCGCGCAGGAAGCGAGCGCCGAGCTCGACCTGGCGCGACTGGCGCAGCAAAAACAGGATTTGGACGATCAGATCGCTCTCGAAGTGAAAACGGCGGTAGCGGAGCTGGAATCGGCGCGGAACGAAGTACAAGTGGCCGGCCGCGGCGTTGCCCTGGCGCAACAAGAGGTGCAGCAGTCCCGCGACCGTTTCCAGGCGGGCGTCGCCGACAACATCGAAGTGGTGAGCGCTCAGGATGCCCTGGCTCGCGCCAACGCCAACCAGATTGGCGCGCTGTACCGCTATAACCTCGCGCGAGCCGACCTGGCGCGGGCCACCGGCCAGATGCAGAATCTGTACGCGAAGTGAGAGGATCGCGGCGATGGGAACCAAGGTAGTTGAACCCGAACTCGAGCAAAGCCCGCAGCCGGCGTTCCGGCCCCGATTGAGCCGCTGGTCGCAGCCTTCGTTCCGGCCCCTGGCGGTGGGCGCGGCGGCTCTGGTCGCGCTGGGCGCGGCGGGAATCTGGTATTACTACCAGGGCCGCGAATCCACCGACGACGCCCAGGTGAACGGCCACATCACGCCGATTTCTCCCAAAGTCTACGGCACCGTCGCCCAGGTGCTCGTTGACGACAACGACCTCGTTCACGCCGGCGAGGTGCTCGTGAAAATCGATCCCCGCGACTCTCAGGCTCGCGTGTCCCAGGCGGAAGCGGCGCTGGCCGTGGCCCAGGCCCAGGAACAGGCGGCGACCATCGGCGTGCCCCTCGCCGAAGCCACCACCAACAGCGCCATCCTGGCGGCGCGAGCCGAAGTGGATGCCGCCCAGGCGGCACTCGATCGAGCTCAGCTTGCCTACCAAAACGATTCAACCGCCGGGCTGGGTTACGCCCAGGCGGAGGCGTCGAAACGGCAGGCGCTCGATGCTCGCGCCCAGGCGGACTTGGCGCGGATGAAACCGCTGGTGGCTAAGGCGGAAATTTCCCGGCAACAGTACGATTCCTACGTCGCCGCCGCCGACAGCGCCTCGAGCGACCTGAAGGCGTATCAGCAGAAAGTGGCCCAGGCCGAGCGCCAGGTCCAAATCGATCAGGCCGCGGTGACGGCGGAGCAAGCGCAAGTAGCGATGGCCAAGGCGCATCTGGCCGACGCTCAAGCCAACTCCCGACAGGTGCCGATGCGCACCGCCGAAGCGCACTCGGCCGGAGCCGGAGTGCTGCAAGCGCGCGCGAACGTGGAAGCGGCCAGGCTCGATTTGAGCTACACCACCATCGTCGCCCCCACCGACGGCGTCGTCACCAACAAGGCGGTCGAGCCGGGGCAAATCGTCCAGCCTGGCCAGGCTCTCTTCGCCCTGATCCCCCTGAACGACACCTGGGTGATCGCCAACTTCAAGGAAACGCAACTGGCCAGGGTGCATCCCGGCCAGCGAGCGCAAGTTCGCGTCGATATGTACGGCAAATCGTTTCCCGGCTACGTCGATTCCATCGCCGGAGCCACCGGCTCGATGCTCAGCCTGCTGCCGCCCGAGAACGCTACGGGAAACTACGTGAAAGTGGTACAACGGATTCCGGTGAAAATCGTGCTCGATCCCATTCCCTCCGGAAAAGCCATTCTTCGGCCGGGAATGAACGTCGAAGCCACGATTTTCGTCCGGTAAGGCGCGGCCGCCGGTCCCCCCATCACCCCCCACCGGCGGCCGCACCTCCTCCCCACACTCGGGTAAAATCGGTTGCCGCGCGCGGGTGCGCGCCGCCGCGTAGCCATCCGCGCCGCGACCACGCTGAGCGGGGGAGCGGCAAGCGATTGCCGCGCCCGCAGGAAGGATTCCCAATGAGCGGGAGACAGCCAGGCGACTTCATGGCCCGGGCGATCGAGTTGTCCGAAGAAAATGTCCGGTCGGGCCGGGGCGGGCCGTTCGCGGCGGTGGTGGTTAGGAATGGGCGAGTGGTTGCGGAAGGAACGAACCTGGTGACTTCGTCGTGCGACCCCACCGCCCATGCGGAAATCGTCGCCATTCGCCGCGCCTGCCAGGTGCTGGGGCAGTTTCATCTCGCCGGCTGCGAAATCTACGCCAGTTGCGAGCCCTGCCCGATGTGTTTCAGCGCCATTTACTGGGCGCGGCTCGACCGCCTGGTTTTCGCCGCCACTGCCGAGGACGCCGCCGGCGCCGGTTTCGACGATTCCCGCATCCTCGAGCAGTTAAGGCTGGCGCCAGAGCGCCGGCGGATACCGGCACAGCAATTGATGAGAGAGCAAGCGCTGGGAGCGCTTCGCGCGTGGGTAGAGAAAGCGGACAAGATTCCCTACTGATCAACGCGGCCCGCGAAAGTCTCACCCGCACATTCGCGCCGGGAGAGGCTTGAGCCGCCCCTCCCGGCGCGATTCACTTCGCCCATACGGAATCGCCGGGCAGTGGCTACTGACCCGCCTGCTTCGCCTCGTCGATGTCCTGCTTGGCTTCGTGATTCGACAGGCTGACGGCGCTCTTCACGTCGTTCTTGTTCAGGTCCGGCCGCAGCGAGTGAATCGCCTTGCCCAGATTGCGGTCCTTCTTCATCGCGGTTTCGAGCTGGCTGAAGGGAATATTCAGATTCTTCGAGACGTGAGCGGCGGCAACGAACTGGCCGAGGTTCTTGAAGCTGCCGGCCATCGACGGCACCTGGCTCGACGGCACACCCAGCAGCGTCGCCAGCCGGGAAGTGAGCTTGGTGTTGGCGGTGAGCAATTGTTGCGGGGTTCTCTGCTGCGAGGGTGCCATGCCGGTGGCGCCGCCCCGCTCGCCCGTGCCACCCCGGCCGCCGCGATCGTTCGTGCCCGGCTGGCCCGCCGTTGCCGGGCTGCCCATGCCGGGCCCGCCCATTGGCGGCCCGCCTGCGTGCCCGCGCCCTTGTGCCATCGCCGAGACACTGAGTCCTAAGGAAACCGCCGCAACCATCGCAACGATGTTGCTGCTAACTCGCATCTGCTCCTCCTCGGGAGCCAACCACGCCGGGATTGGCTCTCGTGTTTCGATCCGCAGCGACGCCGGCTCACCCCGAGCGGGCGGCTGCTGCAGCCTGGGGCGATTCGGGCCTGCACTGCAAGCAGAACTCGAGACACCCCTCCCTGTCTTAATCTCTGATGCCGCCAGACGTTCCCCCGGATGTATGGCAGGGCAGCGTCGCATCTGGCACTAGCAGCGCCAGTACCCCCCGGCGCGGCGGCCGCGCTGTTGCGGGACCTGCGCGGTTTTGGGCGGCCTCAAAGCGGTCCGGGGATTTTGCCCCAGTCCGGCAGTTCGCGCAGGCCGGCGATGACTTCGGCGGCCCAGCACCCCAAATACACCGACTGCGCGACGCCGTGCCCGCCCAAGCCGTTCAACACCAGAACGTCGCGCGAGCGCGGGTGCCAATCGAAAAACAATTCCCAGTCGAGCCCGAATCGTATCGGCCCGCCCCAGCGATGCGAGAATTCGATCTTTGCCAGGGCCGGATGCAGACCCCGGACGCGGCGTTCCAGGCTGGCGAATTGCCCGGCGGCATCGCCAGCGGAAATATCCAGCGCGGAGAGGTCACGATCGCTCGGGATATCCACCAGCCCGGCGCCAAACATCAACGCGCCATCGGGCATGGTTCGGCCCCAGAGGTAAGGCAAATCGACGGTGTAAAACGGCTTGCCCGAGCCCAAGCCGAGCGCCTGACGATCGGGCGTAGCTAGCGCCTGGGTGAGAACAGCAAGCGTGAATTTCGCCGACGAATGCTCAGCAAGGTCCGAAAGCCGTGCCGATTGCGCGTTGGTGGCGACGAAAACCCGCCGCGCGCGCAACTCGCCGGCGGCAGTGCGCACCAGCAGCGGAGCGCCGAATTCGAGCGATTCTGCCGCCGTATCTTCCAGCACCACCGCGCCTCTTGCGCAGGCCGCCCGACCCAATCCGGAGATTACCTTGCCGGGATCGATTGCGCCGCCGGGGACTTCGGCCACCACCCGCAGCGCGCCAGCATCTTGCCATTCAATCGGCGATGCAAGCGACGGGCGGGAGCGACGACCGCTTCGCCCGATTTCGAAAACGCCGGGAAAGGTGAGAGCGGCATCGACACCGAGTTGGGTCAGAATCCCGCTATAACCAGTCAACACGTCGCCCAGGCCCGGCAAATCGCCGCTGCCGGTTTCCCCGAGCGCTATCCCGCCGGTGCGGCCGCTGGCGCCGGAGCCCAGAGTCGAGCTTTCGAGCAGGACTACGGACCGGCCGGGGGCGATGCGGCCGAGCCAAGCCGCGGCCGCCAGGCCGGCAAAGCCGCCGCCAATAATGGCGAAGTCGGCTTCCGCGGGTATCGGCCTGCGCTCGGGCGCGAAATCGATTGTCCAGGGCGGCGTTCCTCAGTTCATGGTCAACTGCTGGTATAGCGTGAAAGGGGCGCCGGCGGCAATTTCGCGGTGCAAGGCGACGGGTGAATCCGCTACGCTAAAGCCCCGGGCGATGACTCTGGAACGGATGACCGAAGGCGCGGCAAACTACTTTCGCGGTTTGCAGCACCGCCTGTGCCTGGCGCTCGAAGAGGTCGAGCAGCGCCAGGGCGGCGGCCGATTCCGCGAAGACGCCTGGCAGCACGCGAGCGGGGGCGGCGGCATCACCCGGGTGCTGGCTGCCGGCGCCGTATTTGAAAAAGCGGGGGTGAATTTCTCCCGCGTGCGGGGAACCTTCTCGCCGGAAATCGCGGCGGCGACGCCCGGGGCCGGCGCCGAGTTCAGCGCGACGGGCATCTCGCTGGTGCTTCACCCGCGTAATCCGCGCGCGCCAACGGTTCACGCCAATTTCCGGTTTCTGACGAAGGGGAGCGGAGCCGGCGAAACGGGCTGGTTCGGCGGCGGCGCTGATCTGACGCCGTACTATTTCCGCCGGGAAGACGTGATTCATTTCCATCGCGCCTGGCGAGCGGTATGCCAGCGGCATCCGGTGGCGGACTACGCGCGGTTCAAGCGCTGGTGCGACGAATACTTCCATTTGCCACATCGCGGCGAAGCCCGCGGGGTGGGCGGCATCTTCTTCGATTACTTGAAGGACCGGCTCGAGGAAACTTTCGAGTTCGTTCGCGATGCCGGCGACCAGTTTCTTCCCGCTTACCTGCCGATCCTCGAGCGGCGGATGGGCGAAGCCTACGGCGAACGGGAACGGCGATGGCAACTCGCGCGGCGTGGCCGCTACGTCGAATTCAACCTGCTGTACGATCGCGGCACGACGTTCGGCCTGAAAACCGCAGGGCGAGTGGAATCGATCTTGATGAGCCTGCCGCCGGAAGTTCATTGGGGCTACAACGAGATTCCGCCAGCGGGAAGCCCCGAGGCGGAGTTGCTGGCGGCGCTCGAGCCGCGGGACTGGGCCGGCGAACCATGAGGGTCGCGATGGGGAATAAGGTCTGCTGGAAGGCCGCTCTGGCGCTGCTCGCCGCCGCTGGTTGCGCCGGCGCTTCCCTGCCCGCGCGCGCCCGGCCTGCCGGCCGTGGCGGGCAAACCGGGATGGATGTCATCGCCGGCCAATTGGCCGGGCAGCTCCGCAAGCACCATGTCAAGAAAGTGGCGGTGGCCCGGCTGACGTCGAAGACCGGGGACACGAATTATGCGCTCAGCATCTGGATTTCGGAGCAACTGGCCGCCGCGCTCGCCTCGAGCGACAGGAAGCTCGAAGTGATTCCCCGGTCCGCGCTGCTGGCAGAGGGGCAACGCCAACACGCCTCCTCCATCGATCTTGGCTTGATCGATGTCCTTGCCCTTTTCGCTGCCGAAGCCGGAGCCGACGCCGTTGTCCAAGGCGAATTCGAGTTGTCGGGACAAGCGCTCGAATTGAACCTGTGGGCGTCCGACCTCCGGCATCGGCGGTACGACGCGACAGCCGAGGGAACCGTCAAGGAGATACCGCAGGTGGCGGAACTGAAGGACACACCGGTGCGCGACCCGGCCACCGGCGTGTACCTGCCCGGAGTCGCCGGCGTCAGCTATCCGCAGTGCCTTCGCTGCCCGAATCCGCAGTTTCCAAAGCTCGAGTGCGGGAAGCATCCCGGCTTTGCCATCTTGATGGCGTTCACCGTCACCAGCGACGGGCGCGTGACGCACATGGTCGTCATTACCGGCCAGGGAACGGCCAACAACAAGATCGCCTTCGACGCGGTGGGGAGCTGGCGATTCCGCCCCAGCCAGTTGCCCGACGGCACCGTGGTATCCTCGCGAATGGCGGGCCGGCTGTCGTGTAGCGCTCCGCCCAACTGAGAATCGGAGGCTGCCAAGCTGCTACCGGGTGCCGCACCCTTCGGGTTTAAGGGTGCGGATTTTTTCTTCTCCCCAAAACACGCACCCTGAAATTCGCTCGCCGCAGCGACCATCGCTGCCCGCATTTGGGACCCGCTTTCGTAGCGCCGGCTTCCAGCCGGCATCTTGAAACCGACCGCTGCCGGTCTATGCCGGGGCGAGCCGCTGGCTCGCTCGCCCCCCCTCGCCACCCCTGTTCCACGGGTCTGTTTTCCGAACATGCTCCTGCACCTGCCAACGAAGCTCCGGGAATTGCCCCGAAGCACGCCACGCTCTGGCGGAGCCTGCCGAGTTGTGGAATATTAAGGCGCTCGTTTCAAGCGGAACTGTCGAGGAGGGAATTATGCGCAGAACGGTAATGATGGCGGCGCTGCTCGTGCTCTCCGCCGGCGGATGCGCGGCGCAGGAAACGCCCACCGAACAGCAGGCCGCGGGCGACGTGGTGCGGCAAATCCGGGAGATGGACCGGTCGCTCGGAGTCGAGGCGATGGTCCGCAAGCTGACTGCGCCCGACGCCGAACGCGACAGGGTGATCGCGCGAGTGAACGAATTGATGCAGACCGACCTGCTCTCCATGACCGACTGGATCACCAACCATCCCGAAATCGGCTTCACCGAAACGCAAGCGGTGGCGAAGCTGACCGATTACCTGAAAGCGCACGATTTCGACGTCACCGTCGGCGTCGCCAACCTCCCGACCGCCTTCGTCGCCCGCTACCGCCGCGGCACGCCGGGGCCGAACCTCGGGGTGATTTTGGAATACGACGCGCTGCGCGGCACCAAGGGTCCTTTCCACGGCGATCAGCACAGCGCGCAAGGACCGGTGGGAATGGCGGCGGCAATTGCGGTTTCCGAATTCCTCACCCGCACGCGCACACCGGGAACGGTGACCGTTTACGGCACTCCGGGCGAGGAGATGATGCCGCCGGAGGCGAAAACGCAGATGCTCGACGCCGGCATCTTCAAGGGCGCGGACGTCATCGTGCGCAGCCATTCCACCATGGCCACGTCGCGGCCGGCGCCGGGTTTCGGCACCTGCTGCATGAACATCGACGGAGCGAAGTACACCTTCTACGGGGCGCCGGCGCACGAGTTGACCGCCTGGAACGGCCGCAACGCGCTCGAGGCGGTGATGAAGCTGTTCACCAATATCGACAGCATCCGCGCGAATATCCGCCCCGAAGCCCGCATCGAAGGAGTGATCACCCAGGGCGGCGCCGCCCCTAACGTCGTGCCCGACAAAACACAAGCCGACTTCTACATCCGCTATCCTGACTCCGTTTACCTCGACCAGGTCACCCGCTGGGTTGACGACGCCGCGCGGGCGGCGGCGCTGGCCACCGGAACCAAGGTGGTGATCGACCACTACGGCCACGACCGCGACGGGATTTCGGTCGCTTCGCTCGCGGAACTCGATTTCGCCTACATGAAGCAGTTCGGGGCCACCGGCGTCATCGCCGAACCGGGCAAGCCGCAGGGATTCGAGGAAACGGGCAGCGTGTCGAGCGTGATTCCGGGAATCGGCGTGACGGCGAAATCGTCGAACTATTCGAACCACACCTACGGCATGCTGGCCGATGCGCTCACCGACGTCGGCCACCACGGTTTCCTCATCGACGCCGAAACCGAGGCGGCCATCCTCTACGATTTCGCCACCCATCCCGAGTTGCGCGAAGCCGTCCACACCGAATTCACCAGAACGCAGGCGCTCTTCCAGCAATACCAAAGCGAGCTGCAGAAGGCGTACCCGGTGCCCCAGGTGACTACGCCGGAGTCGAAATAGGGGAACAGGCTGCTGCTGGAACCTCACGGCGGGAGACGGGCGGACCAATCAGCGCTCCCAAAGCTCGCACGGCGCTAAGCCGAGCCGCGAGCGTGAGCAAGCGGCGCCGCAGCTCGCCGAGCGCTAGACCGAGCGGGACTCGCGCTCGGATCGCAACCATTACCTGGCAAGCTGTGCGAGGCCCTCCTCCACCAACAGTTTTAGCTCGCGCTGGAGTGCTCCGGAATCTGAAAACTGGCTTGGCCATTGCATCGGGAAGTGGCCACGGCTATGCTATCAGCCGGTCGCGAAACCAAGATGGATATCCCGGATCGGGACTATCCTGCCCGCGGGTCGTGAAGCCACAGTGGAAATTCCAGTACGAAATTAAATGTATGTGGCTTGGGTTACCTCCCTGTCGAGAGGGAAGCCAGGGGCGTCAACGGGCCGGCATCGAGAGATGGAGTGTCCTTCGTTTCCCAGTTCGCGCATTACCTGGAGGCCAGCCACAGGCTTGGGAACCCCTTTCACGTCCTGCTGAGGCGTACAGTCGGCAAAGCGCACGAATATATGGCCATAGAAGATCGCGAGAGCGGGGTCCGCTGCCGCTGCACCATTGGCTCGTACCACATGTTCGGAGAAACCTGGTACTTGCAGGCTTACGACGTGCCGCGCGTACCGATCCGCGAAGGCGATGCGGTACTCGATATTGGCGCAAATCAGGGTTTTTTCACCTGTTACGCGGCCCATCGGGGCGCACGGGTGTATGCGTTTGAGCCTAATCCGGAGAGTTACGAGACGCTTTTGTCGAACGTGGAGAGGAATGGCTTCGTGGACAGGGTCGAAGCGAAACCCTGGGCGATCACGGACAAGCAAGGCATCGGCGAGCTGATCGTTTCCAACGAGTTGGGCGGTGGGATGAGCACAATCAACCCGGAATTCGCGCGCAATGCGCGCATCACGGCGAGGAAAGCGCTCGAGGTTCCCTTGGATACACTCGCTCACGTGCTTGACGTCCTGGCCTTGCCGCGCCTGCGGCTCTGCAAAGTCGACGCGGAGGGTTCCGAAATCGAAGTTCTTCGCACTCTGCGTCCCCGCCATCTTGCGGCCGTTGACTCGTTTGCCCTAGAAATTCATCCTGAAGCATACTCGCTTCAGGATCTGATGGCGCTGGTCCTCGAGTGGGGAACCCATCAAATAGGTTTCAAGGACGAAAGCCGGTTTTCCCCGGTCATCGTGCGATTGATTTCGAACCGAGTGCTGTCGGATGGCGCCGGGGTGCGGTAAAAGGCGGGCACCACCCAAACTCATCCCCGGCCACGGGGCCGCAGGACTCGATGCCCGCGGCCCGTGACTTCTCGAAAGAGGATGCCCCCTTCGTTGGAGAGCCGCCGAGTGGCGTTGCAATCTGCGTCAGCGTCGCCAGGCCGCAGGAGCCGACGTCGACGGCCTGCGCTCCGCCGCCGTTCACTTCGCCTTTCGCCCAAACGCCGCCGATCAAGTAATCACGACCAGGCGGCGTGATACTGCTCGTGAGGAAATTGGCTCGGGGAACGAAGTTGTCGCTGTTTAAGGGGATTCGGGGGCGATGACGCCGATATCGACCACCGCGTTGCCCTTCTTCATCGAAGGGACCGCGCAGATGTACAACACGATGCCGGCCACCGGCGCGCGCGCTTCGTAAATCGTCTTGCCAAAATAGTCGGTGACGTAGCCGAGCTTCATTCCCGCCGAGACGTAGGTGTTCTTTTTCACCAGCGGATAGAAGATGCCGGTGGCGTCGCTGGTGGGCGTAACCACTTTCGCAAACCACACCGGATGCTCAACCGGGGCGGCTTCCCCCGGAAGCATCTTCAGGTAGCGCATCTCGTTGAGGCAGCCGCGCACCAGCACGCCAACGTCTTCAGCAGTGGTGGTGCCGGCGTAGCCGGCTTCGACGGTGATCGACGGCTTGCCGCGAAGGGCGGCGGTGTTGTCCAGGTAGCGGGACGAGCCGGCGGCGGTGGGGCGGTCGTCGGCGATGATGATGTAGCGGAGCCCAAAGGCGAGCACCATTTGGCGGGCCACAGAATCGATTTTCGGGTTGCCGATCTTGAGCCAATAACTGTAGGGGCGGAGGCTTTCGTCCAGGTCGCCGCCGTGCATGTCGATCAGGTAATCCGACTGCGCGATCACCTGCTGGGTGATCGCCCAGGACGCTCGCTCGGTTTGGGTGCCGTCGGGCTTGCCCGGATACATGCGGTTCATGTTCCGATGATCGATGGGATTCAGATGAGGCACCTTTTCCTCGAACGAAGCGGTGTTTACCAGCGGCAGGACGATTACCGTGCCGGCGATTTGCGCCGGATCGAGCATCGGGATCAGCTTTTCCAGAGCGATGATCGAAGCGTATTCGGTGCCGTGGGAGCCGGCGACCATCGCCAGCACCGGACCCGGCCGGGCGCCGTGAACCACCACCACCGGAATCCGCGTTCCCGGATCGACCCCGGCGGGCACCTCGATGTAACCGGTGGCTTTCTCGCCAGGGCCGGCTTTGGCGGTGCCCACGGTGAAGGCGGGCGCCTGGGCGTGCGCGGGGAAGGCAACGAGCGCGGCGGCAAGCACAGCGGCGATGGTCGAGAGACGATGCATGAGCCCTCCTGGCCCGGAGCCCGGCTCCCGGCGGCCGTTTTCGGCGGCTGGATGGAAAAGCCGATGGCCATCGGAGCCGGCGTTCCCGGATTCAACGGCGAGGGAGTATACACCTCACTGGGCGGTGGCGGGCGGGTCACGCGCCGCGCTTGCGTTCGGCGCGGACGCGCTCGATGTAGCTGGCGGTCTCGACTTCGACGCGAACCATTTCGCCGCGTTCGATGAACAGCGGCACCATCACCTGCACGCCGTTTTCGAGGGTGGCTTCCTTCCAGGTGCTGTCCTGCTGGGAATGCACCGCCGGAGCAGTGTCGGCGACGCGCATTTCCACCGAAGGAGGATACACGATGCTCACCGGCCGTCCTTCGAAGAATTCCACCGGCAGGCGCATGCCCTCGAGCAGGAACCGCTCGGCGGGACCTAGCACCGCGCGGGCGATGGCGACCTGATCGAATGTTTCCGGATGCATGAAAGTGCAGGTTTCGGCGTCGCGATAGAGGAATTCCATCGTTTGCCGGTCGAGTTCGAGTTCCTCGATGCGTTCGTCGGGGCGGAAGTGGGGTTCGTAAAATCGCGCGGTGGAGAGGTTGCGCAATTTCGTTTTGACCACGCCGGTCGCCTGCCCCGCGCCCGCCTTGAATCCGGCCTCGAGCACCTTGTACACCTGGCCTTCGAGCCGAACGGCCATTCCCGGTTTCAGTTCCGAAGCTAGCATCGACAAACTTACGCGGCGCCGCTCACGGCTGGTTCTCGCCGCCCATGTTCCCGAACGGCCACAGGCCGAAGGCTTTCAGCAGCGCGTCCTGGTGCTGCTCCACCAGCATGCGGGCGGTCCGCTCCGGCGGCCAGGGCGTCGCCAGCCGCTCGGGCCGGTCGGCGATCCAATAGGCGGCCAGGGCGAGCACGGCGGAGTCCTGATCGAGCGCCTCGGTTTTCACCTTGTCGTACGTATCGACGTTCGAATGGTGGGTGTAACGGTATTCGGGCGAGTTCTGTCCCAGGTTGATGCCCGGCAGACCCTCGAGGATGAACGGGCCGGTGTCGGTGTCGAACGAAGCCTCGTCGTCCACGCGCAGGTGGCCGAACGAAGCAATCGCCGCGGTGAATGGCTCCATCGCCGGAATCAAATCGGCGTGGCCGCCCATGTCCAGGCTCGTCACCGGCCCCTGGCCGTTATCGAGGGTGAGCATGGCGACGTGGTTGGCCATTTCGCCCTTGTGCCGACTGACGTAAGCGAACGAGCCGAGCAACCCCTGCTCTTCCCCGGTGAACAAAACGAAACGAATGGTGCGCCGGGGCTTCCGCCCGCTCGAGACGATCGCCCGTGCCGCTTCCAGCACGCAGGCGGATCCGACGCCGTTATCGGTGGTTCCCTCCGCCAAGTCCCAGGAATCCAGATGCGCGCCGACGACGATGACTTGCTCGGGATGCTCCGCGCCGCGGATTTCGCCAACGGCGTTTTCCGCTTCCACCGGGCCGCTGCTGACCTTGTTTTGGACGTCGATTCTGACGCGCACGGTTTTTCCCAACTCGAGCAGGCGCTCGATTTCGTCCTGGCCCTCCACCGACATCGTCGCCACCGGAACGTCGTAATATTGGGAAAACCCGAGGATGCCGGTGTGGGTGAGGTGCATCCCCGCCGAGGCGCCGCCGCCCTGCCCGCCGATGACCGCCAGGGCGTGGGCCGCATAGGCGGCTTTGAGAAAAGCGCCGAATGCGAGAAAGGGATCGGGCCCGCCGCGCTGAGGCTCGCCCTTCCGCACCATGATGAGCACTTTGCCGGCCCAGTTCGCCGTGTTCCGCTCCATTTCGCTGCCCAGCTCGAACATGTTCACCGGAACAACGTCCGCCTCGACTCCGCCTTCGGGCGTCGAGCCTACCCACCCCATCGAGTCCACCATCAACCGCTGCTCGACCGGCGAAACGATTGCCGCCGTCGCCGTCCCGCGAGTCCATCCGCGCCAGAGCTGATACGTTTCCGCATGAACGTCTTCGAGACCCATGGCTTTCATCCGCCCCTCCGCCCACTCGACGGCTTGGTGCGCTTGGGGGCTGCCGGTAACCCGAGCGCCGATGAAGTCGCTCAGATACTCCAGGTCCGGGCTGGCTTGGGAATTCATCATTGCCTGGCCCGCAATCGCCGTCAGCGCGGGAAGCGTGCCGTCGTCCGCGGGACCGGGTGGCGCTCCGCCGCCAGCGCCGGCCAGGCCGAGAGTGGCGGCGGCGAGGGCTGCGGCGAGTGCCAGAAGCCGGATACCGGGGGTCGAAGCCATAGGAATTCTCCTCGATGGAATTGCGGGAACGAGCGGCAAAATCATAGCACAGGGCATTTCAGGGAACCGGCGCTTGAGGCCGGTGGCAGCTTGTGGCAGAGTCGTGCGATGGCCATCCTTCTCGTGCTGTTCGCGTTCGGGTTGGTGTTCGGCAGCTTCCTGAACGTGTGCATCTGGCGGCTGCCCCGGCACGAATCGTTAGTGACGCCGGGCTCGCATTGCCCGAAATGTGGCGCGGCGATCGGCCCGCACGACAACATTCCGGTGGCGAGCTACGCCCTGCTTCGCGGCCGGTGCCGCCGCTGCGGCCAGCGGATTTCATGGGTCTATCCGCTGGTGGAATTGGTGACCGGCGGGATTTTCGCCGGCTGCTACGCGATTTTCGGGCCGAGCGCGGCAGCGGTGAAGTGGATCCTGTTCTGCTCGATAATGCTGGTGCTGGTTTTCACCGATCTTCGGGAACGCATTCTGCCCAACTCGGTGAATTATTCCGGGCTGGCCGCGGGGCTGGCGTTGAGCCTGCTAGCGGCGCCGGCGGATGGGACGGCGGGATGGCTCCTGAACGGCTGGTTCGGGCTGGGCGCTCCCGGCCGGCTGGTCGGGTTGGCGGACGCGGCGCTGGGCGCGGCCGTGGCCGGCGGGCTGCTCTGGCTGTTCGCCGAAGGCTATTTCCGGTTGCGGGGGCGCGAGGGAATGGGCTTGGGCGACGTGAAGATGATGGCCATGGCCGGCGCGTTCCTGGGAGTACGCCAGGCGATTCTGATGCTGCTGTTGGGATCAATACTCGGGAGCGTCGCCGGAGCAATCGTCGTGTGGGGAATGCGCAAGGGCACCGATTACGAATTGCCTTTTGGAACCTTTCTCGGCATTGCGGGCCTGGCAATCGTTTTTATCGGCGGGCCGGTGCTGCACTGGTACGGGTCGGTAGCCGGCTTGGGCCGCTGAGCAGGCGGATGGAAGACCAGCGGCCTGTGGCGCGTAACCGAACTTGGTGACACCTTTTCCCCACGCCTGTCATGCTGAGCCCGCTGCGGCGGACGAAGCATCCCGTTGCTAACAATGGGCTTCCTCGTTCCCCTAATCCTGGCCGAAACCCAGAATTTTCTGTCACCATCGTTGTTTGCGGGACGTTGGCGGCTCGCCGCCACCGGCTGGCGGGCTGCCCATGGGTGCGCGGGCAAGATGCAAGGCGACGATGCCGCCTAGCCAGCGCTCGAACTGCACATCGGCGAATCCGCCCTCGCGAAGCTGCTCCGACAGTTCCTCGGGCGAAGGGAAACGCGCCACCGACGACGGCAGATAGCCGTACGCGGCCCGGCTGCCCGAAAGCGCGCCGCCGATGACCGGTAAGATCCGCTGGAAGTAAAACCGATACAGCCTGCCGAAAAGCGGCCCCGGCGGCTCGGAGAATTCCAGGATGCCCAACCAGCCGCCGGGGCGCAGCACCCGGCGCAGCTCCTCGATACCGGCGGCGTAATTGGCGAGGTTGCGGAAGCCGAAAGCCACGGCGGCCAAATCGAACGATCGGTCGGCAAAAGGCAGCCGGAGCGTGTCCGCGCCCACCAGGCGAACGGCGCTCGAGCGCCGGCCGGCTTTTGCCTGCGCCCGCACCAGCATCGCGTGAACGAAATCGCTGGCATAGATGACCGCGCCGTCCTCCCCTTCCCTTCGCGCCGCTCGCTCGAGAGAGAAGGCGAGGTCGCCGGTGCCGCAGCACACATCGAGCGCGCGGGCGCCCGGGCCGAGCGCGTGGCGCAACCGCGCCGCCGCCCGCCGCCGCCACCAGCGATCGCAGGAAAAAGAAAGCAGATGATTCAGGAAATCGTAACGCGGCACGATCGCGCCGAACATCTCGCGGACGCGCCGCGCCGCTTCGGCTTCGTCTCGCGCGCCTTCGGGGCGCGTACCGGCTGGGAAGGATTCGGGCGGCGGCATCGGATCGCGGCGGCTAGCGGCGCTCCCGGCGCGGGAGAGGGGAAGCGGACAGTGCGGCGGACGGGACCAGCCGGGGCAGCGCGGCGATGACGGCGCGCACGAGCGCCGGCGAGACGCGATCGGTGATCTCCACTTCGCCGATACTCCTCGGCAGCACCCAGCGAAGTCTGCCGCCGCGCGCTTTCTTGTCGGCGGCGGTTCGCGCCATCGTTCGGCGGAGCGCGGCAGGCGGCAGCGCCGGAAGCGGACCCAGGCCCGCGATGAGCCGCGCGGCACGCCGGGCATCGGCGGCGGCCAGCCGGCCGCTGCGCCGGGCGATTTCCAGCGCGGCGAGCATGCCCCATCCCACCGCTTCCCCGTGGAGCAGCCGCCGATAACCGGTGGCGGCTTCGAGCGCGTGGCCAACCGTGTGGCCGAAATTGAGGATTTGCCGCAATCCCATTTCGCGCTCGTCGCGGCCTGCCACCTCGGCCTTGATGCGGGCGCAACGAGCCACCACCCAATCGAGCGCCGCCGGATCGCGGGAGGCAATTCGTTCGCCGGCCCGCTCGAGTATCGCGAACAGCCGCGGATCGCCGATGATGGCGTACTTGGCCACTTCGTAGAGCCCGGAACGAAACTGCCGCTCGCCGAGCGTGCCGAGCAATTCGGGATCGGCAACCACCAGTTGCGGCGGATAGAACGCACCCACCAGGTTCTTGCCTTCGGGCAAATTGACGCCGGTCTTGCCGCCGATGGCGCTATCGACTTGCGCCACCAGCGTCGTGGGGACGTGAACCAGCCGCACGCCCCGCATGTAGGCGGCGGCGACGAAGCCGGCGACGTCGCCCACCACTCCCCCGCCCGCCGCCACCAGCACCGCTCCGCGATCGGCCCGGGCGCGCACCAGCGCCCGGCTGATGCGTTCGACGGTGCGAAGATTCTTCGACGATTCGCGGTCGTCGAAGAGCAGCGGCTTGGCGGCCGCGCCGCCAAACGCCGCTCCGAGCGCTCTGCCCCAATGCCGCCATACCCGCGGCGAGCTGAGGAGATAGACGCCGGTGCGGTCAGCGGGCAACTGGCCGACCAGCCAGCCGCGCCGGCGGACGAGCCCGCGGCCGCACAACAGCGGATAGTCGCCGGCCGACGAGTGGATGAGCACGCGCTTCATCGGCGCAAAAACTCTAACACAAGGATGGAACGAACTTGCTCCGAACGCTTCGTGCTACCATAAGCCATCGCTCACCTGAGATCGCCCGACGATGCCGGGGAACGACCGAATGCTCCTGGATTACGTGGTGGTTGGGGCGGGTGTCGCCGGGCTGAGGGCCGCGATCGAGCTGGGTGGAGGCGGCCGCGTGCTGGTGCTGGCGAAAGGCGCATGCAGTGCGGCCGGCGCCCGGCCTGGCGAAGACGACGAAATCGGATTGCACGAACCGGATACGCTCCGCGCCGGGGAGGGATTGTGCAATCCCGACGCGGTCAAAGCCCTGGTGGAGGACGGCCCCGATCGCCTTCGGGAATTGATCGCCTGGGGTGCGAAGCTCGATCACGCGGGCGCGAAGCCCGGCCATAACCACGAGGGCGCGCGCGACCGCCGGAACCGCGGCATCCCGGCCCAGGGAGATACCGCCAGCGCCGAAATTCGGCGGGTGCTTCTCGCCAGAGCCGGCTCGCTGAAATCCATCAGTCTTCGCCGGCAAGCGTTTGCCACCGAACTCACCTTCACAACCGCCGCAGGCGGCCGGGTGACGGGGATTCGCTACCTGGACGAATCCTGCGGCCGCATGGCGGAGCTGGAATGCCGCGCAGTAGTCCTGGCCACCGGCGGGCTGGGCCAGGCATTTCGCGAGACCACCAGTCCGGCGGCGGCCACCGGCGACGGCATGGCCATCGGCTACCGCGCCGGAGCGGCGCTGGCGGACATGGAATTCGTGCAATTCCATCCCACGGCGCTGGCGGTGAAGGGCGCGCCGCCGCTCCCGCTGCCCGAAGCGCTGCGAGCCGAGGGCGCGGTGTTGCGCAACGCGATGCTCGAGCGGTTCATGCCCCACTACCACGAAACCGCCGAACTGGCTCCCGCGGGTGTGTTGTGCCGAGCCATTGTTTCGGAAATGAGGCGGACACGGGCGGGCTACGTTTATTTGGACGCGACCGGGCTGGGCGAGGCGTTCGTCGCCAAGCGATTCCCGCGGCTTCATGCGGCCTGCATGAAGCATGGGCTGGACCTCACCGCCGATCTCGCTCCGGTTGGCCCGGCAGCGCATTACGCAATCGGCGGGCTGAAAACCGATTTGTTTGGACGCACCACCCTCACCGGACTCTACGCCGCCGGAGAAACCGCATCCACCGGCGTGCACGGAGCGAACCGCGCCGCGGGTAATTCCCTTCTCGAAGGACTGGTGTTCGGAGCGCGGGCCGGGAAGGCGGCGCTCGAGGACGCACCGGCCAAGGCGGCTCCCGCAAAGCGTGCGGTGGCCGCGCGCCAGCCGAAACGACCGGCGAAGGAGGCGCGTGAGAGCGACGCGGCGCCGGAGGCCGAAGTCCGGGATCCATTGCGCGAGCGTATTCGAGCGGTCCTATGGCAGCGAGCGGGCGTCCTGCGGGAAGGGCGGGAACTGGCGCGAGCCATCGAGCAGCTCGCCTCGATGGAAGTTTCTCGGCCGGCCGCTCCCTCCCGGCGCGCCTGGGAGCTGTACAACCTCTGGACGGTGGCGCAGGTGATCAGCCGCTCGGCGCTGGCGCGGGAGGAAAGCCGCGGCAGCCACTATCGCGCGGATTTCCCCTATCCCGACGAGGAGCGGTTCGCGCGTCACTCGGTAGCTTCCTGCGAAGGCGGCGTGCGGTTCGAGTAAGCAGCAGAGCGGGCCGGTTTCCCATTCCACTCTGCGCGGCAGCCCTCGGCTCAACAACCCAAACGAAAACCCGAAGAACGCGAGGCTCCCCGCATACCGCGCCTCCCGGGCGGGAATTGAAGGCGACTGCGACGGGCGCTACCGGCCGGCGCGGCGGGTGACGGGGGCGAATTTCTGGCCGAGCGCGCGAACCGACTCCAGGAACACGTGTCCAACGACGGCGAGCGAGTGCGGGCTGCATTTGTCCAGCGTGTCGTCAGCGGTGTGCCAGGGCGGATAATCGAAATCGATGACGTCGACCGAGGGAACGCCGCGGCGCACGAACGGCATGTGGTCGTCATCGACCGGCATCGAGCTGCTCAGAAAATAGCCGCCGTAGCCGAGCCGCTGGGCCGTCGACCACACCAAATCCACCAGCCAAGGCGCGGAATTCGTGTCGCGGACGATGTCGAGATTGGCATCGCCAATCATATCGGCCAGCAGCACCGCTTTCACCCGCTTCAAATCGCCCGAAAGCGCCATTTGCGCCGCCAGCTCGCGGCTGCCGTACGTGCTGTCCTCGTCGCTCCAAACGGTTTGCGCCTGCTGCGCGGTGGCGAAATTGGTCTGGTCCTCTTCGCCGTCGACGAAGCCAATCCACACGGCGAGCGGCTGGGGATGGGCACAGAGCACGCGAGCTAGCTCCAGCATCAGCGCGGTGGACGAGCCGCCGTCGTCCGCGCCAACGAAACCGGGCAGGCGCAAAGTGTCGTAGTGAGTGAGCAGGAGCAAGATATCGGAACTCTTCCCCGGCGCCTGGGCGATGATGTTTTTCATGGCCAGGGCGCCGACCGGCGCCTGGGCATGGAAGTCGTCCTGCTTCACGGCGCAGCCGAACGATTGCAACTCGCTGGCGATGTATTGCTGCGTCCGCCGGATATTTTCCGTGTCCGGCGGCCGGGGACCGAAGCCAACCAGTTTCTGGAGGTGGACCCAGGCGCGTTGGCCGTCGAAGCCGCCGGTCTGGCTGGCAGGCGGGGCGGCGGCGGGGCTGGAGGAAGACTGGGCCGCGGCCGCTTGCGGCCGCGCCGAGCCGCAGGCGGAAGCCGCGCCGGCCAGCAGCAAGCAGCCGGCGGCAAGCAGCGCAGGAGGCGCGCTCCAGCCGATGCCGCCGGAGCGCGACGCCCGGCGCGGGCCCATCTCAGCGCACCTCCGCACGGACGATTGCGGCGCGCCGTTTGCGGCGCATCACCAGGTAGCTGACCCCGATCCCGGCCAGGTAGAGCACGACCATCGGGGCCATGAAAATGAGCATGGTGGTGGCGTCGGGGCTGGGAGTGAAGATGGCGGCGGCGATCGTGATCAGCAGGATCGCGTAACGCATGTTCTTCCACAGGAACTGCGGCGTCACCACCCCGATCAGCGACAGGAAGAAGACCAGCACCGGCAGCTCGAAAATGACGCCCAGCCCGATCAGCACCAGCAACGTCAGATCGAAGTACTCGTTGATGCTGATCAGCGGCTTGAACGGGCCCTGGAAACTGATCAGGAACCGCAGCACGTAAGGCAGCAAAAAGAAATAGCCGAAGGCGATGCCCGCCAGAAACAGGGCGACCGACGAAACAACGAACGTGGACACCGCCCGCCGCTCGTGGCGGTAGAGGCCGGGAGCGACGAACAGCCAGATTTGATAGAACACGAACGGCGAAGCCAGAACGAATCCCAGGTAGAAACCGAGGTGAATGATCAGCGTGATCACGCCGGTGGGGCTGGTGTAGATCAGCTTGTCTTCCAGGTGCTGCTGGCGGAGGGCGATCTGCATCGGCAGGGAAATCACCGCGAGCATCTTCGGCGCCACCGCCAGGCCGGCCACCGCCCCGATCCCGATGGCAACCAGCGAGAGGACCAGGCGCTTGCGCAGCTCGGTGAGGTGCTCGAAGAAAGACATCCGCGTTCCCGGCTCCTCTGGCGGCGGGGAGGCCTGACGGGCGTCAGGCGGCGGTGGGGTGGCCATCGGCGGCGTTATCCGGGAGGGTTGCTGATGGGGAGGAAGGCGATTCCGCGGGAGCGGAAGCGGCGGTGGCATCGCCGGGCGGCGCTGGTGTCTCGCCGGTGGAGGCGGCCTCGGGCAGAGCCATGGCTGGAGCTGCCGCCGGAGTTGCGGCAGGGGCCTGCCGTTGTTCCAGAACTTCGCGTTCCAACTGCCGCAAATCCTGCTCGAGCGACTCGCGCAAGCCGCCGGTGGCGCGATTGAATTCGCGCATGAGTTTCGAGAGCGTGCGAGCCAATTCCGGCAGCTTTTCCGGGCCAAACACGATAAGAGCGACCAGGAAAATGATGATCAGGTGGGAAATGCTCAGCATTGGGCTCGGGGCAACCCCTCGTTTGCATCATAGAAAAGCGGCCGATGAGTGTCAAACGGGCGTGTGCTATACTGCGACAAGGGAAGGAGATAACCGGAGACCATGACGCGCGGCAAGCGAACGCTTCTCGTTCTGGCGATTGTGGTGGCCATCTGCGCCGGCCTGGGAGGATTTTACGGCCCGGCTGTTCGCGCCACCGCCCAGGGCAACAACAACATCGAGGAATCGGTCAAGTCGTTCACTCACGTGCTCGCGGTGGTCGAGCGGAACTACGCCAAGCCGGTGAACGTCGATTCGGCGATCTACCACGGAGCGATTCCCGGCATGCTCGCCGTGCTCGATCCCCATTCGAGCTTCTTCGACAAGAGGGCGTTTGCGCTGCTGGAAGAGGACCAGCACGGCCAGTATTACGGCGTGGGAATGGAAATCGGCCCGGAAAGCGGCCGCACCGTGGTCATCTCGCCCTTCCCCGGTTCTCCCGCCTATCAGGCGGGGATCCGCCCCGGCGACGTGCTGCTGGAAGTGGACAAGAAGTCGTGCAAGGGCCTGACCACCGATCAGGTGGCGAGCATGCTGAAAGGTCCGCGCGGAACCGTGGTCCACATCACCGTCGGCCGCGAGGGCTGGGACAAGCCGTTCGAATTCACCATTACCCGCGACGCGATTTCGCACCCGGCGGTGGATTTCTACACGATCGTGAAGCCTGGCGTCGGCTACATCAAGATTT
The DNA here is from genome assembly GCA_035946455.1 of Candidatus Acidiferrales bacterium. GTDB lineage: Bacteria > Acidobacteriota > Terriglobia > Acidiferrales > UBA7541 > JAKASX01. The sequence goes on along the minus strand of DASYZK010000005.1, from coordinate 21,505 downwards.
CAACTTTCGAGAGCGAAGACGAGGCCGCGGAGTTGGCGGAAGCGCTCCAGAAGCTCGATGCGCCCCATCTGGATGGCCTGATCCTCGACTTGCGGGGCAATCCCGGAGGGCTGTTCAACCAGGCGGTGGAAACCGGCGACATGCTTCTCGATCGCGGGCAATTGATCGTCAGCCACCGCGGCCGCGCGTCGCCTGAACGACGCTACTACGCGGTGCACGGCAACCAAGGAGATCGCGTGCCCATCGTGGTCATGATTGACGGAAACACTGCGTCGGCGTCGGAAATCATCGCCGGGGCCCTCCAGGACCACGACCGGGCGCTGATTGCCGGCCAAACCAGCTTCGGCAAGGGGTTGGTGCAGACGGTCAGCCCTCTCGGCGATGGCACCGGCCTGGCGCTTACCACCGCCCGCTATTACACGCCGAGCGGCCGTCTGATTCAGCGGCCCTATCACAACATTTCGTATTGGGAGTACCGGTTCAACCCCCAGCCGGCGCCCAAGGCCGACGTCAAGCTGACCGACAGCGGCCGGAGCGTTTACGGCGAGGGAGGAATCACTCCCGACGTCCAATTGCCCGTGCCGAAGCTCGACGCCTTCCAGAACATGCTTTTGCAGCGGGGAGTATTCTTTCCGCTCGAGATCGTCGAGACGGGAGTGGGCGATTTCACCCGCTATTACGTGGGGACGCGGCCGACCGTTACCCGCGATTTCGTTGTCAATGACGCAGTGATCGATCAATTCAAGCGGTATCTGGACAAGGAACACATCACATACACCGACCAGGATATCCAACAGAACCTCGACTGGCTGAAGTGGAAGATCAAGCGGGAAGTGTTCACTTCGATCTTCGGCATCAACGCCGGCTACCGCGTGCAGTTGGACAGCGACCCCGAAATGCAGAAGGCGGTCGAGCTGATTCCCCAGGCGCGGGCGCTTTACGAAAACGCGCGCAAGATCCTGGCCGAGCGCACCGCGGCGCAATCCCTCAACCGCTGACGCCCCGGCAAATGGAGGCCCCGACGCTCCGGTGCTTCTTCCGCTCACCCTCCACCGATGCCCGCCTTGCCGCGTTTTCGGTGTCCGCGTAGAATCGCACCGAGTGGGCCGCTAGCTCAACTGGGAGAGCGCCTCGTTCGCAACGAGGAGGTCGTGGGTTCGAATCCCATGCGGTCCACCAAAGAATCCCGCCATTCTCCTCTTTCGCCAGGCTATCGAGACAGCGTCCCGGCCCGCCGGGAGGCCGTCGGTTCGAATCCCTTGCGGTCCACCAGTAAGCAAGCGGAGGGTCTGCCATGCGCCGGCCTTCGTCGTTTCCGCTCACGGCGGACGCCAGATGGATTGTCTTTCCGCCACCCTGCGGGCGTTTCGCGTTCGGCCCGAATCGCGGCCGGAATCGGGCGCGGGAGGCGCGCGCCCCTGTGCGGGTGATTCGCGGCTCCATCTGTACGCGGCCGGCTACCGCTTCTTGGCCGGCAACGGCAGCAACATCGAGACGCCGGTACGGTAGACCCGGTAGGCTTCGCCGTGGAAGGTGATCAGGTCGCGCTCCTCAAACTGGATGGCGAGGATGATGTAAGCGCTGCACATCGCGGCGAAGAAGAGGTGTCCCAGCGTCATGCGGGGAGCGCTCCAGAACGCGACGATGAAGCCCAGGTAGATCGGATGGCGCACCAGGCGATACGGCCCCGGCGTGGCGAACTTCGGCGCGTCGTACGGCAGGTTGCGCCAGAGTCTCCACACCTGCTTCAGCCCGAACAGATCGAAGTGGTCAATCAGGAATGTGCTGACCAGCACCTGCAACCAGCCCAGCCAGAAAAGCGTCTCCAAAATCGGCACGCCGGAGCGCGAGGTCACGTTCCAGATCGTTCGCGGAGCCGGCTGCCAGAACTTGATCACTGCGAAGAGCACCGCGCTCGCGACAAATACGTAGGTGCTCCGTTCGACCGGCTGCGGCAGCAGTTTTCCCAAGACGCGCTTGAATCCCTGCCGCGCCATCCCGCTGTGCTGAACGGCGAAGAGGCCAAGCAGCACGGCGTCGATTACCAGCGCCACGCCAAGCGGCGAACGCGCCGGCAGGCCGTCCATTGTCCAGACGAACCAAATCGACAGGAGGAATACGGCGAGGAAAAACACATAGCAGAGCATCCCGTAAACCAAGCCGAGGGCGCGGTTCATGACAGCCTCCAGCGACAAGCCTTCAGAATTTCCGAGGGCCGAGACATATGGGTGAATGCGGAGGGGGATGCTAGCCGGAGCGTCGCGGCGAGTCAAGCGTTAGGAACAGTTGTGTCGTTAGCACATGATATGTCCGGTCGAATTAGCACATGAAATGTCCGCTTTTCTGAGGCGGCTTGGGGTAGACCTGCCTGCCGGAGGCAGGCATGGTCCACTACGCCGCGTCCGCCGTGGAGCGGGCGGGTGGTAGAGTGCACGGGTACGGAAGACCATCGGCTGGCAGCCGTTTTTCGGGAGCGAAAGGATGAATGAGGCATCGAGCTCGAAGCCGTCTCGACGGGCCGTCAACATCGAGGACTTGCGGCGCCTCGCGAGGCGCCGCCTTCCCCGAGTTGTGTTCGATTACCTCGACGGCGGCGCCGACGAGGAGGTAACTCTCCGGGAGAATCGCCGCGCCTTTCAGGATGTCACCTTCCGGCCGCGCCAAGCCGTGGGCATCCCCCGTTACGACCTGAGTGTGCGCGTCCTGGGCGCCGAGCTCTCGTTCCCCGCTCTGCTGGCGCCGGTCGGGTACAGCCGATTGATGCATCCCCATGGCGAAGTCGCGGCCGCAAGGGCGGCCGGCGCCGCCGGCACAGCCTATATCCTGTCGACGATTTCCGGGCACAGGCTTGAGGATGTCAGGAAAGCCTCGGCGGGGCCGGTTTGGTATCAGTTGTATCTTGTCGGCGGACGCGCCGCCGCCGAAGCGGCCATTGCACGGGCCAGACAAGCCGGCTTCTCCGCCCTGGTGATTACGATCGACACGCCCGTTTCCGGAAAGCGGGAACGCGATTTCCGCAACGGCATGAAGGAACTGTTAGGCAGCCGTCCGCTTGCCAAGATTCCCTTTCTGCCGCAGTTTCTGGTTCGGCCCCGGTGGCTGGCGAGGTTCTTGCTCGATGGCGGAGTTCCCGATCTCGAGAATGTGGTGCTACCCGGCCGCGGGCCGATGCCGCTGATCGATGTCACTGCCGCCCTCGCCGATGCGGTGGTGACCTGGGAGGATTTCCGCTGGCTGCGGGAGCTTTGGCCGGGACCGATTGTCGTCAAGGGCGTGCTGACCGCCGAGGACGCCAGGCGCGCGGTCGACGAAGGGGCGGCGGCCGTCGTCGTTTCCAATCACGGCGGCCGCCAGATGGATTGTGTTTCCGCTACGCTGCGGGTATTGCCGGAGGTTGTTGCCGCCGTACGCGGGGAAGCCGAGGTGCTGATGGACGGCGGAATTCGCCGGGGCAGTGAAATCGTGAAGGCCATTTGCCTTGGAGCTCGCGCGGTGCTCGTGGGGCGCGCTTACGCGTACGGATTGGGTGCGGCCGGCGAAGCCGGCGTATCGCGGGCACTGCAGATCCTCCGCGACGACGTGGCACGCACGCTCACGCTGCTCGGCTGCGCCTCGATTGCCGAACTCGGCGCGTCCTACGTGGACACTCAGTTCCCCTGGGAGAGAGGAAGCCCCCGGGCCTGAAGATGACGCTCCGGGAACCTTCCTCCCCTGGCGGGCCGCCCCTGCGGGCATTTCGCGGTCACCCGGAATTGCGGGCGGAATCGGCCGCCGGAGGCATGCGCTCCCTACCGGTGACTCGCGACTCCGTCTCCCCGCGGCAGGTTTGCTTCGCTGTCGGCCGCTATCGCGGGCTGGGGCCTTCGACAACTTGCACCAAGTCTGCGGTTCTGAGCCACTTGGCAAAAGCGGCGCGGACTTGTTCGGCGTTGAGCGCCAGATAGCGCCGAGCGGCAATCTCGGGCTCGTCGATCGGGAGGCCGGTGATCGATCGCGAGAGCAAGCCGCCGGCGATGCTGCCCAGGCTTTCCGCCGAGAGCGGAATCTGGCGCAGCAGCATCGCTTTGGCTTGCTGGAGTTCGGCGGGGCTTACCGGCTGGGTTTGCATCTGGCGCAAGTCGCGCAGGATGATGGCGCGGGCCTTCGAGACGTTTTCCGGATCGCACGCATAGCTCACCGAATAAATCGAGCGCGTGCGGCCCATCTGGAACGACGACCCGACGTAATAAACCAGCCCGGCGTTCTCCCGCAGATCGCGATAGAGCCGGGTGGCGTAAAAGCCGCCGCCGAGCACGTTGTTGCCCAGCTCGAGCGCGTAATAATCGGGATGGAAGCGATTCAGGCCGAGCGTTTCCGCGAGGGTGACGCTGTCCTGCACCCGGCTGCTGTCGGGCACGGTGGTGGCCGACGGCTGATTGGCGGGCGCCGGAGGAAGGTCGGTGGCGGGCTGGGGTCCCAGCGGCCGCCAGGCGCCGAAGTACTTCGTGATGACCGCGCGGGCTTGGGCGGGCGAAACATCCCCAATCACGACGATTGTGGTCAAGTCGGGGCGAAATACGCGCTGGTAATAGTCTTTGACGTCGTTCAGCGTGAGGGATTCGACGGTTTGGGGAGTCGGTTCGCGCAAGGAGGGATCGCCGGCGGGAAACAGAGCCGCATCGAGCGCCCGCTCGCGGAGATAATCGGGGCTCCGGAGCTGGCCGGCGACCGCGGAGGCCACCTGGTGCTGCACCGTGGGAAAATCCGCTGCCGGCAAGCCCGGATGCAGCTGGTTATCGGCGAGGAGCTGGACGCCACGATCGAAGCTATCGGCGAGAACGCTGACCGAGAAACTCGCGCCCGCCGATTCGTCGGCGCCGATATCGTCGAGCGCCTTCTGGAACGCGATGCGGTCGAGGCTCTGGCTGCCATAGGAAAGCAGCTGATCGAGCACCGACGACACGCCTTCCCTTCCCGGCGACGTTTCCAAATCGGGGTCGCTCTTGATCCGGCCGATCACGCTCACCGTGTCGCTCACAGCGTCTTGCTGGACAATCAGCTTCAAGCCGTTGGGAAGCGTGGTGACGACCGGATGAATTTTGAAGCTGGGCAGCTCGAGCCGGGCCAGCGCTTTGTGCGACCAGGCAGGCAAGGCAACCGGCTTGGGACTGGCGGGGGCGAAGGATTCGGCGCCGCCGAATCCTTTTCCGGACATGGGCTTGCCCGAGGGCTGGGGGGAGAGAACGGCAGCGACGGCATCGTCGAGCGCCAGGTAGCGGCGAGCGGCCCGATCGACGTCGGCGAGGGTGACCTTGGCGATCGCGTCGACATCCTGCCGCGGCGACTGGCGGCCCTCGACGGCCAGCGCCGTCGACCAGTCGTTCGCCAGCCCGGAAATCGAATTCTTCTCGAATTCCGCGCTCGCCAGCTCGTGTCGCTTCGCCGCTTCCACCAAGTCGGCGGGAACGCCGTTCTTGACGTCCGCGGCCAGAACGCCCTTGATTTCCTGCAACAGGGCGCTGCCGTCGGCCGATTTCGGAAATGCGCCGACGGCATAGCCCAAGCCGGATTCCGGCAGCGGATCGAATGAAAAACCTGCATAGAGCGCCTTGCCGGCGGGCACCAGCGCGTAAAGGCTTCCTCGCTGGCTGCTGAGGACGTCGGCGAGGACGTCGGCAGCGGCGAAATCGGGGCTGCCGTAGCCGGGCAAGCGGAAGGAAATCACCGCGAGGCCGTAAGGGAGATCGGTGGTCAAGTGCAGTGTCTGGGCGTCGACCGCGCCGAGTCGCACCGCGGGCCGCGCGGGCAGTTTCTTCGCCGCAATGCCGCCGAAGAGCGATTTCACTTCGGCAAGGGTCTTTTGGGGATCGACGTCGCCGGCAATCACCAGGATGGCGTCGTTTGGCGCATACCAGGTGTCGTAAAACTTCTCGAGCATCGGCGCGCCCAGACGATCGAAGGAAGGCCGGGTGCCCAGCGCGTCGTGCTCGTACGGCGTGCCGTGATACATCGCGGTAAGCAGCTTGGTGTAGAAGACGTATTCGGGATTCGAGAGGTCCTGCGCTACTTCCTGCTCGATCGCCCCGCGCTCCTGGTCCCACAGCGCCGGCGTCTCCAGCGCGCCGCGCATGCGGATGGATTCGATGTGGAGGGCGACGTCGAGGTCCTCGGCGGGCACGGTGAAAAAGTATTGGGTAACCGCCTGCTGGGTGTCAGCGTCGAACTGGCCTCCCATCGCGGCGGCGATGTCCGCCAGTTGGTCGGCGGAAAGGCCGGGGCTGCCGCGGAACATCATGTGCTCTTCGGCGTGAGCCAGACCTGGAAACTCGGCCGGCGACTCGTCCGAGCCAACCAGGTAATTCATCACCGTGGCGGCGACCGGCGCCAGGGGATCGCGAACGATCACCACTCGCAAGCCGTTGCTCAGGGTCGCGCGCACGACGCTCTCCGCCGGCTGAACGGCGCGCCGGCGGGTTCGAGCGGCCACTACCAGTGCGATCGCGAGAAGAGAGACGGAAACCGCCAGCAGCCGCACTCGCTTCCGATCCACGGGCCAGCCTCCGAGTCGTCTAGACATGGACTCCTTTTGCTCCCCCGATACTCCTTATGGATGCTGCCCCGCGGTCAAGCGATTGTCAAAAGAATGGCTCGGCTTCCGTGTCTGACGGGAATCGGCTCCTGCGCCTGAAACAGCGCCGGTGCCGCCATGGTCCGGAGCGGAAAGCCAAGCCCGCCGAAAGGCGTTGACTTCGCCGGCCGCGCCCGCGTATAAGGCCGGTGCGCGGCCGGTGGCCCGGCGGGGATTGTGCGGCTTTTCCTCCGTCCCTTGCGGCGCTCGAATGGGGAGCCCATCGTTACGGATTGGTTTCGGCGCCGCAGATTTCGGCGGCGGTCGAGCAACGCGCGCCGAGGCAAATGGCAAGGCGAAGGAAGAATGACGAGGGTCCTACTCCCCCGCTCTGCGGGGTCGCGGCTCGGAACCGGTGTTGGAGCGCGCGATGATACTGGAGGAATTCATGTGCAGGCAAATGGGGCGGACGAAGTGGCTGGCGATTCCGCTGCTGGTGGCGGCGCTGGCCGGCGGCGCCGCGGCGCAGGAAAACGCAAAGAAACTCAATCTGGGAATGTACCTGGACATGGTGGGAGTGTCCGATCCGCAGATTGCTCCCGACGGCAAACAAATTCTTTACACCAGGCGGTGGGTGGACAAGATCAACGACCGGTACATCACCGCGCTCTGGATCATGAATTCCGACGGCAGCCACCAGCGGTTTTTCGCCAAGGGCGGAGACGGCCGCTGGTCGCCGGACGGCACGCGAATCGCTTACGTAGCTGAGGCGCCGCCGCGGGGCGAACAGATTTTCGTGCAATGGCTCGATGCGCCCAGCGGATCGCAAATCACCAACGTCGACCAGACACCCACGGGCCTCGCGTGGTCGGCCGACGGCAAGCAGATCGCCTTCCTGATGTCGGTGCCGGCGCACCGCGATGGGTTCAACATCAAGCTGCCGGGCGAGCCCGCGGGCGCGAAATGGACTCCGGCGCCGCGAATCGTGCAGCGGCTGATCTACCAGGCGGACCGCCAGGGATTCCTCCCCGACGCCTACCGTCACATCTTTGTCGTTTCCGCCGACGGCGGCGCGCCGCGCCAACTCACCACCGGAGCCTGGAATGACGGAGGCGGGTTCGGGGGCGGCGGGCTCTCGTGGACTCCGGACAACACCGAGATTCTGTTCAGCGCGGACCGGGTGGAGGATTTCGAATACCGCCGGCAGGAATCGTACATTTACGCGGTGAACGCGGCCAACGGCGCGGTGCGGCAATTGACCGCGGAAAAGGCAGCGCACCAGGACCCGGTGGTTTCACCCGACGGCAAATACGTCGCCTACTCCGGCCACCCGCTCGTCGCCGAGGCGTACACCACCTCGCATCTCTACGTGATGAACCTCGACGGGACGAACGCCCGCGAACTGGCGGCTTCGCTCGATCGCAGCCCCGTGGGCCTGATGTGGGCCCCGGACGCGAGCGGCGTTTACTTCAACGCCGATACCGACGGCACCCGAAACTTGTACTTCGCGCCGCTCGCGGGCGACGTGAGGAAGCTGACCGAAGGCGACCACATGCTGACAGTGAGCAGCATCAGCAACACCGGGCAGGCGGCGGCGACGATAACCGCTTTCTACAAGCCGCTGGACGTCTACACCTTCAACGTCGCCAGCCAGGATCCGCGGCAGCTTACTTTCGTCAATGGCGATCTGCTCGGCGGGGTGAAGCTGGGCCAGGTGGAGGAGTTTTCCTACAATTCCTTCGACAACCTGAAGATCGAAGGCTGGATCATCAAGCCGCCGGATTTCCAGCCGGGAAAGAAGTACCCGCTGATCCTCAACATTCACGGGGGCCCGGCGGGAATGTACAACGTCGGCTTCAACTTCGCCCTGCAGGAACACGCCGCCAACGGCTACGTGGTGGTGTACATCAATCCGCGTGGGTCCACCGGCTACGGCAGCGATTTCGCCAACGGAATCAATTTCGACTATCCCGGGCCGGATTTCAAGGACCTGATGAAGGGGGTGGACGCGGTGCTGGCGCGGGGCTACGTGGATCCGCAAAACCTCTTCGTCTATGGATGCAGCGGCGGCGGCGTGCTGACGTCGTGGACGGTCGGCCATACCAACCGGTTTGCGGCGGCGGTGGTCGAATGCCCGGTGATCGACTGGCTCTCCTTCGGCGGGGAAACCGACTCCATCAATTACTACTACCTCTTCTTCCACAAGCTGCCCTGGGAGGACCCGAGCGAATTCCTCAAGCATTCCTCGGTGATGTACGCCAACCAGGTGAAAACGCCCACGCTGCTGCTCACCGGCGTGCTCGACCGGCGCACGCCCATGCCCCAAACCGAGGAGTTTTACGAGGCGCTCAAATTGCTCAAGGTTCCCACGGCGATGATCCAGATGAACGACGAATACCACGGCGCCATCGGCCACCCGTCGAATTTTATGCGCAACCAGCTCTACCTGCGCTACTGGTTCGAGAAATACAGCAGGAAATGAACTGGCGAGCGGCGGGCCTTCCGCCGCCGGTTATCGATTTTCCTCCGGAGGAGCGCGGCGGTCTCGCAGGGCGGGCGACCGCCGCGCGCGGAGGAGAAAAGCGACGCGACGCCGGGCAATCCTGGCGCGCCCCTTAGCGGGGCCCTACACCAGTTCCAGAGCGCCGGCAGGGATGCCGGCGCAACCAAACGAGGCTCGCTCCTCTTTTGTAGCGCCGCCATCCTGGCGGCGATCTTGGCTCGTCCGCCCCGCTGGTCCCGACAAGTTGCGTCGGAACTTCCGTTGGTTGTCGCCAAAGGCTGCGCTCAGGATGCCAGCCACTCTTTGTGCTTGGGCGACCGGGCGTCGTTCCGGCGGTGCCGCGCTGAAGGCCGCGGCGCTACACTTAAATCTTGAAACCGGCCCTCGGAATTCGGGCCATCGCGAGGGCGGCTCCGATCCGCTCGCAACAACAGGCTGGCGGGGAAACGCACCGCGATCGCTTCGCATCCAACGTCGAGTGCGGTTCGGCGGTTTCGACCGCGGCTGGGGGAGGAACCGATGGCGAAGCTCTCGCAGATATCGCGTTCCGCATACGGCTGGACAAGCGCGCGGCGCCCGCTCGCGCTCCTTCTGACGGCGGCGATGGCGCTCTTCGCGGGAAGGCCTGCGCGCACCGCAAGGCAATCGGCCAAGCCGCCGGCAAGCGGGGCAAGCAACGCGTTCGTGGGCACGTGGAAGGCGAGCTTCAAGGGCACGACCTTCATCACCCTGGCGGTGAAGATGAGCGGAGCCAAGCTTTCGGGTTCGCTGAGCCATGCGATGGTCAGCCTGGACAGCGGCGGGAACGTTGCGGACGTAAAGCCTGAGCCGGGAAGCAAGCCGGTGACTATCGTCAAGGTGGACGCCGACACCCTGTACTTCAACTCGACGACCGAGCAACCGGTGCGGTTCGCGATGAAGTTGAAGGACAAGACCCACGCCGAATTGTCGTTCTTGAACGCGACGCCCAACGGCGCGGTGGTTCCCAAGCCGATTGAAATGGTTCTCGACCAGGCAAAGCAGTAAGCGGCGGACTCGAGATTCCCCCTCGGCAACGCGACTACGCTTACCGGTGGCGCGCTTGAATCACCGTGCCGTTTCTAGTTTCCGCACCCCGGCGGATCGGGAGCGCCGGGAACGGCAACCGGCTCGAGATGCAGGCCGGCAAGCTCGGCGTTTAGCGCGGCGAGGTCCTTGGTCTTCAGGTCGCTCCAATCGGCGGCAAGCGTGGTCAGGTCGCGGCAATAATCGCCGTAGGCGGTTTGCATCGCCTCGGTCGGCGCCGTATCCGAACCTTCGAGATCGGTAGTCAGGCCGCCGAAATTCCGATTCAGCAGGGCGTAGCTGGGCTTCGGGCGCGCGCCGGCGGGATTGAACGAGGGAGTTTCGGAGCCTTCGAGCGCAGCCGCCTTTCGGTCGAGCGCGTCGGCGGCATCCAGAGCTGATTTCGCTTGGGGGTTACCCTGGAGGGTATCGCGCCGAGCGGCCAGAGCGGTGCGGAAATCAGCGACCTGCTGATGCCCGGCGTAGCTGGCGGAGATGGCAGCGGAAATCTTCCGCCCTAATTCGAGCTGGCTCGCCAAATCCGACGGCGCGGCGCGCACCCGGGGATCCAAAACGATTTCAAGCGGCTGGCGATAGGTGCGGCCGTTCACGCTGAGCCGGAGCTCGTATTTTCCCGGGACCGCGAGCGGCCCGCGGGGATCGCCCGGCGTGTTCCCGTAAAGCGCGGAGATGGGATAGTTATGGCGCAGCGCCGGCGGCGGGGGATAACGGAGATCCCAAACGAACCGGTTCAGTCCCGCCGCCTTTGGCATCGGCTGGGGACGCTCGAGCCAATAATCGGGAACGTTAGGCGGAGGCTCGAGGGAAGGCGGAAGCGGCGCGCTGGAAAACTGACGGACCAGGTGGCCCGCCGAATCGTAAACCCCGAGGGTCACGTCGCTCGCCGCTGCGGATTTCAGGTAGTAATCAACGATCGCGCCGGTGGGGGGATTTTGGCCCGCGGGCATCTCCGGCGGAAACGGCGTATCGCCATTCTGATCGCGGCGAACGCGAGTCGCGGTTGCCGGCTGAAAGAGCCAGGCATCGGAAGCGGCCACGCGGGAGTCGAGCTGGCGGAGGGGAGTGAGGTCGTCCAGTATCCAAAATGCGCGGCCGTAGGTGGCGGCCACCAGGTCGTCGCCGTGCACCACCAGGTCGCGCACCGAAACCGTGGGCAGATCGAGCTGGAGCGATTGCCAATGGTCCCCGTCGTCGAAGGAGACGTAGGCGCCGTTTTCGGCGCCGGCGTAGAGCAGGCCGCGGCGAGCCGGATCTTCCCTCACCACCCGCACGAAACTGCCGGCGGAAATTCCGGCATCGATTGCCTGCCAGGTGCGGCCGGCGTCGCGAGTGCGGTAGATGTGGGGATTGAAGTCGTTTACCTGATGGTTATCAACGGCGGCGTAGGCGGCGCCGGCGTCGAAGGGCGACGCTTCGATGATGCTGATGACGCTGCCTTCGCTCAGCCCCGGCGGGGAGACGTTGCGCCACGACTTGCCGCCATCCTCGGTCAACTGGATCACGCCGTTGGTCGTTCCCGCCCAGATTTCGCCGGCGCGCTTGGATGAAGGTGCCAGGGTGTTGATAGCGGTCCGATTCGGCGGCCGGTTTTCGCCTCCAGGCGGCGGAGCGGCGCCGGGCCGCACGGTGAGGTCGGGACTGATGGCGCGCCAGGTGAGGCCTGCGTCGCTGGTTTCCAGCACCACCTGGGTGCCTTCGTAAAGAACGTGCGGGTCTTGGGGAGAGAAAGCGAGCGGAGGATTCACCGCGGTACGGAACTCGCCGTCGCGGCTTTCGTTGGGGGAGATGGTGGCCAACTGGCGGTTTGTCCGATCGATGCGGACCAATCCGCGGCCGGGCCCGCCGGCGTAGACGATATCGGGATCGAGCGGATCGGGCAGGATGTAACCGAATTCGTAGCCGCCGATGGGATCCCAATCGAGCATGGTGATGGCGCCGTAATCGCCGCGGCTGAGTCCGGCGATCGAGCCGCTATCCTGCTGGGTGCCGTAGACCCAGTAGGGCCAGCGATTGTCGACGGAAAGGTGGTAGACCTGGCCGGTGGGCTGGTTGTACCAGGAATTCCAGCTTCTGCCCCCATCCATGCTGATCGTGGCGCCCTGGTCGGAGCCCATGATCATCCAATTGGAGTTGGTGGGGTCGATCCAGAGAACGTGGTTGTCGTCGCCGCCGGGCGCGCCTTTGTAGGCGATGAAATTGCGGCCGCCGTCGGTGGAGCGGTACATCGAGGTCTGCATGACGTACACGACGTCCGAATTGCGCGGGTCGAGAAAGACGCGGCTGAAATAGGAATTGCCGACGACCCGCGAATCGGAGCTGCTCCGCCGCCAGGACTGGCCGCCGTCATCGGACCGGTAGAGGCCGCCGGCGCCGCGCTCGGCGGAAACGATGGCGTAGACGCGCTGGCCGCCCATGGCGACGGCGACGCCGATGCGGCCGACCTTGCCGCCGGGGAAACCGCTCGTCTCGGCGGACGTCCACGTGTCGCCTTCATCGGTGGTTTTGTAGATGGCGCCGCCTTCGTTCGCGCCAAGCGCCTGGGCCGCTCGCGCGAGCGGGACGTAATGCTGCCAGAGGGCGGCAAAGCCGATGCGGGGATTGCCGGGATCGAAAGCGACGTCGATGGCGCCGGTTTCGTCGTCCTCGTAAAGCACTTTGCGCCAGGTGACCCCGCCGTCAGCCGTTTTGAAGACGCCGCGTTCCTGGTTCTTGGCAAAGGTGTGGCCGAGCGCAGCCACGACGACGACATCGGGGTCGCGGGGATCCACCCAGATGGTTCCGATGTGGCGGGTATCGTCAAGGCCGATGTGCCGCCAGGTGAGTCCGCCGTCGGTCGATTTGTACATCCCGTCGCCCTGGTTCACTGAGCTGCCCACGTCGGTGACGTCGCCGGTGGCGACATAAATAATTTTCGGATTCGATGGGGCAACTTCCAGCGCTCCGATCGATGCCACATGCTCTTGATCGAAACTCGGCTTCCATACCAGGCCGCCATCGGTGGTTTCCCATACGCCGCCGCCGGGCGTGCCGATGTAATAGACGGCCGGGTTGCCGGCGATGCCCGAAACCGCAGAGACGCGGCCGGCGCGAAACGGCCCGATCTGGCGCCAGCGCATGCCCGAATACAAGCTGGGATCGTACTGCTGGGCGCGGGCCGCCGGAGCGAGTGAAACCGCACCGAGAACGAGCAGCAGCGCCGCGGGAAGCAAATCCCGGCAACCGGCGGGACCAGCCTTTCGGCCTGAAGGCCGGAACGGGGCTCGACCGGGCGTTCGCGGAAATGCCAATAGGGTCATTTCGACACCTCCTGCTGCGGCGAAGTCCGCAACCTGACTTGGCGGTCCCGGAGCCGCGCTATTTCTCGGCCGGCTTCCGGCCGGCATCCAGATGATCGAAATTCATGATGGTGTTGAGCACCAGCGCGTAGCTGCCGCGGGTTTCGCCGCGATAGATGGGATTGATCGAGAACAGCACGACGTGGCCGGTACCCACCGGCACGTCGATGATCGACGCGTGGCCGGCGAGCTCGTCGCCTCCCTGATCGAGACCGGACAAAAGCAGGTCCCGCGCGCCGGCGAACCGGAAAATCACTCGCGGCCGGAATTGCGGCGGAATGACGTTGATGCCGTTCCGTCGCTGCTCGTCGGTCACCGGAGCCGCCTGCCACGGCTCGACTCGCGGCTCCGCCGGGATGGATTCCGGCGGGCGGCCGACGACGAAATCGCGATCGGCGCCGGTTCCCCGCCCGGTTGCCCTGCCGATTTGCTCAGGACCCAGCCGGCGAAAGCCGCGGCTGCCGTTGATGTTGCTGAGGTCGAAGATGGGGCCTTGGTAGAAATAGACGGGAAGGTCGTCCTGGCCGTACCCGTAGGCGATGGGGCTGGCGGCGTCGACGAGCACCGAACGAAGGACGCTGCCGATGATTTTCAGCCGCTGGGGCGGAGCGACGGAAACCCCAGGCGTCAGGCCCAGCGAAACGGCCAGATTGGCAGTGTCCATCACCGTCACCAGCGCGCCGCCTTGCCTGACGAAATCCTGCAAGTGGGCCACGCCGTCCCAGCCGAGCCCGGGGCGCATGTCGTCGGTGGAATCCAGTTTGCCGATATTCGGAGTGAGTGAAGTTGTCTTCCAGGGCAGCGGATTGCCCCAAGCCATCGGCATGCCATTAACGACGGCGCTTTCGCTGGCGAACCGGCCCACCGGGGGAAACAAGATGACGTCGTATTTCTGGCGGAGATCACTCTCCCGGCGGACGTCCTGAGTGTTGATGTAGGCGTAAGGAACCTTCATCGAATCGAGCGCTTCGCGCCACCAGCCTTCGGTTTGCGTGCCGAGCCAGGTGTGGAGGATGGCGATGCGAGCGGCGCGGGCCGGATGGGAAGCGACGGAGGGCGCTGCCGCCAGTCCGATGGCATGCAAGCCCAGATCGGCGATCGCGCGGCCCAGGTCGCCCGGATCGACCGCTTGAACCAGAAACGTTCCGCGCGGGAAGGATTTGCCCTCGGCCTCGAACGCCTCTTCGGCAACCTGGATGGAAGCGTCTTTCAAACGATACCGCAGCGTAGCGAGTGCCGGTTCGGCCGCGTCGGCGATGGCGAAAACCGCGCCGGCGCCATCGACCGAGCTCTTCGGAATGAAATCGGTCACCCGGTCCATCGGTACATCGAGAATCGCGGGGTCGGTGACTCGAACGACGGCCACGTGGAAGAGATCGCCGAAGGTCCAGCCGGTGTCGTCGTAGGGCGTTTTCTGGGGATCGCTGGGACTCCAGTATTGGTGGTCAAGCAGCGCGTCGGCAATCCGGGAATAGGGCTGGTCCATGCGAATGATGTAGCTGCCGGCGGAATAGCGAGCCGTTTCGGCTTTCGCGGCCGGCGCCTTCGCCTCGCCGCCCGCGGGCTGCTGGGCGGCGGCCGGCGGGGGCGATGGCCGGGCAGGCGCGGTGATGGTGAACGCCTGGGTGGCGCGGGAGATTTCGCAGCCCTGCCGGGCGAGAATTTCGAGCAGTTCGGCTTGCAAGAGGGGCCGGGGATCGCCGGCCAGCAGCAGGTAGGCGGCAGGCCCTTCCTCCTTGGGCTTGAGCACCGACCGTTTCGCCTTGAGGTAGAAATTGCGGAGAAAAGTTTCGCGGCTATCGGCGACGAAGTGGAGCGATGTGAGCAGGCCGGTTTCCTCGTAATTGTTGTTGTCGCGCTGGGACCAGAGGACCCGGCGCAGCGGCGGATTCTGCCGATACCAGGTGCGCGAATACTGCTCGGGCGGGAGGGTGCGCTCGTCGGTGTCGGCGCCGCCGTTGCCGAAGGTCTCGTAGAGGCGGCTGATTCCGTTGTGCATGGCGGCAATGAACATCAGATAGCCCGGCGACCACGTATCAAAATTGCCGTGGGTGAAAACGCCGGGCATGCCGAATTCGGTCATGTCCTGCACGTTGCGCCAGCCGAGAATTTCCCATTCGTTGGTGAGGATGGGATCGACCCAGGCGTTGAACGGGCCGTCGCCGGCGGTATTGTCGTAGAGGTACGGCTCGGATTCGTGCAGGTCGTGAAGGATCTGGGCTTTCCAGGTGATGAAGGTGCTCATCACGTTCTGGGTGAGCTTCAGCGTGGCGGCCATGGCGTCGCGGTTGTTGTCGTGGGCCACGTAATGGCCCCAGTAAACGAGCGGCGGATAGTTCTCCTTCGGATGAGCCAGATGCCAATGGTAGATATCCACCATGCGGTCACGGCCATCCACTTCCACCACCGGGGTGATCAGAGTGATCACCCGGTCGCGAATCTGCTGGATGTACTGGCTGTCGTCGACCGCAAGCCGGTAAGCCAGTTCCATCAGCGCCGTGGGCGCGCCGGTTTCCGGGGAATGAATGGTGCCGGTGATGTAATAGACGGGGACGGCGGAGGCGGCGATGCGATCGGCTTCGGCGTCGCTGAGGTCGATCGAGCGGGGATCGGCGAGTTTGGCGAGTTGCGCGCGATTATCTTCCAGGTGCGCCAGGTTGGCTTCCGAGGAAACCGCAACCGCAATCATTTCGCGGCCCTCCTCCGTCTGGCCGATGGTGTAGACGCGAACGCGGGGGCTTGCCTTCGCCAGCATGCGCATGTACTGATACACCTGCTCGGCATAAGGGAGGACGCCGGGGGCGCCGGCGACGTCCCCGAGAACCGCCTCGGGCGTGGGAACCGTCTTCGACGCGGGCAGGTAATCGACCAGGGGCGAACTGAAATAAGGCTCGGTGGTGTATTGATGAATCTTCTCGGTATAGGCCTGGTCGATCGGCTGATTCGAGTCGCGTCCGGCGATCAATCCCTGAGCCGATACCCAGGAACCAAGCGCCGCCGGCAAAATCGCGAGAAACAGCGCCACAACGAAGATTCGGTAACGCCGCATTTCCCCCTCTCCTCACCGCCGCGGCTCAGCCACAGCCAGCCAAGCAGCATGGCCGCATGCGGGCGTATCTTCGCTTCTGCTGCCTTCGAGAGCAAGCGAGAAAATCGGGCTGCGGGACGCCACCCCACACGGGCGAGACTTTGCGCGCTCCGAAGGATGGACCACGGAGGCTTCTCCCCGTGTACAATCGGCGCGCCATGAGCGGAGCACTCGATGGAATTCGCGTAGTGGAAATGACCGAAGCGATGGCGGGGCCGTGGTGCGCAATGTTGCTGGGCGACTTTGGCGCCGATGTCATCAAGGTGGAACGGCCGGGCGGGGGCGACCAAGCGCGCGGCTGGGGACCGCCCTTCGTCGGCGCCGAATCGGCCTATTTCCTTTCGAACAATCGCAACAAGCGGTCGGTGACCATCGACGTGAACCGGCCGCGGGGGCTCGAAATCCTTCATCGGCTGATCGACACCGCCGACGTGTTCCTTACCAACCAGCCGCGCCGGGAATCGCTCGAGCGCCGCGGGCTCGATTACCAGTCGCTGGCGGCGCGCAATCCCCGGCTGATTTACGGCTCGATCACCGGGTACGGGTGGAGCGGGCCGCGATCGGAACGGCCCGGCTACGACCTGATTGCGCAGGCGGAAGCAGGCACGATGAGCCTGACCGGAGAGCCCGGGGGCGAGCCCATTCGTTTTCCCATCGCCATCGCCGACGTCACCACCGGCTTGTACGCCGCTCTGGGAGTGATGGGAGCGCTGGTGGCGCGCCAGCGCAGCGGGCGAGGGCAATTCCTGGAAGCGGCGCTCTTCGATTCGCAACTGTCGTGGCTGGCAAACGTCGGCAGCGGGTTCCTGAACGCGGGCTCCCAGCCGCGCCGGTGGGGAAACGCCCATCCGAATATCGTCCCCTACCAGATGTTCCGCGGCGGCGATGGGCGTTACTTCGTCGTCGCCGTGGGCACCGAAGCGTTGTGGGCGCGTTTCTGCCACGCGCTTGAAATCGACCAAACGCTGGGCAAGGATCCGCGCTTCGCCACCAACCGCGACCGCGTCGCGAATCGAGCGGAGCTGGCGCCCGCGCTCGAAGCAAGGCTCGCCGCCCGGCCCGCGGCGGAATGGGTTGCGCGGCTGGGCGAGGCCGATATTCCCGCCGGGATGGTGCAAACCGTCGAGGAAGCCTTCGCCGATCCGCAAACGCAAGCACGGAAGGCGGTGGTCGAGACCGAGCACCCGGGAATCGGCCGCGCGCGAAGCGTGGCGAATCCCGCGCGGCTGGCGGATACGCCCGCCAGCTACCGGTTGCCGCCGCCCGAACTGGGACAGCACACCAGGGAAATTCTGGGTGAGTTGGGATTGTCGTTGGCGGAAATGGAGGCGGCGGAGCGCGAGGGCGCAGTGTAGCTGCTTCCAGGGGGCCTTCCGGGCGCCGGCGACCGGTTTCGCCTGCAGGGGGGGACTCACCGCGCCCGACAACCGGTTCGCCGCACAAGGCCCTTGTAGCCTCCCGCCGGCCCCTTGTCGTATGCTGCACCGCGCCAATCCACAGACACGGGAGAAGACCGATGACCGAGAACGCAACGGCGCGCCGCCCGCTGTGGCGGGGCGGGATCACTCTGCTGCTGGTGCTGGCGGCCGGATTTGGGGCGCGAGCGCACGCGCAAGGGCTCACGCTCGAACAGGCGATGTCCTTCCCGTTTCCCGATAACCTCGCCTCCTCCGCCCATGGCGAGCGCATCGCCTGGGTGTTCAATCAAAAGGGCCTCAGAAACGTTTGGGTGGCCGACGGGCCCGGCTTCCGCGATGCCCGGCCCGTTACCCGCTACGACGAGGATGACGGCCGGCCGATTGCGAGCGTGCGCCTGACGCCCGGCGGGCGCACGGTGGTTTTCGCCCGCGGCAGCGAACTGAGCCGCGCCGGCCAGGTGGCCGATCCGAACAACCTGCTTATCCAGCCGGTGCAGCGGGTGTACGCCGTCGACGTGGACTCGGGCGCGGAGCCACGATTGCTGGGCACGCTCGAATGCCAGGGCGAGGGATGCGAGGACATCGAAATCTCGCCGAACGGCCAGATGGCGGCGTGGGCGGCGCGCGGGCAGATTTGGGTGGCGCCGCTCTCCGGGTCGATTCCGGCGCAATCGATCGGTTACGTTCGCGGGCAGAACTCGCAGCCTCGCTGGTCGCCCGACAGCCGCAAGATCGCCTTCCAAAGCAATCGCGGCGATCATAGCTTCATCGCCCTTTTCGATTTCGCCAGCCGCTCGCTGGCTTACATGCATCCGAGCTTCGATCGCGACATCCTGCCGCGGTGGTCCCCGGACGGAACGAAAATCGCCTTCGTGCGGCTGCACGGCATCGAGGCCAGGCAGCCGCTGATACCGCTGAGGCCGGAGCCGTGGTCCATCTGGGTGGGCGATCCAGCGACCGGCGCCGCGCATCCCATCTGGCGCAGCGGCGACACGCTGGACGATTCCTACGACCGTTTGCGAGAAAGCGAAACCTTCCAATTCACCGCGGGCGACCGGCTGCTGTTCGCCAGCGAGATGGACGGCTGGAACCACCTGTACACGATTCCGGCGGCCGGCGGGCAACCGACCGCTCTGACTCCGGGGCAATACGAAGTGAAAGACGTGACGCTGGGCGCCGACGGACAGTCGGTTCTGTATTCCTCGAACGAAAATGACGTGGATCGCCGCCACATCTGGCGGGTGCCGGCATCGGGCGGGACCCCGGTAGCGCTCACTCGAGGGGAAACGATCGAATGGACGCCGGTGGAAACGGGCGACGGGAAATACGACTTGTGCCTGGGTTCGACCGCGACCAGCCCGGCAATGCCTTACCTGATCGCCTCGCCCGGCCGGCAAATCATCGCCGGCCAATTTATCGCCGATTACCCGTCATCGCAACTGGTGACGCCGAGGCAGGTGATTTTCAAGAGCGCTGACGGCCTGGAAATCCACGGCCAGCTGTTCGTGCCGGGCAACCGCAGCGGCCGGGGACCGGCGCTGGTGTGGATGCACGGGGGACCGATCCGGCAAATGATGCTCGGCTTTCCCGACATGGACTACTACCACTACGCCTACGCCGAGAATCAATATCTGGTGAGCCTGGGATTCGAGGTATTGTCGGTGAATTACCGCACGGGAATCATGTACGGCCGCGCGTTCCGCGAGCCGCCCAACGCCGGCTGGCGCGGCGCCGCCGAATACCAGGAGATCGTCGCCGCAGCGAAATTCCTGCAAGCGCAGCCGGGGGTCGATCCCGACAAGATCGGCCTGTGGGGCGGCAGCTACGGGGGTTACCTGACGGCGATGGGCCTGGCGCGCAATTCGGACATATTCAAGGCCGGCGTGGACATGCACGGCGTCCACGACTGGTCAGCGCGAATGAGCGCCTTCGCGAGCTATTTCTTCGGCGGCGGCGCCGGCCCGGCGCCCGACCAGGCGCAGGCGATGAAACTGGCTTTCGAATCGTCGCCCGACGCCTCGGTCGGCACCTGGAAATCGCCGGTGCTGCTGATTCAAGGCGACGACGACCGCAACGTGGATTTCAGCCAGTCGGTGGACCTTACGCAGCGGCTCCGGCAGAACCACGTGCCGTTCGAGCAGCTCGTTTTCCCCGACGAAATCCACGGGTTCCTGATGTGGAAATCGTGGATGCGGGCCTACGCCGCCACCGCCGATTTCTTCGTTCGCGTCCTGATGAAGGGCGAAGCCATCGCCACCACGAACTGACGTGCGTCCGCGCCAGCTTGGGGACCCGGTTTGGACTGCGGCCGCCTGGCGACGAATGCCTCAGGCCTGAAGAGCGCTCAGGTGACGTGCCTCGTAGCCGATGCTTCCGCGACTACGCAAATCTCTTTGAACACCCTGGTTTGGTAGGATGAACGCGTCCCCGCGCGTCTCAATATCTCCGGAAGCGCTCGTCTGACCTCCCGGTAAATTCTGCGCATTTGCTGGACCGAGGGCTGCCTGCGGCGGCGGACGAAACAGTTGCAAAGCTCGCGAAAAACACCGCCGATCCTCGCATCATGGACGTAAGGGTCGGTGCCGTTCAGATCACTGAGCGACTTCGAGAGCCTGCGGTTGATTGCTTCAAAGACGAACCAGGTGTGGTTTCTGCCCGAAACCCTCGCCCAGGCCACCGAAAGACCAAGCTCGAAGGGCATGTTGAACCGCGGAGTCCGGGGCGCGGAGATGTCCAGTTGCACCCTCGAAAGGTCGTGAATCGAATAGCGGCAGCGCTGTATCAGATCGAAAATGCAGTCCAGGCGTCTGGCGCCTCCGGGGATCTCAAGAGTCGTCCGCGGCACCAGCCCAAAAGCGCTTATTCCTGAGATGTAGGCGAGGTAAAGCCTGTGGAATTGCTCGTCGTAGGGTACGTTCAGGAAAACGTTGCCGCGGAGTTGGCGAGCTTTTGCCACCCGATCGCCTTTTTCGGCTGGAGCGCGGGCCGTCCGGGCGCTTCGATCGGGCGCGCTTGGCATGGCGGGTCTTGAGCACGACTCGGACGGCCCCGGACCCAGCCCTTTTCACCGGACCCAAAAGCCGAATGAGTTCCCGCGCCCGAGCGCGCGGCACACCGAGGATTTGGGCCGTCTCCTCGGCCGTGACAACGGGCGCGTCGATGGTCACCGGGCGATTCACAGAACCTATGGTGATGCTACACCGCCGTCGACGTTTTTCCAAGCCTGCCACTTCGCGCCATGCGGAACGGCTCCGCTCCGCTACCGGTATCTCCAGAGGAGAATCACGTCGAGCAGGGCGAGGATGGCCACCAGCACTTCGAGAACGAACGAGCGAGCTTCGGTGAATTGATCCATCATGAAATCGTAGAGTTCGCCGACGGTGCCCAGCTTCTTTTCCACCAGGTTGTGGTATTCGGGAACGCCCATGCGCGCGGCAGCCATCTGGTAGACGCGGGCGTAATAGATGTCGCTGACGAATTTGATGGCATTATCGATTCGCTCGGTGAGGTCCATCACGTCGAGCCGAATCGTATTCAGCCGCTTCGCCG
>DASYZK010000004.1:0-23289 GCA_035946455.1 Candidatus Acidiferrales bacterium | reverse complement strand
TCTTGCGCAGCCACGCACCCCGCACTGACGAGCAACTGCTCCTGGCGGCCAAAACCGCCTTCGACGCGATTTCCACCGCCGACTGCAGAGGCTTCTTTTTTCGCGCCCGATTCGCTACATAATACATGGAAATGCTCTAGCGCCGCGTTTCCGAAAGGGGTGAAACAGGCTCCCGGAACCTGTCGCGCCGAGCGAAGCCTCAGTGTCTTTCCCGGGAAACGTCGCGCTAGCGCGACCGCCTGCACTGCGGCTTCCCTGAGGCCGGAGCGTGCTCGCCGGCCATGGCCCGCCCGCCGCCGTCGCCCGTCATCGCGATGGCCTTGCCGATGATGCGCTTCGCCGTATCGCTGAGCGCGTACTTCTCCAATTCATCCACTCGCGCCAAGGCCACTTCGAGTGCGTCGCCGCCGGCCGAAGGCGCGCCGGAATGGGTGCGGCATAAATAGTCGAAGATGATGAAATGGAAACGGATGCGCCCGGCGGCATCGGAATGGATGCGCTCGAACACCTCGATCAAGGGACCCACTTCCACTTCCAGGCCGGTTTCTTCGCCCAGTTCCCGCCGCGTGCCGTCGAGCAGCGCTTCTCCCAACTCGAGCGTTCCGCCGGGCAGGGACCATTCTCCTTTTCGCGGCTCGTTGGCGCGCCGAACCAGGACCACCCGGCCTCCGATCAACACCACGCCGCCCACGCCCACCACCGGCCTTGCGGGATATTCGCGGGAGGATTTCATGCTCTCCAATCCGGCGACAAAGGTTTGGCCCCCGCGATATATAATACGCGACAATCACGGCACCGGTTCTGGCAAGGAGGAAGACAGCGTGACTCACTGCCCCGATTGCGAAGCCGAAATCGATCTCGATGAAGATGAAGTCGAGGAAGGCGAGATCCTCACCTGTCCGGAATGCGACGTCGAACTCGAGGTGGTGCAAACCCACCCGGTTCGGCTCAACGTCATCACTGAGGAAGACGAGGAAACCGAAGATACTGACGACGAAGGCGCTGTCGCCGAAGAAGACGAGGATGAGGAAGAGGGGGAATGATGACCTTTGTTTCCAGTTCCCAGCAGCCTTTTCGCGTCTCCGGCCATCCAATCGCGAAGGGCGCTCGAGCGCCTTGGAAACGTTGATGCGACGCTCCCTTGGATCGCGCCCGCTGATCGGGGCCCGCTGCTTGCTTGCAGCGGCGCCCGCCGTGTTCCTGCTCGCCGGATTCGCCGTTCGGGCCGCCGCTCCGGCTCCTCAGCAGCAGAGCCGGGCCGTGCACGGCACGGTGGTCGATTCTTCCGACAGCCCGATTCCCAGCGCCATCGTCTACTTGAAAAACTCGAAAACTCTCGCGGTATTGACCTATATCGCCGATGGGAACGGACTGTACCGCTTCAATGGGCTCGACCCGAACGTCGATTACCAGATCCACGCCGAACAAGGCCAACTCACTTCCGCCGCCCACACCATCTCCAGTTTCGACAGCCGGAACGACATCGTTCTCTCCCTCAAGGTCAACCGAAAGAAACCGGGAAAATAATTCCCCCCGCCCTGTCGTCCCCTGCTCGCCAAGCAACGCTCGAAATCCGGAGCGGTAAGTTCACAGGACCCCAGGAGTCCGCTCGGATTTCCCGATCGGGCCGCGCAGGCGAAGCGCCCGCCTCAGCCGGCTCCCGACTGGGCTTACGGGGGCCCCCCGCCAGCCATCGCAGACGGGAAGGATTTCAACGGAGCCGCATCACCTCTATCGAATGGCTGCTTCGGGGGGAAACCCTCACTGCCGCCGGAGATCCGGCTCCGGCGAGCGGGCCGAGAAGCAGACCATTCGCAGTGCTGCCGGCAATACGTCGAATTCCACCGGCGTGACGCCCAGCAAATCGCCGTCTCCATGAAAGGGAATCGGCCTGACCGACGCCAGCCGCACATGACGGGCCCGGTAGCGGAGGGGATGCAGGCTGCCGATGTCTCCCGATCGAGCGATTGAGGGCAACGCCTGAATCACTCGTCGCCAATCGAGCTCCGCAATAATCGCCGCGTCCAACCAGCCGTCATCCATCTTCGCTGCCGGCGCGATGCGGATGCCGCCGCCGTAGGCCGGAGTGTTGGCGACCACCGCCAAGAAAGCCCGTCCCTGATACGTCTGGTCGTCAAACTGCCCTTCGAACTCAAAGGGTTGGAAGCGGCAAAATGCCGCGAGCGCCCCCGCCAAATACCGCCAGATGCGCGGCAACCGGCGAAACCGGCTTCCGGCCAGCCGGGCTGCTTCCGCATCAAGTCCCGCCCCACCAATGCCGGCGAACAAACGCTCGCGGCCGTTCCCAAACCGCGCCTTCACCAGATCGATCGGACGGGTGACCCATTCGCCAAGCAGTTCGGCCGCAGCAAACGGATCCCGCGGCAGGCCCAAGGATGCCGCAACATCGTTGGCGTCACCCGCCGGGATTACGCCCAGTTCAATTCCGCTCCCGAACGCTCCGTTGATAGCCTCGAGCAGGGTGCCGTCGCCCCCCACCACCACCAGCCGCCGGCACTCCTGCGCCGCCGCTTCGGCCGCCAGCCGCTGCAAAGCGCTTGCCGATTCCGGCCAGAAGAACCGGGCTCGAATTCCCCGATGCCGGAAGAAATCCTCGATCCTTGGCGCCAGCCTCCCGGCTTTGCCGCGGCCTGACGCGCGATTCACAAGTACCCGGATCGCCTCGTCATTTCGGGGCACGGAGGCGGGTGGCATCATCGAGCATTCGCCATGAGGCAGTGGGTGGAACCGCTCCCGGCAGGGAGCCCCCATCGGAAACAACCGGGGATCGTTGGTGCCGGCGGTGGGACTCGAACCCACGACCTAGGGATTATGAGACCCTCGCTCTACCCCTGAGCTACACCGGCTTTGAGCGCCCCGATGTTAAGAGCCGTGTTCGGGGGTGTCAAGGTAACGGGGCGGACCCCCAACTGTTTGGTCCCGCCCTCCTGCCCGCAGCCCGGTTCCTCAGCCGCTTCTCGAAGGCCGATTCCCGGCGAAGGGGCAGTCGGGCTTCTTGCTCCCTGTGCAAGGACCCCCAAGGGAACGCCTGGCAACCAGCAATCGAGCCTGGGAACTCCCTGGGGTATTAACCTTTAGGTACCGGGGTACCCTTGACAAACTAGGTAAGCGGGCATACTCTGCTGGTCGCAGGAAGGAAAGTTTTGAGGCTGGCCGACAGCCAGGAGGCTCTAGAGGTAACCGTTTAGACACACTGCTGCTGCCACTTGGGCACGGTGATACCCGCCCGGATAGTATTGCCCCCGGAGATTTAGGTTTCTTGGAGGCAATACAGTCATGCAAAAGTGGCTCGCGGTAGCTGTCCTCACTCTTGCGGTTCTCGTAGCCGCGATGGGTGTGAAGAATCTGACGGTCGGAGCCGTTGGCAGCTCGCAGCCGACGTTGACCGCTTGGGGTGGGATGCCAGTTCCGCCCCCTTGGACAAAAGCCACGGCGCGGTGGGGCGGAATGCCTGTTCCCCCGTGGCCTTGGACAAAGTAAGCAGCGAGAGCTAGTGGCTTTCGCCGGTTTCACGTCGGATCGCTAGCATGGGCCGGCCTCGAAAAGAGGCCGAGGATTGAACGCGGGTAACTACGCACTCTGGCTCCTGAGCTTTTCGGCCGAGGTGTACATCCTCGTCCGCGCTTTCGGGTCCCGGCAGTTCCTCAGCTACCTCAGCCTGAATCTTTTCGTCGCCGCACTGGCTCTGAAGGACTTTACCTGCTTCTTCGCCTACCAGCACTATGGCCTCTCCTCTCCCCAGTACGCCTATACCTACTACTACACCGACGCTCTGCTCACCGTCCTCATGTATCTCGCCATCATGCACCTCTATCACCAGGTGTTTCGCGAAATGCATCTGGGCAAATACGTTCGAGGGGTCACCGTGGGCCTGCTGGTTGCCACGGCTTTGCTCTCCTATCTGGTCGTCCTGAAAGACGTTGGGCATTTCACCGGGCGATTCGTGGTCGAGCTGTCCCAGAACATGTATTTCGTCGGCCTGGTACTGACCTATCTGCTCTGGGCCGCGGTTTTCAAGCTGCGGGAAACGCGCACGCGGCTGGTGCAATTGATTCTGGCTCTGGGCATATATTTCAGCGGCACTGCGGGACTGTACGCTCTGCGCAATATGTTTCCCCCGCTCCAGCAGATGACGGGAAGCCTGATTGCGCTGTTGGGAACTTTCCTGCCTGCCGCTTGGGCTTACACTTTCACCCGGGTTCCGGAAGGTGCCCGGCTGGCGCCGGAAGTCTTGGCGCCCGAGATCTCTAGCCGAAGGGTGCCGGCAAGCACGCGCTTGGCGGCGGGAACGGTTACAAACCGATGATTGCAGCTCTGATTCTCGTGGTATCGGTTGCGGCGTTCTTCCAGTTCTTCCTTTTCTATACCCGCTCGCTCCTGGCCGGCGCCCGGCACTTCGCTCTGTCGGAGAACGTGCTGGAGATCATCGGCATCGACGGGCAAATGGTTCAGCCCGCCCAGTTCGGCCGCCTGTTGCAGCTTGTCGAGTTGTGTCCTGGGCCGGGCAACGACGATATGGGCATTCGCGCCGTCCGGACCTATTTCGGCGGACTGGGCTTGTTGCTCTCGGTGGTGCCTCGCCTGCCTTCCGGATGGATTGCCCGAGCGGCGGCCTGGATCGAGCGCGAGCGGCAAGCGTGCGCCTATTTTGCCGCCGCCGCCCTCGATCAACGCATGGCCTACAGCCGCACCCTGCTCTCCAACGATTCCGGTTCCTGAGCACCTTCAGCCGGTTGTGCCATCCTGAATGACGCGGGCAGTGGGGAGTTGTGTTGCTCTTCCTCACCCGCGGCCTGTCCCTGTTACCATACTAGCGATCGTTTCGACTGATCCGTCCCATGCCGCAACCGCTCAGTCTCCGCGTCCTAGACACCATCCGGCGCCACCGGATGATTCAGCCGGGCCAGCGCGTCATTGTGGGCGTGTCCGGAGGCGCCGATTCGGTGGCGTTGCTCCTGCTCCTCGAGGAATTGCGGCAGGCTCTCCCCACCAAGCTGATCGTCGCTCATTTCAATCACCGGCTCCGCGGGGAAGCCGCCGATGTTGACGAGCGTTTCGTCGCGGAGCTTGCCCGGAGCCACGAGCTGGAGTGCCTGGTGCGGCGGGAAGACGTTGCCGAATACGCGCGCCGTGCAGGAACCAATCTGGAGGAGGAGGCCAGAAAGCGCCGCTACGCTTTCTTCCGGGATGCGATGCGCGATCGAGGCGCTTCACTGGCGGCCACCGGGCATACCGCCGACGACCAGGCGGAAACGGTTCTCGCCCGGCTGGCTCGAGGCACCGGCCTGCGCGGGCTGGCGGCCATCCACCCGGTGCTCGGCCCGGTTGTGCGGCCGTTGCTCGAGCTGCGGCGAGCCGAATTGCGGGATTTTCTCTGCGCCCGCCGCCAACCCTGGTGCGAGGATGAAACCAATCGCGACGCGCAACGCCTCCGCGCTCGCACGCGGAGTCTCCTGCCCGTCCTGCAAGCCGAATGCGGCGAAAACCTCGTAACGAATTTGGCGCAGCTTGCCGAGCAGGCCAGGGCCGACGAAGCCTTGATCCGCGCTCTGGTGGAGGAGCGCTTCCGCGAGATTGTCGGCCGGCGGGAAGGCGTCCTGAGTTTGGCGGCCAGCGATCTCATCCGTCCCTGGGCGGCGCTCAGCACCGCTGGCGCCAGCAGGGCGTTGGCCTCCCGATTGGTGCGCAGGGCCGTCGAAGAAGTGCAAGGAGACCTTCGCCGTCTGACCGCCGATCACGTTGAACGAGTGCTCCGGCTTGCCCGCGAGGGAACCAGTGGCGATCGCTTGGAATTGCCGGCGGGGTTTGTAGTCGAACGAGCCCTCGGTCGCGTGCTGTTCCTGGCCCGGGGCCAGCGGAAGCATGGCTCGGCCGGGGCGTTGGTGTACTGTTGCCTTGCCGACCCGTGGCGCGGTGGCGAAGTGGTGGTACCACTTGCCGAAACCGGCAAGCGGGTGCGCCTAAAATTGATTGACTGGCCCGCGGCTGGGAGCGAAACTTATCCTGAAGCTGGCGTGCTGGATGCTGATCGGCTCGACCCCCCGCTGCAGGTGAGGAACTGGCTGCCGGGAGACGCCTACCGACCCTCCGGCCGCAGGCGGGTGCTCAAGCTCAAACGCTTGCTCCTTGAACGGCGGATCGCGGGGCGGGACCGCTTGGAATGGCCAGTGCTCACCAGCGCCGGGCAGCCTGTATGGGCCAGCGGGTTGGCGGTGGCAGCGGATTGGGCCGCAGGACCTCAAACACGGCAAGCGCTGCTGGTGAAGGAAGAGCTAAGTGAAGCCGCTGCAGACCGATAGACGCGTGACACGGAAAGCCCCCGTCGAGCATCTATCGTAGTGTAAAGGGGGACCCCGGCGCCGGTGTTGCAGGGGTTCGGGAGAGGTGCTGAACGTGAGAAGGTCGGGAAGCGGAGTGAATTCGGCCGGAAGAGCGATCCTCTTTTGGTTCATCATGATCTTGCTGGCGGTCGTCCTGTGGAAGGTGGCCTCCGCCGGAACGCAGGCCAATCGCGAACTCCGCCCCAGCTACACCGATTTCATCAACGAACTCCAGAAGGGCAACATCAAGGACGTTACCATCCACCTCTCCCAAAACAACGCCGAGATCGAGGGCGACTATCGCGAGCCGGCCGAGCATTTCCAGGGAGTCTCCGTGCCCGCCAGCGTCCTGGCCGACATGACCAAGCAGCTCCAGGACAAGGGAGCCAACATCAAGATTCAGGAAAACCACGCCGGCGATTGGCTCAGCTTGGCCATGAACGCCCTGCCGCTCGTCCTTTTGCTCGGTATCTGGGTTTTCATGATGCGCCAAATGCAGGCCGGGGGAAACAAAGCTCTCAGCTTCGGCAAATCCCGCGCCCGCCTCCTGAGTCCCCAGCAGAAGAAGGCGACGTTCAAGGACGTGGCCGGGGTGGAAGAGGCTAAGGAGGAATTGCAGGAAATTATCGAGTTTTTGCGCGACCCCCAGCGGTTCCAGCGCCTCGGCGGCCGTATTCCGAAGGGCGTCCTGGTGGTCGGGCCGCCCGGCACCGGCAAGACGCTCCTGGCCCGCGCCGTCGCCGGCGAGGCCAATGTTCCGTTTTTCTCGATTTCCGGCTCGGATTTCGTCGAGATGTTCGTCGGTGTGGGCGCCAGCCGGGTGCGAGACCTGTTCGAACAAGGCAAGAAAAACGCCCCATGCATCATTTTCATCGATGAGATCGACGCCGTCGGCCGCCACCGCGGCGCCGGATTGGGCGGCGGTCACGACGAACGCGAGCAGACTCTGAACGCCCTGCTGGTCGAAATGGACGGCTTCGAATCCAACGAGGGCGTCATTCTGGTGGCTGCCACCAACCGGCCCGACGTGCTCGACCCGGCGCTGTTGCGACCGGGCCGCTTCGACCGGCGCATCGTTGTTCCGCGGCCGGACGTGCGAGGCCGCGAAGAAATCCTTCGCGTGCACACCCGGAAAGTGCCAATCGGCGCTGACGTCGATCTTTCGGTTCTCGCCCGCGGCACGCCGGGGTTCTCCGGGGCCGACTTGGCCAACATGGTGAACGAGGGCGCCCTGCTGGCGGCGCGCAGCAATCGCAAGAGCGTGAATATGGCCGACCTCGAGATGGCCAAGGACAAGGTGTTGATGGGCGTCGAGCGCCGCTCGTTGATACTGTCGGAAGAGGAGAAGAAGAATACCGCCTACCACGAGGCGGGCCACGCTCTGGTTGCCGCACTCACTCCCGGCGCCGACCCCCTCCACAAGGTCACCATCATTCCTCGGGGCATGGCCCTCGGCATCACCATGCAGCTTCCCTATGACGATAAGCACACCTACACCAAGGAAGCGCTCGAGGCCCAACTCGCCGTCCTCATGGGCGGGCGCTCGGCTGAGGAAATCGCTCTCCGCCATATCACCACCGGCGCCGGAAACGACATCGAACGGGCCACTGAAGTCGCCCGCCAGATGACCTGCGAGTGGGGAATGAGCGAGCTGGGGCCGCTCACCTTCGGCAAGAAGGAAGAAGCCATTTTCCTCGGCCGCGAAATCGCCCAGCACCGCGACTATTCCGAGGATACCGCCATCCTGATCGATCGCGAGGTCCGCCGCATCGTCGGCCAGGCCTACGAGCGCGCTCGCTCCATCATGGAAACGCACCGCGACGCCCTGGAACGCATCGCTCAATCCCTGCTCGAACGCGAAGTGCTCGACGCCGCCGAAATCCATTTGCTCATCGAGGGCAAGCCGCTGTCGGATAAGCCGCAAGCCGCCACGCTCCCCGCGCAGCCTGTTCCTGCCAAGGAACCGCAGTTGGCGTCCCGCCCCGAACCGCGCGTCGTGCCCGGTCTGGCCAAGGGCGAGAAACCCGCTCCCGCCTGAGCCGCCTCCCTGCCGGAACCGTCCAAGAATCGGTTCTTGACCGCCGCTACGCCCCAACTCCGGCGCTCGCCGGGGCGGGAAACCCGGATGTCGGCAGATCCGTTTCTCATGCTCACTTCCCGGCCTGTGCCCCCGAAGCCGGATTGCCGTACAATAGCCCTATGACGAAGAAGGCCGCCCGCGTGGAGATTGAGTGTCCCTGCTGCCAGGCAAAGCTGACGGTAGATCCGGAACTGGCCGTGGTGCTGTCCCACTCCGAGCCTCCGCGGGCGCCTAAAGTGGATCTGGAAAACGTCGATCAGATCCTTCGAGAACAAGCGCAACTGCGGGAGGCCAAGTTCCGGCAATCCGTCGAAGCCGAACGTCAAAAAGAAGAGGTCCTCAACCGCAAGTTCGCCGACGCGCTCGAAAAGGCCAAAGGTCAGCCGGTCGAAAAACCCATGCGCGATTTCGACCTCGACTGATCCGTTGCCCCGCTCGCCAATTGCCCTCTCCCGCCGCCCGCCACCCGGCTCCGTCTTTGCGCGCAGAAAATTCCTATTGAGCCTCCCTTCGCGCCCTCTCGCGCTCGGTGACCGCACCCTCGTCATGGGTGTCCTGAACGTCACGCCCGACAGCTTCTCCGACGGCGGCCTGTACCTTCGTTCCGATGCCGCTCTTCGCCATGCACTCCAGCTTGAATCCGCCGGCGTCGATATCCTCGATGTCGGCGGGGAGTCCACGCGGCCTGGTTCGCTTCCCGTCGAGGCCGAAGCCGAATTCGAGCGGGTGGTTCCCCTGATCCGGCGGCTCCGCCGCCGGCTGAAGATTACCCTGTCCATCGACACCCGCAAGGCCGTTGTGGCCGAAGCTGCGCTCCGCGCCGGCGCCGAAATCGTAAACGACGTTTCCGGTCTGCGGAACGACCCCGATCTGGCCAGGATCGCTCGCCGGTACGGGGCGCCGCTCATCCTGATGCACATGCGTCGCACTCCGCAAACCATGCAACAGCGGCCGTTCGCGCGCGATGTTCTCGCCGATGTCCGTACCGGGCTTTCCGCAGCCGTTCGTCGAGCGCTCCGCGCCGGCCTCAGACCGTCCCAGCTCCTCATCGATCCAGGCCTGGGATTCGGAAAGAGTTCGGCCCAGAATTATCAGTTGCTGGCTCATTTGCCGCGCCTGGCACGGCTCGGCTTCCCCCTCGTCGTCGGCCCGTCCCGCAAGACTTTTATTGGCGACGCTCTTGGCGGCTTGCCGCCGGCTGACCGTGCCTGGGGCACCGCGGCGGCAGTCACGGCGGCGATTCTCCGAGGGGCGCACATCGTCCGGGTGCACGATCCGGAAATGGTTCAGGTGGCCCGGGTCGCTGACCAGGTGGTGGCGGCCGCCCGGCCCCCTGGGCGCTGAAGGCGGCTTGTTCGCCCGGTCGAATTCGCCGCCGGCAACGCTATAATGACTGCTCCTCACCCCAGATTGATTCCCGGGAAAGGACGTTTAGCCATGGGCTTGCGCTGTTGTTCGGGATTGGTTCTACTCGCGGTGATGGCCGCCGCCCTCGCCGCATTGGGGGCTGGGCGGCAAAAGCCGCTGCCACCCATCAGCCAGCCCCCGGCGATTGGGCCGCAAGTGCCGTCAGGCACCGGCGGCTGCTCGGTAACCACGCCGGACTGCGCCCAGGTCGCCCCCGCCATCGTCCGGAGCGCCCTCGGCGCTTCGCCGCTTTCCAAGAATCTCCGCACGTTGACCGATGTCGTCGGCGGGCGCGTAACCGGCTCGCCGTCCGCGGCTCGGGCGGTCGATTGGGCGATCACCGCCTTCCGCAAGGCTGGTGTCGATGACGTTCACCCGGAAACCTACGCCATGCCCGTTGGCTGGGCCGCCGGTAACCCGGAGTTGAATGTGGTGGCGGCGCAGCCTTTCCCGGTGCTCCTGGCTTCCGCCGGTTGGTCTCCGCCAACACCCCCGAAAGGCATCGAAGCCGGCCTCCTCGACGTCGGCCGTGGCACGCCGGCGGATTTCGCCGCCAACGCCCAAAAGCTGCAGGGTTCCATTCTCCTCGTGCACACGAAGATCCTCGGCAGTTACGAGGACTTGTTCAACGAATACGGTCAGCAGTCGGCGGTTGTCCCGCAAGCCGTGCGCGCCGGCGCCAAGGCCATCCTCTGGATGGCCAGCCGGCCGTACCGGATTGTTTACCGGCTGCAGATGACGATGAACGGCCAGCTCGGGCCCATTCCCGAAGCCGTCGTGGCCAGGGAAGATGCCGAAAGGCTGGCTCGGTTTCTGGAATCGGGAACCACCGTGCGGGTCAGGCTCTCGCTGCCGAACCGGGTCTCCGGGCCGTTTCAGGCGGCGAACGTCATAGCGGAAATTCGTGGCCGCGAGAAGCCGAACGAATACGTAGTGCTCGCCGCCCATCTCGACTCCTGGGAACTCGGTACCGGCGCCCTCGATAACGGCTGCAACGCCGCCATGGTGATTGACGCCGCCCGTGCCATCCATGCCGCCGGCGCCAGGCCCCGGCGCTCCATCCGCTTCATCTTGTTCACCGGTGAGGAACAGGGAATGCTTGGCTCGTGGGCCTATGTCCGCAGCCATCGCGACGAAATGGATCGGGTCGACGCCGTCATCGTCTACGACGCCGGCATCGGCCGGGTTACCGGCTACGAGTTGGGAGGCCGGCAGGATATCGAAACGAACTTGCGCGCCGCCCTGCAACCTGCAGCGCGGTTAGCCGCCGGCCACGACACCCCCGCCGCGGAGATGGGCACCGATAATTTCGATTTCCTGCTCGAAGGCGTGCCGAACCTGGTTGCCAACCAGGAACCGGCCAATTACATGATCAACTACCACGCCGATACCGATACCTTCGATAAGATTGATATCGCCGAGCTCAAACGCCATGTCGCTCTGGCCGCACTCACCGCCTATGGCATCGCCGACTTGCCCCAGCGGCTTGGCCCGCGCCAGACTCGCCCCCAAATCGAACGGTTGCTGGACAAAGCGGGTTTGGCCTCAGACATGAAACAGCAGGATGTTTGGCCGCTCTGGTCCCAGGGCCGGCGGGGACGCCGGCCTTAGCGAAACCGCCCGGTGGCGTTGAAACACAACGCGACGGCTGCGCCAGTGATCCTTCCCGGCAAGAGCTATACTTTTCAAGTGGGGTCCCAGCCCATCGAATCTGCTTCCGCCGGCGCCGCTGGTTCGCCCACCGGCGTGGTGCTCGCAATCGACTACGGTCGCCGCCGCATGGGACTGGCCGTCTCCGATGAAATGGGATGGACCGCGGCGCCCCTGCTCACCCTCCAGCGCAAAGGCCGCGCCGAGGATTTCGCCCGGCTCCGCGCTATCGCCGCGCGTCACCGCGTTGTTCGCGTCGTCGTCGGCCATCCCCTGCGCATGGATGGCGGCGAAGGCGCTATCGCCGCCGAAGCCGCTCGGTTCGCCCGGCGCGCCGCGCAGGCGCTGGGCCTGCCGGTGGAATTGGTGGATGAAAGGCTCACTAGCTGGGCCGCCGCCCGCTGGCGCGCCGAGCGCCCTCGCGCGGCCCGCGGACGCGCCAGGGACGAAATCGCCGCTGCCATCCTGTTGGAAGATTATTTGGGCCGAAGGCCGCAAGCCCGTGGCTGAGCCATGCGCCGGTTAGCCACACTGGTGTTGCTCGCCTTGTTCGCGCTGGCGGGCGCCGCCGCGTGGGTTGCCTACCAGTGGCGCACGCCCTATCGTGGTTACGCCGGCGCGGCAGTCGTGGATATTCCGCGGGGCGAATCCACTCGTGCGATTGCCGGTTTGCTTGCCAGCGCTGGCGTGGTGCCGAGCGCCCTGGGTTTCCAGTTGTACTGCCGATGGCGGCGCCGGCAGCCCTTGGAGGCCGGCGAATACCGGTTTGATCGGCCGATGACTCCCCCGGAAGTGTTCGACATGCTCGCGCAGGGTCGGATATGGACGGTGACGGTCACGGTTCCCGAGGGCTGGACGATGCTTGATATCGCCGCCGAAGTAGCCCGCGAAGGCCTCGCCGGCCGCGAAGCGTTCCTCCGCTCCGCCCGCGACCCTTCGCCCGTCCGCGATCTGGCGCCGCGCGCGCCGACGCTCGAGGGATTTCTGTTTCCCGCCGTCTATCGATTCCCTCATCGCACCACCCCGCGCGCCATCACTGCCGCCATGGTCGAGCGCTTCCGCGAGGCCTGGACCCGGGTTGCCGGCCCCGACGTTCCTCCCCGCGGCCTCACCGTCGAGCAAGTCGTTACCCTCGCTTCGCTGGTCGAGGAAGAAACACCCAAACCGGCAGAGCGGCCGGTGGTCGCCGCCGTGTTTTTGAATCGGCTCGAACTTGGCTATCCGCTCGAATGCGATCCTTCAGTGGTCTATGCCCTGAAGCTGGCTGGACGGTACAACGGAGCGCTCGAGCCGGCGGAATTGCATGTCGCCTCGGCTTACAACACCTACCTGCATCGAGGCCTCCCGCCGGGGCCCATCGGCAATCCCGGCGAAGCCTCCCTTCGTGCTGCTCTCGAGCCGGCGCACAGCGACTTCCTGTATTTCGTCGCCGACGGCAGCGGCGGCCATGCCTTCAGCCGCACGCTTGCCCAGCACGAGCGCAACGTCATGCGCTACCGGCGCCTGCTCGCCGGAACAACGCGACATCGAGGTCAAGCCCGCGACCGCGCCCGGCCGCCTCACGCCGCCGCCGGCAGCCACAGCACCGGGAGTTCCCGATGACCACTAACCAGGAGGTCATCAAGAAGGAGCTGATCCTCGAGGTTGCCCGCGAACTCGGCGCTACCATCTTTACCCCTGCCGAGATCGAACAGATCCGCCGCCAACTCCTCGTGCGCCTGGGAGTCGCCGGGAAGGCGGCCCCCGAGTTCATCGCCGCGGTCCTCGACGCCGCCGGCCTGCCCGTGCGCCGATCCCTGCATCCGGGGCCGGCCCGTTACGAGGAGGAATTTCGCGACTTGCTCCACTTCGCCACCCTCGAGGATGCGGAAATGTGCCTGATCCGGCTCGATGAATTACTGCGGAAATTCCGCCAGGATGCCGACCCGGTGGGCGAGGCGCGGGTGATCGCCGTGGCCCAGCTTGGCCTGCGCCGTGCGGTGATGATCGCCCGCAACGCCAAAGTGGACGCCGATAAGCGAACCGAAAAAGAGGAGATCAGCCGCTGGTTCAGGGTCTGGCTGGAAAACCCCGCGGCCTTCTTCGACTGGCTTGAACTGCGCAAGCAGTCGCCGGATTTTCGCCAGCGGTTCGGACGCCGTGCTCCGGTTCGCTCCTGAATCGCGCCATGCTCATGCTCGCTGTCGAGCCGCTCGACCTCGGCCCCGACGTCAAAGCGCTCGCCCTTTCTCTCACCGATCCGGAAAGCGAGGAACCTGCCTCCGGACCAGATGCCGCCCGGATTTGGAGTCGCGCCTTGCTCGCGCTTGCCGGTGAGCGCGCCTGGATCCTCGATTTCTTCAGCCAGGTTGACCGGCTGCGGGAGTTCTGCAGGTCTCGCGACCTTTCCTGTCGGGATACGCCTGGCGGAGGCGTGGCCGTTGCCGAAACCGATCCCGACACCCTGGCCGAGCTGTTCGAACGTTTTCAAAAGGAAGCGTTCGGAATCCGGGTGGGGGGTCCGGTCGAAACCGGCGATCCCGGCCTCGAACTCGAATTGCGCGAACGCGGTCTCGACGCATACCACCAGGCGTACCCCGGCTACCTGTTCTGCGCGATTTGCGAGATCGAGACCGGGTCCATCACCATGCTCAGCGAGGGCCTCTGGGCCGCGGAGGCTGCCCGGCAACTCCGCCCGGGTTTGCGCGACCTTTCGGTGGCCGTCGAGTTGTTGATGTGACGCCGGCGCCGCCCGGCGGAATCCCGGGATCCACCGGAGGTGTGGCCATGAGGCACTGCCTGGTGTTTGTTGGCGTCGTCGCCTTCCTGTTGGTTCCAATCCGCTCCTCCCCAGCCTCGCAGGGCGCCCCGGCGGCTCGGGCCGGCGACGCCGCCATCCGTGAAGCCCTAGCCGGGGGAGTAGCGGCGTGGAATCGCGGCGATCTCGACGCCTTCATGGCCGGGTATGAGGACTCGCCTCGCACCCTCTACGTCGAGTCTTCGGGCATCACTGCCGGCTACCGAAAGATTCGCGATCGCTACCGCGCCAAATACCCCTCGCCGGAAAAAATGGGCGCCCTGCGCATGACTGACTTGCAGGTACGGATGCTCGGCCGCGCCTACGCACTCGCCATCGGAAGGTGGAGCGTCACCCGGGCGGGCGGCGCCGCTTCGAGCGGCTATTTCACTCTGACGTTCCACAAAACCCCTGCCGGCTGGCGCATCCTGGTGGATCACACTTCCTGAGGTTCGTCTCCCATCGCCGGTCTGGCCCGGCGGCAACCGCGCTCCTGGCTGCTCCGGGCTTGAGGGCGGCCGGTGTGCTAGCATGGTTCGAAAAAGATGCCTGCCAGAGCCAGCCTTGCCTTCGTCGAAGCGGTGCGCATTGCCCTCGACAGCCTTTGGGTCCACAAACTCCGTAGCTTGCTCACCCTCGTCGGCGTCGTCATCGGAGTCACTTCGGTGATTGCCGTGGTCAGCTTTGTCGACGGCGCCAACCGCTACGTCGCCGAGAAGGTCTTTAACCTCGGTGCCGATGTCTTCCTGGTCAGCAGGGCGCCGACGGTGATTAGCACATACAAGCAGCTTCAGCAAGCGCAGCGCCGCCGGAAATTCACCCTCGAGGATTACCGCGCGGTGCGCGATGCTTGCTCCATCTGCGAAGAGGTTGGCGCCGGAGTCAGCCGTGGCGCCCAGGTTCGCGTCGGGAATAACTTCCTCACCGGCACCAACGTCCGCGGCTGGACTCCTTCGGTCGTCCGCATCTACGACGTCGAACTCTCCTCCGGCCGCGCGTTCACCGAGTCCGAAAACGAGCATGCCGCGCCGGTTTGCGGTGTCGGCTCGGATATCGTTGAAAATTTGTTCGCCGGCCGCGACCCCATCGGCCAGGAACTCCGCGTCGATGGCGTCCCCTGCCAGATCATCGGCGTCGGCAAAAAACTCGGTTCGGTGCTCGGGCAGTCCCGCGACAACTGGGTGATCCTGCCCATCACCACCTACCAGAGGCAATACGGCACCGACGACTCGGTCACCCTGTGGTTCAAGGCGTCTTCCGCCAGCGCGCTTTCCGCCAGCGAGGATGCCGTCCGCCAACTCGTCCGCGGCCGCCGCCACCTCGCCTTCGGTGATGCCGACGATTTCGAGGTGCAAACCAACGAGTCGCTGCTCGATATCTGGGCCAATATCAGCTCGGCGTTTTTCGGCGGCACCATCGCCCTGGCCTCGATTTCCCTCGTGGTGGGTGGAATCGTCATCATGAACATCATGCTGGTGTCGGTTACCGAGCGGATGCGCGAAATCGGGCTGCGGAAATCCATCGGTGCCCGGCGCAAGGACATCCTGCTCCAGTTCCTCGTCGAAGCTTCCACGATTTCCGGCGTCGGCGGCCTGCTCGGCATCCTTTTCGGCGTCGTTCTGGCGAAGCTGGTCAGTTGGGTGACGCCGCTGCCCAGCAGCATCGAGCTGTGGCCGGTTGTGCTCGGTTTCGTCGTCTCCACCATGGTCGGCTTGTTCTTCGGCATCTACCCGGCGTCCAAAGCCGCCCGGTTGGATCCGATCGAGGCTCTGCGGGTGGAATAGGCAGCCGATGAAATCCCAGCGCGCCAGCGGGTTGGTTGAGGCCTTCGAGCTCGCTTTCGACACCCTCCGCAGGAATCCGCTGCGGTCGTTCTTGACGGTACTCGGCATCGTCATCGGCGTGGCCACGGTCATCGCCGTCAGCGCCGTCGTCAACGGGCTCAACACCAGGATCGTCGGCTCGGTGGAATCGCTCGGCTCGAACGTCATCCTGTGTTACCGCTTCCAGTGGGCCTCCCTGGGCCGGCCGCCCAGCGACTGGATGAACCGGCCGGAGCTGCGGGCGGAGTGGAGCGACGATATCGCCAAGCTGCCTCACGTGCTTGCCGCCGGACCGGGACTCCGCATCTTCCAGCCGCAGTTCGGAACCGGTACCTCCACCTTGAGGCACGCCGGCAGGGAGACCGAGAACGTTATTCTCGAAGGCGATTCCCCCTCCTACCAGGACATCTGGAACGTCGACCTCGCCCGCGGTCGCTGGTTCAACGAAACCGACGAGGAGCACCACCGGCTGGTCGTCGTGCTCGGCCGCGACGCCGCCCAAACGCTATTTCCCAATCCCGGCGAGAATCCGGTAGGCCAGGAAGTCTCCCTCCAGGGACACGTCTTCACCGTCATCGGCGTGGCCGCGCCCAGCAAGCAGATTTCCTTCGGCGGCAGCAACCCCGAAGACAATCGCGCCGCCATGCCGCTCTCGGCCATGGAAAAGCTCTACCCGGCCAACCGGGATTTCGTGCTC
This sequence comes from Candidatus Acidiferrales bacterium, assembly GCA_035946455.1. GTDB lineage: Bacteria > Acidobacteriota > Terriglobia > Acidiferrales > UBA7541 > JAKASX01. The sequence continues at coordinate 6,515 of DASYZK010000004.1, read as the reverse complement.
TTCGCCAAGGCCGATTCGGCCGCCAACGTCGCCCAGGTGGTGGACGAAATCCGGGATTTGCTCCGGCGCGAGCGCCGCCTGCTCCCCAGCCAGCCCGACAATTTCGCCGTCTTCACCCTCGATGTCTTCATCGATTTGTGGAAGCAGCTTACCGTGGCCCTGTTCGGGGCCATGTTTGCGGTGGGTTCGGTGGCGCTGATGGTGGGCGGCATCGGCGTGATGAATATCATGCTGGTTTCGGTCACCGAGCGCACTCACGAAATTGGCCTGCGCAAAGCCGTCGGCGCCACCCGCAGAAACATCCTGGCGCAATTCCTCGCCGAATCCGCCGCCCTCTCCACTCTCGGCGGAGCCATCGGCGTTTTGCTCGGCGCCGGCCTCGGGCTGTCGCTCCGGCTGGCGTTTCCGTCGCTGCCGGCGCGCATTTCACTCTTCTGGGTGGTTCTCGGACTGGTGGTGTCGGGGTTCGTCGGAATCTTCTTCGGTGTTTATCCGGCGTGGAAAGCGGCTCGGCTGGATCCGGTCGCCGCCCTGCGTTACGAGTGAGCCAGGCGCGAGGGCGCGGCCAGCCGCCGTAGCGATGCTTCGTACGGCGCGCGGGCAATGCCTCGCTCGGTGATGATGGCGTCGATCAGCCGCGCCGGGGTCACGTCGAACGCCGGATGCGCCACTGGCACCGGCGGAGCGATTGCGGTTCCCCCGATGCGGGTCACTTCCGCCGCCGGTCGCTCTTCGATCGGTATCTGCTCGCCCGAGTCCAGCGTCAGGTCCACCGTCGATAGCGGCGCCGCCACGTAGAACGGCACCCGGTGCTCCCTCGCCAGCACCGCAATCGTGTAGGTTCCGATCTTGTTGGCGGTGTCCCCGTTGGCCGCAATCCGGTCCGCGCCCACCACCACCGCGCCGATCCCGCCGGTTTTCAGGAAGTGCCCCACCATGTTGTCGGTGATCAGCACCTGCGGGATCCCTTCCTGCTGGAGCTCCCAGGCGGTGAGCCGCGCGCCTTGCAGGTAGGGCCGCGTCTCGGGTACCCACACCTCCAGCCGCCGGCCTTCGGCCACGGCGACGCGGATGATTCCCAGCGCCGTTCCGATCCCGCCGGTGGCCAGCGCCCCGGCGTTGCACTGTGTCATCACCCGTCCGCTCGAAGGCAGCAGCTCCGCCCCCAGCCTGCCGATTGCCAGGTCGGCCTCCTTCCGTTCCCCATGGATGGCCTGCGCCTCGGCCGCCATCCCCCGCCGAATCCCCGCCAGCCGCTCGGCTTCGGGCGATGCCTTGGTTTCCGCGGCCAGTTCTTCGAATCGCCGCCGCATCCGCGCGAGCGCCCAAAACAAATCCACCGCCGTCGGGCGCGTCTGCCCCATCGTCTCGATGATCGTCTGGAGTTCCGTTCCCAGGGCGTCGACGCTGGCGGCTTCCGACCGCTCCACGCCCAGCGCCACTCCCATCGCCGCCGCCACCCCTATCGCCGGCGCTCCCCGAATCACCATCTCCCGGATGGCCTGCGCCACGTCGCGATAGTCGGTGTAGGTGTGGTGGATCACTTCGGCGGGCAGGCGCCGCTGGTCCAGCATCCTCACGCCACCGGCGGTCCACCGGATCGGCTCGACAGTCGTCGCCGCTCTCGTCATGCCCTTGTCCATCTCCAGGGGAACGAAACGTCCCGCCGATGTCGCGCTACCCGCCGGGCGGCAAATGGCGCAGGCCGGCGGTCGATAGGAAGAAGCCGGCGAACAGGTAGGTATTGTAGCCCAGGTGCAACAGCCAACTCGCCAGCACCGTGCCGCTCCGCTCCCGCGCGTAGGTCAATACGATCCCCACCAGAACGAGCAAGCCGATTTCCCCCCACCCCCGCCACAACTGGGGCGCGTGCAGCATCCCGAACAGCACCCCCGTCGCGACAATGCCGCCTTCCACCCCCAGGCTTCGCGCCAGCACCGGATACAGAAACCCGCGAAAAATAGTTTCCTCCACCACCGGCGCCAGCAGAATGCCGATCGCCATCAGCCAGATCACCCCCCGGCGGTCGTGAAACAACGCTTCGATTGGCAGCTTCGCTTTCGTGCGAAAGGCGAACGAGCCCAGCTCCGCCACCACTCCCAGCGCCACGCCGCTCACCAGGCAGAGCAGCACCATCATCGCCTCCGGCCGGGCCCCGGGACGCAGCCGTCGCCAGCCGATGGTTTGCCAGAACGGCGCGCGGCTGCTCAGGCGAATCGTAGCGTACAGGTAGAGAATCACCACCACGTACCACGCTGCCTGTCGCAGGGAAAGGAATACGGCGTCAGTGGTTACGAAGGTCTTGAGGTCGGCCGGCTTCACCTTCAGCCAGACTACCGCCAGCCCCGCCATCGCGTCGGTCAGCAGGATCAGGCTGGCGAAACCCACTACCAGGAAGAGAACCAGTTCCTTCCAGCCCCAGGCCGTTTGCACGTCCTCGGGTAACCACCTCCGCGGCCTCGCCGGCTCGCTTGTTTGCCTCCCTGCATCGTCAGGCAACGCTCCGGGCACGGGAGGTTTCGCGTCGCTCATCGCCTCCTGCCCCGCCGGCGGTCGCCCTCCACCAGCGCCGCGGCCACCAACGGAAACAGGATTTCGTGATGCCCGGTGAGGGCGTAACCGTGCGACCCCCGCTCCCGGGTCGGCCGGCGCACCACGTTCTCCCGGCCCCGGTACTGTTGCAGGAAATCGAAATTCGCCGTTGTCAGCGGCCGCAGCGGGGTTCCCAGGTTCCGCACCGCCGAAACCGCTTTCAGGAACACTTCCGGCAGAAGCACCGCCGAACCCCAGTTCAGATACACCCCGCCGGGGTGCAGCCGCCGAACCAGCGCGCAAAAAAGCCGGAAATCGTGCAGCGTTGCCTGTCCCAGGGCTGTGCCGTCGGCCGAAGGGTGCATGTGCGGCGTGTCGGTGCCGATCGCCACGTGCACGGTGACGGGCACTCGCGCGCGATACGCCCCCGCCAAAACGCTCTTTCCGGCGTACCGCGCCTTCCAACGCTCGGTGAGCAGTTTGCCGGCGGCTTCCCCCATCCCGATCCCGCCTTCTGCCGCTTCCCTGGCGATCTCGCTGTAATAGCGCCCGGTTTCCTCCGCCATCCCGAATTGTCCCGGGCCCAGTCGGCTTTCCACGTCTTCCGACGTCTTTCCCGCGACCGCGATTTCCAGGTCGTGAATGAGCGCCGCGCCGTTCATCGCCAGGCCGGAAACGTATCCGCGATGCACCAGGTCGATCAGTAGCGGCGCCAATCCCACCTTGACGATGTGGCCGCCGATGCCCCAAAGGATCGTTCGGCCCCGGCGACGAGCGGCGAGAACCGCGGCGATTACCTCCCGCAACTCCTCGGCAGCCAGTATCCGGGGCAGCGTTTCGAGAAAACGGCTGATCGCGTGGCCCCGATGCCATCGCTGGCCGAATTGTTTGACGTTTACTTTGCCGGGTAACGCGGCCAGCGGGTAGGTGCGGAGACGGCCTAAGTCGAGCGGAGCAACGTCGTAGCGGCTGGGCATATTCCCGTCGTCACTGTAAATGGGCAGGGCGGCCGGGCGCAAGCGCGCCGGTTGTGCCGCTGGCCGACCGCGGAGTTCGCCGATCCCGCCCGGGAGGGCATGCTCTACACCACCACCGTTTCGCTTCCCCGCCGCCGCACCCGCCCATTCCCGAAAACTGCGGCAAGCGCCTGCCCCGTCCAGGACTTCTTGCGCCGCGCCACTTGCTCCGGAGTCCCTTCGGCGACGATGTGGCCGCCTGCTTCGCCGCCGCCGGGTCCCAGGTCGATTACCCAGTCGGCCTGCTTGATCACGTCGAGGTGGTGCTCGATGACGATCACCGTGTTGCCCAGCTCTACCAGTCGGTTCAACACGTCCAGCAGCTTCTTCACGTCGTCGAAGTGCAGCCCGGTGGTCGGCTCGTCCAGGATGTACAGAGTCCGGCCGGTTTGCCGGCGCGACAGCTCGCGAGCTAGCTTGATCCGCTGCGCCTCTCCGCCCGAAAGCGTTGTCGCCGGCTGGCCCAGTTGCAGGTAACCCAGGCCGACGTTCGCGAGCGTCTCGAGCTTCTGGCGAATCGCGGGAATGTCTTCCACCAGCGGCAAGGCGTCGGAAACCGGCATCTCCAGCAAATCGGAAATCGATGCATTCTTGTAGCGCACCGCCAGCGTCTCCGAGTTGTAGCGCCGCCCGCGGCACACTTCGCAGGTCACATACACGTCGGGTAGGAAATTCATCTCGATTCGGCGCAGCCCGTCGCCCTGGCAGGCTTCGCACCGCCCGCCTTTCACGTTGAAACTGAACCGGCCGGCGCGGTACCCGCGTTCGCGCGATTCCGGCAGCATCGCGTACAGTTCCCGGATCGGCGCGAACACCCCCGTGTAGGTGGCCGGATTCGAGCGCGGGGTGCGCCCGATGGGCGCCTGGTCGATTCGTATCACCTTGTCGATCTGTTCGGCTCCCCCGAGCGTCCGGTGCCGGCCCGGCGGCTCCGCCGAACGGTAGAGCTTCTGCGCCAGCGCCCGATAGAGGATGTCGTTCACCAGCGTCGACTTCCCCGAGCCCGAAACCCCCGTCACCAGGATCAACATTCCCAGCGGAAAGCGTACGTCGATGTTCTTGAGGTTGTTCGCCTGTGCGCCCCCAACCAGCAGACCCTTCCCGTTCGCTTTCCGCCGCCCCGCCGGAACCGGAATCTCGACTGCTCCGCTAAGATAGCGCCCGGTCAGCGACCCTGGATGCCCGATGATTTCTTCCGGGGTTCCCGCCGCCACCAGATGCCCACCCGCCCGGCCCGCGCCCGGACCCAGATCCACCACGTAGTCGGCGCGCCGTATCGTTTGTTCGTCGTGCTCGACCACGAGCACCGTGTTGCCCAAATCCCGTAATTGCTCCAGCGTCCCGAGCAGCCGCTCGTTATCTCGCGCGTGCAGGCCGATGGATGGCTCATCCAGGACGTACAGCACTCCTCGCAACCGCGACCCGATTTGCGTCGCCAGCCGTATCCGTTGCGCTTCGCCGCCGGAAAGCGTCGAAGCCGATCGGTCGATGGTGAGATAGCCCAACCCCACCGCCAGCAGGAAATCCAGCCGCTCGATGATCTCCGCAACCACGCGGTCAGCAATCTCCTTTTGCCGCTGGTCGAGTCGCCCGGCAAGCTCGCTCATCGCCCTCCGCGCGTCACTGGCCGCCAGCGCGGTTAATTCCGCAATCGAGCGCCCGCCGACTTTGACCGCCAGGCTCTCCGGCCGCAGCCGCTTTCCCTGGCAGGCGCTGCACGGCGAGGGCGACATGTATTCCGCCAGCCAATCCCGGTAGCCTTCCGAGCTGGTGGCGCTCAGGTTCTCTTCCAGGCAGCCGATGACCCCGGGGAAATGCACCCTCCCCACGCTGCCTCCGTTGCCGTAAAGCACCAGGTTCTGAATCCGCCGCGGCAGGTCCTCGAACGGCGTTCCCAGGTCGAACCCGTGGGCCAGCGCAGCCAATTCCAGCATTCGCCGCAGATACGTCGAGCCGGAACCGGGCCCCAGGGCGCCCTCGAGCAGCGGCTTCGACCAGTCCACGATGATCTTCGCCGGATCGAATTGGTATTTGGCGCCCAGTCCTTTGCATTCGGGGCAGGCCCCGTAAGGCGAATTAAAGCTGAACGACCGCGGCTCGAGCTGCGGCACCGAAATCCCGCAGTCGGGGCAAGCCAGTTTCTCCGAGTACATTCGCTCCTGTCCGCCCACCACCGCCACCGTCACCAACCCACCGGCGAGTCTGAGCGCCGTGGTCACCGACTGCTCCAACCGCTTGGCGATTCCCGGCTTCACCAGCAGCCGGTCGACCACGATTTCGATGCTGTGGTTTCGCCGGCGGTCCAGCGGGACCGGCTCGTCCAGGTGGCGCAATACGCCGTCGATCCGCGCCCGCAGAAACCCTTCCCGGGCGTACTTCTCCAATTGCTTGCGGTATTCTCCCTTTCGCCCCCGAACCACCGGCGCCAGGATCATGATGCGATCCTCCGGTTTCAGTCCGGTAATGGCCTGCACGATTTGCCCGATGGATTGCCGGGTGATTTCCCGCCCGCAACGGGGGCAGTGCGGAGTCCCAATCGAGCTGTAGAGCACCCGCAGGTAATCGTAGATCTCGGTGATGGTGCCGACGGTCGAGCGGGGGCTGCGGCTGGTGGTCTTCTGCTCGATGGAGATCGCGGGACTGAGGCCGTCGATCGAGTCGACTTCGGGCCGCTCCATCTGGTCGAGAAACTGGCGGGCATAGGTAGAGAGCGTTTCCACATAGCGGCGCTGTCCCTCCGCGTATATGGTGTCGAAGGCGAGCGAGGATTTTCCGGAGCCGCTCAGCCCCGTAATCACGGTGAGAGTGTTGCGCGGTATCTCGACATCGATATTTTTCAGATTGTGCTGGCGCGCGCCATGCACCGTGATCCGGTCCAGCATAGTGATCTATACGTGATCGACAAGGGGGGAGGTTAACTTACTAGTGTCTCGCGAGTTGTATTCGGAGCGCAATGTGCGCTATAAC
>DASYZK010000003.1:0-77512 GCA_035946455.1 Candidatus Acidiferrales bacterium | reverse complement strand
GTTGTCCGTGCGAAAACGGATTGAGGCGGTGCGAGAGGCGTATCGTGAGCGTGTACTGCCGTTTGTGCCTGGCCGGACGCGAGAAGAAAAACTGACGAAGTTTCAATTGTTGTTCCCTAGCATGGCCGGGGTGTTGACGAGCGTCCGAATGACCTTGTCGCCTCAAAAACGTGAGCGGATGTTGATCGAGGCGAGGAACTTTTTTATGAAGTGCTTCGTTGAAGCATGATTTTTTTTGCATCCAAAAGAGTACGACCGTACTCTTATCAAAGGTAGAACGAACCAAACTGAATTGAGAGGAGATTTTTCTTATGACAATGCTTCCAACGGTGTCCGTCGCGCAATCACAGTCTGGAGCCGCCTCAGGCGTGCCCAGCGCGCCTATACCTAAAACCACGGCAGTTCTGGTCCTTCTGACCCCCAAGCAGGGCGTAACTCTACAAGAAATCATGGCCGTCATCCCGGCAGAGATTCGGGCAACGGTGAAGCTCTACCTCGACGGGAAAATTCGCGAGTGGTATTCGCGCGGGGATGGCAAAGGCGTCGTTTTCCTGGTCGACGCGAAGAGCGAGGATGAGGCACGAGCCATTATGGAAACGCTTCCGCTTGCGAAGGAACACTTGACGGATGACCAGTACATCCCCGTCGGCCCCTTGATGCCGCTGAGGGCATTGATGGGCCCAGGAGCGCAGCAGTGAGTCTCGTCGCGGTAGCGGTACGCAGGAAGGAACCCTAGACGGAGGCGATTATGATCAAGCCAAGAATTCTCGTGACCGGCGCGACCGGTAAGACCGGGAGCGTTGTCGTTAGCGAACTACTGAAAGCCCGCTATCCCGTCCGCGCCATGGTGCACCGCGAAGACGCCCGCAGCGCGCGGCTCCAGGCGTACGGTGCCGAGCTCGCAGTCGTCGACATGAGCGATGTCGAGCGCGTCGCCGACGCGCTGAAGGACGTCCAGCGCGCCTATTATTGTCCGCCTTACGATCCGTACATGATTCAGGGTGCGGTCGCCTTCGCTGTTGCAGCGAAGGAAGCCCGGCTCGAACACATCGTCGGCCTGACCCAATGGCTGGCGAGCCCCTCGCACCCCTCGCTGATGACCCGCCAGAGCTGGCTGGTCGATCGGCTGTTCTCGATGATCCCCGGAGTCGCGCATACGATCGTCAACCCGGGCTTCTTCGCTGACGCCTACCTGGCGACGATTGGGTTGGCCGTGCATCTCGGCATCTTTCCCTGGATGTATGGCGATAGCCGCAACGCGCCACCTTCCAACGAGGATATCGCGCGAGTCGCCGTCGCGGCCTTGATCGATCCTGCGCGGCACGCCGGGAAGAGCTACCGGCCCACCGGACCAGAACTTCTCGGCGCGGAGGATATGGCGAAGGCCATCGGCCGCGCCGTTGGGCGATTCGTCAGGGTCGTGGCGACGCCGACTTGGCTGTTCATGAAGGGCGCACGAATGAGCGGTTATCCAATCGATCTGTTCAGTGGGGTTCGCTACTACATTGAGGATCACAAGCGCGGTGCGTTCGAACTGGGCGCACCGACCACTGACGTGCTCGATGTGACCGGCCAGCCCCCAGAGGACTTCGAGACGATCGCTCGTCGTTATGCGGCGCTGCCCGGCAACCAGCGGGCTCTTGGCAACTGGCTTCGCGAGTTCGCGCAGTTCATGATCGCCCCGCTCAGCCCTGGCTTTAAGTTCGACCGATACGACCGCGAACTGCGCCGCCCGTTCCCGTCGGAGCCGCAATTCGCCACCGAGTCTAAGGTGTGGCGGCGCGAGCACGCCACCGCCAACACCGCCAAGCCCGCAGCGCCGGGAAGTGACAACGTCCCTATCCCCGCCACCAGTCGCGGTCAACGCCTGGAATTCTAAAGAGGAGACATTATCGTGCCACAACAGATGATTTGGTTTTTCGTGAGCATCGCATTCAGCCTCATCGCGTGGGGGATCGTTACCGCCCGATATATCTGGCCGGAACTCCGCCTGCGGCCACGGGTCGAAGCGTTGCGGCCTCTGCTCATCCTGCACAGTTTCCGCTTTATTGGGTTGGCATTCCTGGTCCCAGGTGTCGTGTCGCCCGATCTGCCGCCTGCCTTCGCGCATTCCGCGGCCTATGGGGACATCATTGCGGCGATCCTTGCGTTGCTTTCGCTGCGATTGCTGCCTAGCGCGGCTGGCGTTGCCGCCGCGTGGATCTTCAGCCTTTGGGGTTCAGCCGATATCCTCAACGCTTTCTACCAGGCCAATCACGCCGGACTATTGGCGGGGCAGTTGGGAGCCGCATTTTTCCTTCCGACTTTGGTAGTGCCGCTGCTGCTGATTACGCACGGACTCGGTTTCCGAATCCTGCTGCAACATCAACCTGAGCCCGCAATGCAAAAAAGCCGACACTTAGCATAAGGCCCTTCGGCCATTGGCCGAGAGTCCGGGAATTTTTCCGATTTCGCCCCCGCTGTTAAGCGGGCGGCGCGGATGAATCGTCCGCGCCGCTGATCCCGTTTCGAGGCCAATTGCGCTGCAAACGATCCCGCCGGGCGGGACGACGGCTTCGGATTCCGTCTCGCGGATGCGCTTGGTCGTGTTGCTTCGGCGCTCGGTCCCGTGGATGAGTTCGTGCGCCCTCTCATGCGCTAGAGTCGCAAATTCCTCAGCCGGAGACTGGCCGGGCAGTCCCGCATCGCGGGATGATCTTGCCGCCTGACGACGTGCCGCGTGCCGGCGCGATTTCTTCAGAATATTCGAGCGCGATGCCCTGTTCGGCGACGAATTTTGCAAGCCGCTCGCGATACTGGCGCGGATTGCCATTGACGCTGCCGATTTCCCGCAACGCTTGGCCATCCGTTTGGCTGACATCGAACACGCAGGCCGGGCGGAATCCGACTGCAACTGAGGATTCGTCCGGCTCGGTTTCGCCATTGTTCTCAGCCTTCTTCTACGGAGGGCAGGAGCAGAGCGCCTACCATCTGGGGAATCCGTGGCGACGCTTGCACAAACCGAGGGTGGGCACCCGGCAAAACACGGCCTCAGGCTAACGAGATTCCGCCCAATTTTAAAAACCCAATTTGGACAGGCCTGGTTGCAGACCCGCCGCTACAGGTGGCGGCGATTCGCGAACGGCGTTCGAGGCAGATCGCTAGGCTGCGCGGTCGTGCCTTGCAAGACACAGCGCCCAGTTGATGAGAAACACCACTTCGAAAAGAAGCTAGAATCGCTCCCGATGGATCCCCGACGCCGAGTCTCGCGGTTTACCTATCGCATTGAAACGAAACCGGAGGGTGGATACATTGCCCGCCCGGTCGACTCGAACGCGGCTACGCTCGAGGCGCCTACGCGCGAGGAATTGGACAAAAAGATACAGGACACCATTCTGGCCGGCCTGAGCACGCAATTCCCGGGCTTGAAGCTGCCGACAGAGAATCGGCCGACTTCCTATTCCAACACGGGGACGATCGTTGAAGCTGGCAATGCCAAGCCGACCGACGGCGTTTCCGGCAGCCTTGGCGGAACGATCGGAAATTCACCAATCCAGGCGGAGGCGAGCAGCAGCGGCAAGGTGATGGGCATTCTGCTTCTGGCGCTCGTGGTAGCGGCAGTGGTGTATTTTTTCTTGCAGCGGCGCTGAACCGCTTTCGCCAGCGGCTCAACTTTTTGACAAGAGATTCGCCGCGGGCGACAGGCTTTCCGGTGGAAGCCGCGAATCCGAGGTTTGGCGATTCAGAGGTCCTGCTTGGATACTGACGGTCACCGCGGCTTCGGACGTTGGTTCGATTCCCATCGCCCGCTCCAGTTACCTCGTTTCCCTGTGTGGAGAACAAAGAGATCGTGGTCGGCATCCGCAAGCGCAACGGCGAACTCCGCATGTTCCATGCCGGCAATTCCAAGTCCGCGACTCTGGCGCAATACATGCGCGAGAACATCAGCGAGGACGTGGAAGTCATCATCACAGACGAATGGCCCGCCTACCCGGACGCGACGCGACGTACCGGAGTTAGCCGCCATAAGACCATTCAGCACAAACGGCGCATCTACGTTGACGGTGACATCCACACCAATACCGTGGAAAACGCTTTCTCCCTGCTGAAGCGCGGATTGATGGGTACATAGCATAAGGTCAGTCCGAAACATCTCCCTGCTTACCTCGATGAAATGTGCTTCCGATTCAACAACCGAAAGAATCCCTATCTCTTTCGAGACACCGTGCTAAAGCTAATCAGTTCACTAAACCTCGAATACAAAAGTCTAACCGCCAAGCAGCGGGATGCGGCCTAGCGACATCTGCGAAGACCTATCTCCCCCTTCTTCGGAGCGTCCGAAGTTTTCGTCAAGAAGTGCTGGTTTCCAAGCGAGTCCACGATTGCGAATTTCCAGCTATTCGAGTCTATTTTCGGTGGGACCACCTGTTTCAACGTATATCGAATCCACCCCTCCAGCGGTTTATTAGGAAGAAGTTCGCATGGTAAAGAAGTCAGTAACTCCCTTAGAGGTTCGGGATCACTCTTTCCTGATAGCGACTCAAATCCGTACTCCAATCCGTCATCATCCTCTTCATCGGACTTAAGGCGAAAATCATTTCGGCGCTCAAGACCTACTCGCCTTCCATTCACTTCGACCGAGGCCGTCAGCTCTTTGATGTATTGGATGGAGCTTGAAGCATTAACCAAGTAGATCGAAACCAAAATATCGCAGTCAACTGTCGGCTCGTCCGTTCTCCCGGAAATCTGGAATATTTCTTGAAGCATTTTGTAGGGGACCAGACCTGTGCGCTCATACATGAAGATACGCTGTAATTCTCCGTCGAATATTTTGTCGGCTTTTTGCTCCTCAGCCAGTTTAGCTGGCTCTGCAACCAGCAGAGTCGGAACACCGGGAGATTTAGAACCTTTTTGTACGGCATCTAGAATGCCTTGAATCCTGCCATCCCCCTCATGCTCTCGTTTGTCCCGTTGCTGTTCTCGTTGCTCTCGGCGAGCGTCTTCCGCAGATTGCAAACATGCCTGAACAATGAGAGCGGCCACCGCCAATCCGGCAGCTAGGCATATGACCATTTCCCATCTCACCCAAGAGAGATGATCTGCCGAAACAGTGAGGGGAATAATTGCCAAACCAACCACGCAAACCCCAGCAATGACCGAAAGAAAGTTCCTAAGAGTTGGATGCAGCGTGACGCGGGCCATCGCGGGAATCTATCACCCCGATGGCGTGAAGTATATAATCGTGAAGTTCTGCCACCTGAGTAGCCGTGGCGCCCTCCAGTGCGAAGCGTTGTCCAACACCTCCATCCCCTACAACACCACAGACAGTGCACAATAGTACGGCACGGAAAAGAGAGACTAGAACGCCACCCGTATGAGCCACCATCTGATCGGCTAGCCAACCTGAGGCGGACGACTCATCCGTCCGTCGCCTGCCCCCCGCCGCCCTCAGGCTCCCCGCCGGCGCGTTGCGCCGGCCCGCCGAACCGTTCCGGCACCTTTCCCTCGCGCGCATACAATTCCAATTCGTCCTTCGTCATCTGATCGAACATCCTCTGCAAATAAACGCGATGGTCCTCCTTCTCGAACCATTCGCCCAGAGTATTGATTTTCGCCAGCGCCCGCGCTGCCGAAATAATCGCCGACGCGGTCGGCCGCACATTCTCGCCCCGTTCGAGGATTCGCTCCAGCACGATCCGCAGACCCCGCCGCCGTCCCTCAAACAATCGGCGCGCATGCGCGTGCCGGTAAATCGTCGACCGGTCCCGCAGTCGATACTTCTTCCGAATGGTCTCCGCACTCACCCAGTTGAGGAAATCCCACTCGATTTCTTCGCGCTGTCGGTGATGGCAAACCGTGCACCGCTTCCGATGCTGCACAAGATTCGCCCGCCCATCCGCAGTCACGACGCCAGCCACCAGCTTTGTCCGCAACGCTCTCACCTCCCCGCGAACACCCCAAAACCCATTCTTAGCCATCCCTCCCCGGCCCCGCCGCCCGCCTCTTTACCGTAAACTTCGCTCTCGCCTCAGGCCACTTTCCTGCTTAAACTCCTCCCATGACCACGCCTGCCCCTGCGCCCGCCCGCCGCGGCGGGCCATTCGCCACCACTTTGAAAACTGCGCGTTTTGTTGCGATCAGAAAAATGGAACCGACTCGTAAAACAGGTCTTAAAGTCTCGTTTGTTTCCACCTTGTAGCGCCTAAATAATCAAAACTGTCAAATTTAAGTCTATTGTTCTCAATAAGATGGCAATCGGAAGATGGGTCTCCTCGCAAACCACCACTAACCCCCTTACCTTTCAATCTATTCCACGACGCAATAGTTGCCACTCCCCTCAGTGTCCGGGCCTCGGCAAACCGGGGCGTACAAACTGGAGCTTCCAGGTTATCTGCGTCCCTGGAGCGAAGCGCTGGAAAACTCGCGGCCGAGCGCGCCCGGCTGCTACACTGCGCTTCCGACGGAGCGTTCGGCCTGATGGAGAAGCCCCATTGACACTGGGAATCCCGCTCGAAAGCACCCGCCTTGCGAACGGGCTGCGGGTGGTCGCCTCGCCCGACCGGTCGGCGCCGGTGGTTACCCTCGGCGTGTATTACCGCATCGGGTTCCGGCTCGAGCCGCCGGGGCGCAGCGGATTCGCCCATCTGTTCGAGCACATGATGTTTCAAGGGTCCGAACACGCGGGCAAAATGATGCACATCCGCCTGGTGAACTCTTCGGGCGGGGTGTTGAACGGCTCAACCTCTTACGATTATACGAACTACTACGAAGCCGTGCCCTCGAACGCGCTCGAGCGGGTGCTCTGGCTCGAAGCCGACCGGATGGCCTCGCTGAAGGTCAACGAGGAGAACCTGCGGAACCAGCGCGACGTGGTGAAGGAAGAAGTGCGAGTGAACGTGCTCAACAAGCCTTACGGCGGGTTTCCCTGGCTCGATTTGCCGCCGGTGGCGTATCGCCGCTGGCCCAACGCCCATAATTTCTACGGCGATTTCGAAGATCTCGACGCCGCCTCCGTCGAAGACGTGTGCGAGTTCTTTCGCACCTACTACACCCCGAGAAATGCGGTGCTGGTGGTGGTGGGCGACGTTGAGCCTGACGAAGTGGCGCGATTGGCGGAACGCTATTTCGGCCCGATTCCCGCCGGGCCGGAGCCGCCGCCGGAAGATGTGGCGGAGGCGCCGCCGGGCGAAGAGCGGCGGGGAGTGGTGGAAGAGAAGTTCGGCAACTTGCGAGGGCTGGCGATCGGCTACTTCCTGCCGGAGAAATGGACCGCCGACTGGTACGCCTGTGGCCTCGCCGATCGCGTCCTTCACGCCGGGCGCGCCGGCCGCCTGTATCGCGAACTGGTGCTCGACCGGGAAGCGGCAATCGAAGTCGGCGGCGGAGTGCACTATCCCGGCGGCGACCTGTTCGATTACCGCGGCCCGATGCTGATGACCACCCGCATCCTGCACCGGCCGGCCACCAGCGTCTCCGCCACGCTCGAAGCTTTCGACCGGGTGATCGACGATTTCCGCGAGCGCGGGCCGGAACCAAACGAGCTCGAGCAAGTGAAAGCTAAACTGCGATCCGATTACTTTTCGGCGCTCGACGGCGACGGCGCCACCCCACGCTCGGGGAGAATGCACTATCTGGCTTGCTTTACTCTGTTCGACGACGATCCCGCTCGGCTCAATACCGCCACCGATCCGTTCCTGGAATTGGCGCCCGGCGACCTGCGAGAAGCGGCCCGGCGCTATCTGATGCCCGCGAACCGCGCCATCGTCGAGCGCCGGCCGGTGAATGGGGGAGCGGCGTGAGTACCGCAGCCCTCACCCCTCCCGCCGGTCTGCCCGCGCTCGGGCCGGAGCGGGCGGTCGTCTGGCCGCGGCGGTTGACGCTCCGGCTGTCGAACGGCCTTCAGGTGGTTTTGGCGGAAGCCCACGGTGTGCCGAAACTGGCTGTCGAATTGATCGTTCGCAGCGGGAACGCCGTCACCGCGCAGTCCGCCCCCGGTTTGGCGGAGATGGTTGCCGCAACTGTGCGAACGGGGACGTCCCGGCGGTCGCGCCGCCAGATCGAGGAAGACCTGCGGCGGATGGGCGGCGACCTCAGCACGAGCGCGGGTGCGGACTCGAGCATCATCGCCGCCGACGGCTTGGCCGAGGCGGCGGAGCCGCTGGTGGAGCTTGTGGCGGAGGTGGCGCTCGACGCGGTCTTTCCTGCGGGCGAATTCGAGCGGGAACGCCGGCGCCGCCTCGAGGAACTGCGCATCGAGCGGGTAACGCCCAGGTTTCTCGCGAGCGAGCGGCTGCGGCGCGAGCTGTTCGGCGCGCATCCTTACGCGGTCATCGCTCCTTCCGAGGAGCAGGTGCTCGCCTATCAACTCGATCGGGTGCGGGAATTTTATCGCCGGCATTACGTGGCCTCGAATGCCCTGCTGCTGGCGGTGGGCGATTTCTCCGCCGAGCGCATGATCGAACAGGTCGACCGCGCCTTCCGGGGATGGAAAGCGGCCCAGGTGGTGGCGATCGAAGAGCCGGCGCTCGAAGGGTGGCGGGGCCGGAAGGTGCACGTGGTGCACGTGCCCGGGGCAGTCCAAGCGCACATCGTCGTTGGCAATCGGGCGATCACCCGCCAGCACCCGGATTGGATCCGCCTGGTGACCGCGAACGCGCTTTACGGCGGCGCGTTCAATTCCCGGTTGATAGCTAACATCCGCGAGCAGAAAGGCTACAGTTACAGCCCTCACAGCCAGGCCCACGCGCTCCGCCGCCAGGGCTGGTTCACTACCCAAGCGGCGGTGCGGAACCAGGTGGTGGCGGCGACGCTCGCGGAAATGTTCTACGAGATGGACCGGTTGCGGGCCTTGCCCCCGGGCGCCGAAGAACTGACGGAAACGCAGAATTACCTGTGCGGAGTCTTTTCGCTGGGAGTGGCTTCCCAGAGCGGCCTGCGCGGGCAACTGGCCACTGTTTATTCGCAGGAATTGCCCGAAGATTACCTGGAGACGTTCCGGGAGCGAGTGCGGCAGGTAAGCCCCGAGGATGTGCTGGCCGTGGCGCGGCAATGGATCGATTCCGCGAACGCGCTGATCGTCGTGGCGGGCGACCGGGAACAGGTCGCGCCCCAAGCGGAGCTGTTCGGCGAAATGAAGGTGTGGGAGACCGAGGAGAAATCGGCCGCTGATTTGGCGCCAGCGGCGAGCGGAGAATAGCGCGCGCCGGTGCCGAGCCGGGGACTCCACCGCCGGCGCCCCGCAGGAGGCGGAGAAATGAAACGGAAACTCTTAATCGCGTCTGCCGCGGCGGCGCTCGCCCTGATGGCGGCCGGCACGGCATGGGCGGCAGCCAAGAAAAAGCGGCCGCCCCCGAGACCCATCGATTTGAACCACGCCACCATCGAACAGCTCGAAGAGCTTCCCGGAGTCGGCCCGGTGACTGCCCAGCGCATCGTCGAGTTCCGGCAAAAAAGCGGGCCGTTCAAGAGCGTTGACGACCTGCTCGCGATCCATGGGATCAGTCGGGGCCGGCTCGAAAAGATGCGCCCGTACGTCGTCATCCGCCCGTCGGAAAAGCCTCGGCCGGGCGCCGGTAGCCACCCGGCGAAAAAGCCGCCCCACGGCGACCCCGGCGGCTAGCCAGCCGCTATGGACGATTCGCTTCACTTCTCGCTGGCGCCGGGCGCCAGGCTCGGCAAGCCTTCCCCGGGGCGTCTGGCGCTGCTTGGCGCTCGCGTCGAAATCCCACTGGATGACAGATCGCCTGCGGTCGTCGGGTTGATCCGCAAGCTTGCGGCCGGGCGGGTGAGCGAAGCGGAACTTGTGCGCGCCTCGGCCGCGGCGGGCTCGGCAGCCGCCGCGGAGCTTTCGTACTGCCTGTTGCTGTTGGCGGAGGAAGGGTTGCTCTGCCGCACGCTCGTTGCAGCCGGCGCGCCGATGCTCACCAGCGTGCCGCTGGCGGCTGGCGACGATGCCGAGCGCCGCCCCTTCCAGCCCCGCGCGAGCTACACCCTTTCACGCTTCGCCTATTGCCGCCGCGACGGCGGCCGGTTTGTGCTCGAGTGCCCGCTCTCCCGCGCGCAAATCCTGCTCCACGACTGGCGCGGTGTGGCGCTGGTGGCGGCATTGGCTCGGCCTCGCCGCTTGGCCGGTCTCCGCAAGGCCGTTCCCGGTCTCAGCGCCTCCGGAGCGAGGCTCGCGGCGGAATTGCTGTGGGAGGCGGACGCACTGGCCCGTGTCGAAGGTAGCGACGGGACCGTTGAAAACGGCAGGGCGACCCTGGCGCCGTGGGAATTCCACGATTTGCTGTTCCACAGCCGGAGCAGGCAGGGACGACACTCGGCCGGTTACGGCCAAACCAACAGGCTTACCCGGCTAGTCAAGCCTTTGCCGGCGGTGAAGCCCGCCATGTCCAGAGAAGTCGTCCACCTCGCGAAGCCGGAGATCGCTGCCGTCGAAGCCGCCGATTGGCCCTTGACCCGCGCTCTCGAGCAGCGGCACTCCGAGCGCCGGCACGGCGAGCGGCCGATCACCCTGCGGCAATTGGGAGAATTCCTGTATCGCTCAGCGAGGGCCAGGAAAGCCGTCGTGCGGCAAGGGGAAGAATTCACCGAGCGCGTTTATCCCGGGGCCGGCAGCGCCTACGAACTCGAGTTTTACCTGGTGGTGCATCGCTCGGCCGATCTCGCCGCCGGGATGTATCACTATCAGCCGCTCGAACACCGCCTGTACCGGCTGGCCGCGAAGCCGGAGGAAACTGAGCGGCTGCTCGAATCGGCGGCGCGTACCGCCGGCTCGGCGAAACCGCAGGTGTTGATCGTGGCGGCGGCGCGATTCGCAAGGATCATGCGGCGTTACGAATCGATCGGTTACGCGCTGATACTCAAAAATGTGGGCGCGGTGTTTCAGACGATGTACCTGGTGGCGACGGCCATGGGCCTGGCGGCGTGCGCGCTCGGCGGCGGCGATTCCGACGTGTTCGCGCGTGCGGCGGGAACCGACTATTACGCCGAGACCTCGGTGGGAGAGTTCATGCTCGGGAGCGTGCCCGCTTCCGATTGAGGGCGGCCTGCGCTTTCCCGGCCAGCGCGGCGAGCAGGCGCTCGCCATCGGGCGCCCCTACCCCGGTACAGGCGTCCCAGCCGGGCAGGGCCTTGTAGCGGCCATTATTGCCATCGATGATGTCCCGCGCGTGCTGCTCGAATCCCCGGGAATAAAGCAGCGGGGTGAGGAATCCCACCGGGACGCCGAGTTTCTGGTTCAACCGGGCGATCAAGCCCGCCCATAGCGGCGCCGCGGCGCTGGTGCCTCCCATCGGGATCAGGTGCTTCCCAGCGACGATTTCGTAGCCAGTCATAAGATCCGCCTTGGCGGCGACGTCGGGTACGCCACGGCCCGGCTTGGCGGCATGCTGTTTCGCCAGAGACGGCGGTTGCCAGTCGGGTCGGGCGAACGTGGTGCTGAAGCCGCCGGAGCTGGCCATGGTCACGCAGCCGAGAGTTTCATTCCAAACTACTTCCCGAACGGCTTCGCTCTCGTCGTGCAGGTGCGTTCCACCGCAGCCGAGAACGTGGGGACTGGAAGCGGGAAAATTCACCGGAGCAGGCCCGCAGTCGCCGGAGGCGGCGCAGACGGTGACGCCCTTGAGCGCAGCGAGTTGGAAAGCCTTGTCCATCAGCCGCTGCACTTGCAGGGGAACGGTGGTTTCCGGGGTGCCCCAGCTGCAGGAATGCACCGCGGGTTGGTGAACCTTATCGGCGAGCGCGCGGGTGAACGCCTCGTACTGGCCGCGCCCGGTATTGGGCGCGAAATAGACGACGAGGTGCGCTCCGGGGGCGAAACTGCCGGCAAGCTCGACGTCCATCGTTGCTTCAATCGTCCACATCACCATCTTGTCCTGCTCGTCCGGCCGCTCATTCGAGCAGGCGCCGCTCTCCAGTTTCCTGGCAAAGGCAGCGAGCGCCGCCTGCCCCGCAGGCTGATTCTTGCCGCCCGGCAATTCCACAACCGTTAGACGCGGCATTTTCAACCGCCGCCGGGCGAAATAGGCGCGAACGTCCGAGCGGTGGAATCCTCCGCCAAGGCAGAGGATGGCGATCGTCTGGCCTCTGCCATCGGTGCCAGTGGGGAAGTTGTAGACCTTCGCTACATCGAGAGGGTCGGTGAGCCGCTCGGCCGGCCGGAGAGCTACCGCCATCTGGCGGTTGAAGAGCGGTCGATGGTCCAGACCGAGAACGCCTTCGATGATCCCCTCGAAATGCCGGGGAATCTTGGCGGCGCCGTCGTGCGAGCAATACTTGCCCTGGGGGGTGTTGTAGTCGACGAAGTCAACGTCGAATGCGCGCGAGATGTTGGCGCGCGTGCCCGAAAGGACTACCGCCCGGCGCGCGCGGCTGATTTCCCGCACCCGCAATCCTTGGCGCCGGAAAAAGGAGGTGACCTGCTTGAGATCTTCGGGTGTGGCGCCGAAGCGCTGCTCGAATTCGCCGTAACTGAGCCGGGGCCGCTCGCGGGGAAGCAGTCCGCTGATCTTCCGTACTTCGGCGGCGATCTCCTTGTCCGATGCGTGCGACCGCACCACCACCGTGACGTACATGCGCTCATCGGGGTGGGGCCGCGCCGGCGCCGGGGTGGCGTCGGCAGGATGAATCGGCGCGCTGCCCCGGAGGGTAGCGAACTTGATATGAGTTTGCATGTTTGTCTGGCTGAGTGGCGCGAGCGCCACGGGCTCCAGGAACCGCGCCGGAACGGCCACGGGCTGCCTCGCGCGGCGCCTCGAAATTGCCCCCGCGCCCACCAGAGCATGCAACAGCCGGAGCGTAAACGCAAGGCGGGCCAAGCGAAATGCGGGAGTGACTCCCAGCCCGTTCCGTCGGCGGTGGTTGCAGGTGGGTGGAGGGTGGTGTAGCATGGGCGGCCTGTAAGGAGGGGGCGTCATGTCCGCAGAGGCACTGAAGAAGTTTGCCGAGGCGCTGGAGAAAGACCCCAAGCTTCGGGCAGCGTTGGTCAAACAAGCGAAGAGCGCGACCGACAAGGTGGTCGCGATCGCAAAAAAGCGCGGATATCACTTCACCAAAGCAGAATTGCACGCTCACGTCAAAAAGGCGTGGGGCGCGAAGAAGATGCCGTCGTCGGCGGACGCGGACCCCTTCACCTGCTTCTGCTTTTGATCTGGCACTGATCCCCGCGCTCGTCCCCGGCGAGACTCCACCGTGACCCGCAGGAAAATTGCGCGTTACAGCCTGTTGAGGAAGCTGGGCGGAGGAGGGATGGGCGAAGTGTTTCTCGCCGAGGATACCCTCCTGGACCGCCGAGTTGCCCTGAAATTCCTTTCCGAAGAAGACCGCCTGGACCCGGTGGCCCGCCGGCGCTTCCTGCGTGAGGCCAAAGCCGCCGCCGCCATCGATCATCCTTACATCTGCAAAATTTACGAAGCGGGAGAGGAAAACGGCGAAGTCTTCATCGCGATGGAGTTCGTCGAGGGGGAAGACCTCTACCGGCGGTTTCGGAAGGGCCGGCTGCCCGTCGAGGAAGCGTTGCGGATCGGACTCGAAATCGTCGAGGGACTGGCCCGCGCGCACGAGGGCGGCGTGGTGCACCGCGACCTGAAGCCTTCGAACGTGATGCTGACGCCCGACGGTCACGTCAAGATCGTCGACTTCGGCTTGGCCCGCATCCTGCCCACCGCCGAGGGACCCACCCTGAGCGGGCAAAACCTCACCGCGGCGGGAACCACCGTGGGAACGCTCACCCACATGGCTCCCGAGCAGCTTCGCGGCGAACAGGCCGACGCGCGCAGCGATGTCTTCTCGCTCGGCCTGATCCTCTACGAATTGCTAGCCGGCGCGCATCCGTTTCACCGAAAAACCACGATCGAGACGGCCACGGCGATCCTGAAGGAGACCGCTCCTCCGCTCGCGGCCCAGGTGGAGGGGTGTCCCGGGCCGCTCGAACAGATCGTGTCGAAGATGCTGGACAAAGATCCTGCCAACCGTTACCCGTCGGCGCAGGCAGTGGCGCAGGAACTGCGGAACTACCGCAGCGGTATCCGCGCGGCGGCCCCGCCGCGCAGCGGAGCGCTGTCGCTGGCCTCCATCGCGGTGCTGCCGTTCACCAATCGCAGCCGTGACGAGGAGTTCGAGTATTTCATTGAAGGAATGACCGACGAAATCAACGCGCGCATCTCGAAGATCCGCGGCTTGAAGGTGATTGCCCGCACCTCGGCGATGCGCTACAAGCGGACCGAGAAGAGCCTGCGGGAAGTCGGGGAGGAGTTGGGCGTCGGATTCGTTCTCGAGGGAAGCGTGCAGCACGCTGGCAGCCGCGTCCGTATCATCACCGCGCTGGTCGAAGTTGGCGACCTGAGCCAGGTATGGGCCGAAACCTACGACCGTGAATTGAAGGACGTCTTCCAGATCCAAACCGACGTCTCCCAGAATATAGCGTCCGCGGTGCGGGACCGCTTTCCGGCTCTGGGTGCCCTGGATTCCGCCGCCGCGGTGCCGGCCCCGCATAGCATGGCCGGCTACGACCTGTACCTGCGCGGCTGCTACTTCATGAACAAGTGGTCGCCCGATAGCGCCCGGCGCGCCCTTGATTACTTCCACCAGGCCATCGAGAAGGATCCCGGCTTTGCGCCCAGTTATGCCGGACTGGCATCGGTGAACGCCAAGGGGGCCATGTTCGGCTTCCTCCCGGGAAGGGAGGCGGCGATGGAGGCCAAGTCCGCGGCGCAGAAGGCGCTCGAGCTCAACGACCGGCTGGCGGAGGCGCACGCGGCGAAGGCGCTGGTGAGCTTGATGTTCGATTGGGATTGGGAAGGAGCGGAGCGCGGCTTTGGCCGGGCGCTCGAGTTGAATCCCAATTTCGTCGACGCCCACATGCAATACAGTTGGCTGCTGAGCGGGAAACGGCGATTCGCCGAAGCCCGGAAGCACTCCGAGCGTGCTGTCGAGCTGAGTCCGCTCGATCCGGCCGCTTTGTCGCTGCTGGCGTGGACGCTGTTGATTGCCGGCGGCCAGGACCAATTCGCCGTGCAGAAGGTGCGCCAGGCCCTGGAAATCGATCCGAATTTCTTCACCGCGAAGATGACGCTCGCCCGGCTGCTTCTGAACCTGGGCGAAGGGCAGGAATGCGTGCGGCTGCTGCGGGAGACAGGCTGGAACAGGGCGAAGGCGTGGGAGGGTGGAGCCCAGGTGATGATGGGGAATCTCGATGAGGGTCGCAGGATCCTCGACGAACTCACCCGGCCGGGGCAGACCCAGCCCATCCCTCACTCCGATGTCGCCACACTTTGCCTGCTGCTGGGAGAGGCGGATCGCGGTTTCGCGTGCCTCGAGCAGGCTTACGAATCACACGACAGCCACCTGTTTCTGATGGACGCCTTGATCCATTCCTACCCTCAACTGCGCGGCTACCGCTCGGATCCGCGCTATCTCTCGTTGCTTCGCCGGCTGGGATTGGCGTGAAGCCGCCCTCGCAAGAACCGCCTTCCCTTGTTGATCCCCCACCCGCCCCGCATCCGGCGCAATCGGAACGCCTCGCGCCGAGCGGGACCTCCAGGGCGCCAGGACACAGCCCCGCTTGGACCGGCATTGCCGCGGCTCTCGAGCCGGGAAGCGACCCGGGATTGAAGCGGTTCTTTCGCGGCACGCACCGGCTGGTACCGCCCGTGGAAACGCTTGCCCGGCTGCGGGGGCTGATGAGCGCCATGGGAATCACCCGGGTGGGGAACATCACCGGTCTGGACCGCATCGGCATCCCCGTCGCACTTTCCTTTCGGCCCAACTCCCGCGCTCTGGCGGTATCCCAGGGGAAAGGGTTGGACTTGGAAGAGGCCAAAGCGGGCGCGCTGATGGAATCGATAGAGTCGTATCACGCCGAGCGGGTCACCCTCCCCCTGAAATTCGGTGGTTACGAGGACCTGTGCTCGACGCACCACCTGGTCGATGTGCACCGGTTGCCCCAGGCTAAATACACCCCCTTTCATTCCCGCCTACCCCTGCTTTGGGTGGAAGGCTACGATTTGCTGCAGCGGGAGCCCATCTGGCTGCCCTTCGAATTGGCGACCACGAATTTCACCCTGCCTTACCCGCCGGGTTTCGGCTGCTTCCAGGCCAGCTCGAACGGACTTGCCGCCGGGAATCATCTGCTCGAAGCAATCAGCCACGCGGTTTGCGAGTTGGTTGAGCGCGACGCGCTGGCGTTGTGGAATTGCCTGAGCCGGGAAGAGCGGAGCGAGCGGCGGGTGATGCTTGATACGGTGGACGATCCCGGATGCGGCGAGCTGCTCGAACAATTCGACCGCGCCGGCATCGATGTTGCCGTGTGGGAAACCACCACCGACGTCGGCCTGCCCGCCTTCCGCTGCACGATCGCCGAACGCCAACCCGATCCCACGCATTTCTTTTACAGCGCCCGGGGCGCCGGCTGCCATCCCAGCCGGGCCATCGCGCTCTCTCGCGCCCTTACTGAGGCCGCCCAGTCGCGGCTCACATTCATCGCCGGTTCCCGCGACAACGTCACCCGCGACGACTACGACCGCGCCCGCAACACCGACTCCCTCGAGCGCCGCCGGCGCGAGTGGAAGGCGGAAGCGCCCAACAGGGATTTCCGCACCTGCGCCGATTGGCAAGCGACCACCCTGCGGGACGATTTGCTGGCGGAATTGGACCGGCTGCGCGCCGCCGGCATCGACCGGGTGATCGTGGTGGACTTGACCCGCCCGGACCTGGGAATCCCGGTGGTGAAAGCGGTGGTTCCGGGGCTCGAGGGACTCGCCGAGGCCTGGAATTACGTGCCCGGAGCGCGGGCGCGGGCGATGGGAGCGCGCGAGTGACGGTATTCGTGTTCACCGGCCCGACTCTCGCGCCAGACGAGGCTAGGCGTGAATGGGAAGTGGTGTATCTGCCGCCGGCGTCCCAGGGCGACGTCTATCGCGCCGCCGCGACCGGGCCGGTGGCCATCGGCATCATCGACGGCAATTTCGATCAAGTGCCGGCGGTATGGCACAAGGAAATCCTCTGGGCCATCGAGCAAGGCATCCACGTGTTCGGCAGCGCCAGCATGGGTGCGCTTCGAGCGGCGGAACTGGCGGCGTTCGGCATGCACGGCGTGGGGAAGATCTTCCAGGCGTATCGCGACGGCGAATGGGAGGACGACGACGAGGTGGCGGTGGTTCACGGGCCGGCTGCTGCCGGTTTCCGCGCTGCTTCGGAAGCGATGGTGAACATCCGCGCCACGCTCGAGCGGGCCGAGCGCGAAGCCGTGATCGAACCCGAAACGCGACGGGCGCTCGAGCGCCTGGCAAAAGCGCTGTTTTATCCCGAACGCGCTTATCCCCGCCTGCTCGAATGCGCCCAGCGGGAACGCTTGCCCGCGAAACAACTCGACGCTTTTCGCGCCTGGCTGCCAGGCGGGCGAGTAGATCTGAAGCGCGCCGATGCGCTCGAGATGTTGCGGACGATGCGCGAGCGCCTGGCGCGGAATCCGGCCCCGCCCCAGGCGTCCTTCCGCCTGGAATACACCAAATTCTGGGATCAGTTCCTGCAATCGGCCGGCGTGCTGGACGCGGTGGCGGACAGCGGCGCCGAAACGGTTTCCTTCGAGGATCTGCTCGATGAGTTGCGCCTGGACCCCAACGCCTATCTCGAAGCGCACCGGGAATGCCTGCTGCGGGAGCTGATCGTCGAGCAGGCGCGGCGCCGCGGCCACGCGCCCTTGCCGGAGAAAACCCGCAGCCGGGCGGAAGCCTTCCGGCAAAAGCACGGGTTGGAGCAGCCGGAAGCCTTCGAGCGGTGGTTGCGGGAGCGGCAACTCACCCCCGAGCGGTTCGACGAGTGGATGCAGCAGGAAGCGCTGATCCACGGCGTGGGCCTGGAGCTCTGGCAGAGGGTGCGTCGGGGATTGCCCGCCCTGCTGCGATTCAGCCCTGGCTACCGCGGCTGGCTCGAACGCGCCCGGCAGAAAGTGCGGGCGCTCGCCCGGGCGGGGGCCGCAAACGAGGATTGGACCAACGATCCTGATGCCCTCTGGGATTGGTACCTAACGGAGCTTTCTCCGGACGGGTCATCGCTCAGCCAAAGCATTCTGCGGGAAATCTCGCCCGACGAGAACGAAGCCATGCTGCGCGCCCGGGCCCGTCATCGGCGGTTCCAGCAGTTGCAGCCCGGCAAATCGAAGAAATCCTGAATCGCAAGCCGCGCCAGCGGGGATACTCTGCACGAATCGATCGCGCCGGGCGCGCCTACAACTCCAGATCCCAGGTTTCGGCGATCAAATCCTTGCCAAAACTGTGGTGGCGTTCCCTGCCTGCCGGGCGGAAGCCCACTTCGCGGTAGAGGTGGCGGGCGGCGTAGAGATCGCTCTGCGTCCAGAGGGTGATTTTCCGGTAGCCGGACTGGCGGGCGAACCGAACGCATTCGCCCACCAGCCGCCGGCCGATCCCCAGTCCGCGCGCTTGTGGCTCGACGAGCAACAGGCGCAGCTTGGCGATCGTCTTCGATTTTTTCACCAGGAATACGCAGCCGAGAATTTCGCCCTCTCTTTCGGCGATCCAGCAGCGTTCGCGCTTCGCATCGAACCTGCGGATGAAATCGGCGACGATGCCGGCGACCAGTGCTTCGAATTCCTCGTTGTAGCCGTATTCCTGGTTGTAAAGCACGCCGTGCCGGTGCGTCACCCAGCCCATGTCGCCCGGCTGGTGCTGGCGCAGCACGTAGGGCGCGCTTGGGATGGTGCGGGGACCGAGAATGCTTTCGATCGCCCGCATCGCGGCCACCAGCCGGGATTGTTCGGAGGAGGGAAGGGATTCGAGCAGCGCGCCGACCTCGGCATCGGAGCGCCGGTCGAGCGGAGCGAAAGTTTTTCGGCCGCGCGGGGTGAGCGACAGGAAGGACTCGCGGCGGTCGGCCGGTGAAGGGCTGCGTTCGAGCAGGCGGCGCTGGGCGAACTGGCGGAGGATGCGGCTGAGGTAGCCGGGGTCGAGCCCCAATTCCCGGGCCAGGACGGCGGCGGTGGTGGTTTCACGGTGGGCGAGTTCGTAGAGAACGCGCACCTGGGCGAGGGAGAAGGAGCTGCGATAGAGGGTCTCGCGCAAAGCGCCGATTTGGGCGGTGTAGAAGCGGGAGAAGCGTCGAACGTCCCGGATGCGCTGGTGGAGGGCGGGCTGGGGCACCGCAGTCGCCTCTTCGGGCCGCGCCGGGCGGAAAGCACCGGGAGCGGCTCGTCGGATGACAGGATCAAACATATAGTTGACAGAGTCAAGTAATTCTTCCGCTGGGCGAATGCCGGCTGGCGGCGGAGTGCGCCGCCTAAAGCGGCTGGTGGGCGAGTCGGGAGGGGGCCACCGGGATCGGGACTTGGTCGACGATACGCAGGCCGTAGGCCTCGAGCGCCACGACCTTGCGGGGATGGTTGGTGAGAACCCGGATGGCGCCCAGACCGAGATCGATGAGGATCTGCGCGCCAATCCCGCTTTCCCGTTGCACCAGCCGCTGGCGGCTCACGTCGGTATCGATCTGGCCCCGGAGGTGATAGGCGATCCGAGGCAGCTCGCCCGGACGAAAGGGGCTGGAGTCGATGCGGAAGCCCCGGCCGGTGTGGTGCAGGTAGAGGAAGGCGCCGCGGCCTTCCCGCGCGATCGCTTCGAGCGAGCGCTCGATGATGTCGCGGCAATCGCACGAGGCAGACGCGAAAACGTCGCCGGTGAGGCACTGAGAGTGCACCCGGACGAGTGGCGGCGGGCCGGCCTCCAGCGCGCCGCGCACCAGCGCGACGTGGACCTCCCGATCGACGGCGCTGGCGTAGGCGATCATCCGGAAGTCCCCGTGGCGGGTCCTGAGCACGGTTTCGGCCATGCGTTTGACGAACCGCTCGTGCTGCATTCGGTAGCGAATGACGTCGGCCACCGTCACCAGCTTCAGCCCGTGCTGCCGGCAGAATTCCGCCAGTTGCGGCAGCCGGGCCATCGTGCCGTCTTCGTTCAGCACTTCGCAAATCACCCCCGCCGGCTCGAGGCCGGCAACCCGCGCCAAATCGACGGCCGCTTCGGTGTGGCCGGCGCGCACCAGCACCCCGCCGCGGCGAGCGCGCAGCGGAAACACGTGGCCCGGACGAGCCAGATCCTCGGGGCGGGTTTGCGGGTCGATGGCGGTCAGGATGGTGATGGCGCGATCGGCGGCGCTGATGCCGGTGGTGGTGCCGCGCCGGGCGTCGATGGACTCGGTGAAGGCCGTTCCCAGCGCCGCGGTGTTGCGCGGGGACATCGGCGGCAAGCTGAGCTGGTCGCAGCGCTCTTCGGTGAGGGGCAGGCAGATCAACCCGCGACCGTAGCGCGCCATGAAATTGACGGCTTCGGGAGTCGCTTTGCCCGCCGCCATGGCGAGATCGCCCTCATTCTCGCGATCTTCGTCATCGACCAGCACCACCATCCGGCCGCACCGGAATTCTTCGATGGCCTGCTCGACGGTGATGAAGGGCTCGGGTCGTTCTGTCATGTCAGTGCACCAGCGGCCGTAAGGCGAAATAGACGATTGCGCCGATCACCCCGGCGCCGGGAATCGTCAGCACCCAGGCCCAAACGATATGCGCCGTCACCCCCCAGCGCACCGCCGACAGCCGGCGCGTGGCGCCGACGCCGGCAATTGCCCCGGTAATCACGTGGGTCGAGCTGACGGGAATGCCGGCAGCGGCGGTGCCCAGCAACGTGACTGCAGCCGAGGCCTCGGCGGCGAATCCGCCGAACGGCTGGAGTTTCGTGATGCGCTGGCCCATCGTTTTCACCACTCGCCACCCTCCCGCCATGGTTCCGGCGGCCATGGCCAGCGCACAACAAATGATAACCCAGTTGGGGACCCGGTAACTCGAGAGCGCCCCGCTGGAAACCAGGGCGGCGGTGATGATGCCCATGCTTTTCTGAGCATCGTTGGTGCCATGGCCGAAGCTGAAGGCGGCGGCCGAAAGCAATTGGAGCCGCCGGAACCAGTGGTCGACCCGCATCGGCGCCTGGTTCATCACCGCCCACGAACTCGCTACCGTCACCAGGATCCCGGCCGCCAGCCCGACGAGCGGCGCCACAAAGATAAAGATTACCGGCTTGACCCACCCATGCAGGAGGATCGAGCGGAAACCGGCGGCGGAAATGGCGGCGCCGGCGTAGCCGCCCATCAGGGCGTGGGAAGAGCTGCAAGGCAGGCCCAAACGAATCGTGGTGTAGTTCCAGAGGATGGCGCCCACCAGGCCGGCCAGCAGGACAAAGGTGTTGACCAGGTCCAGCCGCACCAGCCCCTTGCCCATCGTCGCCGCAACCGCAGTGCCGAAAACGAACGGAGCCACTAGGTTCCAGAACGCCGCCCACACTACCGCCCAGGTTGGCCGAAGCACGCGCGTGGAGACGACGGTGGCAATCGAGCTGGCGGCGTCATGCCAGCCGTTGGTGAAATCGAATGCCAGGGCGAGCGACACAACCAGGTAGAGGATGTTCGCCTGGTTCATCGCGGCACGCCAGAGGCTTTGGCCAGCCGCCGGAAGGCGGGCATCGGAAGCGGAGGAAGCATCAAGCGCTTTTCAGAGTGATGGATTCGATGACGTTGGCCACGTCCTCGGCCTTGTCGGTGCCGGTTTCGAGCACTTCGATGATTTCCTTCCACTTGAGGATTTCCACCGGGTCCTTCTCCTCGTCGAACAGCCGCGCAATCAGGCCGCGGGAGAGGCGATCGGCCTCGTTTTCGAGCCGATTGATCTCGATGCAGAAATCGAGGATGTGGTCGCGGGTTTCAAGCACCCGGACGGCATCGAGGATGCGGGCGGCGGATTGCTGGAGGATTTCAGCCAATTCGACGACGCCGGGTCGAACGGCGCGGACTCGGTAGAGAACCAGTCGGCTGGAAGCGGCGTCGATGAAATCGAGCACGTCGTCGATCTGGCTGGAGAGGGTATGGATGTCCTCGCGGTCGAATGGGGTGATGAAAGTCTGGTTCAGTCGCCGGATCAGGTTGTGGGTGAGGGTATCGCCTTGGTGCTCGAGCTCCTTGATCCGCTCGGCGTGGCTCTCGGGCGAGCTGTAATCGCGCAGCATCTCGACCAGGGCGAGCGCCGCGGCGTTGACGGTCTCCGCCAATTCCACGAATTTGGCAAAAAAGCTCTGGTCGCGGGGCAGGAGTCTGTTGAGCAAGCCGGCCAAACACCACACTCCGGTGACGAGCGGCGATGGAAAGCGCGGTTGAATATACTCGAACGCCGTCGAACCCGGCAAGGCGCGCCGTCGCCCCGGTCGATGGGCGACGCCCAGCAAACGCGGCGGGCGCCCCGACCCCCCTCCGGGCCGGCCGGAAGAAGGGCGGGGCGCCCGCGCGGTCGGAGTTGGTTCAGCTCAATCGATCAGTACATGCCGCCGGGGCCGCCGGGAGGGCCTCCAGCCGCTTTCTTTTCCTCGTCGCGCAGTTCGGCGACCAGCGCTTCGGTGGTGAGCATGAGCGCCGCGATGGAAGCGGCGTTCTGGAGGGCGAGGCGAGTGACCTTGGCGGGATCGATCACGCCGCTTTTCACCAGGTCGGTGAATTCGCCCTTTTCGGCATCGAAGCCGAAATTGGCGTCGGAGGAATCGCGCACCCGGCCCACGACGACAGCGCCTTCATGGCCGGCGTTGAGGCTGATCTGGCGCAGCGGCTCCTCCAGTGCCCGGCGGACGATCTTGACGCCGATGCCCTCATCGCCGTCGAGGCGCAGTTTCTCAAGCGGAGTAAGGCAGCGCATCAGCGCCACCCCTCCGCCGGGAACAATGCCTTCCTCCACCGCGGCGCGCGTCGCGTGCATGGCGTCCTCCACCCGGGCCTTTTTCTCCTTCAGCTCGGTCTCGGTTGCCGCCCCCACTTTGATGACCGCGACGCCGCCTACCAGCTTGGCCAGGCGCTCCTGCAGCTTCTCCTTGTCGTAGTCGGAGGTAGTTTCATCGATCTGGCGCCGGATCTGCTTCACCCGGCCTTCGATCTCTGCGCCCTTTCCGCCGCCTTCCACGATCGTGCTGTTGTCCTTGTCGACGACGATTTTCTTGGCGCGGCCTAGGTCCTCGATCTTCACGTTCTCGATCTTGATGCCGAGGTCCTCGGTGATCGCCTTGCCGCCGGTGAGCGTGGCGATGTCTTCGAGCATCGCCTTGCGGCGATCGCCGAAGCCGGGCGCCTTGACGGCGGCGCATTGCAACGTGCCCCGGAGCTTGTTCAGCACCAGGGTGGCCAGCGCCTCGCCCTCGACGTCCTCGGCCACGATCAGCAGCGGCTTGCCCATCTTGGCGATTTGCTCGAGCAGCGGCAGCAGGTCTTTCATCGAGCTGATTTTCTTCTCGTGAATCAGGATGCGGACGTCTTCGAGCACGCACTCCATCCGCTCGGGATCGGTGACGAAATAAGGAGACAGGTAGCCGCGATCGAATTGCATGCCCTCGACCACTTCCAGGGTGGTCTCCATCGTCCGCGACTCTTCCACGGTGATGACGCCGTCCTTGCCCACCTTCTTCATCGCTTCGGCGATGATCGAGCCGATCTGGCGATCGTTGTTGGCGCTGATGGTGCCCACCTGGGCGATCATGTCGCCTTTCACCTCGCGCGAGAGCTTCTTGATCTCCGCGACGCATGTCTCCACCGCCCGCTCGATCCCCCGCTTCAGCGCCATCGGGCTGGCCCCGGCGGCCACCGTCTTCACGCCCTCGCGGAAGATGGCCTGGGCGAGCACGGTGGCGGTGGTGGTGCCGTCGCCGGCGACGTCGGAAGTTTTCGAAGCCACCTCGCGCACCATCTGCGCGCCCATGTTCTCGAGCGGATCCTTCAACTCGATTTCCTTCGCCACCGTCACCCCGTCCTTGGTGATCACCGGGGGACCGAACTTCTTCTCGATCACCGCGTTGCGCCCCTTCGGACCGAGGGTGATCTTCACCGCATCGGCCAGAACGTTGACGCCGCGCAGAATCGATTGACGTGAATCTTCCCCTGTCACAATCTGCTTGGCTGCCATCGGACCCTTTCCTCCCCGAAAAAATGCCGGCAGTGCCGGGTTACTTGGTTGCCGCTTTCGCGGCCTTGCCGAGCTTGGCCAGGATTTCATCCTCGCGCAGGATCAGATATTCCTGCTCGTCGATCTTGATTTCCGCGCCGCTGTATTTGCCGAAAAGGATGCGGTCTCCCTCTTGGACGTCCAGGGCGATGCGGGTGCCCTTGTCGGTGATCTTGCCGGCGCCAACGGCCATCACTTCGCCTTCCTGCGGCTTTTCTTTTGCGGTGTCCGGGATAATGATCCCGCCTCGCGCGGTTTGCTGCTCCTCGATCCGCTTGACCAGCACGCGGTCGTGTAAAGGAGTCACCTTCACTCCTGCCATGGGCTTTCCTCCACTTCCTGAAGTTTGGGGTTACGCGAGGAACTGCCTGCTTTAGCACTCCTCAGCGACGAGTGCTAATATACCGGAACCGGGAGCATTGTCAAGCCCGTGCCATTGAGCCATCTACACTCATAGTTCCCTTAATACGCTGACCCTATTGGGCTTGTAGCCCATACTCCCGATCGCTAAAATTATTCTCTTGGCCGAATTCTGCATCCCTACGGTCCTTGCTTTCCCCCGCTTGCCCACCCGGCTTGCGCAGGGGCCGCCCTCTCGTACAATTGCGGCAGTGATGGACGATTTTGACGCCGCACTCGCCACCGCCGCCGGGTTCGTTCTCGCTGGCGGCGCCAGCACGCGCATGGGCAGGAACAAAGCGCTGTTGAATTTCGCCGGCGAGCCGCTGGCCTGCCGTGCCGCGCGGCTCGTGCGCGAGGCCGGGCTGGCGGTGCGACTGGTAGGTCCGCCGGAGCTGTATCACCGGCTGGGGCTCGAAACGATTGCCGACGATCGGCCCGGGCTGGGACCGCTCGGGGCGATTGCCACTGCGCTTGCCCACTCCGATCGGCCCTGGAACCTGATTGTTGCTGTCGATCTACCGCATCTGACGGCCGGCTGGCTGCGAGCGCTGGTGGCGCGCGCCGCCGGCTCAAAGGCCGATGCGCTCGTGCCCCGCAGCGATCGTGGGCTAGAGCCGCTCTGCGCCGTGTATCACCGCCGGTGCCTGCCCTCGATTCTTGCGGCGCTTGACCGCGGCGTCCGCAAGGTCACCGGCGGCCTGGACGGGCCGCCGCCGTGCCGGGTGGAAGAAATCGCGCCGGCGGAATGGAAGGGGTATTCTGGCGATGCGGACCTGTTCGAGAATATTAATACGCCCGCCGAATACCGCCGGGCGCGTCCGGGCGAACTGGGGTGAGCGACAGCTACTTCGAATTCCGCGACGTGACGAAATCGTTCGACGACTTGCTGGTGCTCGACCGGGTCAGCTTCCGGGTCGACCGCGGCCAGACGGCGGTGATCCTTGGCCGCAGCGGGGTGGGGAAGTCGGTAACGCTGAAACACATCCTCGGCTTCCTGAAGCCGGATTCCGGCCGGGTGATCGTCGCCGGCGAGGACGTAACTGACTGGACCGAGCAGCAGTTCGGCCCGATTCGCCAGCGGGTGACGATGGTTTTCCAGTCCGGAGCTCTGTTCGATTCGCTCACCGTGCGCGAGAACGTGGCGTTTCCGCTTGAAGGCCGCGAGCCGGTGAAGGAGGCGGTGCCGATTCGCGTTCAAGCGATGATGGAGATGCTTGAGGTGGCGGACGTTGGCGAAAAGCTGCCCTCGGAGTTGAGCACCGGCACCAAGCGCGCCGTGGCTATCGCCCGGGCGCTCGCCCAGGATCCGGAAGCGATTCTCTACGACGAGCCGACGACGATGGTCGACCCGATCATGGCCGGACACATCGGCGACCTGATCCTGAAACTGAAACAGCTTTTCCACATGACGTCGATCGTGGTTACGCACGACACCCATCTGGCGCGCAAACTCGCCGACCGCGTGATTTTCCTCCACGAGGGCAGGGTGCACTTCTTCGGCACCTGGGACGGCTTCGAGCGGAGCGAAGACAAATTCATCCGCCATTTCCGCATGGAAGACGAGCTGATTCCCGCTCTCGACGTCACCGCCTAGGATGTATTTTCCAGCCGAAGCGCG
Source organism: Candidatus Acidiferrales bacterium (assembly GCA_035946455.1). Classification (GTDB taxonomy): domain Bacteria; phylum Acidobacteriota; class Terriglobia; order Acidiferrales; family UBA7541; genus JAKASX01. Next base: position 51,488 of record DASYZK010000003.1, on the reverse strand, counting down.
CGGGAGCCTGCCGGCCCCGAGCCTTCCGGCCGGAGGCGGGGACGCAGGTCCCCGGCCCAGTCCCGCCAAGCCGGTAAGCAGCGTCAAGACGCCGTAGGCTCCGCTGCCTTGGGAGAGCCGGGCGCGAGGTCGTTGCGCGGAGGCGCCGCTGCACTGGCGCCGAACAGCAGTCGCACCAGCCTGCTTTCGCGCAACTTGGTCCGATGGAACGGCAGCAGCGACAGCCCGCGAAGCAGATCCGTCGCTAGCGACCGTTGTTGGCTGAAGCAAACGAGCGCACGCCAGCCGAGCTTTTGGAGAAGGGCAAGCCTCAAACGCGCCAGCCTGAATTCCAAACGGCAGAGCGACGCGGGAATGTCCTCCTCGCGGTGGTGCTCGTAAAACGCGTAGTTCATCGACCCGCAGGATTGCACCTTGATGAAGTTCTTTGCGGCGCGGTTCGTGGGATTGGCGGCGACCTGCCGAATGAGATCCTGGAAGCTCCGGGAACGTGCTTCAAGCGTTTCCAGGCTGGCAAATCGATTCAACATTTTCACGCCGAGCGGATCCCACAGGTAGCCGTTCATCACCAGCGGGAGACCGAGGTGGAACAATTGGGTGACCGCCAGGTGGATGCGGAGGTGGCACTGGTAGGCGTCGTGCATGCACTCGTACAGGCGGGTGGTGTCCCGGGTGACGCCGCGCTGAAAGGCGGTGATGGCGGTATCGAGATCTTCGGTGAACTCGGCGGTTTCGTGGCCGTCCAATTCCCTCTGGATCATCGCTCCGACCTGGCGGATCTGCACCGCCGACAATGCTAGGCCGACGCTGTAGAGCGGATCCACGGTATCGCCGGCGTCGCCGAGGATATACCAGCGGCCGGGTGAATACCGCCGGCCGCATTCCCACATGTAAGAGCGGTAGAGGTTCGTGTCGACCACCGTGCCGCTGCGCGTTAGCTCGGCGATCACCTCGTGCTCGCGACCGACGCAGTCCAGGAATTGCTGCATCGTGCGGATCTCGCCGTGGGGATAAACGTCCCTGCGGCAGGTGATGCCGATGCTGATGAGCGGCTGGTTCTCATCCGAGCGGATGGGGATGCACCAGATCCAGTTGCCCCTTCCGAAGAAATGGTGGGTGGCGTAGTAAGGGACGAAGGCCCGATGCTCCCTCTTGAGAGCGTGGATGCGGCCCAGGATGTCGGGATTGAAATTCGCCAGCCGGAACCAGAAAACATTCTTCTGTTCGTCGACAGGCTGGTGGAGCCCGAGGAGCTTGGCGAGCAGGCGGTTGCGTCCTGTCGCGTCGATCAGCCAGCGCGCGTGGAGCGTGTGCTCCCCCGTCGCGGGATCCTGCACGGTCACAGAGTGCAGGCGGTCGCCGCTGCTCAACTGGACTCCGGTAACCGTGGCGTCAATCAGCTCGACGCCGCTTTGCCGGTTGCGCTCCCGCACCTCGCGATCGAATGTGAAGCGGTTGATCTGGAAAGAGAGCAGCGGTGGCGCCGTGGGAATCTCGTCGACGATGTAGGTCCGATCGGAGGGGCGGTCGATGTCGCGCTTGAAATAATAGGTGAGACCGTACTTCGGATAGTGCTTTTCAACCAGGTAAGGCCCCAGTCCGAGTTCCAGCAGGAAATCGACGCTGGCCTCGACCAGGGATTCGCCGACGATCGGCCGACCCTTGTGGGGCCCCCCGACGACCGCCACCCGCAGCCGCGGGAAATGCATCCGGAGGTAGGCGGCGGCGAGCTGGCCGGTTACTCCGCCCCCCATAACCAGCACGTCGCTCGTCATTAGCTTCCCGATCTCAACGATCGCCGCCCATGTCGGCTCCCCCGAAAGGGGAGCGTCCGCGCCGGAGTTCCGGAACTTTCGCTTCCGTCATCGGATCGAGGGCTAACATACACGTGAACGCCGCGGACCGCAATTGCGATGCCCGCTCCCGCAGACGAGGCGATGCGTGCGGAATCCCCCGGGAGCGGTTGCGGCGCTGAGTTGCGTCGCCAGCGCCTGCTTCGGCCTGGGCGCTTTTTCCTGATTGCCGCGCCGGCGTTCCGGCGCGGCACGCCGGAAAGTTGCCGGGATTCGCCTCCCAGCCGCCGCGGCCACCCCGGCGGGGCGCTGGCGGAGGAGGTGTGCGGGCGCGAAGGCGTCAACGGACGGTGCGGCTCTGTACCGAGGCTTTCGTTGCCAGAGAGAAGCGGGGATCGGGCTCGCCGCCTTCCAGCACCAGCCGCGTGAGGTAGCGGCCCATCGCCGGACCGTGTTTGAAGCCGTGTCCCGAGCCACCGCCGGCGAGCCAGACGTTCATCCATTCCGGGTGGCGATCGATCAGGAAATCACCGTTGGAAGTGTTCTCGTACTGGCAGACCCGCGCTTCCACAAGCGGCGCACCACCGAGCGCCGGCAGCACGCGACCCAGGGCGGCCCGGGCAACGGCGAGGGCTTCAGCCGCAGGCAGGCGCTCGACGGTATCCGGATCCAGGGGCGGGCCGTGGTGATCGGAAGCGATTTTCACTCCCCGGCCGTCGAGATCGGGAAAGCCGTAGGTTTCGTCGCTGAGCCGCAACCAGATGGGCAGCAGCGGCGGCGAAAACCGGCGGTCGCCGGCCGGCACCCCGAAGAAAAAAACTTCCTGGCGGGAAGGGAAGAGCAGCGGCGCCACGAGGTTGGGAAAGAGCTTGCCGAGCCAGGACCCACACGCGAAGACGAACTGGTCGGCCGAGAGGCTGTCTCCACTCGCGAACGCGATTTGATCCAGCCGGCCGGAGGGCGACGGCGGCAGCACTTGGTCCTGGCGGAACTCGCCGCCGCGGCGCACGAATTCGGCGGCCACCGCCTGCACCGCCCGCCGCGCAGCCAAGCCGCCGCTCGATGGCTCGAAAATCGCCTCCTCGCGCGGCTCGAGCGCGATTTGCGGCCAGCGCTGGCGCACCTGCCCGGCGGTCAACCATTCGTGGCGGATGCCCAGTTTCTCGAATGTCGCCAGAGTGGCGCGGGCATGAGGCTCGTCCGGCTGCGTCAGCCACAGCACGCCGGTGGGGTAGAACAGCGCCTGGCCGATTTCGGCGAAGAATTCCCGCCAGGCGGAGAGCGATTCGAGCGCCCAGCGGCTGTAGATTTCGTCGGGACCGTACCCGCAACGGATGATGCGCGATTCGCCGCCGGAGCTTGACCGGCTGTTGCCCGGCCCGTAAGCGTCCACCAGCAGGACGCTGGCGCCGCGCCGCTCGAGTTCGAGCGCCGTCCACGCCCCGAAGACTCCCGCGCCGACAACCGCCACATCAAAAATCTTCGCCATCGTGTCGCGCCTGGGATCGATGCCCGATTCTACGCCAGCGAGCCCGCAGGTCCGTAACCTGGGATTGGCAACTTGCGGGACTCGCCTCCCCCGGACCCGAATCCCGCCGCACCGCTGGCTTCCCGGCGTTCTGCGCCGGGGCGAGCGTAAGCAACTCTGTCATCCTGAACGGAGCGTAGCGGAGTGAAGGACCCCGTCGAGGGTGAGATGTCGTCCGCCACCCCGCCTCGATCTACGGAACCCTACGGCTTCTTCGCGACCAGCAGCCCATAGATCAAGTTACCCGAACGGAATCCCGCGCGCATGGCCTGAAAAGCCCGGAGAAAATGGACCAGCGCCGCGCCCTTCTGGAAGGCGATTCTCCAGTATCTTCGGTCCTTGATAATCTCCGTGGTCAGTTCCCAGGTCTTGGCGCACTGCCGGTTCAAATTCTCGCTCTGGATGACGGCAAGGCCGCTCGATCCCGCCATTGCCTCGTATTCCCCCATCGTGTGCAGATCCACTAGCATGCCTCGCTCGATGGGCCGGAGAAACTTGTCGTATTGGCGGGCGGCGAGATTCTCCTTTTTGAACCAATCGGTGAGCGCCAGGGTCCCGCCGGCCTTCAAGAGGCCCGCCGCCGAAGCAAAGAACGCTGCTACATCGCGATAATGGGAAATCGATTCCACCGACCAGAGCACGTCGAACGGCCGGGGGAACTTCATCACTTCCGCGTCCATCAGCAGGAACGTGGCGTTCACCCGGGCGGCGGCCGCCGCCTGATTCGCCATCTGCACCTGGACCGGCGAAATTGTGATGCCGATGGTTTCGGCGTTGTACTTCCGGGCCAGGTAGATGCTGCTTCCTCCAAAGCCGCAGCCGACGTCGAGTATCCGGTCGCGCGGCCGCAGGCCGGCGGCCTGGGCCAGATGTTCGATCAGTTGCACCTGGGCCTGCTCCTTGGTTTCGTCCCCGCGAATCCAGTAGCCGTGGTGCAAGTGCTCGCCCCAGAGCGAACGGTAGTAGGGGCTCACGAAATCGTAATGTTCGGCGATCTTTTGCTTGTCGTTGTAGCGGGTCATCGCACCGGGGCGCTTCGCTTGGGGTCGCCGGCGCCGCCATCTACTGCGGCGGCGAGAATACTCCCTGGCGAAGCCTGGGGCAACGCCCCCGGGTCGGGCCGGCGCCGGTCGGCGGGAAGGGATTGACAGGGAGGGCCGGGCTTGGGAAAATCATCTTGGAACGAACGTTCGATACAAGCCGCTTCGCCGCCCCGGAAGCGGAATCCTTCGCCAGCGGGACTCGCCGGTCCGTGCGAAAGCAGCAAAACCATCAGGAACGCGTCCAGCACATCCTGCGCCACGCCGCGCAAGTGTTTCGCGAGCGCGGCTACGAAGGCGCATCGATTCGCCAGATCAGCCGGTCGAGCGGCGTCGCCCTTTCCAGCCTCTATTACTACTGCCGGAGCAAGCAGGAACTTCTGTACCGGATCGAGATCCTTGCTTTCACCCAGATCCTCGATCGGCTGGAGGCGCGCCTGGCCGCCGCGCGCGATCCCGGCGAGCGGCTGCGCGTGCTGGTGCGCAACCACCTGGAATATTTCCTGGAGCATCCCGACCAGATGAAGGTGATGGCCCACGAAGAAGAGTCGCTGGCCGGGGCCTACCGCAAGGAAGTGGCTGAGATCAAACGTCGCTACTACCGCAAGGCGCTGGAGGTCTTCGAAGGGCTGGGCGGCAAGGGCGGCGTGCGGCGAGTGAGCCCGCGGGTGGCGGTGCTTAGCTTGTTTGGCATGATGAACTGGGTGTACACGTGGCATCGGGCGCAAATCGATCCCGCCGCCGGGGAACTGGCGGAGATGATTTCGAATTTGTTTCTGGAGGGAGTACGGCCGGAGGCAATTCCACCGGCCGCCGGGGGCAACGGACGGCGGCTGCGGCGGTTGGCGCCAGTGCGGGCGGGCGCGGCGCGGGCGAATTCTTGAGGAGCGAAAGGGAGGAAACCAGATGGCGACGACGCAAGCAGTCGAACAGAAGGAACTGGTGCATTACCGGGTCGACGGAGCCATCGCGATTTTTGAAATGGATGATGCGCCCGCCAACACCTACACCTACGAGATGATGCGCCAGTTGGACGACGCGATTCTGCGCGCGCGCATGGATGACAACGTCCACGTGCTGCTGCTGCGCGGCGCAGGCGATAAATTCTTTTCCGCCGGCGCCAGCATCCCCATGCTTGCCAAGGTTGATCCCCAATTCAAATACTATTTCTGCCTGCACGCCAATGAGACGCTTTCCCGGCTGGAACAGACGCCGAAACTGGTGATTGCCGCGCTGAATGGACACACGGTGGGTGGAGGGCTGGAGATCGCCCTGGCTTGCGACATCCGTCTGGCCAAACAGGACGCGGGCAAAATCGGTCTGCCGGAAGTGAATTTGGGCGTGTTGCCGGGGACCGGCGGCACCCAGCGGCTGGCGCGGGTGGTGGGCCGCGCCCGGGCCATCGAGCTGATGGCCACCGGCCGCACGTTCAGCTTCGAGGAAGCGCTGGAGATGGGCCTGATCAACGCGATCTACGATTCCGACACTTATTGGACCGACGTGATGGATTATGCCCGGCAATTCTGCCCGCCGAACAAAGCCTCCCGCGCCGTCGGACGCATCAAGCGCGCCGTCGTCACCGGCTCGGAAGTGGGATTCGGCGAGGCGCTTGGCATTGAACGCGAACTCCAGCAACTGCTTTTCACCAGCGAAGACGCCAAGGAAGGGCTGAGCGCCTACGTCGAGAAGCGCCAGCCGGAATTCCGCGGCCGCTGACGCCGCCGGAACGAGCATCGCCGTGGGCTCCGCCATGCAAATGCAAATCAAGCCCGTCAAACTGTTCATCGCCGGCCAGTGGGTCGAACCGGCCGAGGGTGGCTCGTTCCCCACCATCAACCCCGCCACCGGCCAGCCGCTCGCCTCAGTTGCCGAAGCGGGCGAGCGCGACGCCGACGCGGCGGTGCGGGCCGCCCGGCAGGCGTTCGAAGCCGGGCCGTGGCCGGAAATGAGCGCATCCGAGCGGGCGAAAATCCTCTGGCGGATTGGCGACCTGATCGACCAGCACAACGAAGATCTCGGTCTGCTCGAAACGGCGGATAACGGCAAGCCGATTTTCGAATCACGCCAGGTGGATATGCCGATGGCGGCGGAAGTATTCCGCTATTACGCCGGCGCAGCCACCAAGATTCATGGGGAAACCGTTCCGGTGCGCGGGCCGTTCTTCCACTACACCCTGCGCGAGCCGGTCGGAGTGGTCGCCGCGATCATTCCCTGGAATTTCCCCTTGCTGCTGGCGTCGTGGAAAGTGGCGCCGGCGCTGGCGGCCGGTAACACCGTAGTGCTGAAGCCGGCCCCGTGGACGCCGTTGACCGCGCTGCGCTTGGCAGAGCTGTCGCAGGAGGCGGGTTTGCCGCCGGGCGTGCTGAATGTGATCACCGGTTCGACCCGGGAACTGGGTCGGGCGCTGGTGCTGCATCGCGGGGTCGACAAGGTCGCCTTCACCGGCTCGACCGCGACGGGTCAGGAAATCTTGCGAAATTCCGCCGACACGCTTAAGCGGGTCAGCCTCGAGTTGGGCGGCAAATCGCCGAATATCGTCTTTGCCGACGCCGATCTCGAAGCCGCTGCCCGCGGCGCCACCGTCGGCATTTTCTACGGCAAAGGCGAGGTGTGCGCCGCCGGCTCCCGCCTGTTCGTCGAACGGAAAATACATGACGCATTCATGGACAAGCTGGTCGAGCGCGCCACGAAGCTCCGCCCCGCCGATCCGCTCGATCCCAAAACGCGCCTGGGCGCGCTGGTGAGCGAGCCGCAGATGAACAAAGTGCTCGGCTACATTGAGAAGGGCTCGGCCGAAGGCGCGAAACTGGTGGCCGGCGGCCGCCGGGCGCAGGTCGGCAACGGCCAGGGTTACTTCATCGAGCCGACCGTCTTCGACGGCGTCAGCAACGATATGACCATCGCCAGGGAAGAGATTTTCGGGCCGGTCGTGGCGACGATCGCCTTCGACGATGTCGAGGACGCCGTGCGCCAGGCCAACGATAATCCCTACGGGCTGGCCGCCGCGGTCTGGACCCGGGACATCGGCAAGGCGCACCGGGTGGCGCGGCGCATCGCCGCCGGCACCGTCTGGATCAACACCTACAACAATTACGATCCGGCGGCGGCGTTTGGCGGGTTCAAGATGAGCGGATTCGGCAGGGACTTGAGCGCCCACGCGATCGACCACTACACCGAACTGAAGAGCGTGTGGGTGAATCTCAAGGACTGAGGCCGGGAATTTCGATTCCGGCCGGCACAGGCAAACGGCAATCGGGAGGTCAGGCACATGCCCGCGGCTCGCATCGCAACGTTTGACGATTGGGTGGACCTGTTCCGCGAATGGCGGAAGGACATCGGCGTCAATTATGACGAAATCGAGAACTACAAGTTCGACGCGAAATTCGGTCCCACCCGCTCGAACGAAATCGAATTCGGTGCGTTCCGCGGCCGGCCGAAGTGGGAGAAGGTGATCGCAATTCCCGACCAGCGCATCCGCGACGCGCTGCAAAACCTGATCATTTACCAGGGGGACACCGAGTTCGCCTCGGTGGAGCAGCAGCGCCGGCTGTTCTTCAACTCCCCCAGCGAGCACGACCGCCAGTCGCTTTGCCGGGTGGTGACCGAGGAAATGCGCCACGGCTACCAGATGTGCTACCTGCTGGTGAGCCACTTCGGGTTCGGCGGCCGGATCGAAGCGCGGAAAATGCTCGAGCGGCGGGCCTTCGAGCAGAAGCGGCTGCTGGGCGCCTTCAACCAGAACGTGGATAACTGGCTGGACTTCTACACCTACACCGATTTCGTCGATCGCGACGGCAAGTTCCAGCTCACCATGCTGAGCTATTCCGGCTTCGCCCCCATCGCCCAATCGATGATCCCGATGCTGAAGGAGGAATCGTTTCACCTGGGCACCGGGCAGGACGGCATCAAGCGGGTGGTGAAGGCGGGGGTGGTGCCGCTCGAAGTGATCCAGAAGTACGTCAACAAGTGGATTCCGGTGAGCTGCGACCTGTTCGGCGTCGATCACTCGAATTCCGCCCACTGGTTTTACGTCTGGGGCCTCAAGGGCCGCTACGACGAACCCAGCGCCTCACTCGAAGCCGAACTGGACGACTTGAACGACCACAGCCGCCAGCTCTACTACCAGGAATGCCAGAAACTCATCGAGCAAATCAATAAGCATGTCCCGGCGGGCCAGCCGAAACTCTACGTTCCCGACATACGATTCAACCGCCACATCGGCCAGTGGGCGGGACAGACCTACAGCGTCCGCGGCGAGCTGCTCGACCCCGATGATTACAAGGCGCATCTGCGGCAAATGCTGCCGCTGCCCCAGGACGTGAAGCTGGTGAATGATATTCAAGCGAACGAGCCGAAGTGGGTGGCGCCGAAAGGCTCGATGGCCTGAAGCGTGGACGCTCGCGTTCACACCGGCGCCGCGGCCGCCAGCCCGGGCTACCGCCTCGGCGAATTGATGGTAGCGGCGGCGGCGCGGGAGATTCGCGATGGGGAATGGGTTTTCGTTGGCATGCGGCTGCCGCTGCTGGCGTTCCTCGTCGCCAAGCGGCTCCATGCCCCGCGGGCGGTGGGCTTGTATGAGAACGGGCTCATCCGCGAGGAGCCGGCGCCGGAAATGCTTTACACCATGGCCGATCCCCCAAACCAGCGGGGAGCAACGTTCTGCGGCCAGATGATCGACGTGATGAGCCTTCTGCAGCAGGGGCGCGTCGGCGTGGGCTTCCTGGGCGCGGCGGAAGTCGATCGGTTCGGAAATTTGAATTCCACTTGGGGCAACCGCGACGGCCGGCCGGTGCGGCTGCCGGGCTCGGGCGGCGCCGGGGATATCGCGTGTCTGGCCCGGCGGACGGTGGTGATGATCGCCCACGAACGGCATCGCCTGGTCGAGCGGGTTGGTTACGTCACGTCGCCCGGCTACGGCGCCGGCGGGGATTGGCGCCGGCAGTCGGGATTGCCGGCGAGTTCGGGCCCCGGGGCGGTTTTGACCACGCTGGGCGTGCTCCGGTTCGATGCCGGCGGCGAGGCGTTCCTCGCCGCGGTTCATCCCGGCGTGCGGCCCGAAGACGTCGCGGTGCGTACCGGCTGGAAGCTGCGCGTGGCTGGCGACCTCTCGGAAACGCCGGCGCCGAGCGCGGCCGAAATCGCCGCGATTCGCGAATTCGATCCCGAAGGATTCTGGACGGGCCAGTGACGAGCGCATCCACGATTCGCGTAGAAGCCCGGGACGGCGTTGGCTGGATCACTCTCGACCGGCCGCCGCTGAACGTGCTGAACATCGCGATGATGCGGGAGCTTGGCGCCGCGGTGGAGCGGCTGGCGCCGGAAAACCGCTTTCTGATTTTCCAGGGCGCGGGGACAAAGGGTTTTTCCGCCGGCGCCGACGTCGGCGACCACAGCCCGGAGCGCGTTGGCGAGATGCTCGAAGCGTTCCACGGCGTGTTTCGGCGGCTGTGGGCGGCCGATTGCCTGACCGTCGCCGCGGTTCACGGCTGGTGCCTGGGCGGGGGATGCGAGTTGGCGTGTTTCTGCGATTTCGTTGTGGCGGCGGAATCGGCGGTATTCGGCCAGCCGGAAATCAAGCTGGGCGCGGTGCCGCCGGTGGCGATGGTGTGGTTGCCGCGGCTGGTCGGGCCGAGGGCGGCGTGGGACATCATTCTCACCGGGCGGAACGTTCCCGCGGGCGAAGCCCAGAAAATGGGTTTGGTGACCCGGCTGGCCACCGAGGAAGGGCTTGGGGAAACGGTGCGATCGCTGGTGGGCGAGATGGAGGCACTGAGCCCCGCGGTGCTCAAAATGGCCCGGGACCAATTGCGGGCGCGGCTGGGAATGGATTTCGAGAGCGAACTGGCCGAAGTCGAGCGCTTCTACCTGGGCCGCCTGATGCGGACCAGCGACGCGGCCGAGGGGATTCGAGCATTCCTCGATAAGCGCGCGCCGGCATGGACCGGGCGGTAGCGGGAACTGCGGAAGGCGGATATGGCGCCGATTTCCAAACGGATGACGATGGAGGAAGCAATCGAACGGCACGTTCCCTCGGGCTCGTCGGTGCTGATGGGCGCGGCGATGGAGCAGATGATTCCGTTTGCGGCCGGGCATGAGCTGATCCGCCAGGGCCGGCGCGACCTAACGCTCATCGGGCCGATCTCCGATATCCTGTTCGACCAGTTGATCGGGGCGGGCTGCGTTCGGCGGGTGATGGCCGCCTGGGTGGGAAACGTTTCCGCGGGCGTGGGCTACGGGTTCCGGCGCGCCGTTGAGCTGGGCGTTCCCCGTCCGGTGGAGGTCATCGATTACACGAATTTCACCCTGGCCCTCGCGCTTGCCGCCGCCGCGCTCGGCGTGCCGTTTCTGCCCACGTATTCGACGCTCGCGAGCGACGTGCTGGCGCGGAATCCGCTTCTGCGCGAATTCGTCTCGCCGGTGGGCGGCGAGCAAATGGTTGCCGTCGAAGCGCTGCGGCCCGACGTGGCGATCCTGCACGTGCAGCGGGCGGACGCCGGCGGCAACGCCCACGTCTGGGGCGGGCTGGGCGTCGCCGTGGACGGGGCGCGCGCGGCGGAGAAGGTGATTCTGGTGGCGGAAGAAATCGTCGAGCCGGAAGTGATTCGCTCGGATCCCAACCGAACCCTGGTTCCCGGAATCCTGGTGAGCGCGGTGGTGCACGAGCCCCGGGGCGCGCATCCTTCCCCGGTGCAGGGCTACTACGGCCGCGATCACGCCTTTTTCCGCGAATATCACGATCGCAGCCGGCGGCGCGAGGATTTCGAGCTGTGGCTCGGCGAGTGGGTGACCGGCGTGGCCAATCGCCGGGAATATTGCGAGCGGCTGGGAGCCGCGCGGACCGGCTGGCTCGAAGTGCGCGAGCACGCTTATTCAGTGCCCGTGGACTACGGCTATTAGGGATGGCCGTGCGAGCGGCGGAGAGCCGGCCGCACCGCCCGCGGCCCGCATTGCGGAGGAGTGGCGAGCAGCGCCTATGGACGATTTGCAGATCGAACCGCAGGAAGTGAATCGGCGACTGGCGGCGGGCGAGCCGCTGGTGCTGCTGGACGTGCGCGAGTTGTGGGAGCACCAGCTCTGCCGGCTGGAAGGAGCGATGGCGGTGCCGATGCAGGAATTGCCGGCGCGGGTGGAGTGGCTGGAAGGCGCCGGCGAGGTGGTGGTCTATTGCCATCACGGGATTCGGAGCGTCGATGCGGCAGCGTGGCTGCGGCAGCAGGGGGTGGAGAAGGCGCGATCGATGACCGGCGGAATCGACCGGTGGTCGCGGGAAATCGATCCCAGCATCCCGCGGTATTGAATTCCCCCGGCGGAGGGCCGGCCGATGGCGAAAACGATCCTGCGCGTCTATCACAAGCCGACTTGAACGTCGTGCCGCAAGGCGAGAGGTCTCTTGCAAAAACACCGTCGCGAGAGCGAAACCGAATTCTGCGATCTCGGCGCTCGGCCTTTGAGCGAGAGCGAGCTGGACGCGCTCGTCGGCAGCCGCGATTACCGCCGGTTCCTGAACCCGAGAAACGAACTCTATCGCGAGCGCGGGATGGCCAACCACCCGCCTTCGCGAGCGGCAGCGATCCGGCTGATGGCCCGGTTCCCGAACCTGATTCGCCGGCCCATCGTGGTCCGGGGAAACAGGATCGTAATCGGTTACGACGAGCGGGCGATCGAGGAATTGCTGTGAGCCGCAGCAGACCGCGCGACGGGGCGGCGGGGGGGCAGGGGTGGGCAAGGAACTGATCCGGCTGCTGGTGAATGGCGAATCGCGGGAGGCGGCCGTGCCGCCGAGCAAGCTTTTGCTCGACGTGCTGCGGGAGGATTTGGGGCTCACCGGCTCGAAGCGCGGCTGCGATGATTCCAGTTGCGGCTGCTGCACCGTGCTGATCGACGGCGTGCCGATGCTGGCTTGCGTGGCGCTGGCGGTGAGCTACCAGGACGCCGAAATCACCACCATCGAAGGCCTGGCCGCTGCCGGCGAATTCGATCCGGTGCAGGAGGCATTCGCCGCTTCGGGCGGAGCGCAGTGCGGCTTTTGCACTCCGGGATTCATCCTGGCCACCCGGGCGCTGCTCGACTCCAATCCCGACCCGAGCCTCGACGAGATCCGCGACGCGCTCGCGAGCAACATCTGCCGCTGCACCGGCTATACGCAGATTTACCAGGCAGTGATTGCCGCGGTGGAAAAGCTGCGCGAACGCCGCCGGCTTCCCACCGCCGCGGATTGAGACATCCCGGGCGGCGCCTGCTCGCCCACCGGAGACCGCCGCGGCGGTGCGTAGGCGAGGCCGCCCGCGCCGAGGAAGCGAGGACCGCGCGATGAGCGATACCAGCTTGATCGGCAAGCCGATGCCGATGACCGACAGCCGGGCGAAGGTCACCGGGCTGGGGAAATACACCGACGACCTGGTCGCGCCGGGCATGCTGTGGGGGCGGATCCTGCACTCGCCACACGCCCACGCGCGCATCCGGGCCATCGATACCGCCGCCGCCGAGTCTTTGCCTGGAGTCAAAGCCGTCGCCACCGGCCGCGACGCCCCCGTTCCCTACGGCATCCTCCCGATCGGCCACGACGAGCGCGTTTTCGCGCTCGATAAGGCGCGTTACATCGGCGACAACGTCGCCGCCGTCGCCGCCACCAGCCCGGAAACCGCCGAGGAGGCTCTGCGGCTCCTGCGCGTCGAGTACGAGTTGCTGCCCGCCTGGTTCGATCCCCTGGAATCGATGAAGGCCGAACGCGACTGGATCCACGAGGAGAAGCCGCACAACATCGAGAAGGAATACCACCACGAGTTCGGCGACGTCGAAGCTGGGTTTGCCCAGGCCGATTTCGTCCTCGAAGTGAGCTACCGCTGCGGCGAAGTCACTCACGCGGCGATGGAGCCGCATTCCACTCTCGCCGTTTGGGAGCCGGATGAACGCATGACGGTTTTTTCCTCCACCCAGGTGCCCTTCTACCTGCATCGCACTGTCGCGGCGGTATGCGAAATGCCGATGAGCCGGATCCGGGTGATCAAGCCGCTGGTGGGCGGAGGCTTCGGCGGGAAAAGCGAAGTGATTCCGCTCGAAGTGGCGGCGGCGGTGCTGGCGAAAAAAACGCGCCGCCCGGTCAAGATCACCTACACCCGCGAAGAGGTGTTCTACGCTCATCGCGGGCGGCCGATCACCCTGGTCGATCTGAAAGCCGGGATCACCGGCGACGGCCGGCTCACCGCGGTCCGGGCGCGGATCGTGCAGGACGGCGGCGCCTACTGCGGCTACGGGCCGGTCACCGTCCTCTATTCCGGGCAATTGCTGAACGCCATCTACGACATTCCCAACGTCAGCTTCGATGGCTACCGGGTGCTCACCAACAAACCCGCGTGCGGGGCGATGCGCGGCCACGGCACCGTCAACGCCCGGTTCGCATTCGAATCGATTTTGGACCAACTGGCGGCGCGGGCGGGAATCGATCCGCTCGAGTTGCGGCGGCGAAACCTGCTGCCGGCGCCCTGCGTCACGCCAAACGGCCTGCGGGTCACCAGCTACGGCCTGCCCGAGTGCCTCGACAAGGTTGCGGAGCGGTCCGGCTGGCGGCAGAAGCGCGGCAAGCTGCCTTACGGCCGCGGCATCGGCGTCGCTTGCAGCCATTACGTCAGCGGGGCCGCCAATCCCATCATTCGCTCGAACATGCCTCACACCACCGTCCACATGAAAATCGATCGCGACGCGGCGGTCACCGTGTACACCGGCGCGTCGGAAATTGGCCAGGGATCGGACACGATGCAGGTGCAAATTACCGCCGAAGTGCTGGGTGTGCGGCCCGAGCGGATCGGGCTGGTGGCGGCGGATACGGCGCTCACGCCGGTCGATCTCGGCAGCTATTCCAGCCGCGTTACCTTCATGGCCGGCAATGCGTGTCTGGAAGCCGCGCGGAATCTGCGGGAGCAGATTTTCGCCGCGGTGGCGCGGAAATTCGGCTGCGAACCCGGCGACCTGGACGCCCGTGACGACCGCGTAGTTTCGAAAAACGGGGCCAAAGTCAGCTTGAGCTTCGACGAAGCGGTGGCCACCGCGCTCGAATTCCAGGGCGCGCTTGTCGCCAAGGGCACCTACGCGCCGCCCGAAGAGGCGCGTGGCGGAAAATTCAAAGGCGGCGGCGTGGGCCCGTCGCCCGCCTACAGCTACTGCGCGCAGACCGCGGAAGTGACCGTGGACCCGGAAACTGGCCGCGTGCGGGTGGACCGCATCGTCGCGGCGCACGATTGCGGCCGGGCGCTCAATCCGCTCACCGTCGAAGGCCAGATTGAAGGCTCGGTCTACATGGGCATGGGCCAGGCGCTTCAGGAAGACATGACCTGGCGCGACGGCCGGCTGATGAACCCGAGCTTTCTCGAGTACCGCCTGCCGACCACGCTCGAAACCCCGCCGATAGAATCCATCATCGTCGAAAGCATCGATCCCGAGGGGCCGTTTGGAGCGAAGGAAGCGGGCGAGGGCTCGCTGGCGGCTACAATTCCCGCTATCGCCAACGCCATCGAAGACGCCGTCGGCATTCGCATCACCGACGTGCCCATCACCCCGGAAAAGGTGCTGGCGGCGCTGCGCGCGAAAGAGCAGGCGGAAAAGGGAGCCAAGCGGTGACGCTCGCCCCGTTCCAGGTGGTTCGGCCGGCAAGCGTCGACGACGCCGTCCGCGTGCTCGCCGACAACGGCCCCGAAGCGATGATTATCGCCGGCGGCACCGACCTGGTTCCCAACCTGCAAATGCGCCTGTTCGCGCCGCGGGTGCTGGTGGATATCAAGCGATTGAAGCCGTTGGCCGGCATCGAGTGGGACGCGCGGAACGGCCTGCGCATCGGCGCGCTGGCCACGCTGGCCGAAACGGCGCAGACGCCGCTGGTGCGAACGCGGTTTCCGGCGCTGGCCGCGGCGGTGCAGAGCATCGCCGGGCCGCTCCAGCGCAACATGGGAACCATTGGCGGCAACGTGTGCCTGGAAACTCGCTGCCTCTGGTACAACCAATCGGAATTCTGGCGGCAGTCGCTCGGTGGCTGCCTGAAGAAAGACGGCGACGTGTGCCACGTGGCGCCGGGCGGCCGCTTTTGCTGGGCGGTGTGGTCGGGGGATTCGGCGCCGGCGCTGCTGACGCTCGATGCGGAGCTGGAGATCGCTGGGCCGGCGGGCATCCGCCGCGTGCCGCTCGCCGAGTTCTATAAGGACGACGGGATGGACCGGATCGCGCTCGGCCGGGACGAACTGGTGGTCGCGGTGCGGTTGCCGGCGCGCGCCGCGGACCGCCGCGGCAGCTACCACAAGCTGCGGGTGCGCGATTCGATCGATTACCCGCTGGCGGGAGTGGCGGTATCGATGGAGGTGGACGCCAGCGGCGTATGCCGGCGGGCGCGAGTGGCGCTGGCGGCGGTGAATCCCGCGCCGCGGCTGGTGCGGGAGGCGAGCGAGCGGCTCGAGGGGCGGCGCTATTCGCGGGAATTGGTGGAAGAGGCGGCGCACGACGCCATTCGCACCGGCAAGCCGCTCACCACGAGCGGGTCGACGCCCGTCTACCGCCGCGAGATGGTGCGCCTGTTCACCCGGCGCGCGCTCGAACAGCTGTGGCAGGAGCGCGGCAGGTAGCGTGGCGCCGCAGCCAACGCGCGGGACGATGATGCCGATTATCGATATTCATATCCACATCCAGCCGCTCCGCATGTTCAAGCCGCACAACCTGAAGCTGATCCAGCACGGCCGCGGCGATTACGACCGGCTGGCGGAATTTTGCGAGAAGCCGGCGGCCTTCTTGAAATTCCTGGACGAAATCGGAGTCGAACGCGCCGGCCTGATCAATTACGTCAGCCCGGATGTCATCGGGTTCACCGCCGAAGTGAACGACTGGGTGGCGGACTATTGCGCCGCGGACCCGAAGCGGCTGATTGCGTTCGGGTCGGTGCATCCGCGGCTGGTCGAAAACGCCGGCGCCGAGGTGGACCGGCTGGCGAAACTCGGCATTCGCGGCTTGAAACTGCACCCGTCGCACCAACTGGTTGCGCCCAACGCCTACCGCGACGGCATGACGCAACTGGGAGCGATCTACGACCGGGCGCAGGCGCACGGGATGCCGGTGATGATACACACCGGCACGTCGATATTTCCCGGCGCGCGCAACCTCTACGCCCAGCCGATGCTCGCCGACGACGTTGCCGTCGATTATCCCAACCTGACCATCATCCTCGCCCACGGCGGCCGGCCGCTCTGGATGAACGAAGCATTTTTCCTGGTGCGCCGGCACCCGAACGTTTACATCGACATTTCGAGTATTCCGCCGCAGCGGCTGCTGGAATACTTCCCGCGGCTCGAGGAAATCGCCGCAAAGAGCCTGTTCGGCAGCGACTGGCCGGGGCCGGGCGTGCCCGACGTCGCCGGGAACATCGCGAAATTCCGGGCGCTGCCGCTTTCGGAGCCGGCGCAGCGCCAGATTCTGTACGACAACGCGGCGCGCCTGTTTCCCCATCGGTGAACGAAGGCAACAAAGGGGACCCTGCATGAGCGTGAAGACGATTGCGGTGATCGGCGCCGGAACGATGGGCCGGGGCATCGCTTACGTTTCCGCGCTTGGCGGCTACCAGACGCTGGTCGAAGACGTTCGCGAACCGGCGCTCGGCGCGGCGATGGAATGGATTCGCCGGACGCTCGACGAGGGCGTTGCGCGGGGAAAAGTGGCGGCGGAGGACGCCCGCCAGGCGCTCGGCCGCGTGCGCACCGCCGGCCGAGTGGAGGATGCCGCCGACGCCGATCTGGTGATCGAGGCCGCGCCCGAGGACGTCGAGTTGAAAATCGAGTTGTTCGGCATGTTCGATAAATTCACCCGCGCGGAAACGATTCTGGCCACCAACACCTCGTCGCTTTCGATTACCGAAATCGCCGCGGTCACCCAGCGGCCCGAGCGCTGCGTCGGCATGCATTTCTTCAATCCGGTTCCGAGAATGAAACTGCTCGAAATGGTTCGCGGACTGGAGACGAGCGAGGAAACGCTCGCCGCGTGCCGCGAAGTCGGTCGGCGAATGGGCAAGGAGGTGGTAACCGTGCGCGAGTCGCCCGGCTTCATCACCAGCCGGGTGAACGCGCTGATCGGCAACGAAGCGTTCGCGATGCTCGAAGCGGGTATCGCGTCGGCCGAGGACATCGACAAGGCGCTCAAGCTCGGCTTGAACCATCCGATGGGCCCGTTCGAGCTGGTCGATCTAGTGGGGCTCGACGTGCGGCTGAGCATCCTCGAATATCTTCACCGGACGCTCGGCGAAAAATACCGCCCGTCGCCGCTGTTGCGCGAATACGTCCATGCGGGCCGCCTGGGCCGCAAAGCCGGCCGGGGCGTTTACGACTACCGCGAGGAGAAATCCAAGCTGTAGCAGGAGCCTGGAAAGCACCCGCCTACGCCAAGGCTAGGGCGGGCAGGCTCGCCAGGGCGGGCGCGGAGCGAGGCCGGCCGACGCAAAACGCATTCATCGAAAGCTTCATCCCGCCCATTCGACTCCGCTCAGGGCCCCGTCGGAGATTCGGGGGGCGGCGCGGGGCCGATTAGCCGCGTGTCGCGCACGCCGGGGCGCACTTCGCCGCTTTCCTTGGTGCGCTCGTCGCGGAGCATAATCGTCATCGTATCGGTATCCATCTCGCAGGTGACTTTCACGGCGCGGCCTCTTTTCCGCGACTGCCTGTTCTCGAAGGAATGCGATCAGGCCGGTGTGGCCGCGAACTCGCGCACTTCGACTTCGACTCCCGACCTTACGGCGGTTTCGGCGCTGTCGAGGAGTTGGCGGCTGATTTTTGCGTTGACGTAGGCTTCGCCGCAATTCTCGCAAACCTCGGCAGGAACACCCTTGAAGACCAGGATTACGCTTCCCCGCTCCAGGGTGACGGCGGTTTTGCCGGGCCGCGTCTCGCCAATTTTGCAGATCACGCACTTCATGGCTTCCTCCGCTTAAAATCCGCGTCCCACTGCGCAGGGTCAGGCTCATATGCGGTCACTACGATCCATTGGTCGTCCTCGGTGTTTTCCGCTACGACAACATGGAGGGGACGCTTTCTGCGCCAACCGAGCACTAGACGGCTGGGGTAAGGCGCATCGGCAGGGTACCGCTCGACGACTTCTCCCCCTTCGATCAGTGCTTCGACATCCTCCACGGTGATATTTCGCTCGAACATCCGCTGCAAGGCGTGTACGCGGAAAATGAGCTTGCGCGCCATGTCTGAGCTCCCTCGCCTGCGCCGTAAGCGGACCGACGGAGGGTCTTAGCTTCGTGCCCGCCCTTGGGCGATTCCATCATCGCAAGTGCTACCTTGAACACCGGCATGACTCTGGCAGGGATTATATCGCGAAGCGGATGATTCTTGTTTTTGTCGGAGCCAATGGAATGGAGATCTTGAAACGAAGCTGGAACAAAATCGGTTTCCGAATGGTCTTTCAAGGGCCCAAGAACCGGAGGTCAGGATGGACTGAGCCCTCGGATGGAGACGGGCTCGATGGGCACATTTTGCCCGGGCCCCATATCCGGGCGTGGCGGTGGTGGTCCCGATAGAGAGCGTCGGTTGCCCCTCGACCATGCCAGGGACAAGTTGCCCTTCAACCTCGCTCGGGACAAATTGCGGGGGCTCGGGATGACAATGTCGCGCTGTTTCGCGATTGGGCGACCCCACGGCCAGCTCTCGCCACGCAACAAGCCAGCCGCTGGCTCACGCGTGCGGCTCGACCTGACGTTTCGAGGAGGGAGCAGTAGTCGAGCCACGGCGGGCGAGCCGCCCCGAGGAAATCACTGTTCGTGCTGGTCGTTCATTTCGGCGGGACAAGTTGCGCCGACCCATTTACCGGTGTAGGACGCATGACCGTTCATCGTTTGGCCGTTCCCGGTAACCGTAACCGCCATCGACCCGGTGCCGTGCTCCGAATCCACTACGTGGACGGTTCCGTGGAG
The DNA here is from genome assembly GCA_035946455.1 of Candidatus Acidiferrales bacterium. Taxonomy (GTDB): domain Bacteria; phylum Acidobacteriota; class Terriglobia; order Acidiferrales; family UBA7541; genus JAKASX01. The sequence goes on along the minus strand of DASYZK010000003.1, from coordinate 32,189 downwards.
CTCGGCGGTCATGTCGTAGTTCTTGCCGAGGTCGCAGGAGGTTCCCCGCACTTCCATGTCGGTGCCGTTGGAATTCAGAACGGTCCAGGTGCAGTTGTCGCCGGATCCCTCCGCCCACGGGTTGGTATTCAAGTCTTTTGCCGTCACGCACGATTTATAAGTCCTGGTCGGATGCGCTGAATTCATCATGGCAGCCATTTGAGGTGGAAGCCCTTTCCAGGTGAGGGTTTCCGTCATCTGCCAAAGGCCGGTCTTGACCTTGAGCGGCTGGAGCTTCTCGGTGGCTGCAAAGACAACGGTAGCCACCAAAGCAATCACCGCAAGCGAAAGCGCCCTGCGCATTTGCTCCTCCTCGAGAATTCTGATGGCATCCTGAGACAGGGGATTGTACACCCATCCGCTCGTTTTCCATCGCCGTCTTGCGCGGGGGGACAAGGACCGGGGTCGGGGAAAAGGATGCGGCCATCGGCGGGAGAACAGCGAGGCCGGGAACGGCTGTGCTGCCGTCGCCTGGCTTGTTGGCGCGCAGCGACGTGCCCCCGGCCGGCACTTTTGGGTTGACATCTTACCCGGCAGCTCCTAAAGTCGGGTCATATGTCGACCCAAGAAAAGACAGACCGGCTGGAACTGCTGCAAGGCACCCTGGACCTGCTGATCCTGCGCACGCTGATCTTCGGCTCGCAGCACGGCCAGGGAATCGCGCGCGCCATCCAGCAGACGTCCGATAAAGAGCTGCTGGTCGAGCACGGCGCCCTTTACCCGGCGCTCCAAAGGCTCGAGCAGCGCGGCTGGATCTCGGCGAAATGGGGAATCTCCGCCAATCACCGCAAGGCGCGGTTTTATTCGCTTACCTCCGCCGGCCGCAGGCAACTGGTGAAGGAAACCAGCAAATGGAACCGGCTGGCGGCCGCCATCGGCCGCATCCTCGAAGCCGAAGAGGGTTAGGCGATGTTCCGGCGCAAGCGCAAGCCAAGCGATTTCGGCGCGGAGATCGAAGCCCACATTCGGCTCGAGGCGGAGCGCTTGCGCCAACAGGGGCTAGGCGACGAAGACGCCCGAGCGGCGGCGCGGCGGGCTTTCGGAATTCTGATGAGGTTCGTGGCACCCTGCAGCGTTTGCCGGCAACGATCGCACCACAGGGTGACGCCCAAAGGCCGGCGACGAGCTGCTCGGCCGGGTCACGGGGATGCCAGGGCTATGCCGCGCTGAAGACCTGCCTCCGCCGAGGCTCCGGCAGGCGCGCCGCGGCGCTGCGTTTAAACCTTAAAACCCACCTCAACCCCGCAGTACGAAAAGGATGAAGACGGCGGCGGGCTGCGAAGAAGGTTGGAACCGCGGCGGCCGCCCGGCGTAGACTGCCAGCAGCCATGCCCGCGCTTCTGACGGTACGCGATCTCGCAGTGCGGTTCGGCGACCGGGTCGTGCTCGAAGCGGTGAATTTCGAGCTGGCCGCCGGCGAAATCCTCGCCGTCGTCGGCCCCAACGGTTCCGGCAAAACAGTATTGCTCAAGGCCCTGCTGGGATTGATTCCTTCGACCGGCAAAATCGAGTGGGCGGCGGGCACCCGCGCGGGTTACGTGCCCCAGAAAATCGTTCCCGACCGCGGCCTGCCGCTGCGGGTGCGCGAGGTGCTGGAAGCGAAGGCGCGGTTCGCCCGCCTGCCGGCCGCCGAAATCGGCGTCGTATGCGAGACGGTGGGACTGGGGCCGGAGTTGCTCGAGGCGGTCGCCGGGCTGCTTTCCGGCGGCCAATTCCAGAAAGTGCTGATCGCCTTCGCCCTGCTGGGCCATCCCAACATCATCCTGTTCGACGAACCTACCGCCAGCCTGGACGAGCTGTCGGAGGAGCGCATCTACGATTTGCTTCCCCGGTTGCAAACCGAAAGCGGCATGACGGTGATTCTGGTTTCGCACGACCTGAGCGTTGTTTTCCGGCACGCGACCAAGGTGCTGTGCCTGAGCCGCGGCATCACCTGTTCCGGGCCGCCGAAAGAGGTGTTGACGCCGGCGACGCTCGAAGCGCTTTATTCGGCGCCGTCGAAGTATTACGTCCACCACGAGGAGCACCGGCGCCGATGAGCCCCGGCGAACTGTACGCGCTGGCGCTGGCGCTGCTGTTCGCGGTGGCCGCCGGGCTGGTGGGCAGCTTCGCGCTGAGCAAGCGGATGCTGCTCGCCAGCGACGTGCTGTCGCACCTGGCGCTACCCGGGCTCGGCCTGGCGCTTCTGCTCCACTGGAATCCGCTGGCGGGCGGTGCGGCGACGCTGCTACTGGGCACGCTGCTCGTATGGAACCTCGAGCAGCGCACCGGCTTGGCCGCCGACGTGGCCATCGGGGTGGTGTTCGCCGCGGCGCTGGCGCTCGGCGCGGTGATCACCCCGCGCGAGGACCTGCTCGAGGCGCTTTTCGGGCGATTCGAGCCGCTTTCCGCGGCCAGCTTCGCGGCGGGCGCCATTGCCGTCGCTGCGATTCTGGTTTTCCTGTATCGCTTCCGCGACGCGCTGGTGCTGAGCCTGCTTTCGCCCGAGCTGGCCGCTTCCAGCGGCGTGAATCTCGGCCGGCTCGAGCTTTATTTCCTCTTGATTTTCAGTCTCACCATCATGGTCGGTTTGCGATTCATGGGAGCGTTGCTGGCGAGCGCGCTGGTGATTTTGCCCGCAGCCACCGGCCGCCGCTTCGCCGACAGCCTGTCGCGGTTCCTGGTGGCGTCGTCGGTGGCCAGCGTGTTGGCGGTGGCGGCGGGATTCTTCGCGAGCCGGCGGCTGTTTCCCCGGCTGGGCCTGGGTCCGGCCATCGTGCTGGTATCGGCGCTGCTGTTTGTGGCGAGCCTGGCCGCCGGCGGCAGGTATCGCATGGAATCGTGAACCGGCGGCGGAAACGCGCGCGCCGCGTCTCCGCGGCAATCGAATCGTCCGGGTGTAGAATGCCTGAACTTGCATGCCGAAGCGACCCACCTGAGTGGATCGCGAGGAGGGAAGAATGCGCGCTTTCAAGACGACTCTTGCCGTTGCCGCGTTGCTGTGCGGGCCGGCCCTCGCGGCCGGAGCCGGGCAGAAATCCCGGCAGAAACCCCGGCACGAGCCGATGTCCGACGCCGTCTACATGGCCCAGGCACTCTCCGCGGCTCCCAAAGCCATCGCCGAGGGCGCGACGGTGGTTCGCCCCGAAGCGGACGGCAGCCTGCGGACGCTTCGCGCCGGCCATAACGGATTCACCTGCATGATCGTGGGCACCGACAAGATGTGCAACGACGCCAACAGCATGGAGTTCTTCGCCGCGCTGGTGAAGCACGCGCCGCCGCCGGAGAAGCTGGGAATCTCCTACATGTTGGCGGGCGACAAGGGCGCGAGCAACACCGATCCTTACGCCACCGGCAAAACCACCGCCAATCATTGGATCGTCACCGGCCCGCACCTGATGGTTGTCGGCGCTCCGAGCAAGGCTCTGGGCTACACCACGGCCAAGGACCCGGATCCCAACAAGCCCTACATGATGTGGGTGGGCACGCCCTACGAACACGCGATGATTCCGGTGGGTCCGCCCAGGTAAGCCAGCATATGCATTTTGAGGCGTCGATCAGAACCTTTGCACCGGGCGACGACGGAGTTCCGAAGCAACGAGAGAAGTGAAGGAGGAGCAATGGAACGCATCATTGACAACCTGGTGCGGGAATTCGAGCAAGGGAAATTGTCGCGCCGGCAACTGCTCCGGACCCTCGCGGTGGCGGTGACGGCGGCAGCGGGCGTCGAACCCAAGCCCGCCACCGCTGCCGATAACAAGGGGTTCAAGGCCATCGCGGTAAATCACATTTCGTATCAGGTGGCCGATTACGCCAAGACCCGCGACTTCTATGCCGACCTGCTCGGAATGGAAGCGCATGGAGACGACGGCAAGCAGTGTTACATGAGATTCGGCGAGTCAGTTTTCATCCCGCGCAATCGTCCGCCCAACACTCCGCGAATCGACCACATCGCTTATACGATCGAGACTTGGGACAAGGACGCCGTCGAGGCGGAACTCAAGCGCCGCGGCCTGCAACCGAGGCCAGATACCGAGAACAGCTTTCACGTGCAGGATCTCAATGGTTACGACCTTCAGATCTGCGGGAAAGGCATGAGACTCTGAGGCCGTCTTTGGCGGCTTGAACGGCTCCGCTGCCTGCCCCGGCGGGCTGGGCGCGCTACTCCTGCAGTTCGTTCGCCGGGATGTGTTCGCTGCCAGGCACATACCTGCCCCGGTCGCGCTCCTCGCGCCGGGCCCGCAAGTCTTGTGCTATATTCCGCCCGCTTCAGAGACGACCGGGAGGTGCGCGATGAGATTCTTCGGCAGCCGTAAGCCGATTCTGTTTGGAACGCTCGGCTTGCTCGCCGCCGCACTCGCCTGCCAGCAATCTTCCAGCCGGCCCGCCCAGCCGCCGCCCGCTCCCGCGCCGCAGTACGACCTGTTGATCGTCAACGGCCACATCATCGACGGCACCGGCAGCCCCTGGTACAAAGGCTCGGTCGCCATCAAGGACGGCAAAATCGCCGCCATCGGCCGGCTGCGCAGGCCTTCGGCGAAACGCACCATCGACGCCCACGGACTGGTGGTGGCGCCCGGCTTCATCGATCTTCACAGCCATTCCGATTACACTCTGCTCGCCGACGGCAACGCCCAAAGCAAGATCCGCCAGGGGGTCACCACCGAAATCATCGGCGAATCGGCTTCCGCCGGGCCGGTGGAAGGGCCGGCGGCGGCCCCTCTCGAGCGCTCGCTCGGCCAGATGGGCCTCAAGCTCGATTGGACCACGCTCGGCCAGTATTTCTCCCGGCTCCAGAAGCACGGCATTTCGGTGAACATCGCTTCTTACGTGGGCAGCGGCCAGGTGTGGGACGACGTCATCGGCAACGTCGATCGCCGGCCCACTCCCGCCGAAATGGACAAGATGAAGGAGCTGGTGGACCAGGCGATGCGCGACGGCGCCATCGGGCTCTCCTCGGCGCTGATTTACGTCCCTAACCGGTACTTGACCACCGACGATCTGGTGGAGCTGGCGCGCGGGGCGGCTCCCTACGGCGGCATCTACACCAGCCACATTCGCGGCGAGGGCGCCACGGTGCTCCAGGCCGTCGGCGAAGCCATCGAGATCGGCCGGCGGGCCGGCATCCCCACCCACATCCTTCATATGAAGGTGGCGGGGAAGCTGAACTGGGGAAAAATGAAGCAGGTGGTGGCGCTGGTGGACCAGGCGCGGTCGCAAGGCGTGGACGTCACCGGTGACGTCTATCCCTACGTCGCGTCCTCCACCACCCTCCAGGTTTGCTTCCCGCCGAAATTCCTCGAAGGCACTTCCGCGCAAGTGGTGACGCGGCTGCGCGACCCGAAAGTGCGGGCCGAGATCAAGCGGGAGCTGGCTCCCGGCGCTCCCTACTGGGTGGGCAGCCACGTGCTCGATTCCGGCGGCTGGCAAGGGGTGATGGTGGCATCGGTGCACGATCCCGCCGACAAACCATACGAAGGCAAGCGAATGGACGAAGTGGCGCGGATGATGCGCGAGGATCCGGTGGACGCGCTGTGCGACCTGCTGATCCGCGAAGGCGGGAACGCCGGCGGCATTTATTTCATGATGGACGAAAGCGACGTCGAAGGGGCGCTGCGGCAGCCCTGGGTGGGCGTCGGTTCCGACGGCTCGGCGGTGAATCCGCAGATGCCCTTCGCCGGCCATCCCCATCCCCGCTATTACGGCACGTTTCCGCGGGTGCTCGGGGTGTACGTTCGCCAGCGCAAAATCATCGCCCTGCCCGAGGCCATCCGTAAGATGACCGCGCTCGCCGCCCAGATCACCGGTCTGACCGACCGCGGCGTGCTGCGGCCGGGCCTCGCCGCCGACCTCGTCATTTTGGATCCGGAGACTGTGATCGACCAGGCGACCTTCGCCGATCCCCAGCAGTATCCGCTCGGCATTCCTTACGTCGTCGTCAACGGCGTCGTGGTGGTCGACAACGGCAAACACACCGGCGCGCATCCCGGCCGCGTGCTCTACGGCCGCGGCCACGCGTCGTAAGGGGGAAGGAGGCGGAAATGAATGCCCAGCCTGGCGCGTACCCCGCCGCCTGCGGCTGTGGGTTCCGCCGCGCGCATCCCGGCCGCCGGCTGCGCGGGAGCTTACCGGCTTGCGGTTTGCTTGCGGCTTCCCTCGCGCTGGCCGCCTGCGCTTCGGGCGCCCGGCCGAGTGCCGCGGCGAAGGCGGTGGCTGCACCGGCCGCGCCCGCTCCCTCTCCAAGGGAAATCCGCGACGACGCCGCCTTTCTGCGGTCGCTGCCCGCCGCCGCCGCCCCGGCGTTCACCGAGGCCGAAGCGATGGCGCTGGTGGCGATGCCGCTCGCCTGCCTGGATCATCCGCAAGCGAATCCGACCGAGAATCCGTTCAGCACCCAGGGCTATCTGTACGTTTACGACTCGAAGCCGCGGCTGGTGGACGCCTACGACAAGCATCGCGCCTTTTACGGCTGCTACGACTGGCACTCGGCGGTCAACTCCACCTGGACGATGGTGGAGGTCTTGAAACGGTTCCCCGGGATACCGGTGGGAAACCTGATCCGCGAGAAGCTCGATCAGCACCTGGGGAAGAGCAACCTCGAAGGCGAGCTGGCTTTCTTCAAGAAGGCGCAGCGGTTCGAGCAACCCTTTGGCCAGTCGTGGTTGCTGAAGCTCGACGGCGAACTGCTCCGGTGGAACGATCCCCAGGCGAGGAAATGGGCGGCGAACGTCGCTCCGCTGGCTCGGTATTTTTCCGCCGGCCTGGTGAAGTATCTCGACGAACTCCCCGACGCTACCCGCATCGGCGAGCACCCCAACACCGCTTACTCGATGAGCATGATGCTCGATTACGCCTCCGCCGCCAGCGATGCCCCGCTGCGTCGGGCGGTTTTCGCCACTGCCACACGGTTCTATGTGAACGACACCGATTGCCCCACGGCCTACGAGCCGGCCGGCGCCTCGTTCCTCTCTCCCTGCCTGGAAGAGGCCAAGTTGATGAGCCGGGTATTCGATCGGGCCCGGTTTGCCTCCTGGTTCGACAATTTCATGCCCGCGGTTTACTCGCCGAAGTTCCGGCCGCTCGTCCACCCCTTCGACACCAGCGGCATCACCGATCCCAAACTGCTCGCCGGCAAGTCCCACTTGATCGGCCTCGGCTTGTTTCGCGGGGAAGCGATGCTGCGCATCGCCGAAGCCCTGCCTGCGAGCGACCCTCGCGTTCCCGTTTATCGGCGGCTGGCTGCCATTAACGCGGAGAAATCCTTTCAGGGATTCGAGGGCGCGGGCTACCTGGGGTCGCACTGGATGGGCACTTACGCCGTGCTGTACGAGCTGGCTGCCAGCTCGGCGCCGGGCTCGAGCACGAGCCGGGTGAAAGGCCCGTAATCCCCGCAAGTCCGGCGGGGACGGGCCCCAGACAGGCATTACGGAAACGAGGCAGCCAATAGGAAGGAAGGGGAATTGGTCCTGCTCGTCGCTGCGTCGACTGGGGGCTCGGAAGGCTCCTCACCATGGGTTTTGGGGCCGGAAGAGAGCTAGCGGCGGGGGGGCGGCGATCACCGGATTTTGCCCTTGCTTGACAAGAACATCCGCCGTTTTCGTGGTAACATGATATTGCATTTACCTTTTGCCGGAGGGGACGAACCCATGCGTTTTCGTTGGATTGGCGTTCTAACTGCCCTGCTCATGCTCGCGCCGGCGGCCGGCTTCGCCCGGACCTCGACGCCCGCACAGCAGGACCAGCAGACGCAACCAGAAAAGAAGACCAAGAAGAAGACGAAGAAGGCCAAGGTCAAGAAGGAAAAGAAGGAAAAGAAGGAAAAGCCGAAGCCGGCTTCGAATCCGGGGCTGTAAGTCTTTCTCCCGGAGCGATTCCGAAAGAGTGGAAGTTGACGCCCCGCCGGCTCCTCGTTGCTGGAGCCAGCGGGGCATTTTTTTCCGGTTCTTGCGGGATACCTTTCGGCCCCGCCTCCAGACCGCCCGCCGCGCATCGCCGCTTGTCCCCGCGTTTTCGTCGAAGGCCCGCAGGGTGATTCCCTTCGAGCAAGCTGCCAACCGCTCGCCGTCGTGCTACATTTCCGGCGCACGGAGGAGCGCGATGCGTACAATTCGGACTCCAGTCCTGGTTGGCTTTTTCCTTCTCACCCCCTGGGCGGCCGCCCGCCAGTCTCCCCAAAAACCGGCCGCCTCGCCCACCCAGGTTGCCGCCCAACTGCATCCCAGCGAGGGCGATTTCATCGCGCATGATTTCCGCTTCGGCACGGGAGAAACGCTGCCCGAGCTGCGGCTGCATTACACCACCTTGGGCCGGCCGGCGCGCGATGCCGCCGGCCGGGTGACCAATGCGGTGATGTTTCTCCATGGAACCGGGGGCTCGGGCCGCGGCTTTCTCACCCCGCAGTTTGCCGGCGTGCTGTTCGGCTCCGGCGAGTTGCTCGACGCCAGCCGCTACTTCATCATCCTGCCCGACGGGATCGGGCACGGCCATTCGAGCAAGCCGAGCGACCGTATGAGGATGCGCTTTCCCCGCTACGATTACGCCGACATGGTGCGCGCGCAGCACCTCCTGCTCATCGACGGCCTCCACGTGAATCACCTGCGCCTGGTGGGCGGCACCTCGATGGGCTGCATGCATTCGTGGCTCTGGGCGGAGACCTATCCCGATTTCATGGATGCCGCCCTGCCCCTCGCCTGCCTCCCGGTGCAGATCGCCGGCCGCAACCGCATGATGCGCACGATGATCATCGACTCGATTCGCAACGACCCCGCCTGGGACGGCGGCGACTACCGCACCGAGCCGCTGTGCGGTTTGCGCGGAGCGCTCGGCCTGCTGTTCGTCATGATCAGCAGCCCGCTCCAGGAGCAGAAACAATTCCCCACCGCCCCGGCCGCCGATCGCTACATCGATGGGTTCCTCTCCACCCGCCTCGCCTCCACCGACGCCAATGACATGCTCTACGCGTTCGACGCTTCCCGGACTTACGATCCTTCCGCCCGGCTGGGCGCAATCACCACCTGGGTGATGGCCATCAATTCCGCCGACGATTTCGTGAACCCGCCGGAATTGCGCATCGCCGAAACGGAAATCGGGAAGGTGAAACACGGGCGATTCGTTCTGCTGCCCATCAGCGACGCGACTCGCGGCCACACCACTCACAGCTTGCCGGCGGTGTGGCATTCCTATCTGGAAGAGCTGCTCCGCGAAAGCGCCCGCTGAGCTTGCTCCCATCCCCGTTCAAGAGAAACCCTTGGGGGCCTGCGGCGCCCTGAGCGATGCGGGCCCGGGAAGGCGGGGTGCCGTTTTGCCATCAGCGACCTCGGTCACAGCGCTGGGGCGAGGCCTTCGTGGTACACTGCCTATAACATGCTCCGGCGAATCTTCATTTCCGCGCTGGTGCTGAGCCTGGCCGTTCTGGCTCCCGTCCCCCTTACCCTTTGTGGATTGCAACTCCCCGGGAACTGCCAGTGCAGCCGGCCGGCGCCGACTTGCGCGGATATGCAGATGTCCGAGCCTTCCTCGCCGAGCGTTGACGCCGCCCAATCTACGTGCTGCCAGTTGAGCAGTGCGGGCGACCCGGGGATGCAACCCGAGACTCCGGCGGCGCCGGCGACAGCGCTGCTGTCCCAGGCGCCTGACAGCGGATACCGATTCGCGCTGCCGGCGCGATTCGGCCGCGTCGTTGCCCAGGCTTCACCCGGCTCTCCACCCGACCCGCAAGCCAGTCTCTGCGTCTTCCTCATTTAACTGAAATCGGCAGTTCGCTCGCTGATTGATAGCGCGCGAATGCGCGTGTTCGACTGCCCGCCGGAAGGCGGCGACTCGCCGCCTTCCGCTGAGGTCCCATTCACCGTCAGCCAGATGAAATGGAGAGGAAGCGAGTATGAGAAGCAGATGGGTCGTATTTCTTGCACCACTGTTGTGGGTGAGCGTCGGCAGGTTGGCGGCCCAGACCCCGGGGATAGCCCCGCCGAGGGGCGAGACGCGGACTGACGCAGTTGCCTTGAGATGGAATTCGCCTGCGCGGCTGCGCCATTTCGGTAGATCGACCAAGGGAACGTTGATCTTCGGGGAAACCGGCGTAGTCTTCCGCCCCGCAAAAGGGGCAACCCTCCGCTGGCCGTTTGCCGAGATACAAACTTTTGATCTGCTTACGCCGCGACGGCTGGTGCTGCGGGATTACCAGAACCGCAGTTGGCACCGCCATGGCGAGCGGAGTTTCTGGTTTGACCTAGGCACCCCGATGCCGCCCGCCGTCGCCGCGGCGCTTGCGTCGCGCGTGGGAAAGCCAGCGCGAAACGGAGACCCGGATCCCGCCGCGCCCAGCTTCGCCGCGATTCCCGCCCGGCACCGCACTTTCTGGGGAGGCACTAATGGGACCTTGCTTTTCGGTGCCGGCGGCATCGAGTACGCGACTACGACCGGTGAAGGCGGGCGGAGTTGGCGCTGGTCCGACATCGACACTCTGGCCAATCCTGATCCCTACCATTTTACCTTGACCGGCTACCGCGAAACCTTCGACTTCGAGCTGAAAGAGCCAATGGCGGGGCCGCTGTTCGACCGCCTCTGGGATTACGTCTACGCCCGCGACCTCAAAAGTACGGCTCGGGCAGGCGAGGGGCAAAACCAGTGAACAAGGTCCGAACTGAGTTCATTAGAACGATTGCCATACCATCGAAACTCACCCGAGGAGCGCGATGCATTCAGGGAGCCAACTATGGCCGCTACGATACAGATGACCACCGTACGTGAACGCGGGCAAATCGCCTTACCCGGAGTTTGCCTTGTTGCATTTCTATCGCTTTTATTGGCCACCGGGTCCGCTGCCCAAGGAATTCCAATCGAAGCACGGGCCACGATGCCGTTAGAAGCCCAGGCCATGAACCCTGAAACGGTGACTTCGTTAAACGAATTGCTGGCAGAGGCGGAGCGCGCCAGTCCTTCGATTCGAGCCGCCAAGCAAGCCTGGCAAGCGGCGACGCAGGTCCCTTCGCAGGTTTCCACACTCCCGGATCCCCAGTTTCAGATTCAGCAGTTTAGTGTCGGCAGCCCGCGCCCGTTCGCGGGCTATACCAACAGCGACTTCGCCTACTTCGGCCTCGGCGTCTCGCAGGACATCCCCTATCCCGGCAAGCTGCGGCTGCGCGGGGAAATCGCGAAGCGCGATGCCGATGTCTCAGAACAGGAGTACGAGTCTGTGCGTCGTTCCGTCCTCGCCGAAGTTAAAGCAGCCTATTTCCAATTGGCGTATCTCTCGAAAACCCTCGCAATTCTCGACAGCGATGGGGTGCTCCTGAAGCAAGTGGAACAGGCCGCTGAGGCCCGATATCGCGCAGGAATGGGAAACCAACAGGATGTAATCCAAGCCCAGCTGGAACAGACGAAACTGCTTGGGGAGATCACAACTCGCCGTCTGCAGGCAGGCAAGCTCGAAGCAGAACTCAAGCAGTTCCTCAACCGCTCGCAAGACTCCCCGGACGTTGAGCCGGCCGAACTATCGGAAACGCCTCTCGCGCAAAGCTACGACGATCTTCTTGCCGCGACGAAAGCGCAGAATCCGGACATCGCCGCCGCGCACAAAATGGTGGAAAGGCAGGCTTTGCAGGTGGATCTGGCGCGGAAGGATTTTTACCCTGATTTCGACATCCAGTATATGTGGCAACGCACGGACCCAACGCAATACCGGGCTTACTACATGCTGACTTTTGGGATTCGCGTTCCGATCTACGTCAGCCGCAGACAGCGCCCGGAACTTGCAGAGGCGGAAGCCGGCCGGCTTCGTGCGAGTAACGAGTATGGGGCGCAGTTGCAACAGGTAGCCTCGGAACTCCGCGCCCAGTATGTGACCGCCCAACAGACTGCCAACCTGCTCAAGATTTACCACCAGGGGTTAGGCCCGCAGTCTCGCGCGGAGTTTCAGGCCGGCTTGGCTGCCTATCAGAACGATCGCGCGGATTTCCAGACCCTCCTGGCCGCGTTCTTGGACGTGCTCCGCCTCGATGAAGAGTACTGGCGGAACTTTGCCGAATATGAGACCGCCATCGCCCGGATCGAGCAACTCACCGGATGGTCGTTGCGGAAGGGAGGAGCAAGTTGATGAAGAACTATCGGACTGGATTCTTAGCCGCTCTCGCAACGAACGTCATTCTCGTGGGGATCGTCGCCGGCTTGTGGTGGCACTCGCGGACGGCCATGTCCGCCCGAGGAGTGGAATCGCAAGCAAGTAGGGCGCCAGCGACATCAACCGCCAGTTCTCCGCCCTCGGCCCCCGCGCCCGCCGAAGTGCCTTTGGCGCCGGTGCAAATCTCCCCGCAGCGATTGCAGAGCATCGGCTTGAAGACAGGAAAAGTGGAGCGAAAGCTCGTTGAAGACGAGATTCTCACCTCCGGAAACGTTGCCGTGGACGAGACCAAGCTGGCTTATGTCCAGGTGCGCTTTTCCGGCTACATCCAGAAGGTGTTCGTAGATGCCACCTACCAATACGTCCGCAGGGGTCAGCCCTTGTTCACAATTTACAGTCCAGACCTCGTCGCCACCGAACGCGAGTACTTGGTAGCAAAGCAGAATCAGGAGCAGGTGGCGCAGAGCACGGTGCCCGGAGTCGCGTCGGGGGCGGCATCGCTGGTCAACGCGGCTGCCGAGCGGCTAGCACAGTGGGGCATTCCCCGAAGAGAGATCGCCAGACTGGAGTCAACCGGCCAAGTGCAGCAAGAACTGGAAATCGATTCTCCAGTCTCCGGCTTCATCACCGAACGGGAAGCGTTGCCCAATAAATACGCGCAGCCCGACACCCGCCTCTACACGGTCGCCGATCTCTCGACGATATGGGTTTTCGCTCAAGTGTTTCAGAACGAACTGGGACGCCTCAAGGTTGGGGACGCCGCCAATCTGAACGTCGATACCTATCCCGGCCGGACGTTTGCCGGCCGCGTGGATTTCATCTACCCGGATGTAGATATGTCTACTCGAACCGCCCGAGTACGCCTGGTGCTTCCCAATCCGGACCTAAAACTCACTCCCGGGATGTTCGTCAACGTGGACCTCAAGCTTCCGATGGGAGAGCACGTCGTGATTCCTGCCGCCGGTGTTCTCCAGACCGGCACAAAAGAGATCGCGTTCGTCGACCACGGTGATGGAAATTTGGAACCACGCGAAATCCAACTGGGCGCGCGCGTTGGGGATGACTTCATCGTTTTGAAGGGGCTGAAGGAGGGCGAAACAATCGTTACCTCCGCAAACTTTTTGATCGACTCGGAAAGCCAGCTCCAGGCGGCGTTGGGATCCTTCATGCCTCCTCCACCCGGAGCGGGCGTGGCCGCGGCCATGAATGTGCCCCAGAACAGCATTGCATTCAGCAGCGTCCCCTCGCCCCCGGCAAAGGGCAGCGATACTTTCCGCGTGAAACTTGCCGACTCCCGCGGCACGGGCATCGCCGGCGCGCAGGTTCAAGTGCTGTTCCTCAAGCCGGCGATGCCAGAGATGGGCATGGCCGCCCAGCGGGTCGAATTCACACTCGCCGACAAGGGCGGCGGAATCTACGAAGGCCAGGGGAACCTGCCCAGCGCGGGAAACTGGCAGGTATCGATCGCCGCCCGGCGCGCGGGCCAGGTGATCGCAAGCAAGCAACTGAGCGTCAGCGCCAGCGGGGGGATGTAACGTGATCGCGCGATGGATTGATTGGTGCGCGCGAAACCGATTCCTGGTGTTCACCGCAGTCTTCCTGCTGGTGCTGGCGGGAATCTGGTCGATGGGCAACGTTCCGCTGGATGCCCTGCCCGACATCTCCGACGTCCAGGTAATCGTCCACACCTCGTGGCCGGGAGAGCCGCCCAATATCATCGAAGACCAGGTTACCTATCCCATCGTCACCGCGCTGCTGACTGCCCCCCAGGTGAAGGAGGTGCGGGCGCAGACGATGTTCGGTGACTCCTACATCTACGTCATCTTTCAGGACGGCACGGACATCTACTGGGCGCGCTCGCGAGTCTTGGAGTATCTGCAACAAATCAAGGGCCGGATACCGCCGGGCGTGAACCCCGAAATTGGCCCCGACGCGACCGGCGCCGGCTGGGTCTATGAATACGTGCTCGTGGATCACTCGCACACATACAGCCTGGCCGATCTCCGCACCCTCCAGGATTGGTATGTCCGCTATTGGCTGGAAACGGTTCGCGGCGTCTCCGAAGTGGCTACCATCGGCGGCTTCGTCCGCCAGTATCAGGTCAATCTTGATCCGAACAAGCTCCTCGCCTACAACATTCCGCTTGCCACCGCGATCGACCGCGTCCGCGAAAGCACGAACGAAGTTGGCGGCCGCCTGCTCGAATTCGGCGGCGCCGAATACATGGTTCGCGGACTCGGCTATTTCGCCTCGCTCGACGACCTGCGCAACATCCCCGTCGGCACGCACAACGGAGTGCCTGTCCTCATCAACGATCTCGGCACGGTCAGCTTCGGCCCGGACATCCGGCGCGGCGTGGCCGATTGGAACGGGAAGGGGGAAACCGTCGGCGGCATTGTCGTTATGCGTTTCGGGCAGAACGCGCTCAACGTCATCCGCGGAATCGAAGCGAAGTTGCAGGAAATCAAGTCGTCGCTGCCGCCCGGCGTCGAAATCGTTCCCGCCTACGACCGTTCCGGATTGATCCATGAATCGATCCGGACTCTGCAACGCGATCTGCTGGAAGAAGCGATCATCGTCAGCCTCGTCATCATCATTTTCCTGTTCCATTTCCGCTCGGCGCTGATCCCGATTCTCACGATCCCGATCGCGGTGATCGCTTCGTTCGTCCCGATGTACTACTTCCACGTGACCACCAACATCATGTCGCTGGGCGGGTTGGCCCTGGCGATTGGCGTGTTGGTGGATGCAGCCATCGTCATGGTCGAAAACGGCTACCGCTGCCTTTCTGAAGCGCAGGCGGGCGGCGGGGCGGCGCAAGGCCGCGCGCTCGATCCGGAGGCGGCGCCGATGGCAGGCTCGGCCGATCCTCCGGCAGGCCCAGCGCTCGGTCCCGCGGGTCGGCCCGGCGCGACGGCTGCCGAGGCCGGGCCCGCCGAAGCCGCTGCCGGTGTGCCGGCTTCGCCGCCACCCGGGCCGCCGGCCCTTCCCTCGCGAGAGCGAAGCCGGATTCTGCTCGGAGCCGCCAAACAGGTGGGCCCGCCGATCTTCTTTTCACTGATCATTATTGTTGTTTCGTTCCTCCCCGTGTTTCTGCTCCAGGCGCAGGAGGGCCGGCTGTTCCGCCCGCTCGCCTGGACCAAGACGCTCGCCATCAGTTTCTCGTCCCTGCTTTCGGTCACGCTGATCCCGATTCTGATGCTCATCTTCATTCGCGGCCATCTCAAACCCGAATCCGCGAATCCCGTCTCGCGCTTCACCCAATTCCTCTACCTGCCGGTGCTGCGGCTCTGCCTGCGCCACCGCGTGGCCACCCTGCTCATCAGCTTGGCGCTCTTTGCCGTCACGCTGCCGCTGGTGACTCGCATCGGGAGCCAGTTCATGCCGCCTTTTTACGAAGGCTCGGGCCTCTACATGCCGACTTCCTATCCCGGGATTTCCATCACCCAGGCCTCCTCGCTGCTGCAGGAGCAGGACCGCATCATTCGCTCTTTTCCCGAAGTAACAACCGTGTTCGGGACTGTGGGCCGGTCAGACTCCGCCACCGATAACGCGGATCTCGCCATGTACGACACCACCATCATGCTCAAGCCGCGCGACCAGTGGCCCAAGGGAATGACCTACGAGAAGCTGATTCAGGAGATGGATGCCAAAATGCAATTCCCCGGCCTGACCAACACCTGGACCATGCCCATCGAGAATCGCCTCGACATGGAGCTGACCGGCATCAAAACCCCCGTCGGCATGAAAATCCAGGGCCCGAATCTCTCCGAAATCCAGCAGGTGGGCTCGCAGGTGGAGAATATTCTCTCCGGGATTTCGGGAGTCCGCTCGATTTTCGCCGAGCGGGTGGCGGAAGGGTTTTACGTGAACGTTCAAGTGAATCGTGCGGTGGCTGCCCGTTACGGTCTGACCGTAGCGGACGTGCAGCGGGCGGTGACGTCCGGCATCGGCGGCGAGGATATCGCGGTGAACGTCGAAGGGCGGGAGCGCTACCCGGTCAACGTCCGCTATAACCGCGATTTCCGCGACGACATCCCCGCGCTCGAACGCGTCCTGATCCCCACGCCCACTGGCGCCCAGATCCCCATCTCGGAGGTGGCCAGCATCAGCTTTACCCGCGGCCCCGCCGGGATCCGGGACGAGGAGGCGCAACTCACCGGCTACGTGTTCATCGATTTGAGCACAAGCGACTACGGCGGCTTCGTCCAAAAGGCCGACTCCCTGCTGCGCCAAAAGCTGCAACTGCCGGGCGGCGCCTCCTACCACTGGTCCGGGGAATACGAATTCGAAACGCGGGCCAAGAAGCGCCTCGAGCTGATCATGCCCATCGTCTTCTTCGTCATCTTTCTGCTGCTCTACATGACGTTCAATTCCGCCGCCGAGGCTGCCATCCTGATTTTACCGACCGCCTTTGCCCTCACCGGGGGGCTGCTCCTGCAATGGCTGCTGGGCTACAACTTCAGTGTGGCGGTTTGGGTCGGCTATATCGCGCTGTTCGGCATCGCCGTCGAAACCGGCGTCATCATGGTCGTCTATTTGCACGAAGCTCTGGATGAGCGCCTGGCACGCGGCACGCAGCTCGAAAAGGGCGACATCCGCAAGGCAACGATCGACGGCGCGGTGCTGCGGCTGCGGCCGAAGCTAATGACCGTCTTGGCCGTCATCTTCAGCCTCGGCCCCATTCTGTGGGAGAGCGGCGTCGGCTCCGACGTGATGAAGCCGATTGCCACGCCGATGGTGGGCGGCATGGTGACATCCACCATCGGCGTGCTCCTGCTCGTACCGGTGCTTTTCTCGCTGCTGAAGGAGCATCAACTGCGCCGAGGGACACTCCCGCGGTCGCCGGCGATGCAGACCGAAGACCGAACTGTGCCTGGTTCTTAGCGGAGCTGTTCGACCGGAGCGCAGGATATACGCAATGGGGTCCGGACGCCAGCCTGTGCCGGATCGTCCGCCGAGTATGTCCGAGAGATCGCTTCGACAGACCGCCGTCGGAATCCGGCCGGGGACGGCTCGGGAAAACCGGCGAAGCATCGGATCCACACCGAATAGTGGTGGTAAACTCTTCTCAAGAAGCCGAGCCCAATCTCGCAGGTCGGGTGAGGCGCATATGCGAGCGAAGTCAATTCTCATCGCGGCTGTGGCGATCGTCGTGCTCGCCGGTTTCACGCTCGTGGCTTACCGCTGGGAGGGGTCCAAGCAGCCGCTGGTCTGCCAGATTTGCGGCCGCGACGTGCCGAAGCAGACGGAGTTTCACCTGGAAACCGCCGAGGGGACCATGACCGCTTGTTGTCCTCGGTGCGCCATACACTTCATGCTGGACCATCCGGGTGAGATTCGCGGAGCGCGGGCGACGGATTACGCTTCGAGGCGGTTGATTCCGGCCCAATCCGCATATTACGACGAGGGCGGCGATGAACAGTACTGCACGCTCCATCAGCCGGCAGTCGAGCGCGGACTTGGCGGCGGAGAGCGGCTGCGTGTTTACGACCGCTGCTTGCCCGTACTGGTCGCGTTTGGCAGCCAGAAGGAAGCCGAGACCTACCGGCGGGAGCACGGCGGCCGGGTGCTGACCTACGAGCAAGCCCTCGCAAGCGTGCGTCGGCACTGACGCAAATCCACTGTCCTGGGTCATGGATTCGTCGCAGAGGTCAGAAGCCTTCATGGGCTTCCGGACAGGAGGCGTCGCGTCCGATGGCAGGTTTCCGATGGACTCCGCCGGATTCCAGAAACCGGAGACGCGAATAGCGCCGAAACGACGCTGATTGTGCTCCGGTCGCGGCGCCCCAATTTTGATAAGCAAACTTGTAACTCAGGACACCAACGCCCCGTCTGCCAAGCCGCGGTTAAGCGTTTAGCGGGTTCCCAGCCATTGACCTACTTGACAATCCCGCGCGTCCGGAGTCAGGATGCGCCGTTTCATGGGCAGAGACCCGCAAATTCATTCCTACATCCGGCCACCCATCGCACTTCCGGACCGGGAGATATTCCGCACCGCGACGGGCTGCGCGCCCGGCACGGCGCCGGTATCGGCATTTCCCCGGACCGAGTTGCTTCTTCCTGTTTTCGGGGCTTTCCCCAGCCGGTTTCACACGCACCAGAGGAGGTTCCGATGAAACCAGGACCAGCGAGAGTTTGCCGGTGGTGTGTGGCCGCGGCAGCCTTGTGCGCCGCTTCCGCCACCATCATCCTGCCCGGCCGCGGCCAGCAGAGCGCAGGCGCTGCAGAAACCAATCCGCTCGCCGCGCTGCGGTTCCGGTTCGTCGGGCCGGTGGGCAATCGCGCCGCCGCCGTCGTGGGCGAGCCGGGCAATCCGGCCGTCGCCTACGTTGGCGCGGCCTCGGGCGGCATCTGGAAAACCGATGACGGCGGGGTGAATTGGCGGCCGATCTTCGACCACACCGACGTCGCCGCCATCGGCGCGCTGGCGATCGCTCCTTCCGAACACAACATCGTGTGGGCGGGCACCGGCGAGCCCTGGGTGATCCGGCCCGATTACCCGATGGGGGATGGCGTGTACAAATCCACCGACGCCGGCCGCTCGTGGCAGCACATGGGCCTCGAGCAAACCGGCCGCGTCGCCCGGATCGTCATCGACCCGCACGACGCCAATCGCCTGTTCGTCTGCGCCCCCGGGCAGTTGTACAAGCCGGCGCAGCAGCAGGGCATCTTCCGTACGCTCGATGGCGGCAAGACCTGGCAGCAAGTGCTCTTCGTCAACGACCAGACCGGCTGCTCCGAGATGGCGATGAGTCCGAACGACCCGAACACGCTTTTCGCCGGGATGTGGCAGGCGCAGATTCGCACCTGGAATCTGATGAGCGGCGGGACCGGCAGCGGCGTGTACGCCAGCCGCGACGGCGGCTCGACCTGGACGAAGCTCTCCGGCCACGGACTGCCTGCCGCCGATCATCCGCTGGGC
Organism: Candidatus Acidiferrales bacterium; assembly: GCA_035946455.1. GTDB lineage: Bacteria > Acidobacteriota > Terriglobia > Acidiferrales > UBA7541 > JAKASX01. The sequence goes on along the minus strand of DASYZK010000003.1, from coordinate 13,128 downwards.
AAGGTGGCCGTCGCCTTCGCCCCGAGCGATCCCAACCGGGTTTACGCGCTCTTGCAGGACACGACGCCCGGGCTCTATCGCTCGATGGACGGCGGCCGCACCTGGACCCTGGTGAACCAGCAGCACCAGATGACCGAGCGGTCGAGCTATTACACCCGGTTCGCCGTTTCCCCGGACAACGAAAACCTGCTCTATTTCGTTTCCGTCGCCTACAGCCTGTCGGTCGACGGCGGGCAAACCATTTTCCAGCCGGGAATGCATTTCGAGAACGGCAGGCCCCAGCCCGACGCCAGCGGCCAGGCTTCCGGTGGCGGCGACAACCACGACGTCTGGATCGATCCCACCAACGCCAATCGCATCATGGTGGCCAACGACGGCGGCGCCACCATCAGCCTGAATCACGGCCGCAGTTTCCAGCGCGTGGTTCTGCCGATCGCCCAGATCTATCACGTCTACGCCGACGACGAGATTCCCTATCACGTCATGGGCAACCGTCAGGACGGCGATTCCTATCGCGGCCCCAGCCGCACCCTTACCGGAGGGTTCTTCGGCGGGGGCGGCATCACCGCCGGCGAGTGGACGGCCACCGGCGGCTGCGAGAGCGGGTTCGCCGTGCCCGATCCCGCCGATTCGAACATCGTCTGGTCCGGCTGCTACGACGGCATGCTCACCCGGATGGATTTCCGCACCGGCCAGGCCCGCGACGTCACCGTCTGGCCCGACGCCGCTTACGGCTGGGCTCCGGCGGACGTGAAATACCGGTGGCATTGGACTTTCCCCATCGCCATCTCTCCCCACGACCATAACCGGGTTTACGTCGGCAGCCAGGTGGTTCACGTGACCACCGATGGCGGCCAGTCGTGGCAGGTGATCAGCCCCGATCTCACGCTCAACGACAAGAGCCACCAGCAGCCATCTGGAGGCGTCAGCCACGACAACCTGATGACTTTCGACGGCGCCACGCTCTACTCGATTGCCGAATCGCCGGTGAAGGCGAGCGTCATCTGGACCGGCAGCAACGACGGCCAGGTGAACGTCACCCAGGACGGCGGCGCGCACTGGACGAACGTGACGAAGAACATTCCCGACCTGCCGGCGTGGGGCACCGTTTGGAACATCGAGCCGTCGCATTTCGAAGCCGGCGCCGCCTACATCACCGTCAATTTCGAGCAGGTGGGCAACTACGACGCTTACGTCTATAAGACTGCGGATTTCGGCAGGAGCTGGAAATTCATCAGCGGCTCGATTCCCAAGTCGATGAACAGCTCCGCCCACTCGGTGATCGAGGATCCGGTGCGCCAAGGGATGCTCTACCTGGGCACCGACAACGCCATCTACGTTTCCTGGGATGACGGCGGTAGCTGGACGCATTTGCGGAACAACTTCCCGCCGGCGCCGGTCTACTGGCTGGCGCTCCAGCCGCGCTTCAACGATCTGGTGGTTGCCACCTACGGCCGCGGCATCTGGATTCTCGACGACGTCACCCCGCTGCGCGATTACGACCGGGCGCAGCAGCAGGACGTCTACCTGTTCAAGCCCCGCTCGGCTTACCGCTTCCGCCGGGTGGATGCCATTCGCAGCAACGACGAGGGCAGCCACGTCATCGGCCAGAATCCGCCGGCAGGCGCCGATTTGGATTTCTGGCTCAAGTCGCCGGAGAAAAACATCGAGATTTCAATCTTGGGCGCCAAGAACCAGGTGATTCGCACCATCAAGACCGACGGCCATGCCGGCCTGAACCGCGTGTGGTGGAACTTGCGCTACGAGAGCGCCGCGGCGGCCCGGCTCCGCACCCCGCCGCCCGACGCCGCGTGGGTGAAAAACGGCCCGGAGGGCTGGCGGCCGATCGTCGCTTGGTCCACCACCGATCCGATGCTCGGGCCGATCGCCGCTCCGGGCAGCTACACCGTGCGGCTCAAGGCCGGCCAGAAGGAATTGACCGCGCCGCTCGATGTCCTTCCCGATCCCCATTCGCTCGGCAACGCCGACACCATTCGCGCCCAGGTGGCGTTCCTGCTCGAAGTGCGAGGCGAACTGAACGACGCCGCCGGCACGATCAACCACATCGAGTGGACCCGGAAGCAGCTTGCCGATCTGGCAGTGATGCTCGGCGAGCAGGGAACCAAGTACGCGGCGGTGATTCAGGCGGCCAAGGACCTGGACGCGAAGGCGGCCGCTGCCGAAGGCAAACTGGTGGATATCCACCTCACCGGCGCCCGCGAAGATTCCTTCCGCAATCCGATGCGACTTTACGGGAAGCTGGCCACCCTGTACGGCGGCGTCGACGGTGATTCGGGCAGCGGCGGCGGCGGCGCCGACCTCGGCCCCACCGCCCAGGAGACCGCGGTCAACGCGGAATTGAAGCAGCAACTCGCCGCCGCCAGCAGTGAATTCAAACAGCTCACCGATTCAGCAACGCCGGCTTTTAACAGCCTGCTCAAGCAAAATCACCTGACGGCGGCCATCGAGCCCTGATCTTTCGCCCGCACGCGAGGGCGCGGTCCTCGGCAGCAAGGAGGACGGCCTGCTCTATCTGCGGCGCCGATTTTCGGGCGCGCCTGGCGCATTGAGTTCATTTTCTCTTGGGGCGCGCCCGCGCCCCTGCAGGGATGGTTGCGGGGCGCCTGCCGGCGGTCACGGGCACTGGCGGGTGGTCAATAGCAGGCGCGGGAGCAGGGTCTGGTTGAAATTCAGGCTGTCGGTCATGTCGCTGGCCGCCTGGTCCCTGGCGCTGAGCGCGGCGAGTCCATAGCGTTCTTCGACCAGCCGCAAAAACGAGGAGAATTCGTACACCGTGTGGGAAATAAATCCCCGCTTGGCGAAGGGAGAGATGATCAGCAAAGGCACGCGCGGCCCGAGACCGTAGAGATCGAGGTCTGGCGGGGGAAGGTGGTCGTAGAAGCCGCCAAAGTCGTCCCAGGTGATGAAAATGGCCGAGGAATTCCAGTCCGGGCCCTGCATCACCGCGTTCACCTGCTCGACGGTCCAGTTTTCTCCCTGGCAACTGCTCGACGGGGGATGCTCGCTGTCGGCGCCGTTGGTTACCAGCCAACTCACCGCGGGCAGGTTCCCGGCCATGGCATCGGCGACAAACTGCGTGTCCGGCACCACGTCCTGCGCCCAAAGAGGCCCCATCCGAATGTGGCGGATGGCATCGAACGCCGACCAGATATAACCGCTCTGGCCCTGGCCGGGAGCATAGTATTTCCAGGAGATATGCGCGGCTTCGAGCGCATCGGCCAAGGTCTGGTAATCAAAACAGGGAAACGCGGCGGTGGTCGTGCCGTCGCTGTTGAGGATCTTGACGGTGCTCGTACTGGCGGCATCGCAACCCCAGGGGCCGGAGCTTGGGTTACCGATGGCTCCGCCGGACTGGGCGGAGATCGTGTACTGGTGATTCGGGAAGCTCGGCCCCGCCAGCGACGAGAACATATGATCGGCGAGCACGAAATTCTTCGCATAGGTCCAGTAGTTCGGGATCTGGGATTGAGAAAGCTGCGTGTAGGAGAGCAAGACGCCGTTCACGACCGGCGAAAACAGGTTGAATCCATCCATTTTCCCGCTGTCGATTGCCTGGTGGGCGCAAGTCCAGGAATGGCAGAGGTCCACGCCGGTGCTGTCCGGCGTTTGCGTCAGCGGAATCACCTGGCCGGTGGACGTTGCTCCGCTGGTCGCGCCTTCGGCGCCGGGAAACGTTCCGAAGTAATTGTCGAACGAGCGATTCTCTTTCACGATGAAGATGATGTGCTGGATTTGGCTCAGGCTTCCCGTCGGCGGCGGCGGTGGCGGCGTGGGAGTCTTCCCGCCGCCGCAACCTGCCAGGCAGAGCACCAGCGGGGCAAAAATCATTGCCGGCAGTTTCCTGAAGAAGCGGGCCGCGTGGCAGCTTGCAGTGCGACGCTGAACCGGACGATCCTGCCGCATCCAGGCAAGAAAGGGATTGCCGGCAGCGGAGATTGATCCTCGCACGGGAGCCGAATCGCTGCCTTTATATTGCACTGGGTGCTCCTCCGGGGATGCTAGGCCGGCTTCGGGCACGCATCGGGATGGCTGTCCGCGAAAAACGGTCGCCCGCCTCCGACCAGATATTAAACCCCAATTCCTGCTCCAAGTTGCGGAAGCGTTGCCAGGGGGAGAATAAGGTTGCGCAGCCAAGCGAAGCGTGAGGTTGCAGGCCGTTCACGCCGGTAGCCGGCCAGCAGGCCGCGGATGCGAGCGCCGGGCGGAGTTCAGCCGGCGCTGAAGCCCTCCGCGTATTCGCGCACAGAGTGCAGTCTGATGCCGTACCGTTCGGCAAGCGGCCAGGCCTGGGGCATCGCATCGCCGCCGGCATAGGCGATCATCAATCTGGCGAAGGATTGCTGGAGAGGATCGGGGGAACGGGCCATGTGCTCGAGCGCCGCGAGAGGCACGAATTCCCGCTGGAAGGGCTTTTTCAGGACTTCTTCGAACACGCGCACCGCGTCCAGTTGCGACAACGCTTCCGGTCCGCCGACGTCCAGCGTCACTCGCTTGCCTTCATGCGCCGCCAGCCCCGCGAGCCATTCGGCGACGTCGCTCGCGGCGATGTAGCTCACTGGCGCATCGCCAGAGCCGTAGACGCGAGCCGCGCCTTTGCCCGGATCGAACCCCAGGGCCGGCCCCAGCCAGACTTCCATGAAGTACGACGGCCTCAAGATCACCGCTTGCATTCCGCTGTTGCCCAGCCGCGCCTCAACCGCGCGTTTGGCCTCGCCGAGCGGCGACGGCGCTCGTATGTTGCCCGAATACGACGTGTAGACGAATTTGCGCACGTCCGCTTTTTCCGCCGCTTCCACCAGCGCCAGCGTGCCGTCCCGGTCGACTCGCCGCAGACCGTCGTCTTTCGCATGGGGCATCGAAGTCGCGGTAGTGACCACCGTTTCGATGCCCCGGCACGCACCCGCAAGCGTATCCGGCCGCGTCAAGTCGCCATCCATCACCTCGATGCCTGCTTCCGCCAGATCGCGCGCTTCGGCGCGTGCGGCGCCGCCGCGCACCATCGCTCTCACCGTTCGGCCCATGTTTCGCAATCGCAGCGCCGCTTGGCGGCCCACTTGTCCCGTGGCTCCAACCACCAAGTCCATGGAATCCTCCACCGCTCGCCGAATCCCGCTCACGTTATCCTTGGCGGCGGTTCGGGGTCAACAAGCTGCAGGCCGGCGGCATTCGCTAGTGACCACAGTCCGGCAAGGGAAACTTTTCCAGGGGACGGCAATGCCCCGTGTCTTCTGCCGGCCTGCGCAGGGGGCCCGTACCACTCTTGCGGCAGCCCTTATAAAGAGCAGTCGCAGGCAGTCATAACCATATCCTGGGTTGACACTCCTTGCTCGCCTTCCTAAAATCCTTGGCGGGTCATTGGGGTTCCGGCTTCCTCAGGTTTCGCCTCCCCAGGCTCGCCATCGGGATCGGCTCTCGGCGCTGCAAGAGGTCAGACGAGCGCGCAACCGGGTTCCGGAAGGCGAGCCGGACTCACATCACGCTTTAGGGAGCAACAGGCACCATGTACTTGATCGGTATCTTCGCGGTCCTCATCGTTGGTGGTGGCGTGTTCGGATTCCTGCGTGCCAAGCGCACCGCGGCCAGCGAAAGCAGCCCCAATTACCGGCGCGCAGGATTCTCCGGGGACTGATCGCAGCCGGAGAAGCGGCGCCGTTTCCCCTCCTGGCTCATCGTCTTGCATTCACGTGAGCCTGCCGGCTTGCCGCTCGAAAGCGAAGCTTCGGCCAGGCGACCGCTTGAGTTGCGGATGCCGCCGGCCGTGTTTGCTCCCCGCAAGACCGGCTCGCCTCTCCACCTTGCTATTCCTGGAACCCATGGCAGTGAGTGTCGCGTACTGCGCCGCCAGACGGACCGGGCAAGAACCGTCCGGCAGGCCGCGGCCATCCATCGTCGAGAGAGATGAGGCTTGGTTCCGGTACCCGACGGGATTTACTACTCAGTAACCAACTTCCGGGCAACCGTTTCCCGCCGGCGCGCACTCCTATCAATATTGTTTTGCGCTGTCGGCCCGGATTCACGGCGAACGGAACTAACAACTGGAGGTCGAGAATGAAAGAGCAGGGCTTTCGTGGATTCGCGACCAGGTGCGGCATCCTGGTTTTCCTCGCCGCTGCGACGCTCGTTCTGGTTCGTTGTGGCAGCTCGACGCCGGCAACCGGGATGGGCACGTCGAATGTCTCGCTGAGCGACCCTCCTTCCTGCACCACGTTCAGCCACGCGTACGTCACCATCGACGAGGTCAGCGCCAACATCAGCAGCACGTCCGATTCCGGCTGGCAGTCGCTGGTTTCCCAGATCAGCTCCACAGCCAGCCCCATCAAGGCGGTTCAAGTGGACTTGATGAACCTGCCCCAGGCCGGGCAGTGCCTGCTCGCCCAACTGGGTTCGAACACGAGCCTGCCCGCCGGCTCCTACCAGCAGATTCGGCTGTTGCTGGTCGATAACTCGGCCGCGGCGAGCAGCGTGAACCTGATCGCTCCCAGCGTCGCCTGTGGCAACGCCACCAGCAATTGCGCGAATGCCTGCGGCAATGCCGGCTGGAATTGCGTGGTGGTGAAGGGCAGCAACACGCCCTCGATGCTCGATCTTTCGAGCGAGTCGCAAACCGGCTTGAAGATTCCCCCCGGCCAGGTCTTCGGCGGGCCCATCGACGTCGCCGCCGGAAAGAGCGTGGATATCAACCTCGATTTCAACGCTTGCCGGTCTATATTGCAGGAAGGCAACGGGCAGTTCCGGCTGAAACCAGCGCTGGTGGGCTACGTGGTGAGCCAGAACCTTACCGGCATCAGCGGCCAGGTGGTGCAAGGCACCGTGGTCAGCAACACGCTGACGGTGACTGGCAATCCTATCGCCAATGCCAACGTCGCTCTCGAGATGGCTACGCCTCCCACCGATGGGGCCAATTCCGTCGATCTGATCGGCAACTTTCTGCACCAGACCGATTCATCGGGGAATTTCGACTTCTGTCCGCTGCCGGCGGGCCCGTTTGACATCGTCGCCGATGCCGGCGCCGGTAACGCCACCACCGGCATCTTCAACGCGACAATTGTCACCACGGTCCCGAACGGCACCCAGCCGCCGTCCATTCCGCTTCTGGCGGAAGTCGGCGCGCCGGCGACGCTCAACGGGATCATCAACGCGACGCTGGCGGCCAGCGGTCCCACTTCGGCGGCGGTGGACATGTTTGCCCTCCAGTCGGCCACCAGCACCCTGGAATTCGCCGTTCCGCTGCTCGAGCCCGGCTCGACCGACTTGGTCAACATTCCTTGCGTCGGCACAACTTGCACCGCTGGCAGCAACAACTACACGCTGATCGTGCCTGCGAGCAATCCGCTGGTGGGCGCGTTCTCCGGCGGCAAAATTACCTGGACGCTGCCTGTGGCTCCGCCGATCCCGTACAAGGCGGAAGCCACCTGCGCGGGCGCCTCGGGCAACGTTGCCGTCTTCAGCACCGCGCAGAACGTGACGGCGGGAACCACAACCACGGTCTCGCCTGCTCTCGCCACTTTGTCCGGCTGCACCCAGTAGGGCCGGCCGGGCGCCCCGCCCTTTCCGGCCGCGCCGGAAGGGGTGGGGATCTCCCGGGAGGCGCGGCCGCCAGCGCTTCAGTCGGGCTCCTGGGTGACGATGTGAACGTCCACCGCCGGAGCGGCGTTGAGGAAGCGGTTGATGGCGTTCAGGTAGAGCAGCTTTCGCCAGCCGTCGACGGCGGTGCGGCCGAAGATGACCTGGGTGATGTGCTTGTCGCGGACGAAGGCGGCGGTCGTCGTCGCCACTTCCTTGCCTTTCAGCCGCACCACCGTTGCGCCCAGGCTCTCGGCGAATTGCAAATTGGCGTCGAGCGTCTTCCGGCTCTGCTCGTCGGTGTCCTGTCCGACGTCCACGTAGGCGGCGTACAGCTCGGCGTCGATGCGCCGGGCCATCCGCGCCGCGCGCGCGATGAGGTATTGGGCTTTCGGATGGGAGCTGATGCAGACGGCGATTTTCTCCCGCACCGGCCAGCTTTCCCGGATGTCCTTCTGCTCCATATAGGATTCCAAGGTGCGGTCCACCTGTTCCGCCACCTGCCGCAGCGCCAGTTCGCGCAACGCGATCAGATTCCCGCGCCGAAAGAAATTCTTGAGCGCCTGCTCCACCCGGTGAGCCGGGTACACGTCGCCGCGCTGCATCCGGTTTTGGAGCGCTTCGGGGGTCAGGTCCACCATCACCGCCTCGTCGGCGGTGCGCACCACCCAGTCGGGCACCGTCTCCCGCACCTGCACGCCGGTGATAGTGCGGACGGTGGGGGCGATGCTTTCCAGGTGCTGGATGTTGACGGTCGAGAGCACATCGATCGGCGCCGCCAGCAGCTCGAGCACGTCTTCGTACCGTTTCCGGTGCTTGCTGCCGGGAATGTTGGTGTGGGCGAGTTCGTCCACCACGACGACGCGCGGCGCCCGGGCGAGCACCGCGTCGATGTCCATTTCCTCGAAGGTGGTCCCCTTGTATTCGAGTTTCTTCCGGGGAACGGAGTCGAGCTGGGCGGCGAGCTCGGCGATGGCTTTGCGACCGTGCGTTTCCACCACGCCGATCGCCACGTCTTCGCCACGCTGTCGGCGGCGAATGGCTTCGCTGAGCATGGTGTAAGTTTTTCCGACGCCCGGCGCGTAGCCCAGGAACAGCTTCAGGCTTCCCCGCGTTTTCTTCGGCGGGGAAGCGACCTCGAGCCACTGTTCGGGTGTCTTGGGCATGGTTGCGCGATTCTAGGGAACCCCGAAGAGCTACGCTAGAATAAGCCGATGCGCGGGCTACTTTCCAGTAGGGTTCCGGGCGTCGCCATCGGCCTGGGCACCGTCGCCGCGATCGCCTTTCTCGACTATCACATCCTCAGGGTCAATGCCACCACCGCCGCACTCACCTTCCTGCTCGCCATTCTGGCGGTTTCCACCCTTTGGGGAGTGGTGGTTTCGGTGGTGATGTCAGTGGGCGCGGTGCTGGCATTCAACTATTTCTTTCTACCTCCGGTCCTGACGCTCACCATCGCCGATCCCCAGAACTGGGTGGCGCTGTTCGCGTTTCTCGTCACCGCCGTAATCGGCGGGCAGCTATCGGCGCGCGCCAAGCGGCAGGCGGAGGAAGCGAATCGCCGCCGGCGGGAAGCCGAGCGGCTGTACGAATTCAGCCAGAGGCTGCTCGCCGCCGGCAACGCCATCGAGCTGCTCAATGCGATTCCCCGCCAGATCGTCGATTCGTTCGAAATCGGCGCAGCGGCGATCTTCCTGGCCGACAAGCAGAAGGTGTATCGCTCGGGCCGCGACATTCCCCAACTCGACGTGGAGAAACTGAAGGCGGTGAGCGCCCGCGAGGAACTCCAGGTGGATACGGAGCAGAGCGTCTGTTTTGTCCCCGTGCGGATGGGAGTACGGATGATCGGCAGCCTCGGGATCTCCGGCCGCCTGCTTTCGCGGCTGACGCTGGAGGCGCTGGGCAGCCTGATCGCGATCGCGGTCGAGCGGGCGCGGGCGATTGAGCAATTGAGCAAGACGGGCGCGGCGCAGGAGGGTGAGCGGCTGAAATCGGCCCTGCTCGATTCCATCACTCATGATTTCCGCACTCCGCTTACGTCGATCAAGGCGGCGGTCACCAGCCTGCTGTCCGATGCCCGGCTGGAGCCGGAGCAGCAACGGGAATTGCTCGCGGTGGTCGACGAGGAGGCCAACCGGCTCAACAACCTGGTGGGCGAAGCCGCCGAAATGGCGCGGCTGGAGGCGGCGGAATTCGAGTTGGAGCTCCGGCCGCAACCGGTGGCGGGGATCGTTTCCGCCGCGCTCGAGCATTGCAAGGACTTTTTGGGCAGCCGGCCGGTGGACCTGCGTTTGCCCGGCGACCTGCCGCCGGTATTGGCCGACAGGGAGCGGGTGAAGGACGCCTTGAGCCAGATCATCTTGAACGCCCACGTTTACTCGCCGCCGGGCCAGCCGATTTCGATCGGCGCGGAGGCCAACAGCCAGTTCGTCCTCATCACCGTCGCCGATCGGGGACCGGGAATCGAGGAATTGGAGATGGGATTGATTTTCGACAAGTTCTACCGCGGCCGCGACCAGCGCTACCGGGTGCAGGGAACGGGAATGGGTTTGCCCATCGCCAAGGCGATCGTCGAGGCGCACGGCGGCACGATCGGCGTCGTCAGCCAGTTGGGCCACGGCTCCGTTTTCACCTTCAGCCTGCCGATCGCCCGGGCCGGGGCGGGTGGCCGATGAGCGGCGCGGCCATCCTGGTGGTGGACGACGAGCCGCAGATACGGCGGGTGATGCGGACGACGCTTGCCGCCGGCGGCTACGCGGTTCGCGAGGCTCGCAGCGGCGAAGAAGCCCTCGAGCAAGTGCGGGGCAAGCCGCCCGACCTGGTTTTGCTCGACGTGAATATGCCGGGCATGGACGGCCTCGAGACCTGCCGGGAAATTCGCGAGCGTTCCGACGTCCCGATCATCATGCTGACCGTCCGCGGCGGCGAGCGCGACAAGGTGAAGGCGCTCGACGCCGGCGCCGATGATTACGTTGTCAAGCCGTTCGGCATCGAGGAGCTGCTCGCCCGGATTCGCGCGGCGCTGCGCCGCAGCGCTGCGGCGGAATCGACCCCGCCGGTCGATTTCCCCGACCTCCGTATCGATTTCGAGAGCCGCAAAATCGCCGTCAAGGGGAAGCCGGTTCGGCTTACGCCCAAGGAATTCGAGCTGCTGCGCCAGCTTGTCGCCAATGCCGGCAAGCCGCTTTCGCACCGGCGGCTGCTTCAGGCGGTGTGGGGGCCCGACTACGGCGAGGAAAGCGAATACCTGCGCGTGTTCATCAATCAGCTTCGCAAGAAAATCGAGCCCGATCCCCGCCGGCCGCGGTACATCCGCACCGAACCGTGGGTGGGCTATCGGTTCGAGCCGCCAGTGGCGAGTTCCGCGAATCGCCGCCGCGCCAAGGAGTAACCTTCCGCGATTCGCCGTTCAGCGCATCGGGTGGCGCGCGTCAAGGTCGAGATTCAATTCCAGCACGTTCACCCGCGGCTCCCCGAGGAAGCCCCATTGCCGGCCTCGAGTGCGTTTCCGCACCAGCGCCCGCACTTGGGCTTCGCCCATGTGTCGCTCGCGCGCCACCCGCGGCACTTGAAAATCCGCTGCGGCGGGGGAGATGTCCGGGTCGAGGCCCGACCCTGAGGCCGTCACCAGATCGATGGGAACGGGAGCGCCGGGATTTTGCGCGTGGAATTCGCGGACGCCGGCGGCGACACGGTCGATCAGCATCCTGTTCGTCGGCGCCAGGTTCGACCCGCCCGAGGCGAGCGGGTCGTAGCCGGACCCCGCCGCCGAGGGCCGCGGAACAAAGTAGCCTGGGGAACGGAAGGCCTGGCCGATGAGGCGCGAGCCGGCCACGCGGCCGTTCACCCGGATCAGTTCGCCGTTGGCCTGGCGCGGGAAAAGCAATTGCGCCAGGCCGGTGACCGCCAGCGGGTAAACGATGCCCAGCAGTACCGTGGTCACCAGCGTCATCCTCACGGCGACGATCACATTCTTCTTCATCGAACCTTCTCCTCCCCTGTTCCTTCCCTGCTCATGCCAGCCGCACCCAGGCGATGAACAAATCGATCAGCTTGATGCCCACGAAAGGAGCGATGATTCCGCCGAGCCCGTAGATGAGCAGGTTCCGTTGCAGCAGCGCCGCGGCGCCGATGGGGCGATAACGCACCCCGCCGAGCGCCAGCGGGATGAGCGCGACGATGATCAAGGCGTTGAAGATGACCGCCGAGAGCACCGCCGATTCCGGCGTTCGCAGGTGCATGACGTTGAGCAATTCGAGCTGCGGAAACGCGCCGGCGAACATCGCCGGCAGAATGGCGAAATACTTGGCGACGTCGTTGGCCACGGAAAACGTTGTGAGCGCGCCGCGGGTGATCAGCAACTGTTTGCCGATTTCCACGATTTCGATCAGCTTGGTGGGATTCGAGTCGAGGTCCACCATGTTTCCCGCCTCTTTCGCCGCCTGGGTTCCGGCGTTCATCGCCACGCCGACGTCGGCCTGGGCGAGCGCCGGCGCGTCGTTGGTGCCGTCGCCGGTCATCGCCACCAATTTCCCCTTGCTCTGCTCGCGGCGAATCAGGGCCAGCTTGTCTTCGGGCCTCGCCTGGGCGAGGAAATCGTCGACGCCCGCTTCCCGAGCGATGGCGGCGGCGGTGAGCGCGTTGTCGCCGGTGATCATGACGGTACGGATGCCCATCGCCCGCAGGTGATCGAATCGCTCGCGCATCCCGCCCTTGACGATGTCCTTCAACTGGATGGCGCCTAGCACCTTGCCGTCTTCGGCCACCAGCAGCGGCGTCGCCCCGCCGCTGGCGATACGCCGCACCGCTTCCTTCATCTCCGCGCCCACGCTGTTGCCGCTTTGGCCCACGTATTTCTCGATGGCGTCGGGCGCCCCTTTCCGGATTTGCCGGCCATCCAAATCGACCCCCGACATCCGCGTCTGCGCGGAAAACGGGATGAAGTTTGCGCCGTGAGTGGAAAGCAAGCGGCCGCGAAGCCCGTAGCGCTGCTTGGCGAGGACGACGATCGAGCGGCCCTCGGGGGTTTCGTCGGCAAGCGAAGCGAACTGGGCGGCGTCCGCAAGGTCCTGTTCGCTCACCCCCGGCGCGGGAACCAGGTCGGTGGCCCGGCGATTGCCCAGGGTAATGGTGCCGGTCTTGTCGAGCAGCAGCGTATCCACGTCCCCGGCCGCTTCCACCGCCCGGCCGGACATCGCCAGCACGTTCTTCCGCAACACGCGGTCCATGCCGGCGATGCCGATGGCCGAGAGCAGGCCGCCGATGGTCGTCGGGATCAGGCACACGAGAAGCGCGATAAGAACCGTGATGGTCACGCTCGCGCCGGCGTAGATCGCAAACGGCTGGAGCGTGACGGTCGCGACCATGAAGATGATCGTCAGCGCGGCGAGGAGAATGTTCAGGGCGATCTCGTTCGGCGTCTTGCGCCGCGAGGCACTCTCCACGAGGTGGATCATCCGATCGAGAAACGTCTCGCCCGGGTTGGAGGTGATCTCGATCACGATCCGGTCGGACAACACCTTGGTGCCGCCGGTGACAGCGCTT
>DASYZK010000002.1:0-1750 GCA_035946455.1 Candidatus Acidiferrales bacterium | reverse complement strand
GCGGACGATGAAGCCTCCGCCGGCGCTGCCCTTCGCGTCGTTCACCAGATGCCGCAGCCGCGCCCGTTCTTCAGGCGAAGCGATTTTCCGGGAAACGCCCGTGTGATCGAGCGTCGGCATGTACACCAGGAATCGCCCGGGCAGCGCAACGTGGCTGGTAATGCGCGCGCCCTTCTTGCCCAGCGGTTCTTTCGCGATTTGGACGATAATTTCCTGGCCCTGCTTCAGGAGATCGGCGATTAGTTGCGGGCGGCGCGCTTGCGGACGATAGTGGCCGCCATGTCCGCCCGGACCGCGTTGAAAACGGCGTCCGCGATCGTCGCGCCGGCCTCGATCGCGCCCGCCTCGCCGGGCGGGATGCTGCATGCGCGCCCGAAAATCATCGCGTATCCGAGCTTTCCACGGCTGCTGGCCCTGCGGCTGAGAATTTTCCAGAACCGTCGGCGAGACGCTCTCCGGCGCAATCGCTTCCGGCGGGACCGCTAATTCCTGTTGGGCTTCATTGCCTATCTCCGGGGCCGGGGCGATCATCCCTTCGGCTTCGGCGTCCGCTTCCTCCTGTTCGAGTTCCACTTCTTCGGCTTCGCTCTCCGAGCCTGCTTCAGCGTCGTCGGTTTCGGTTCCAACCAATTCGTCGACGGCCTCGGCTGACGTCTCGGCGGCAAAACCCCGGACTTCGGCTTCGCGCTCCGCTTGCTCGCTTTGCGCTTCGGCAACATGCTCTGCGAGAGAAGCGGCTTCGTCTTCGCTCAGGCCCGCAGTCTGCTGCACTTCGTGCAGCTCGTCCGGATGGAGAAGATCCGCCATTTCCGGTTCCGATTGCAGTTCTGTATCTTCATGGAACGCCGAGGCACCCATCGGTTCTGATTCGCTCGGCTCCGGGGCTTCAAGTGGGCGCTGCTTCCACTTTGCAAGGGTCTCGCCCGGCAGCGGTTCCAGACCCGAAGAGGACGGCCCTGGATACACAGGCCGAGTGTTCTCCCGGCGCTCCGGCCGGAACTCGGAAGCGCTCGACGTCGCGGCGGTCTCGGTCACAGATTCAGCGGATTCGGCCAAAATAGGTGACCGGCCCGTTTGTTCATCCGGCAAGGTAGTGCTTTGTTCGATCGCCGCGGGAGGATTCTCCGAAGGGAGCTTGTCCTTGTATCTGGCCAAGGATTCCCCAGGCAGAATCACGGAAACATGCCCTTCAGGCGCATCACCCGCGTCGCCGCCGCGATCTTCGTAAGTTCTGGGTGACGCGTATTTCGACTGCGGCAGCTCGCGTCCATAGCGCCCTCCGCCGCCGCGCCCACCGCCACCCCGCCCACCGCGGTTAAAACGTCCCCCGCGCCTGCCGCCGCGTTGGCCGAAGTCACGTCCCTGCCGATTGCGATTTTCGTAGCGCGGACGGTCCGGCTGCGCTGTATTGAGCGCAGGGGGCGGATTCACTGCAGGCATCGGCGGCGCTGGTGCCTGGAAATTTGCGAGCTCGTGCGAACCGGAGTCGCCCTCGGGAGCCCTAAAGCTCGCATCCCCAGAGGCAATTTCGGTGGCACGCTCTGCCGTTTCACCTAGGGCGCTCGGCAGTCCGCCCTGATCCGTCGGCGCCGAAATCTTCTCGCCGGCCGTCTCAACGTGCTCGTCGAGCTCCTCAATCCCTTCGAGAAAGTCGGTGACGTACAGGAAGGCGTCGCTATCGAGCCCAATATCCACAAAGGACGATTGCATGCCTGGCAGCACGCGCGTCACACGCCCTTTGTAAATGCTT
>DASYZK010000001.1:0-4780 GCA_035946455.1 Candidatus Acidiferrales bacterium | reverse complement strand
GGGAATCTGCGGCACGCTGTCCGGCACCTGGCTGAGATCCGCGATCTCCGCCGAAATCACTTTCGTCAGGTTCTTCGAGCCGGCTTGGGCGGCTTGGGTTCCCAGTTGCGCTTCAGACTGCTGGCCGATCTGGATCGCTTCATTCATGCCGACCAGCCCTTGCGCCTTCGACATCATCCCGGCCTTGACGAGCGTGAGCAGGTTATCGGCAAACGCCTCGAAGATTTGTTCCACCTTCGATCCGGCAATACACGTCTGTCCGCACCCACCGCCAAAGAGGCTGAGAACCAGTGTGGCCACCAGGCCGACGGCGAGGCCGATGGGTCCCAGCAGACTCGAAGCGGGCAGGATGTTGGCCGCGGTGGCAACCCCGACGCCGACGCTGAACGCGCTGGTTGCCGTCGATGAAATCGCTGCGGCAGTCGGCAAGCCTGCGCCGAGGCCTCGCGAAGTTGAACGGGGGCCATCGGTCAGAGGAGTGCCGGCCGCGCCTCTGGAGCAGCCGCACGTGCCCACTGGGCGTTCTGTGGCCCCCGAACCCGATCTGACGCGGACAACCACGCGCGCCGGAAGCTGTTTCGATCTCATGCCGAATCGCGGCATCATCAGTTCTCGATTCCAGGCCGAGCAATGATGTACGTTCCGCCGGCCAGGAAAATCCTCTTCTGCAATTTGTTGAAATAGGCCAGGGGCGGCTCGCCGCCGTCTTCGCCCAGGATGTGTTCGAGCACCATCGGGGTCTTGCCGTCGTAACCTTCCTCCTCCGAGCCAGGAAAGTGCTTGGCCGCGAGATAGGAGATCGCCACGCACACCCCGAGCGCCACCAGGTCCTTCGAGCCGTCGGCGCCGAAGAGGGGCAGCATCCCGCTCACATCCTGCTTGCCGCCGATGAGATACATCTGGTCGCCCGTGGCGGCTGAGGTTACGCGCACGCCGTCGCCGTAGGCTTTGAACTCGGTGGACTGCGGGATTTTCTGCCCGCCCGAAAAATCCACCAGGACGAACGTGCAGCCGAATTCTTCCGCCAGCTTCTGCCAGACCTGGCGCGACGGCCGCTCCGGGTCCTCGATACGCAGCTTTTCCCTCTCCTCGCTCAGCTCGTCGGGAGAGGCAATCCCCTCCAGCGCCTCCCCGTAAGGCTGGATCACGAGCTCCACGAGCCAGCCGAGGTGAGCGAAATCGTCGCGGCGTGCGTCCGGCTCGTCAATCACGGCTGGGGGCGTTGAAACCCGCTTGCCCTGGAAGAGTTCATATACTCGCTGCGCTTCCTGAAGCTCGTCCGTGTTCTTGCGCGAGCCCGTCCGCACGGTGGCCTGCGACAGCTTTTTCTTATTCTTAGCTTTCACGTCGTCGCCACTGGGCTTTTTCCTTTGCTCTGTTAGGCGCTCGATCGTTTCCTGAGCCTCTTTTTTTGAGTGGCCATGAAACGCCGCCATGCGGTCTGACATTCTTAAAACGCCGCGAGCAACCTGCAATTGATGTGTCTCCGCTCCGGAGAGCGGATTCACGTAGCGGAACGGCTTCGCCTTGCGATAGATTCCGCCTCGCGCGGCCGCTTTCGCTCGCATGTGCGCGAATCCCTTGGCGACGGCGTTCAATCCCGCCACGTAAGCGGCTTTTGCTTCCGACGTCCTGAACTTGTTCCCAGTTTTTTTGCGGCTGAGGTTTGGCACCAAGTGGACGCGCTTTTTGTCGGCGTACTCCTCGACCGTCATGTCGTCGATCGCGTCGGCGCGGTCGTCGTCGCCCACCACGTCGCGCAGGAATTGGACCGCCTTGTCCTTCAAACGTTCGAGCTGCTGGACCGTCTTCGACTTCTCTTTAGGATTGCCGTTGACGGCGACCGGCACCGTGGCGAGCTCGCGCACCGCTTCCGCCATTGCCTGCTCGGAGGGCGACCCGAGCTCAGGGATTCCGGCTTCATCCACCACCGCGAACTTGTAAGCCTCGATGCAGGCCGGCTCCGGGTTGCGCTCCGACTTCGGATGCAGGATCGAAATCAATCGCCCGGCGCCTTTCTTCCGAGGTCCAGGCGGGAAGGCTATTCGCACTTCGTGCCCGCTCGGATGCGTGATGGTGCGCACCTTCCAGCCGCGCGGGACCGCCGCGATATCCTGATGTCGAAAACTCAGGTTGCCCATATCAAAACCCTTGCACCGTTCTGTGGTAGTCTTCTCTGGGAGGGCCCTTTGCATCCTGTCCGCGCCATGCGCGTGTTATAGCGAATAAACTTCGCACTGGGTAACAAAGGGTTCCTCCTCCTCGTTTTCCGCGTCCTCGACCTCCATCAAAACTTGGTCTTTTTCCTGCTGCCAAACACTCGTAAGTGGATTGGAGTGGCGACGCTAGGGGAAGCGAGTTGGCGGCGCCTGGCCTCCTTCTTTGCTTCTACGGAGGTTGCACGGAACGGGTGGCCGATCCACCCACCAAATCCGTCAACGAGGACATAGGTTTTCTTGGTTGGATTTGTGCCGCGACCCGGCATCCCGCGATACTTCTTTTTGCTCCGCTTGAATCCGCCGCCCCCACCCAACCCGCCACGGCCATAACTGGCGGGACTCTTCGCGCGACGCTCGCTGTAATCTCTCGAAGCGCGAATCGGGTGGAAACCCGTTCCATCCCAAAATCCCATCTCGACGTTCTTCCCGCGTCTCACCCGCGCCTGCGCTTTCACGTTCTTCAGGTGATGGCGCATCACGCGCGTAACGTTCGCCGCGAGCTTGCGGCGCGACGCGCCGCGCACCGTGACCACCGCCAGCGGCTTGCGCTTTTTCGGATTGCCTTTCTGCCGTCCAAAAATCTTGATATGCGCGGTTCGCATTCGCTGCCTCTCAGATGAACTGCTTCACTCCCCACACCAGCGCCAGCGCCAGAAGGCCGTAGCCTAAAACCTTGTCGCCGCTAGGGGTCGTCGTTGTGTCCGTTCCGGTCTGCCCAACGTCGAGTGTGCTGCCGGGCGGCACGCCGTAGGATTCGAGCGGCCCGCCTGCAATCGCGCCCGTCGAGTAGACGCCGGCGACGCCGAAGCTGAAAATGTCCCAGTTGCCGCCGAGGTTGGCGTTGAGCCAGTCAATCAGGTCGCTCACCGTCGTCGGCTGTTGGACGGTGCCGTAGAGCTGCGCGGGACTTTGCGTGATGATGGATCCAAGCTGCGCATCGGTCCACTCCACGGGTCCGGGGACAGAATTAAGAGTGTCTAAAACGCTTCCAGAACTTGCGAACAAGCTATACCAGCTCGCCGTGACACGAATGTGATCGCCCGGATTGAGCGCCTGCGAGCTTTGGAGCAGAGCGTCGCCCAGCGCTCCCAAACCTCGAACGCCGCGCTGGAACGCAACGAACGTGCGAGGCCGTGGCTTTCCGAATCGCGGCATCATCGCGCCTTCTTCCGAAACACCAGCAGGTACAACCCGAGCGCTGCCACGCCTGCGATGGCGAGGTCCGGCACGTTGAAGCCGGCGAGCGAGGTTGAGCCTTCCAGCCACCCGGTAATTCCCGTTGCAGCCGTCGCCGTAGTCCCGGCGCCGGCGCCGGCCGCCGAGGGAGACGCTACCGTGAACGAAACCGGAGGCGTCTGTATGCCCACCGGCTTGGGGGTTGGCGGCTTGGGCGTGGGAGGCGCGGGAAGTTTTCCCGCCGCCGCGGCCCAGATCAACGGCGTCGAGTTGGTTCCGGGCGGCATGTTCCACGCCGCCACCTTGCCGGGATGCTTTTTCATCCACGCCGTCCACCCGCCGGTGGAAAGAAACCCAGGTGCTCCCCAGTTAGCCACCATCGAGTAGCCGGCTGGGGGCTTGCTGTTGGGAGCAATGCCGATCGCTTTGAGCGGGAGGCCGTCCGTCGTGTAAGGCCGCGGCTTCCCCGCTCCGTACAGCACGCCTTGAATCAAGAAGGGATCGCCGATCGCGCCCAGCGGCCGAGTTCGATGTCCGCAACCGAATCGCGGCATTCCCATAAAAACCTCCGTTAGCGGCGCTTTTTGCCGCCCGCCAACATGGCAAGCGCGGCCAACAGTACGCCGCCCACCGCGAGGGTTGAATTGCTGAACGTCGTCCCGAAAAGCGATGTGGTTCCGCTGAACCATGAGGGTGAGGACGGCGGCGCGCCTGGGGGTGAGCTAGCCGTGTAGCCGGTCGGCGGTCCGAAAAATGAACTGCCCGCGACCGGCGCTGGAGGCTGGAGGACCTGTTGAACTGCCGCTGGCGACACGGCGCCCACGGCAAGAATGTCCCCGCTCGTATCCACAGGGATTTGCGGCGCCAGGTTAGAGAACGAAGCGCCCGTGTCTTCACTCGGGGCCGGCGGCCCGGCGTAGCCGCCTGGCGCTCCGTAGCCCGTCGTGGACGAATCTACGTAAATCTGGCCGAGACCGAAACGCGCCGCGCGCGATCTCACACGAACTCGCACCAAGCGGCGCCGTCCGAACGCGCCGAGGCCGCGAAGGTTGGTGCGAACGTCAACCGGGAGAGGCGCGGCGGACGTGCGATAGAACGATCCCATTCCCCGGCCGCGCAAGTCGGTTCCGGCAGGAGTGGGAAGCGGAGCTCGACTGATGGCGTAGAACTCGCCGAGCGGAACGGGCCAGTGATAGCTCCCGAGCGTCGTCGCGCCGGACGGTCCCAAATCTGACGGAGACCCATAGAAACTGCCGAGTCCGAAGCGCAGCAGGTGTTTCACTTTCGGAACCGTGACGCGAAATCTCATCACTCTTGCCGGCATAGGAACCTCACTTCTTCACAACCAGCACAAGGCCGAGGCCAAGAATGAGCAGCAATCCGAT